>DJMN01000049.1 GCA_002435385.1 Patescibacteria group bacterium UBA6489
ATCATAATTATTTCTGTAAATTCTTGGTATTACATTTTTGCAATAACAAAAATTGCACTTCGTATTACAATCTGCATTTACATATAACATTTGTATTATACAAATAAGTAACCAATGGTCAAAATTAATTTGACTTTTATCAATAAAATCACATACTATAGAAATAACTAAATAAAATTAATAAATGAAAACTAGTTTTTTAGCAGAAGCTTTAGATCAATATCTGGATAATAATCCATATTCAGATTTCCGTCCAAAATTATCAGCTGTAATAGAAAGAATTAGAATAAAAGCCAAAGAATGACTTAATTTAAATCTATATACAAAGAAAAAAATATGAGAATACACAACAATACCTAATTTAGCAAAGTCTTGGCATAGACCTCAAAGATTTCTTCCAGAATTAGAGAGTCCTGAAAAATTAGATAAAATTGGAGCTATAAAAAATCAAAAATCTTGATTTATGGTTTACCAAAAGTTCTGTGACTATAACTCATTCTTACAATTGTTCTGTGATGATTATGATTCAAAAAAATTAATAGAATATATTCCTTGAAAAATAGAAAATAAGTATTGAATCAAAAATACATTCTCTTGTAGGGTAACTAAATGAATAACTCCTATTCCATTTTTTAGTTGTTGTGAACTTGATATTAGTTCTCTTCCTAAAGATATAAAAATTTGAGTGGATAAAACATGAGTATTTTATGTAGAAAATAATTGATTTGAGCAAGAAATAAATATAGATTTTTATGAGTGAGAAAAAATAAATACAACTAAACCAAGAGAAGTTGAAAGAAAAAAAATCTTAGATTGAGTTAATCTTTCTCTTGAAACTAAAAACTTGATAGAAGAATTAAAAGAATCTTGAATTTCTATTGCTCAAAAGATTGAAAAGGCTAGCGACTACATAAGATCTAAAACATCATATTCATTATCTTCCCAATGGGATTTATGGTGAGAAAATCCAGATTCTAATTATTTAGAAAAGCTTGATAAGTCAGAAAAGCTTGATTGTACGTCTTCTGCAAAATTACTATTTGCTATTCTTAGAGATATTTGAATCCCTTGTAGGCTTTGTTGCTGATTTATTTTATCTGAAAAAAATACTAAAATAGATAACTCTCAAAGTAAAAAATGAATATTTAACTCAGAAACCATCTTAGAAAATAATCAAAAACATCTTTTTGTTGAGGCATATGATGAGGAAAATGGAGTTTGGTTGGAGGTTGATCCTACTCCTTATAAAAAAGAACATAAAGAAGAATGAGTATGATGACATATAGAAAATCTAATATATGCTAGAGTTGATAATTTTTATTATAATAATAAATTTGATATGAATATCTTTTCTCCTAATGTTAGAGACTGGTATGTAAGACTACTTCAGATATTATCTATGAAATATACCCATGATTTAGATAATTATGATTATAATAAATACATAGATGAAATTCCTAAAATCATACAGCTTTTTATAATGAATTCTGCTAGTGTATTAAAGAACTGAAATATGACTCATTTACATTTACCAGAAAAAGTTGCTTGTGTGTTTAGTAAATATATTAGAAAATGTAAGAGTGATTGAAGAGGATATTTTTGAGGATTTGGAATAACTTAATCAAGCCTTGCTCCCTCTGTAACATTTAATTCTCCTTTCTCAATAATCTCTTTTATAATTTCTGAACTTAACATTTTTCTTTCTGCTACAATTGGATTAAGCTCTTCATCATCTGTTGGAACTCTCTGTAGATCTTGTCATACCAACTCAACAAGTGCACCTTTTGAGTGTATTCTAGGGGCTATTCTTAGAGTAACTTCTCATTTATCATCTTTCTCTAATGCAATAGTATATCAAAGGTTAGGAAAAGGTATAACTCTTGATTTTTCTTCATCTATTCATTTATATCTTCTACTATATAATCAGACTCTGTATTCAACTTCCCTTCTCAACATTCACTCTATTAATCAAATAAAGAGTTCTTTATTATTCTCTATGATTTTAGAAAGCTTTGGTTCCTTATATTTTATTTTTTTTAATATATTCTTTGTTTTTTTAGGAATATATCATCCCTTTATTATATCCTCTTTTATATCTATCTTTGATATATCTAAGTCTTCTATAAGCTTTACAATAAGATCATATTCTTCCCAAAATTTTTCTGTTCTAAGACTTCATTTTTTTACTCTAAAAGAGATTCATTGTCTTGTTAAATCATTTTTTGTATTGTCAAGAGGTTCTAATGTCTCAAAGTCTATATCTCACCAATCAAATTTATATTTACAAAGAAGCTCAGAAACATATCTATCATGATAGTTTTCCTCCTGCTCAGGAGATAGTTTAACTTTTTCTTCTCATATTTCTATTTCTGAACAATGAGTATGATGTGCATCTAAACTTTGTCAGTTTGCTCAACCATCCCTTCATGTATTAGGACTTCAATCTGCTCTAACTCTTGTTCAGTTGTGTCAAGCTGCTAGTATGCATCATTTCCTAGGTTTATTATTTTCTATAAATTCTGTTTGTATTATTTGTACATCTCTTTGCTTTCCCTCTTCTCACATTTCTTTAAAGTCTCACCGTGCAGATGGAGTAAATTCTCAGATTTGGTCATTTAAAGAAATATATTTTTCTCAATCCTTAGTATCAACCTTAAAGTTTACATCTATTCAATAAAAATTAGTCTTCAAAAAATTTACAAACTTTTTAATTTTTAATGAAACTCTTTCGTTAGGGTTTATATCTCATAAGTTTGAAAAAGAAGACTTTCTCTTCAATACTCAACACATAAGATCCTGTGTAAAATTTTCCTTAATTTGTATATGATGAAAATCCTGTTTTACATTGTCCTTTATTCTTTCTATTCCCCAAGAAGGTTGTATATTTCAACAATCTCCAATTCATAATTTAGTTAAAATATCATTTAGTGTATCATCTAAAGAAAAATTATACTTTTTATTATTCCAGACGATTTCCATTGATATAGGAATCTTAGGTAGAGTCAAGAAATCTCTTTTTCAATAAGGAGCTTGTTTTCCCATAAATATAATTCCACTTAATGTTGTGAAAATACCACAATCTGCTGTATATTCTATATAGTTACCAAAAGAACACCGATCTCTATAATCAAAGACTTTTAACTCATGTTTTTCTGTATCTTTTATGTCACTAGCGGGGTGTTTTCGGGTTGTCTCTACTCTAGTTGCTGTTACCTCTATTTTTGGGAATGATTTCATTATTTTTTTTAAACTATAATTTGTAATTTGAAGTACTGTGTCCAAATTCTTCATATTTTAAACACTTTTTCTAAAAGTCAATACACGCAAACAACTTTTTCATAAAATTCTCTCTAAATCATTTTTTCTCTCATAATTTTTAATCCTGCTTTTCTTATTTTTTTTTGATAAAAAATAGTTTTTGTTTATAATCTTGTCCGTGATAATTTTAGCATTTAAAAAATACTTAGTGTCTAAAAAAACAAAAGAAATAAAAGAAAACAATAAATGAAAAATGAAAAATAGGCTTATTTTAGAAATAGTAGGAATTGTTTCTATTTTTTTTATATTTATGCTTTGAGCTTCTCTTGCTAGATTTATTGAATGAATGGAATTTGATCTTTTAAATGTGTCTATTTGAGATGCTGCGAGTCTTATTTCAGATGATAATACCTCTACTGGAAGTACTAAAAATAACGAAAATGAAATAAAAGAAGAAAAAATTAATGTTTTATTGGTATGAAGATGATGATGAAACCATGATGCTCCTAACCTAACTGATACAATGATACTTTGAAGTTTAAACCTCAAGGATAAAACCATTTCAATGTTATCTATTCCTAGAGATCTTTATGTAGAATTTCCAGAAAAATGATGAAGATGAAAAATAAACCAAATATATAGTGCCTTTTTGTGGAAAGGAGAAGATTATGCTATGGATAAATTAAAGGAAAAAATTACAGATATAACTTGAGAAAAAATAGATTATTATGCGAATGTTGACTTTAAATGATTTACAGACATAATAGATATACTTTGATGAGTTGAAATTACTGTTCCTAAAACTTTCATAGATAGACAATATCCTTTAGGAAACTGATATACAACTTTTATGTTAAAAAAGTGAACTTGGACCTTAGATTGAGAAGTTGCTTTAAAATACATTAGGAGTAGGCATTCAACTAGTGATTTTGATAGAAGTTTAAGACAACAACAAGTACTTGCCGCTATCAAAAAGCAATTAAAGGAGTTAGGATACTTTAAAGATATATGAAAAATAAAAGACTTGTTCTTAAGTTTAAATAAAAATGTAAAAACAGATATAGAAATAACTACTATGTTAAAGATTTGAAAATTTATGAAACAGAATGAAGTTAGTATGGTTCCTTCATTCAATCTAAATAATTCTTGTATGTATTGAGAAAATAATAGTTGTTTGAAGTGATGATTTCTATATGTTCCTCAACAAGAACTTTTTGATAATATGAGTGTTTTATTAGTTGAATGAAGCAATAAGTATAATCTTAATAATTATGAAGTTTTAAACAAGTATGCTTACAACATATTTAACAATCCAAAAGCATTTTTGGAGAATTATGAGATAAATATATTTAATGCATCTAAAGTTTGATGAATAGCTTGATCACTAGCTGGTAAATTGAGAAGATATTGATTTAATGTTCCAATGAATAATGCATTGTGAAATGTGAAAGATACTGAGTATGAAAAGTCTAGGATTTATTACAATTGAATAAGTGAAGATTCAGTAACAATAAAAGTCTTAGAGGAATTTCTAGGCATTGAGTCTAAGAAAATGGATGCTCCAGTTTATAGTGAAAATGAAGGAGTGAAAATTGAAATAGTTTTATGAGATGACTATAAAGAAGTTTTAGATAAATAAGGTTATATGAATTTAAAGAAAGTAGTTAAAATTTTATTGAAGATTTTTATATATTTCACAATTATTGCTACTATAGTACTAGCAATAATTGTTTTTCTATTTTATAAGAAGTTTTTAGAACCTGTTCCTTCTGTGGTAGAGTTTAAAAATTCTATACATTTAGATAAGGAAAGTTATGTAAAATATAATGATGTAAGTAAAAATATAATTAATGCTATTGTTGCATCTGAAGATAAGTACTTCTTTACAAGACTAAAATGAAATGCAAAAAATTTAGCGAGAGTAATTTTATACAAACTAGAGGATAGAAAGGCAAAAATAGAGTTTGGTTCTATTATAACTCAACAACTTATAAGAAATACATATATAATAAATGAAACTAGTATAGAAAGAGATATAAAGTTAATGTTTTTATATTATAAGATTGAAACAGAGCTAAGTAGAGAGGAAATTATAGAACTATATCTAAATAGTATTTATTTCTGAAGTAATACTCAAGGTATAGAACAAGCTTCAGAGAAATTTTTCGGAAAAGATTCAAAAGATTTATGAATTTTAGAATCTTCAATACTTGCTTCTCTTCCAAAAGCTCCTAGTTATTATTCTCCATATAATAATTATGAAAGACTTATGGGGTATCCTTATACATACCAATGAACTGAAAATGAATATGATAAAATATTTGAAGATAAAATTTTAACAAAGGATGATATTGAAAAACAAAGAGACTCTCTAATTCTATTGAAAAATTATATCAATAATTTTGAATTAACATCTATTTCAGAGAAAAAAGCAAAATTATGTTGATTAGATAAGAGAAAAATGAATGAAAAAATAATTATTGATAATAATGGATGTTCTATTATTGATTATTCTGATTTATTAAATATAATTAACTCAATAAAAATAGAACAAAAAGAAAATATTTTTATTGCATACCATATTTGAAGGAAAGATTTTATTTTACAGAGAATGCTTGAAGATAATTATATAACTTTTGATGATTATAAGAAAGCATTAATTGAATCTTTTGCTTATGAGTTTAAAAAAATTAATTAATAATATTTGCTTATGGTTTTTAGAAAAAAAGTACCTCCTAGAAGGACATTAAAAAATAGATATACAAGAAAATATAATAAAAATAAATTTATAAAGAAAAAATTTTCGATAGGAAAGATTTTTGTTAGATTTGTGCTATTTGTAGTACTCTTTTTAACTGTATGAGGAGCATTAGCCTGAATTATTTTGTATCAAAAATATTTAAAGCCATTGCCATCTGTAAATGATCTTGGTGATTTAAAGATTTCGGAAGCTTCTATTATTTATGATAGAGAGTGAAATGAATTGTATAAAATATATAAAGAAAATAGAACTTATATAGATTATGAGAAGATAAATAAAAATATGGTAAATGCTCTAGTAGCATGAGAAGATAAAAGATTCTTTGTAAATCCTTGAATAGATTTTATTTGAATGGTTAGAGCTGTTCTATATTATGCTATAGGGAAAAGTGCAAAAATTGAATGAACTTCAACTATATCTCAACAACTTATAAGAAATACTGTTATAACAAACGAAAGAAGTATTGAAAGAAAAATAAAAGAAATGTATTTATCATACAAAATAAATAAATGACTAAGTAAAGAAAAAATACTTGAGTTATATCTAAACAAGATAGAATTTTGAAGTAATGCTTATGGTATAGAGCAAGCATCAAAAACATTTTTTGGAAAAAGTGCAAAAGACTTATGAATTTTAGAATCTTCGATACTTGCTTCTCTTCCAAAATGACCAAGCGAATATTCTCCTTATCGTCATCCTGATAGACTTTTATGATATCCTTATACATATAGTGGAGCTCTTACAGAAGAAGAATGAGAACATGTTTCTAAAATTTTAACAGAAGCAGATGCAGAAGAGCAACAAAATTCTCTTGAATTATTAGAAAATTATATTGATGGTTTTAGTATAAATCCTATCTCAGATTCAAAAGCTAGTTTATGTTGACTTGATAAAGAGAAAATGAAAAATAATCTTACTATTGATAGTAAAGGTTGTTCTATTATTGATTATTCTGATTTATTAAACATATTAAATGCTATCAGAATAAAACAAGATAATGATATCTCAATTGAATATCAAACTTGAAGAAAAGACTTTATACTTCAAAGAATGCTTGAGGATAATTACATAAATTTTGATGAATATAAAAAGTCATTGATAGATTCTTTTGCTTATAAGTTTGAAGAAACAAAAGAAAAAATCAAGTATCCTCATTTCGTGTTTTACGTAAAAGAATACTTAGAAGAGAAATATGGAGAAGATATGGTTGCCAGATGAGGTCTTAGAATCTATACAACTATAGATCCAGTTCTACAAGATAAAGCAGAAGAATTAGTAGCTAAACAAGCTGCTCAGAATGAAAGAGATTTTTGAGCTAAAGATGCAGCTTTAATAAGTTTAAATAATGAAACTGGTGAAATAGTTGCAATGGTTTGATCAAGAGATTATTTTGATGTAGAAAATATGTGAAATGTTAATGCCGTAACATCTAGATTACAACCATGATCAACATTTAAACCTTTTGTATACGCTTTAGCGATTCAAAAGAATCCTATCTGAGATCAAACTCCTGTTTTTGATTTGAAAACAAGTTTTTCTAGAAGCTATACTCCAAACAACTTTGATTTTGCATTTATGTGAAAGATGACAATAGCCAAGGCTCTTAATCACTCTAGAAATATTCCAGCATTAAAGATGTTTTATATGGCTTGATGAGAAGAGGAAATAATAAATTTTATGAAGAAGTTATGAGTTGATTCTTTATGAGATTTCAAAAAAGAATATTTTGAGAAGTATCAAAAAGAATATAATTATTCTGTACCTATGGCTTTGGGAACATGATTAATGACACCTCTAGAAATGGCTAAGGCCTATAGTGTATTTGCTAATATGTGACAAAAGAAAGAAATAACTCCTATTTTAAGAATAGAAGATACAAAATGACTTGTTATAGAAGAACTGAAGAAAACTTGAAATAGTGAAGAGGTTATGTCTCCTGCTTTGGCATACATTATGAATAATATGTTGAGTAATCCTAATAACCGTCCCCCTTCTTGGAATGGTAATTTAACATTAAGTGATAGACCTGTTGCGGCAAAGACTTGAACATCAACAAAAGAATATGGAAACGTTATTAAAGCAAGAAATCTATGGACTATGTGATATACTCCTCAATTAACAACTGTAGTTTGGGCTTGAAATAATAGTTGAAAAGAAGTGTGATTTGGTTGAAGTTGATATAGAGCAGCATGAAATATATGGAAACCATTTATGGAATTTGCTCATAAGTGAAAGGCTGTAAAAAATTGGACAGCTCCTAGTGATTTAAAAACAGCAAAAATTTCTAGTATATCTTGATTATTACCTGCTAAGTGAGCTGAATGATATAGTGTTTCATGAATGTTTGTAAATCTTCCTGTAGAATATGATAATAGTTTTAAAACTGTACAAGTTGATATTCTTTGTAATTGAAAGGTTACTAAAGATACTCCTCAAGCAGCTATACAAGAAGCAAAAACTCTTACTTTCCATTCTTTAAAACCAGACAATCCAGCTTGGGAAAATCCAGTTCAAGCACGGGCTAGGTCTTGAGCATATGCAAAAGAATATTCTGTATGAAGCATCGTAATTCCAAGTAATGAAGTTTGTAAGAGAACTTCTGAAACTTTATCAGCAGAGATACTAACAAGTACAAAGGCTTGAGCAACTTTTATGAACTGATCAAACTATATAGAAATCTGATACAAAAGCCCTGTTTCTATTATAAGACTTGATATATATGTGTGAGATACAAAAGTTTCTTCTATAAAATTATCTCCTCAAAAAGCTTGATTATATAGGTGAAATATTGATATTCCTAGTTGATTTAATTGAAGTTATAACTTAACTATAAAAACTATAAATTCTGAGTTTTATGAAAGTAGTAAAAGTATTCCTATAATAGTTAATAAGAAAGTAGTTACACCTCCTGAAGTAAGTCTAACTAATCCTCCTAGTGTATTAGCTCAGTTAAACCAATGAGAAACACTTAATATTCAATGAAGTGTAAAAGAGACAGGATGAATAAAGTCTATCAACATATATGTTGATAGTAAACCTGTAAAAATTTGAATTACAGATAAAAACTTTTCATATTCACTTGGAACTAGTTGATTTTCTGTTTGAAAACATTTAGTTAGAGTTGAAGCAATAAATTCTGATTTTATGAAATGAACAAAAGATTTTGTTTTGGAAATTTTAGAATAGTGAATATAATCCTGTGATTAAAAAAACTTGATTTCATATATTTATATGAAATCAAGTTAATTTATTTTATAAATAGTCATAAACTATGAAAAATACAAAAATAACAGCAACTATATGACCAGCTACTGATAACGAGGAAAGCTTAATAAAACTATATGAGGCAGGAGTTAATGTAATAAGATTTAATTTTTCTCATGCAAACTATGATAATGTAGAAAAAATGGTTAATTTGATAAAAAAACTAAATAAAAGCTGAAAAACTAATTTGAGTTACTTACTTGATACAAAATGACCAGAAATAAGAACTTGAGTTTTAGATGAAAAAATTTCTTATAAAGCTTGAGATAAATTTAAAATATTTGTAGATGAGAGTCTGAGGTGAAAAAATGATTTATACTGTGATTATAAATATATAATTGATGACTTAGAAGTTTGAAATGTTATAAAAATTGATTCAGGTCTATTTGATGTAAATGTCGTTGGAAAATGAAACACTTATCTAGAAGTTGTAGCTTTAAATGATGCTCTTATCTGAAGTAAGAGACATATAAACCTTCCTTGAGTAAGACTAAATATGCCTTGAATAACTGAGAAAGATAAAGAAGATATTCTTTGGGGGATAAAACATGGTTTTAGTTTTATTGGTGCTTCTTTTATAAGAAGAAGAGAAAATATACTTGAAATAAAAGAACTCTTAAAAGCAAATTGATGAGAACATATAAAAATTGTTTCAAAGATAGAGAATCAAGAGGCTATGGAAAATTTAGATGAGATAATTGATGAAACCGACTGAATAATGATTGCTAGATGAGATTTGGGTATAGAAGTTCCTGTTGAAAAGATTCCTAAGTATCAATATAAAATGATACAGAAATGTAGAGAGTTAGGAAAGTTTACGATTACGGCTACTCAAATGTTAGAAACAATGATTGATAATCCATTTCCTACTAGAGCTGAGGTTTCAGATGTTTTCAATGCTGTTATGCAAGGGACTGATAGTTTGATGTTATCTTGAGAGACTGCTGTCTGAAAGTATCCGATAAAAACAATAGAGATGATGACTTCTATTATAAAGGAAGCTGAAAAAGTTGTTAAACATGAACATAAAAATTTTATTCCTAGATGAAATGATCAATATTGTCCGAAAAAGATGTCTCTTATAAAAAATAGCCTTTCTATGTGAGAAGATATGTGAATAAAAGGTATTGTCCTATTCTCAGGTTCAGGGGTAACTGCAAAAATTGTTAGTGGTTACAAACCAAATACACCAGTTTTTGCTTTTACTAATAATGAAAAAGCATTACTTTATATGAATATACTGTTAGGTATCAAACCTAGTTTGTTAGATGGATATGATAGTAATGATTATGAGAAAAATGTAGAGAATGCTAAAGAGTATCTAAAAACACAATGAAATTTTTCTTATGGTGATGAGGTATTAGTTATATATTACTCAAAATCAAAAAATTGAGCTCATGTTCCTACTATAAAAATAGAAAAAATAGGATAATAAAATTTGATTTTTATTATTGAGATGATATAATACCCCCTAAACTTCAATTTTAGAAATAAAAAAAATTGTTGTTTGGGGGATATTTTATTATATAAAAATTTATTATGGATGAAATGCAAGAATTTAGAATTGTAAAAATAGATACTCCTGCCCCGTATTTTTCTATGCCTTATTATGATCCTACAAGCGATGATGAGGGGGAGATTGGTTTAGAGGATTTAAAAGGTAAATGGTCTGTATTATTTTACTATCCTGCTGATTTTACTTTTGTTTGCCCTACTGAATTAAAGGATATGGCTGAGGTAAAGTCTGATTTTGATAAATTGAAAGTAGAAGTACTTGCTTGTTCTACTGACTCTATTTTTTCTCATAGAGCATGGGTTAAGTGAGAGAGACTTATGGAAGGATTTCCTTATAAGATGTTATCTGATCATAACTTAGATGTTGCAGATGCTTATAACGTATTAGATGAAAGCACTTGAATTGCTTGAAGAGGTACTTTTATAATAGATCCTGAAGGTGTTGTTAGAGGTATTGAAATAACCTCTGGTCCATTATGAAGAAATTCTAGTGAGCTTGTTAGAAAGATTCAAGCCCTTCAATATATGAGAGAAAATCCTACCCAGGCTTGTCCTGCTAAGTGGGCTCCTGGTGCTCCTACGATAACTCCTAGTATAAAAATTGCTGGAGAAGTTTATGAGGAGTTAAATAAGTAAAAAGATTTTTAGAAGTAAATCGTTTGATTTGCTTCTTTTTTTTTATCATTTAATACATAATACAAAGTTCCTTATATATAGATATAATTTTAACTTATTTTTATAAAAAACTGTTAAAATATATAAATATCTATATTGTTATTTGATAAATATTTGTTTTTATTGTACAATATAGGTATATTATCTTTTAAAAATTATTTTATGAAAAATACCAGTTGACCCCTTATAGAAGATAAATCTCCTTTAGATATTCATGATTTGGAATCTGTAATTAAGAGTTTAGAATCTGTAAATACAGAATTAGCCAAAATTCAAGAAAAAATAGCCGAAATTCAAAAAAGATGAGATTTTAGCAGAATAGCTGAGGAGTTATACTTAAAAGAAAAAAGAAAAAAGCTTAGAGACCTAACTGACCTTCTTCAAGAATTAACTATAGCTGAAGAAAAAATAACTAATATTCAAAAAAGATGAGATAATAACACAAATCCTGAAGAAGTATATTTCAAAAATAAGAGAAAGGATCTCAGAAAACTAATACAAGAAAAACAAGAAGGTGGTGTAAAAAAAGAATCTGGTTATGTATCTGGTAAAGTTGCAAAATTAGTATAAATACACTAAATATACATTTAGCTTATTATGATATCTAAAAAAACCAAAGCAAAATTGTTTTGGTTTTTTATTTTTGTTATAATTTCTAAGGCTATAAACTAATTTTTCTATATATTAAAAGCTGATATCATCAGTAAATAGTTTGTTATTTAGAAAAATTTTTCGAAATAAAAAACTAGCCTTTATTTCAAGACTAGCTTCACATCTTCTAAAAACCAAAACTACTTTTCCTTCTTTACCTCTTTAACTTTCTCATCTATCTTTTTCTTTGCAACTTCCAAAAACTCTAATAGCTTTTTCTTAAACTCCTCTATAGTTTTTGGAGAAGCATCTTTAACTTTTGAGATTATCTCTTCCCTATTTTCATAAAGTTCTACTAGCTTTTCTTTTACCTCTGTTACTTTTTCATCTCATCATTCTTTTAGTGATGCTAAAAGTCTTTCCCCCTCTTGTTTATAATCCTCTAAGATTTTTTCTAACTCTTTTTTCTTAGTCTTAAAAATCTTTTTGTTTTTATCTGACATAACTTTGTCTCATACATCTTTAGCTAGATTTTTATGAGTTGCGATAAAACTATCTAACAAATCATTGCATTTTTGTTTACAAGCATCTTTAGAATCTAAATCTTTTTTCTTTTCATCTTTTTTTGAATCTTTTCACTTTTGCTCATTATAAAGAGAACTTACAACATTTCATGCTATGTATCATACTCATAGCCAGAATACTTTTTTGAATGACATAATTATTAAAATTAAAAAATAAAATTAGTAAATTTGAAATACTTTTAGAAAAACAAATTTTATAGTAAGATTATAACAGTTAAATAATTTTATTCAAAATATTTTTTAACATTATTTTACACTTTTCACTTTACAATAAAAATATATGTGTAAACTTTTTCTACTGTATTAGATTTTAAAATATAAAATAATAAACTGATGTATAATAATTTTTCTGATTGATATAAAAAAATACTTATAAATGCTGAAAACAAAATTAAAGAGTTTTGATTCAGAAGCCTAGAAATTGAAGATATTTTTCTTGAGATAGTAAAAAACTCTACTTGAGCCTTAAGTGAGGTTTTTTCTATTTATGGGATAAATGAAAAACTTATAATTGAAGTTATAAACAACTGAAATTTTAATAAAAAACCTGAGACTAGAAAATGAGTTTATTCTTGAATGTGAGTAAATTTAAAAAATACTATTTTAGGAAGTGTAAAAATAGCAGCTAGTCATTCTAAAGAAAAAGCTAGTATAGAAGATTTTTTACTATCTACAATAAGAAATGATCAATGGGTACCTTCTTTTTTAGAATATGTATGAATAAACCCTTCTGATTTGGAAACAAATCTAGAAACTTTAGTAAAAACTGGGATTGTAGACTGAAATCCTGGTAAAGGGAAAATTGTGGAAGATGATAAAAATATTGAGAAACTTTTCTGAACCTTAGCTGAAAATATATTTATGGGTTTACAACAAAATGCATGACAAATGCAAAATATGTGATGAATGCCTGATAGTAAGAAGAATAAGGATAAAAGCGATACAAATACTCCTGCTTTAGACTTCTTCTCAAATGATTTAACAAAAGAGGCTAGAGAATGAGAAATTGATAAAATCATAGGTAGAGAAAAAGAAATAGAGAGACTTATTGCTATACTAAATAGAAAAACAAAAAATAATCCTGTTTTAGTTTGAGAGGCTGGAGTTTGAAAAACTGCAATAGTTGAATGATTGGCTCTTAAAGTAGCTTCTTGAGATGTTCCTTTTTCTATGAGGGATAAGAGAATTTTATCTTTAGATATGTCAACTTTAGTTGCTGGAACTAAGTTTAGATGAGAATTTGAAAATAGAATAAAACAGGTTATAGAAGAGGCTTCAAAGGTTGAGAACGAGGTTATCTTATTTATTGACGAAATTCATACTATAATTTGAGCATGAGGTGGAGAATGAACTTTAGATGCCTCAAATATACTAAAACCTGCTATGTGAAGGTGAAAGATCAGAGTTATTTGAGCAACTACTTTAAATGAATATTCTAAATATATTGAAAAGGATCCTGCTTTAGAAAGAAGATTTCAAAAGATAATGGCAGATGAGCCAAATAGTGAAACTGCTAAAGAAATAGTTGGTGGTTTAAAAGAAGTTTTTGAAGAGTATCACAATTTAAATATACATGATGATGCTATAGAATCTGCTGTTAATTTATCAGTAAGATATTTAACAGATAGATATTTACCAGATAAAGCTATAGATTTGATAGATGAGGCTTGTAGCCTAAAAAGTATGACTTATAACTTTGATGAGAAAGAAATAAAAAAGCTAAAAGAACAAGTTACTGTTTTACAAGGACAAATTGAGCAAGCAGTTATTTCTCAACAGTATAAAAAAGCTGTAAGTTTAAAAGAAAAACTTGAAACTTTAGAAAATGAGATAAGGGATATTAAAAAGAAATTTAGAATTCCAAAAGAAGAAAGATTAAATGTATGAGAAGAAGATATACAAAGAGTTCTAAGTATTTCTTCTGGAATACCTGTATCAAATTTAAGTAGAACTGATATAGATAAATTAAAAAAATTAAAGAATTCTATAAAAGAGAAAATAATCTGACAAGATGAGGCTATAGAAGCTATAGTCAGGTCAATAATGAGAAGTAAAACTTGAATTAGTAATCCAAATAGACCGCTTTGAAGTTTTTTGTTTTTAGGACCTACTTGAGTATGAAAAACTGAAATAGTAAAAGTTTTAGCTAAAGATTTTTATGGTGATGAGGATGCTCTTATAAAGATTGATATGAGTGAGTATTCTGATAAAACTAGTGCAAATAAATTGATTTGAGCTTCTGCTTGATATGTTTGATACGAAGAAGGTGGACTTTTGACTAAGAAAGTTAGAAAGAAACCTTATAGTGTTATCTTATTTGATGAAATAGAGAAATGAGATTTAGAGGTTTATAATTTACTTTTACAGATATTAGAAGATGGTATTTTAACTGATAATAAGTGAAGAAAAGTAAATTTTAAAAACACTATAATTATAATGACCTCTAATATCGGTCAGGAAGAATTTTCAGAGAAAGCTTCACAAATTTGATTTGATATAAGTGAAAAAAAGGAAGATAATATTATGGAGGATTATAAAAAAGCTAAGGAAAATATAGTTTGAAGTTTAACTGAATATTTTTCTCCAGAGTTTATAAATAGAATAGATAAAGTTCTAGTTTTCAACCCTCTTGATAAAAATAAAATAAAAAAGATTGTTTTATTGCAATTAGATGAATTAGTTGATAGGTTAGAAAAAATCGGATTAGAATTAAAATATGATAATAGAGTAGTAAACTTTATAACTAAAAATGTCTATAATCCTGAATTTTGAGCAAGAGAGATTAGAAGATATCTAATGGATAATTTAGAAGATGAAATAGCAGAAAGGTATGTAGGAAATAAGAATAAAAAAACATTCGAAATAAAAGTAGAAAAAGATAAATTGATTATAAAATAATAATCTATAAATTAGGTAATATAATTTATATTTAATAAGAAAATAACTGTTAATTTTTTGACAGTTATTTTTTAAAGGTATATAATACTATCATAGTTTACATTTATAACATAATTTTATGGGGTGACTTAGTATTTTTAGCCTTAAATGAAAGTGAAAAGTACAAGAAACAGAAGAGTCTTTAGAACTTAAGGAAAAATTAGATAAATTAATAAAAAAGTCTAGAAATGAAAGACTTTTTCCATGTGAGACAAGAGAAGAGATAAATGAAACAGGAATAAGTTGTTTTAATTATTTATTTTGAAATATAAATTATAAATCTATTTTGGATTATTTACTTGAAAATATGAAGGCTAACAAATTACTTAAAATTTTAAACTCTGTTAGTGTTAATTCTCTTTCTCTATTATTTTCAAAGGAGGAATTAAATAATTTAGTAAGTTTTTTAAATATGACAAAAGTTGAGTTATTGGAGGCTTCAATAAATGAGAGATATTTGGATGATTAGGAGGGTTAGTTTGTAGAAAAAATATCATTTAAAAAAAGATATTGATTAGTGAAAATCAGTATCTTTTTTAATGTATATAATTAATTATGACATTATATTGACAAAGAAGTATTTATATATAATATACTATATATTTTTAGCCCTTTAATTAGTTGTATTATGGCATTAAATAATCATCAAATTACACGAATTACAGATACAGAGTTTGCAGAACTATTAAGCAACTATGGTCATCTACCAATAAACATACAAGAAAAAGTTAAAAAAATAATGGATAGTATTGCCTCTATATATCCGGAAATAGAGTCTGCTCCACAAATATCTTTTCCCAAAGGAATGGATGGTCATGAAATGTACAAACGTAGAGAGTTTTTGAAAAGAGCTTGGAAAATGTATATATCATGACTTAAAATGTCTGATGAAGATAGAGATAAATGAAATAAGCCATACCTTTGATTAAAACAATACAAAGAAATTGTTAGGATTGTTATGAATGATAAAAAATGAACTACTAAGAGAAAAAAAATATGACAAGAAGAAAAAAAGAATGATAATAAATTAACTATTACGAGTTTTATTGATGAGAAAAAACATATAGACTTATGAAAATTAGAAATTTTATTATTAGAAAAATATACAGAGACAAAAGATAAAGATAATGTATCTAGAATAAGTGAAACATCTCAAGGTCTAAAAGGTTTATTAGAGAGATATGATGAACTTTCAGCTGATACAAAGAAAAAAGTTGAGGATATAATAAATCAAGTTTCAGCTATACATATAGATTCAAGATTAGAACAAAAAATACTAAAGAATAGACATGATTTATATGGTAAAGATTGAATATTAACAGAAGAATGAGAAAGGGTTAAAAAGAAGCTAAAAGATCTTTACAAATTTTATGAATCTTCTTGTAATATGTCAGAAGAAGATAAAGCTAGAGAACATATACCCAAAATGGATCACAGAAAATATGAAGAAGCTACAAAAGAAATATTAACTCTTGGAATAAATTTTAGTTTGGATGAATGGAAAAATAAATCAATTTGAAAACGTTTAATCTCTGAAGAAATTAGAAATGACATGATTAAGAAAGGAGAAGAACATGAACTAAAGAAACTTGAGGAATACTTAGAAGGACTTTGGAGGCTATATGTTTCTTGACGTGAAAAATCTCCTAGAGAGAGAAGAGAAGATATACCACATATTTCATTAACGAAATACACTAAAGAGGCAGAGAATGCTTTAGATTCTAGAAAAGCTGGAAATCTAAAAAGATTAGAAGAAGAGTGTGTTTGAAAAATTTTATTACCTGAATGACTTGAAGAAGAACTTCCTCAAGAAATAGTACAAAAAGCAAAGGAACAGTTAGATTTAGTTTGGAAAATATTTAAATCTTCTGCTAAAATGTCTTTCGGAGACAGAAAAAAAGGAATAGAGCCTTATATGGAAAGATTAGACTATGAAAAACTAGTAAAAAGTATAATAGAAAAATGTAGAGAAGTGAAACAAAAAATTGATAATTGACAATTGTATCTAAAAAAAATTGAAGAAGATAGTGCTATTAATCTTGAAGATTTAAATAATAGATTTACTTGTAAGGTCACTATTTCTGAAGAGGATAAAAAGAAAATAATTGAGGAAAAAGGAACTTATAATTTAAGAGAACTAGAAAAGAACTTAGAAGAACTTTGGAAATTTTATGTTTTTTCAGCAAAAATACCTGATGAAGAAAAAGAGAAAAAGAAAAGTTATATAGCATATATTTCAAAAGTAGACTATATCAAAAAAGCAAAACAAATTATAGAAACTAGAAAGGTTATTGATCTAGATAGATTAAAATCTGAATACACCCTAGAAAGATTGATTTCTGAGAAAATTGACGAAGATATAATTATAGAATTAGGAGAAATTAAATTAAGAGAAATTAAAAATAACCTAACTCATATAGATTCACCTGATATAACTGAAACAAAATTTGAAAAAAATATAATTAGAGAATTAGAAGGAATGGAATTAATTAAAGAAAACTTAAAAGCACTTTGGGAGTTCTTTGTACTTTCATCTAGTATGTCTAAAGAGGAGAAAAAGAAGAAAAATACTGCTTATATAACAGAAGAAGAATATCTCAAATTAGCTAATGATATTATAGAAAACAAAAGAGTTATCGATCTAGAAAAATGGAAACTTGAAAAAATTTGAAAAGTTATGCCACCTGAATGATTTGATGATGATATCTCTGAAAAAGAAAGAGAAAAGATTGGGAAATATGTAGAACAGCTTTGGAAGAAACACTCATCTTCAAGAGAAACTTTTGATGAGAATAAGCCTAATACCATGACAGAATATATCTGAAACAATCTTTATAAATCTCTTGTAAGTAAAGCTTATAAATCAGGAGAAACTTTAAATTTTGATAACTTATTACATTTATTAAAGCATATTAATCTAATAATGACTATATCATGAGATGTTGAATCTCTGGAAAACAACAAAAGAAGAAGAGAATTTGCCAGAAATAACCTTTCATATTTAGTAGATAATACAGATATAACATCTTGGCTTGTTGATAATATTCATCATACTATTTTATTACATATTTTAGAAGGAGAACATTTTTCAGATTTTTCAGACTATTTAGATTATATAAAAGAAGAAAGTGAAGAAACCCAAAAAGATGTTTATAAAGATTTATCAATGCTACTAATTGAAAGAAATCTAGACTGTCCAAGTATTTCAGAGGTTGGAAAAAGTGTTACATGAAAAACCATGGCGGATTTCACAGAGGATAAAAATGAATATTATAGAGAGCTATTATTAAAATTCCTTTCTGATAAAAAGAATTTAGAAAAATTAAGAGAAATATCAGAAGATTATATAGTTCTTTTAAAAACTCCTTGATATGATAATAATATGATATCTGAAATTCCAGATAATATTGTACAAATAATAAAAAAATGAAATTATTCGAGATTAGCTTCTTTAAAATATGAAATAAAAATCAGAACAACTTTAACTTCATTTGTTGATAAAGCTAGAATTAATATGTTTTTAAAAGAAATAACTAGCGAAGAATTTTTAATAAGTAAACTAAGTGTACTGCAAGAAAACTTACTAGAAGATTCTAAATATATTACTTCTAGAATAAATAATGTAAATGATCCTATTGAAATGTTTGAGTTGGTTAGAGAATTAGTGAAATCTGACTCTTATGTTGAACTAGATTTTATTCCTTAACCATTTTTCAAAGAGTTTTTCCAAAAATATAAATATTCTTAAAAAGCACTGATAATTTTCATTTTATCAATGCTTTTTTATGCTTAGTTTTTGCCAAGATTTTACTTTTTCTATTATTGTGATATCATTAAGATAGTTTTTAGTTTATAGTTTTTAGAAATTTTCTGACAGAAACTATATCAAGATTAATATTATGAAAAAAATACTTCTTTACATTTTCTTAACAAGTTTTTTAGTGTTGTTTAGTTTCTCCTTAACCAATGCAGAAGATATATTGTGAAAAGATTTAGGATTAGACTTATATAAAAGCGTAGATGAATGATTCGCAGACCTTGTGGATATGCAATTGGAATACGAATTATCAGGACAATGAAAATGAAGTATAAAGGATACTGTAAATTCTATATTACAAAATGATTGAGATGATATAGAATGTGATATAGAATCTGTAGATGACATATTAACTATGGCTGATAAATATGCAGATAATCAACTTGAATTGATATTAGAAAAGTGTACTAAGGACTGAGAGTATATATCAATGGAATATGCAGCTACAATACTAAGAAAAATGACAAGTATAAAGATGAATTTTACAACGAGAGCTAGAGAAAAATCAAAATACTTATATGAATTATCAAAAATATGACTTTATTCTGATTGAAATGATTCTAATTCTCCTTTTGACCTAATGTCAGATATAAGAGATATTGATGCTGTTATTTCAAATAATGAAATAGAGTATGAAGAAGAATGGACTTGAGAGTATTTGGAAGATGGTTGGCCTTGCGACGATTATTTTTGTATAAATTTAACTTATGAAGAATGACAGTATGGTTTAAAAACTTGATGATGAGGTTGATGATGAGTTGAGTGAATAAATGAAATTTTAACTAGAGTTGTTAATCATTTTAGAAGATTTGCGAATACTCCATCTTTTGTTCAAACTAAGATGACTGCTAACAACTTTGAAATCTCTTCTATAATAACTAATTTATCTGAGATGTTTAGATGATTTTCTATAGAAGTTATAAATGAGCCTGTTCCTATATTTGAAAGTACTAAAGATGTTAAGAAAGAGGATAAATCTCATACTTCTCCTGAAAAAAGGTTAGTCAAGTATTTCAAAAATATTAACCTTGATTATTATAGATCTAATGACCTATGAGCAATAAGATGAGATATAGAAGAAAAAAGACAAATTCAAAAAAGTATTGGGAGACCTCCTTCTACTGTAACAGAAGATCCAAAAGAACCTATAGTAGAAGGCTCTCAGAAAAATATAGGATTTGATGATAAAAATATTGATAGAGAAACTATGATAGAAGACTTAAATGATTTTTACAACCAATTTTCTGAAATACAAAGGTTTGGTTCCTCTATAAATAATTTTGTACAAGATACTTGTTATACAATTAATGAAATTTTAAAGATACCTATTAGTAATAATTAAAATTCTAGAGTTATGAAAATATTTAATAAGATGATATTAAAACCACTTTCTTGAGAAAATATTTCTTCTATAAAATTCTATTTTATAGTTTATATATTTTTATTGTTTTTATTCCCTAAATTATCTTTTGCAGGTGAATGTGAGATAGAAGACTCTACTGCTCCGGTACTTTTAGAGTATTTATCAAATGTTGATACAGTTACACAAAATATATTAAACTGAGCAAAAGGCGGAGAAAAAAATAATTCTGCAGTTAATCGAATAGATTATATTATAACTTCTCTTGGTGAAGCCATAAATTTTTGAGACTTATATTCCAATTTTGATTTTAATATAGCTCTATCTATAACACATTTCATACCTTCTGAGGTTAACAGAGATCATGATAAACTATTAGATAAGACAGAAAAATTAATAGATACCTTAACTAATTTAGTAAAAAGTGGATACTGAATGTCTCAAGTATCTGATCCTTGTGCTGGTGTCAGTAATTGTAATTTGGAATGATGACATGCTAGAAGATTGTTAGCTGATTTAATAAAAAATAATAAAGAGATAGTTAAATATTATAGATATCAAATATTGGATACTGAGTACTTACTAAAAGAAAATATAACTCTGGTTCCTGATAATTTCGAAACAGAAATGGAAAAGTATTATAACGAACATACTTTATCTGATTGTGATAAAACTTTTGATGATGTGTTATGAAAAATACAGGATATATGAACAATGTTTGATAAATCAAGTGAGTGATTTAGGGCTTGGAAAGAGTGATTTGATTTATTAAAATGAATAAATAATAAAAATAAAGATACAGAAAAAGAAATATTGAGTAAGTATCTTAGAAACATATGATTTGATAAGAAAAAGTCTGATATAATTTTAGATAACCTAGAAAAGTATAATTTATGATGACTTTCTGCTTGGCATCCGATTAGTAATTCTATAAGCTATACTTTTAATAGGATTGATGAGACTGCAGATACATTTGAATGGGCTATTGACGAATTATTCAAAGAAAATCCTGAGAAAATTCCTCCTAAAAAGATAAGTGCTCTTATGCCTGAAATACAAGCTACTGTGAATATTAAAAATGAAATTAGAAATATTTTTCAACCTGAAGTATATATGGCTTTACCTCAGGATAACACAACAGAACAACTTCAACAAGAACTTATAAATCTTCATTATTTATTAATTGAAGCCAATAAGAAATTAGCAGAAACCATACCTAAGGCTGAAAAGATTTGTAATCAGCAGGGGTCTTGTGGAAAGTGTAGTTATAGATAATTGGAAATATTTTATTTACTATTTTATAAATATAAGTTTTTATGAAATTATTGTATTTTTTAAGAAGAATAAGATTTACTAAAATGTTTTGTATAGCTGTTGTTATATTTTTTGTATTTTTTATATCATGAAAGTTTTTTTTGTTTGGTCTATTTAAACATTATGAGGCAAAACAAATAGTAGAGAATCTAGAATATTATAAAAAAGATCACTGATGTTATCCTAAAAATTTAAATGAGTTAGAACCTGATTATGTGAAATTTATTTATTTTTATTATGAATATAGAAGTAAAAAGCCAGATACTTATAGTATTTGGTACAAAGAAAAAGAATGAATAATTTCAGAGGTTATCCGTACTTATCGGTGAAATTGTGATAATGTTCGTGGATGTTTTTATGATTTATAAAGAGAATAGAAGCTAAAAATATTCTCCCCATTTTTCTTTTGTCTTTCACCAAAGGACTAAAGAATCAATTAAAACAGAATTTCAAAATATATACTCTCATTTTCCATTATAAAAAAACAAGGTATCTATTGCTTTTAGATTATCATAGAAATATCTTTTATTTTCACTTATTTTATACATTGCTAAAGATAGGACTGTGGCAGATGATGAATATCAAAGGATTGTTGGTCATCCTCAGATTTTATTTATTCTTTCTTGTCATTTTGGAACATCTCTACTAACTCATAAACCTAAGGTGTAATCATAAAAATATTTGTTGTATAGCTTAGATTGTTCATCAAATAGATTTTCATCTATCTCATAAAGATAAGCTAATTGCCAAGCTAAAGCACATCATCTTGCTTGATTATTTTCTAAGTTTGGAGTTTCTGTTTCTGCTAATATCATACCATAATCTCATACATGTTCTTTCATGTATTTTATCCAACCTTTTATTAAGGTTTCATACTTTTTATCCAATCAGTCTCTTTGCCTAAGTAAGTCTACTATATATAAGGAATAAATAGCATTTGTATTATCCACATACCAACTCCGTCATTCATAGGTTTCAGCATTTTTTGACTCATTTTTATTTAAGTATCAGTATATGTAGTCACTATTTTCATATAATTCTTTCTTATATTTTTCTTCTCATAATATAACTAATCCTGCTAGAGTTTGATTTTTATGTCAGTTATAGATTATTCCAAGAGGAATATCTGAATTTTTATTTATGAATTCTTTTTTTCATCTTTCTGAATTTATGTATTTTAGAATAAATTTTAGCTCTGATATAACAAACTTTCTAAGTTTTTTATCATCTTTATCTTGCATACTTAAAGATACTAGTGAATATCAGTAAAATGTGTGTGATAGTAATTCTCACCAGTGTCATCATTTCAATCAGTAGTCTTTTTCATGTAATTTTTTTGATATTGAATTAATGGTATTTTTTATGTCTGTGTTATCTTCTAGATTATTAAAGTAATCATAGTTTTGATTTTGGTATACTAATATTGTTTGTCTTATAGGAAAAATTATTACTATAAAAAAGAGGATAAGTGAAATTATGTACCATATTTTTATCTTATACTTTTTCATTCTGATTTAATTTAAATATATATTAGTTTAAAAAAGTATTTAGTTAGAACTAAATACTTTCTTTTTTTATATCTTTTTAAGTCCAACTCTTCCCTTTAGTTTATCTACCTGTATAACCTCTATTTGTACCGTATCTCATACTTTTACAACATCTTCTACTTTTGCTACTCTTTCTTTTGCTAGTTTTGAGATGTGTATCATACCTGATTTTCATCTAAACTCTGCTATTGCTCCGATTCCATCTAAGATTTTAGCTATTTTTCATTCTAGTTTATCTCAAACTTGTGGTTCCCATAAGAACTCTTCTATATCTGCTATTGCTTTTTTTCATCATTCTTGTGTTGTTGCTGTTATAGTTGTCATTCAATCATCTGCGATAGATATTTTTACTTCATATTCTTTTTCCATTCTTTGAACATTTTCTCATCATTTTCAGATTATTTCTCTTATTTTATCAACTGGTATTTGCATATTCATTATAAGTGGTGCATATGGAGAAAGGCTTGGTGCAACTTCTGCTTGTATTTTAGACATTTCTCAAAGTATGTAGTTTATTGATTGTTCTGCTTGAATGAAAGCGTCTTTAAATACTTTCATTTTTAGTCATTTGATTTTTACATCAAGTTGCATAGCTACTATTCAGTTTTTTGTTCTTGCTAATTTG
Source organism: Patescibacteria group bacterium UBA6489 (assembly GCA_002435385.1). Lineage (GTDB taxonomy): Bacteria > Patescibacteriota > Gracilibacteria > BD1-5 > UBA6164 > UBA6489. The sequence continues at coordinate 24,249 of DJMN01000049.1, forward strand.
AAGTCCATATCTCAAAGGAAGTCTTCTTGTGCTTGTATGTCTGAAAGTATTTTGTAATCTGATGTTTTTTCGTTATAAACCATTCACATTGCGATTCATGCTACTGGTGTTTTTATTGGTACTCATGCATTCATAAGACTCATTGAACTACCACATATAGACGCCATAGAACTTGATCCATTACAAGTTGTTATTTCACTTACTACTCTTATTATGTATGGAAAGTCTTCTTCTTTTGGTAATACTGTTTCTAATGCTTTTTCTGCTAGAGCTCAGTGTCCTATTTCTCTTCTACCTACTCATCTAAGCATTCTTACTTCTCAAACTGAGTATGGTGGAAAGTTGTAGTGGTGCATAAATCTTTTTGCTGATTCTGGCATCATTCCATCTACTGTTTGTTCATCATCTGGTCCTCCTAGAGTAGTTATACTCATTGATTGAGTCATTCATCTTTGGAAAAGTGCTGAACCGTGTGTTCTTGGTAAAAATCCTGAGTCTCATGTTATTTGTCTTACTTCGTCTAATTTTCTTCAATCTAGTCTTTTTTCGTTTTCTAAAATATTCTCTCTCATTACTTCTTTTACTCTTTTGTAAACTAGTGCTCACACACTTTTTTCATCAACACAAGTTCCTGCTTCTAAATTAGTACATACTTGTTTTACTCATGCTTCTGTTTCTGTGTTTAGTATTCATTGATCTACTAAATAGTTTTTTGTTTCTAGGTCTAGTTTATCAAGCTCTGCTTGAAATTCTTTTTTTCATTTATTGTAAATAGATTCTAGTTTTTCATTTGTTAAGAACTCTTTTATTTTATCATAAACTGTTTCATCTGGTTTGTTGTATGTTGCTTCTACTTCTGGTATTCAAAATTCTTTTTCATATATTTTGATATAGTCGTTTTGAGCTTCACATAGTTCTTTTATCAGACTGTGAGCTTTTTTTAAGGTTTTCATCATTTCTTCATCTGATGCTTCATCCGCATTTGCTTCTACCATAGTTATAGCATCTAGTGTTCAAGCTACTATTAGAGTAAGTTTTGCTTCTTTTTCTTCTTCTGTTTTAGGGTTTATTATGTAGTCTCCGTGATTGTCTAGAGATATTTTTATACCTGATACTGGTCATTCAAATGGTGTTCATGCCATCATAAGTGTAAGTGATGCTCATGTTATTCACCGAAATCATAGTTCTCTGCTTGAGTCTGATGATAGTACTGTTGCTATTATTTGAGTGTCGTTCACTATTCATTTTGGGAACATTGGTCTGATTGGTCTATCTATAAGTCTAGCTGTTAGAGTTGCCATTTCACTTGGTCTTCATTCTCTTTTTACAAATCTGTTTCATCCTATCTTTCAAGTTGCATAGTTTTTTTCTTGGTAATCTACTACTAGAGGAAAAAAGTCTGCCTCAGTATTTACTCATGTTTCTTTAAATCAAGCTGTTATAAGTAAAATATTTTCATTTTCATCACTGATTGTAACTGCTCATGAAGCTAAAAGTGCTAATTTTCATGTTTCAAAAGTGAAACTTTTTCATCATATGTCATAGCTCTTTTTTATTGGTTTCATATTTGGAGCTGTTTTGTCTGATAATCAAATCATAGAAAATTTTTTAAGAAATAAATATTGCTGGATATTTTTATGAGGGTGAATAATGAAATAGTAAAGTTTGTAAGGTTTATTTTAACCACCCCCTAACCCCTCCTTGCTAAGGAGGGGGGATTAAGTGTTTTTGTTACAAATTTTACTATTTCATCATTTATTACCCTGCACAAATTTTTAAGCGAAAGCATTATATGTATTTATATTTAAAATACAAAAAAAAGGGAAAAAGTGAGCTTTTCCCTTTTTAGAGATTTTTGATAAGAATTATGCATTATCATCTTCTTCACTTTCTTCATCGTCTCATTCTGGATTTTTATCTCATAGTTCTTTCAGTTCTTTGTTCTTTTCCTTATTTTTTTCTTTTTTCTTTTTTTTCTTATCTTTTTTTTCTTTCTTTTCTTCATCTTGTTTATGTTCTTGCTCTCATTCTACTTCAGCTTTTTTCTCGTCTTCTTTGTATTCTGTTTTTTTTGTTTCTTCTACTTTTTCTTCTTTTACCTTCTCTTTAGCCTCTTCTTTAGCTTTTTCTTTTTTATCTTCTTTTTCCTCACATTTTACATAGTCTCATTTAAATAATTCTTTGTTTTTTAGAATCAGAGCAAATGAGATTATAAGCATAGCTAGAGCAAGTCATGTTTCCATGAATATGTGTCTGTATGCAAATCAAGGGATAGAGTATGTAGATATGTAATCAAGTATTATATATGCTAAATAAGTTCATCCTTGTACTATAAATACAAATGGATACCATTTTTTAAATTTTACCATTCATATTCATGCAATCATAGATACTAGGGCTAGTAGTATCATAACTATACTTGATAAAAATGCTGATAGCATTCCTCTAGATGCTAGTATTCCCATTAATCATAAAAGTACAAATATTGCTCAGAATATTACTGACGCATATCCTAAGAATATAAATACTTGTTTAAACCATGATTTTCCAAATGAGTCTAATCATCTTATAAGTGGGCTTTTTATAAGTGCTTTCATGAAGTCTAGTGATTCAACTTTGCTAACTAATCCGTCATCGTGTAATTTTGAAACTATTTTATCTCCTATTTGTTCTCATTTTTCCATAAGTCATTTTGTACATTCTGATGTTTTATTATCACAACATTTTTTCTCTTTCATATTTTTCTTACTTAATATGTAAAATATTTTTAGGAAAGGTTCATAAAGATTTCCTAGAAATATTTTATCTGATTTTTTTTAGATTTCAAAATAAAGGGAGTGGATTTTTGAGATTTGAGCTTTACAATGGAGGTTTGGGTATTTTTAATTACAAACAATAGAACGTCTTAAGAGCCACAATTAAATTATAAATCTTCTTTTCAAAATAATTTCGGATCAATTGACATAATGTAGTAAATTCAATTTAAATTAGCTATCATATCCCTTATAAATTCTTTCATTGCATCAGTTGTATACTCATAATCTCTAAAATCCATAAATTCACGCTTTAGAGCTAATTCAAATGATTCTTGTGGTGATTTATAAATACTTATGCCTCAAAAAACATTCCAATGTCTACTCTTATCTGAACCATCCTCCTTGTTTCATGGTAATAAGAAATTTTCAAAAGCAATAGAAGTCGGTAATTTTTCTCTTGGGATTGATTTTACCCATGCAAAAGGAATCCTGATAGATTCATCAAGCATTCAGACTGCTGCCTTTTTATCGCCCTTTTTGATTTTCAGAGCCTCTCTGAACAATAAAATCATTGGTAAATTATGATTTTTTAATTCAATATCACTATGGGTGGGAGTAGTTTTTGAGACAGTTCTCAAATATCTTCTATCGTATTGAGCATACAATAATAATTTTCTAAAATCATTATTAGTTGTTGATGACTTATAATATTGCCATTCTGCTCTATCTATAAAATTTTCTATTTTAGATAGATCTCTAGGTGCTTCAAGCTCTTCTAAATTTATAGATAGTCACAAATCCTTTTCTAGTATTTTTTCAATTTCTTTAATTATTTCTGAATAAGTGACATCTCCATTTTCATATTTTGTAAATAATGTAGACTTTAATAACTCTCTTAAGTGATCTCTAACTATCAATGTCCTCTGTATAAATTTGCTTTGGTTTTTTGTAGTAAGTGTCTCAATATCTTCAACCATTCAAATCAGATTTAATAAGAGATTGTAATAATCTTTATTCTTATACAAATTTCTACAATATGATATTTTCATTTGAGCATACTCTTTTTCTATATCATTAAATCAATCTTTACGGAAATTGTAAGATATACTAAAACGGATAGCTTCATTGTATATTTCTGATAAAATTTGATCCTCGTAAAAAGATTTATTATTTTTAATTTCTATCAAGAAATCCTTAAATGGAGATACTTCTACAATAGAATGGTCTAATAAAAATAAAGGTCTTTGTATATATTCAGTACTAGGTATATATTTAAAAAATTCTCTTGGTTTTGGGTAAATTTTATTCTCTTTCAAAAAATTTTCTTCTGCAATATATGGGTCTGAATATTTATATAATCATTCCAAAAAAATAATATCTTCACTATCAATAATATTATTTTTATTTACATCTATCTTTAGAGCATCCTTTGATGAAAAATTAAAAGGTTTTTCCATAAAGTTTGATAATATTTTTCAATCGTTATCATCCCATTTATTATCGTCATTTAAATCACCTAACATAGTTAATTCAGCAGTAATATTCAATCTATTAACTGGTTGCATATAATAAACAACTCCTATAAACAAAAAAGTTAATAGTAGAAAATATTTTATATACCTATTCAGAAAAAATTTTTTAAATTTACTTAAAATAAAATATATAAGTTTTTTATTGAAAATTTTCATAACTATTTCTTTAATTTTAAGAAAATAATTTCTTACTTTTTTTTCCTCTCCTCATACCCTCAAATATTCGCAATTTCTCATTTTATAGCTGGATGTGGGTCATATCATACAAGCTCAAAATCTTCAAATTTAAAATCATCTATATCCTTTATTTTTGGATTTAATTTCATTGTAGGAAGTGTTCTAAGGTCACGAGATAGTTGTTCTTTTACTTGATCCATATGGTTAGAATATATGTGAACATCACCAAATGTGTGAACAAATTCTCAAACTTGTAATCAAGTCACTTGTGCTACCATTTGAAGAAGTAAAGCATAGCTTGCTATATTGAACGGTACTCATAAAAATAAGTCTGCACTTCTTTGATATAATCATAAATTCAGTTTATTTCATTCTGTTACTGCAAATTGAAAAGTTGTGTGGCAAAATGGGGGTACATGGTTTTTATTTTCTTCTGATGCCATATGATAGATAAAATCAGGATTCCAAGCTGAAACTACATATGATTTTCTAAATGGTTTTTCTTTTAGTCATTCTATTACCCAACCTAATTGATCTATTGTACTTCCATCTTTTCTTGGCCATTTTCTCCACATACGACCATAGATTGTTTTTAACTCTCCCCATTTTACTACAAATGGATCATTAGCAGGTAATTCTTTTAGTTTTTCTATAAACTCTTTTTGTGGTAAATCTTCTTCTGGGCAATCTTTTAGACAGTGCATATGGTATCCTTTCCAAGCCCATTCATCCCATATGTGAACATTGTTATCTACCAGATATTTTATATTTGAGTCTCATTTTAAGAACCAAAGTAGTTCAATTAATATTCCTCTGAAAAATACTTTTTTAGTAGTTAGTAAAGGAAATCATTTACTTAAATCAAATCTTATTTGTCTTCCAAATACTGATCTTATGTAAGGTGGTTTTTCTCACTTTTCTTTGTATTGGTCTAGTACTTCTTTGTTGAAGAATAGTTCTTTGTCCGAACCGTTATCTAGTATGTCTTGTAAAAGATTTAAATATTGTTGTTCTGGGTGTTTTTCCATGTTGTTTTTATTAAGTTATAAAATTATTTTAAAGTATTTCTTTTAAGATCATTTTTGTTATTTCTTCTTTGGTTTTCATCTTTCAGTTTTCTTCACAGTCTATTTTTATCCAGTTAAATTTTTTTGCTACATAATTTGCTGTGTTATAGGCATTTATCATATGTTCTCTGTCTTGTTCATGTATGTCTCTATTGTCTTGTTCATTATTTCTATTTTCTATTAGTGTTTCACTAGTTTCTGGAGTAACATTTAAAAAAATTGTTTTATCTGGTCTTTGTATTCATAATATTTCATATTCTAATTCATCAAGCCATTTTAAAAATTTTTCTTTTTCTGACAAATCTTTTATTTTTCCTGCCTGATGAATCATACTAGCACTTACATATCTGTTTGAGATTATATAATCATAATTATCAAAATCTTTTTTTATATCATAACTGTCATCGAAACGATCAAGTGCATAAAATAGACTTGCAGTTTTAGGAGATAATTCTTTTCAATATCATCAGTTTAAATATTTTTCAACAAAGTAAGCAGAGGCATTTCAATAACGTGGATAGTCAAGAATTTTTACAGTTTTTCAAATCTTTTCTAGTTCTTGTTTTACTATCTGGGTTTGTGTTGCTTTTCCTGATCAGTCTATTCAATCTATTACTATAAACATTTGTTTTGGTGTTATAAAATGAATTTAAAAGAGTATATTTAATTTTTAATATTTTTAAAATAATAATTTCCTAAAATATCTTGTTTCAAATTAGAACATCAAAGTTACACAATATCAATAGATAATTATTGTTATTATTGCATAAGATTATTTTGTAATTAATATACAACTAGTTTATATTCCTAACATAAATCATATGGACTATAGTAAATTTGATAAAATGGACATTAGTGAGATTGTTGATTATGTAACTGCTACTTTCCATGTACCTTTGGACTCTTTATTTAAAAGTGCTCCTGATAATATCTCTTCTCTTATAAAAAAATATTGAAAGCAATATCCTAAGATTGTAGATTTAGAGAAATTATTTAATGAATTTAAAGAAAAGATTTCAGAGCATATGAAAAAAGAGGATGATGTAATTTTTCCTGCCGCTATAGAGTATGAAAATATCAATAAAGATTGAAAAATAGACTTAACAAAGATTACTGAAGAAAATCAAGAAATAATAAATAATACAGAAATGGAAAATGATCACGAAGACTTTAAAAAATATTTAGAGGACATCTTAGAACTATTGAAAACTTGTTGAATGGATGGAGAAAATATAAGTGAATTTGACGAAATAAAAGAAGATATCAAACAAATATATGATGCTCTGGTAGAACATTATGATTTGGAGGTAAGATATCTGTATCCTAAGTGACTTGAATTACAAGAAGAGATTAGAAAAAATATTGAAGTGTTTTAATTTATTTAATTAAACAATTAAATATGATTTTATCAATAATTTTTTATTGATTGTAGCAAATAATTGTGATATTATTATTGTGAGATTTTATAACTAATATTATTAAACATAAAACTAATATATGGATAGAAGCAAATTTAACGATATGTCTATAATAGAAATTGTAAATTATTTAACAGATAATTTTCATATTCCTTTAAAAAATTTATTAGATAAAAGATGAGGTAATATCGTAGGTTTTAGTAATAAGCATAATGATGATTATCCTAAGGTAAAACATTTAAAGGATTTGTATGGTCAACTTGAAAATGAGATTTTAAAACATATGAAAAAAGAGGATGATATAATGTTTCCTATGATTATTGATTATGAAAATAATAAATTAGATTTATCAAATGAAGAGATTATAAATAAAATTGATATTGTTGATGGTCATAAAATGGAAAGTGAACATGAAATTTTTCAATACTATCTTAATACAATAATTGAATTATTAGGAAACTGTGAGATTGTTGAATCTGAGGATGTACCAGAATGTAATGAAATAAGAGAGGAATTCATAAAAATAAATGAAGATTTACAAGAGCATATTTATCTAGAGGATATATTTATTTATAAAAAATGGAAAGAAATTGAAAAGAAAGCAGATGGAAAATAAATAAAAATATATAAAAGACCTAATTTAAAATAAAATTAGGTCTTTTATTAAATTAGTGTACAAAATGTTTCTTATTTTTTTGTGAATTTCTCTTTTATTCTATCTATAACTTTTTTCTTCTCTTCAACGTTTCAAAAATCTGTCTTTATTATTCATTTTTCGGATAAAAGTATAGCTATGGATCTAGTTGATTTTATGTGTGATAATATTATGTTCATAATCACCATTATAGGTACTGCTAAGAGCATCCCTATAACCCCCCATAAAGTTCACCAAAAAATTAATGATATCAAAATAACTAAAGGGCTTAAATTTAGTTTATTTCACATGAAACGAGGTTCTATTATGTTTCACATAAGTATTTGGATTCATGCTAAACATGCTGTAATACCTAATGTAATAGGTAATGATTGAAATTGTATAATTGAAAAAAGTACTGGGAAAAATACTGCAACGATAGATCCGATGTTTGGTATATAATTTAATAAGAATATTAAGAATGCCCAGAATAAGGCAAAATCAACGTCAAAAATCATCATAAAGAAGAAGCTAGATATAGCTGTTATTAAACTAATAATTGTCTTTATAACAAAATATGATTTTACATCTTTTTGTATAAGTTCTAATACCTCTAGTACTTTTTCCCTTCACTCATTAGAAAACATCAAGTCAATTTTTTTATAAAAGAATCTAGCTTCTAATAAAATAAATACAGTGTAAAAAAATATAATTCACATATTTTTAAATACAGATGTTATACCTCCTGCAATATAAGAGACTAAAAATGGAATATTTATTTTTGTTAAGATGTCATCATAATTCACAAATTTTCATATATTTATTTTTTCATCACCAGATTCTCCTTCTATACTAGAATCTCCTTTATTGTTAATAAAATTTATCTTATTTATATTTAGGCTTTCTTCTACAGACTCCATTATATTTACAAATTTCTTTTGATAGTTTTCTGAATTTTCTCATATTTCTTGTATATTTGAGTTTATAAGTTGTCCTAGTAAAAAGAAAAATAGTAGAAATGTAATTATAGAAAGAGGAAAAGAAATATATTTATTTAGTCACTTCTTTTGAAAGAATTTAGAAAGAGATATTATTAAAAAAGATATTATAACAGCTATAACCAAAGGAATTATTAAAGATGATCATATGTATATAATATAAAATACCAAAATCATAGCCATTATAGCTACTGAAATTGATAATGTTCTATTGTTTTCTCTCATAATTATCTGAATAAGTAATTAATTTTAATATCTTGATTATATCTAAATAAAAGAAAAATCAAAATTGCTTTAAATATAAAAAATATACTAAATTTGATTTTTTTTGAAGTTTGGGTAAAACTTCTAATGTAAATTTTTGTATAAGTAACTAAAAAGTGTTAAAATTGTTATAATATAACTTAATATCTTTATTATGTTTTTTTCAAAATCAAATTACTCTGAATCTAGAGAATTAATTGCTTTAATTCAACAATGACAAGTTGAACTAATTAAAGACTCTAAAATTAATAAAAAGAATAAAAATATAATTGGTAAAATAAAAATAAAATGACAAAAGTATGAGATAGTATCACACACAGAAGATTTATACCCTAGAAATTCTTTGTATAGAAAAATTATTAGAAGTACAAGGAATGTTATAATTGTCCTAACTTTTGTTAACTTAATAACTTTTTTATTGGCATTAAATAACTTCAGTCATATTTTACAACATTAGTTATAAGATTGTCTTTAAACAAGAATAAATCAATATTTTCAGGAAAATCAAAATCTCATTTAACTTTTAGACCATTATTTATTTTCTCTAAAATATCTTTACTTAGAGATATAAATTGGTTTTTATTAAATATATCTTTTTCTTCTAGTATTTTTTCTCTTTCAAAATTATCTAATTCCTGAGATAAGTCTAAACCTAATTCTCAAATTTTGGTTCTTCTTAGAGTTTTTATATATCATCAACATCATAGTAGATTTCATAAATCAAAGGCAATGCTTCTTATATAAGTTCATGCACTAACCTTTGCTTTTAAAACTAAATCTGGATATGAAAAACTTATTATTTTTATGTTATGTATAGTTACTTCCCTATCTTTTAGCTCAAAATTTTCTCAGGCTCTGGCTAATTCGTATGCTTTTTTTCATCAAATCTTAAGTGCTGAATATTTTGGTGGCAATTGTCTTATTTTTCAAGAAAAATTGTTTTTTAAAATATTTTCTATATTTTTCTGAGTTATAGATTTTTTAAACTTTTCTTTATCTTTTTCTGATATGTAATTAACTTCTGTTCATAAATCAAAAGATTCACTTATTCAATCAAGTCAGATTTCAAACTCATATTCTTTTGTATCTTTTTCAAGGTACGGTATAAGTTTTGTATAGTTTCATACTGCAACTAAAACTAATCCTGTAGCGAGAGGGTCAAGTGTTCAAGTATGTCACATTTTTTTTATTGAAAGTTTTTTTCTGAGTTTTCTTATAATATCAAAGCTACTAATTCATATTGGCTTATCTATCAAGTAAAAAGCATTCATGATTTTCTTTTTAGTAATAAAATCTAATAAACCCAGAAATAAGAGAAATAATAATATACTCACAGGAGAAGATTTTTTACAATTAATTTAGTATAAATCTTCTAACAGTTCGTTTTATTATTATTTCTCTTATTTCTTACTTTTTGTTTTTATTAAGGTTTTATACCTTAGTAACTATATGTACTTAGAGAACTAAAGAATTTAGGGTGAGTATCTATTCTTAATGTTGGATGTAAAAATGAGAAATTTTTTAGGCTAAAGTAACCTAAATCTAATATAACTTTTCAGGTTATATCATTTTTCTCTATATAATTTCATCTAATAGTACAGTTAGAGAAACAAGTCCTGCTATCTGTTGAATGTAGTCTATTATCTCACATCACAAAATAACTTCATTCTGGAATTGTATATTCAAATCTGCTTGTTTTATTCCCTACTTTAGTACTTCCTAAACTATTTTGATCTAAATATCATTCATCTAGTTCTTTAAATTCATTTGATTGTTGATCTAAAAGGTATACTTTTCATCATTCTATAGCTAATGTGTCTCAAGGGAGTCAGATAATTCTTTTTATAAAATATTCTTTATCTTCATCTACTCATGGTTTGAATACTACTACATCTCATCTTTTGGGATCACTATCCGTATATGGTATATTTAAATATGAAAATCTATCTACAATAATAAATTCCCTATCATAATATGCACTGTACATTGATTGTCAGCTTATTTGAAAGGGCATAATTAAGAAAGTTCTTATAAAGAAAACTACTGCTGCTATTATTATTAAATCTTTTAGAAAATCTACAGCTTCTCAAGTAAATGTTTTTTTTGACATCTATTCTTCTATAATATTTAAAACTTTAAAGAACAAGAAAACTAAATTAATAATCTTTGATTCTTTAAATTAAAACACTTAGACAGCTCAATCTAAAAATTGAGTTTATTTAATCTAAATCGCTTTAGGTTATATTATATAAATCAAAAGTAATAAATCAAAAAATAATAGAAAATATTTTCAATTTTCTATTATTTTTATTTTAAGGCTAGTTTTTTAACCAGTCTGGAACATCCATTCAATCATCCCAAAGCTCTTCTGTTTTTGTATCTTTAGTTGGTGTTTTATCTTTTTTATCATCTTTTTTGGCATTTGCATCTTTTGCTTTTGCATCTACATTTTCTTGTATGTCAAAGGAGCCTTGTCACAACCATTCTGGAGTTTTAGACTCTGTTTTCTTTTCTCATCAAGTTTTTGCTTCTTCCTTAGGCTTTGGTTTAGTTTCTGACTTTGTTTCTTCTTTAGTGTTTGATTCAGCTTTTGATTCCGTTTTATTCTCTACTTTGGCTTCTGGTTTTGCCTTAGTTTCTGCTTTATTTTCTCATGAATCTAAACTTCATGCTAGCCAGTCTGGTATCTTCTCTTTCTTGGTCTCTTCTGGTTTTGCTTCTACTTTAGCTTCTGGCTTTACCTTAGTCTCTGTTTTCTTCTCTCATGAATCTAGACTTCAAGCTAACCAATCTGGAACTTTCTCCTTCTTGGTCTCTTCTGGTTTAGTTTCTACTTTGGCTTCTGTTTTTGGCTTAGTCTCTACTTTTTTATCTCATGCTCACATACTTCATGCTAGCCAATCTGGAACTTTTTCTTTCTTAACATCTTCTGTTTTCGTCTTAGTTTCTACTTTGGCTTCTGTTTTTGGCTTAGTCTCTGCTTTTTTATCTCATGCTCACATACTTCATGCTAGCCAATTTGGTGTTTTTTCTTTCTTAACATCTTCTGTTTTCGTCTTAGTTTCTACTTTTGAGTTTAAATTTTTATTATCTGTTGTTTCTTGTTTTTTAGCTCCTCCTCAAAAACTTCAAGATAACCAATCTGGAATTTTATCATCTTTTTTCTCTCATAAAGTTTCATTCTTTGTAGAAGTTACTTTTTCAACTTTAGTATTTTCTGTTTTAATTGGCTCTGTTTTTTGGGTTGGTTGTGAAAAGACAGAAGATTTTGTTTGAATTATACTTTCTTTTTCTTTAGTTTTAGATGCTCATGTTCTAATTCATCATAATATATCTTCTCAACTATTATCTACTAAATCTTTTTTATTTTCTTCTTCAAATGATGTTTTTTTGAGAATGAAGTCTGAAAATCATACATCTTCGTTTTTATTGAAAATTTTATAGTAAATATAGTAAATTACTATTATTCACAGAAATATAGCAAAGAATATTCATACCCAATATAGAACTGTCATTAATATTCACTTGAAATCTGTTGAGGTTCAATCATTTCATGAGCCTATTTCTTCATCTTCTGCTACTATCTCATTTTTATCTTCCTCTGATATATTGTCAAATCATCCATTTACAAATTTATATAGAAGAGCCTTAAATGTAAGAGCATCATCTTTTGTCATAGCTCAGCTATTTTGTATAGCTTCTAAAATTTCTGTTCATAGTTTTTTATTGCTATCTATGTCACTACTTGCATTTATTCTTTCTAGTTTATCAATCAAAATATCATAACAGTTAGTTGTTCATCCTGATCAAGTACAAGTTATAGATTCTGGTAAAAAATTTTTTAAAGTGTTAAACACTATATTTTTTTCACTTTTGTCCTGCTGTCAATCTACTAAAAGAGATTCTAATACCTCTATTATTTCGTCAGATCATTCAACATTTTCTGAGTCAATATAATTCTCAAAATCAATTATGGCTCTTGTTTTTCAAGTATTATCAAACCATTGTTCTTGTAATCTCTGAATATATTCTGTTGATTTTAATCTATTTACTGTTGGTAATTCAGAAATTAAATCTTTTAATTTTTCTATAATTTCTTTATCTGAATCTTTTACTCACTTAAATTCTATTGTTTCTAAATCAATTTCTTTTTCTTCTATGTATTCTTTTATTATTTTTACATCTTTATATGCGATTACTTGACCAGATTCATTCTTTAGAAATACTCTTACTACTTGCTCTCTGTTTTCATTTAACTTAATATTTGAAACATCTCAAGCTGTGTAACTTGCAGTTCATTTATTATCTTCATCATCGTCTTTACCTCAGTTTAAATCAGAATCAACAGATATATCAAAATCTATTATGTATTTATCTATTTCTCATTTACTTTCTCAAAGATAGAAGAATATTCTTTCTCATTCCTCGGCTAATGTTATAGTGTCATCATCTGATAATTCTGGGTAAGAAAATATGTTTAATCCATCTTTATATGTCTTTAACTTATTTTTTATATTTTTTATAACTTTTTTTGTTGTTCCTTTAGTTTTTGTTCATTCAGATATATCTAATCTAACTTCATGTGTTGTCTTTCAATCACTATATGTATGTTCAAAGTTTTCAGAAGTAGTCTTTGTTCAATCTCCTAAATCCCAATGTAAAGAATCTATTTGCCCTGTACTTTTGTTTAAAAATATAAATTTATTTCATATAGATATATAATCAAAATCTGGATAAAGTCTATTTAATACATCTATTGTAACATTTTTTGTACTACTTATTCATTTATATTTAACTTTTACTTTTGAATAAAATTTTCAAGATTTTTTAAATTTATATGTAGTTGTGTTTGTTGTTGTTTCCAATTCATAAAATCAATCACCATCAAAATCCCAACTATATATTGAAGCATCTTTTATATCTTGTCACAAAATATTTTTTGCATCTACTGTAAATACTACTTCATCTCAAACTGTTACAGAAGAATTGTTTACCTTTAGATTTATAAGGGGGGTATTTAGATTATCTCAAGTAACTGTTATAAAATATCTAGATTCTGTAATTTGCTCTGAAGATACTCTATCTTCGTTATTGTCTTTTAGTATAACTACAAAGTAATAATGCCCAGTTATTTTAGGTATAACAAATGTTGTATCTGGTTTATTTGTTGCTCTAAAGTCTTGAGGTTCTGAATCTAAATCAGTATAATAATACCATAAATATGATTGTATAACTCAATCTTTATCCTTAGCTCATGCCGCACTTACCTTGACTACAAGAGGGTCTCCATCTGGATTTTGTATTTTTATATCTAAAGAATCTAATGTAGGGTAAACGTTTCTTACATCTACCATTATTTCTTCTGTATCTGATTGTGCTCAGTCTTTATTTTTTACAGTTAGTTTTACATTAAAACATCAAAGTTCATCAAATTTATTATTTACCCTTGGTGAAGTTGAATATTTAGCATTTCATATCTTCCAAGAATATTCTAATCAACTATTTTTTCAATCTATATTAATACTATCTTGAGAATCAAATTTTACGACACTGACCTTATCTACTATATATGCTCATTTTCAATCACATGCATCAGAATCAAATTCTATTTCTCATTTTGTTCCCTCTTTAGATACTCAAATAAGTGCAACAGGAGAATCTGAATCTCATACATACACAACTTTAGAATGAGTATTTATATTTCATTTTTCATCCCTAACTTTTAGAGTAATTGTATATGTTCAACTTTCATCATATATATGTGTAACACTAGATTGCTTTCATCATTTTTGAGTTCAGTCTCAAAAATTCCATTCAAAAACTTCTGCTTCTGGAGAAACTGCATCCATTTTTATGTATCATTCTCTTTGTATTGCTCTAGGATATGTTGTAAAGTCAACTGAAAGTATAGAATTTATATCTATTTTTACTTTCTCAGTTACAGTCATATCATCTAAGTCTCTTACTTCTAATCATACATTATGTGTTCATATAGAATCAAATGTATAATAACCTAAAGAACTATCTTCATTCGGGTTTTCTAGATCAACTTTTTCTCAATCAACGTACCATATGAATTTTAGATTTCATTCATCAGAAAAGTCATTATCATAACTTTTAGACGCATCAAGAAGTACCATATTTGGTTTGTTCTTTTCTGGAATACTGTAAGCTAATTTTGCTACTGGTGGTCTTGAATTTATACTTATTATTCTGGTATCAACATCATTATCTCATGTTGAATCAACTACACTTAGTTTTAGGTTAAATTTTCATTTTGAATCAAATTCGTATGAAATTGTTTTTCATGTATCTCTATAAACAACTTTATCATTAGTTATATCTAGAATTTCCCAAGCATAACTTATGTCTTTTTGATTTCAAGAAGGTCTTGCCGTAAATGTTAGTTTATCTCATATATGCCCCTCTGTATCTCAAGATGTTATTGTTGCTATTAGATTATGTATAGAAATTTGAAATGTTCTTTCAATTTCTTTTAATTCATTTGTTACTAGTGTTAATTTTACTGTATAATCTCATTCAGTTGAATATTTTACTCTTTCTACCCTAGGTGGTCAGTCATAACTTCTCGTTATACCATTACCAAAATCCCATGTTGTTTTTGTAAATTTAGCTCCTGATGTTGGAACGGAACTTGTTGCATCAAAAACTAGTCAGTAACTAGATTCTTCAGGAGTAAATTTTACTGTTTGTTGATCTTCTAATACTGATATTCAATTGACTTTTAATACAAGTGAAGCTACTTTTTCTTGTACTGTTATATCAACTTTTTGTCTTAATGGTAAAACATCTGTATAACCATTTTCATTTTTATGACTTGAAACAACATCTAAAAATATAGAAAATGTTCATTCTTCTGTAAATGTATGATTTATAGATTTGTCTCTTCATATTACTTTTTGTGCTGTTCATGTATCAATCCACCAAGTATAGTTATATGAAGGTATTTTTGTTCAAGTTGGATCTTGTACTTTTCATCTTAGTGTAACAGTTAAAGGTGCATTACCACTTTCTGGGCTTACTTCTACATCTCAAGAAATTATTTCTATATCTACTTTTTCTATATATTCAGATAATCTTTGAACTATTTCTGTATAATGAGATTTATTACTTGGATTTTTTAATCATTTTCTTAATGATGTTAGTAAATAATTTAAGTAATTATCATTGTCTAAATTATTTCATAGATAGTTATATCATGTTTCTGCTAAAGATATCATCTCATTTAAGACATCTTCATCCATTTCACTATCTATTTCCATAGAATCTCTAAGTTTGAAGTATTCTTTTGATAATAAATATCTATACTCGTTGAAAGTTCATTTATCTATACTTCTTAATTCTGTATATAGATTTATAGAATCTGCCCCATCTCAATGAGCAAATCCAAATGAAAACAGTGTAGTTAATGCGATAAAGGCTAATATAATCTTTTTCATAAATTTACTTAAAATATATATTTGCTTTAATCATATCATAAAAATAAAGAGATGGCAAAAATTTGAAGGATGAATTTATCAATAAAAATATATAGAAATATTTTTTCTATTTTTTATAAAATACTAAAATCAAGCAAAGCTTTTATTAACCTTTTTTATGCAAGGAAATTTGCTTTTATTTTTAAATGTGTATACTACAAGTGTTTAATAATTTTTATTTATATAATTATATTCTATGGACTTAAATAGAGCACAAATCATAGGAAATATAACTCAAGATATAGAGTTAAGACAAACTCCAAGTGGGCAAAATGTTACCAGTTTTTCTGTTGCCACAAATAGGAACTGGACTGATAATGCTGGTATGAGACAAGAACAAGCAGAGTTTCACAATATAGTTTTATGGTGAAAATTAGCTGAAATTGCAGCTCAATACCTAGGAAAATGAAAAAAGGTTTATGTAGAAGGCAGACTTCAAACTAGAACCTGGGAAGCTCAAGATGGGACTAAGAGATATAAAACAGAAATCGTGTGAACCAATTTAATAATGTTGGATAAGGCTGGTGGAGCTGACTTTGAGCAAGCTGTTTCTACTTCTGATATATGAAATGATTCTTCTCCTGTTCAAAAGGCTAATAATAAAGCCGAAGAAGAGATAAGTGTAGAAGATATTCCTTTCTAGATTATTTTTATCAAAACATATAATTTATTTTCTTAATATAAAGATTTATGAAAGTTTTATTGTTGCTTCCTGCTCTTCTATATATGATAGTTGCACTAATCAATATTG
Organism: Patescibacteria group bacterium UBA6489; assembly: GCA_002435385.1. Classification (GTDB taxonomy): domain Bacteria; phylum Patescibacteriota; class Gracilibacteria; order BD1-5; family UBA6164; genus UBA6489. Next base: position 41,345 of record DJMN01000049.1, read on the forward strand.
ATTTACTAAAAAAGTGAGATACTGTTAACTTTTTAGTAGTTGATAAAGACATTCCTGTTATTGCTTATACGACTGTATTTTTTATACTTTATGTATTGATAACTTGGTTTATTCTTATTTCTGCAAATATTTTTGTTGATTATAAAAGAAAAAAACAAGATAAAGAGATTTGAAAACTTAAATCAAAGTTATTAGATGGACAAGAAGCTTTATTAACAAAGATTGATGAGCATTTTGAAAAAATTTTAAATTCTGCTATTGAGGAAGGGAATAAAAAAATAGAGGCTTATAAAAAAGAAAATGAAAAGGTTATTTCTAACTTTGAATATAAATTAGATGGTTTTGATAAAAAACTAGAAAAATTAAAAAAATAATAATATAATATGCTTTATATAGTTGCTACTCCTATTTGAAATTTAGAGGATATAACTTATAGGGCTGTCAGAATTTTAAAAGAGGTTGATTTCATTGCTTGTGAGGACACGAGGACTTCGTGAGTTTTGCTTAAGCATTATGATATAAGTAAACCTCTTTTAAGTTTTCATAGTTATTCTGGACAGACTAAAGTTGATAAAATTATTGATTTACTAAAAGAGTGAAAAGATGTTGCTGTTATAAGTGATGCTGGTACTCCTGGAATAAGTGATCCTTGATATGTTCTTGTACAAAAGGCTTTGAGTGAGAATATAGAAATATCCCCTATTCCTTGACCTTCTGCTGTTATTACGGCTTTGTCTGCATCTGGTTTACAATCAAATCATTTTTTGTATTTGGGTTTTTTGCCTGTGAAGAAATGAAGACAGACTCTTTTTTTGAGGTTACAAGAAAAGAAGGATGAGACTGTTGTTATTTACGAGTCTGTTCATAGGTTGATTCGTACATTGAAAGATTTAGAAAAATATTTTTGAGAGGAGCATTATATAGTTGTTGGTAGGGAGTTAACTAAAAAGTTTGAGGAGTTTAGGAGGTGAAGTATAAAAGAGGTGTTGGAGTATTTTGAGAAGACTCCTGGAAAATTGAAGGGAGAATTTGTTGTAATGTTTTAAGATTATTCTTTATCACCTGACCTCACCTCTTAAATTCCCCTCTCCTCAAGGAGAGGGGGAAGAATTTTTTAATTCCCCTCCCTTAATCCCTCCCCTTTCTGGAGAGGGAAAGAAATATGTGATTATTTTTTTACAATTCCTCCCTCAATTGAGGGGGATTAAAGGGAGATTTTGAAAATTATAGGTAATTAATAAATGTTATGCTGATTTGAGATTCTTTAAATGATAATAAAAAGAGAGAGACTGTTATTAAGTCTCTTGTTTGGAAGAGTGTTATAGATGTTTATAAAAATGAGAGGGGTATGGATATTACTTCATATTTGGTTTCAATTAGGATTAAGTGAAAGACTATTTTTATTAAAACTAATAAGCCTATAATTAATACTGAGTTGTTGATGTTTGCTGACAAAATAAAAGAAGTTACTGAAAAGAAACTTCTTGTTATTTGAATAAGGTTTTTTGAGTTTGATATAAAGTATATTTAAAAGACTAAAGTTTTTGAAATATTACTTTATATCGTTTTCAATCTATTGTTACTATATTTTCTGTTTGTTCTTGCTGACTTGTCTCTAGTATATTTGCTTTGTAGGTTGATAGTGTTTGGGGGGTATCTCCTATAAATATTCATACTAATAGTACAAAAGCAGAAATAATTAGTACAACGATTGTTGAACTACTTAGTTTTCGGTCGAAAAAGTCGTAGTATGCCTCAATAAATCTATTTGTCATTAATACATGTGTTTAGGAATTAACATGTGTTAATATTAAAACATAGATTTTATTTATTGTCAAGAAAAATCTTTTTTATCTTTGCCATCATTCTATTTTAAATACTTTTTCAGTTATTTTTCTTTCTTCTCATCATTTCTTAGGAACAAACCAAAGTTCAAAACGTGCTGGATAATAGTCTCACCAATCTCATTCATATATTATTATTTCTGTATTATAGAAAAATTTATCTTCTGGTTTATTTGACCATCATATATATTCTGTTGAATCTTCTTTTATAGAAATTTCTGAAAGAGGGATATTTTTTGTAACTTCAAATACTTTTAGATATACATATCATTCTTCTCATGGATTTATGTTTGCATTAACAAAGTATATTCATCATTGCATTCAATTGATTAAAGTAATATCTTCTTTATCTGAAGAGGTTTTGTATTTTGATGTATCTATACTTTGAGAGTCTAAAACATCTTTTAGTTCTTTTTTTATTTGAGATATTGCTAATTTAGTAAATGGTCTAGAATAATCTTTTGATTCTTCATATATTTCTAAAATTGCTCAATCTGATTTAAGTACAAAATGAGATATTTTTCCGTTATAATACTCATGTTCTAATCATCAAAAGATAAATTCCTCATCTCCAACGAATTTTTCAGTAACATTAGGAGAATATTCATTAACCATTCATTCTCCGTCAATTCAAATTAAAATTCTAAATTGGTACCACTCTTTTGAAAACTTATTAAAATCACTAGATTTATAATATCAATTAAGACTATTTTGCCATCTTCAATTGACTATAAATCTTCTATAGGCATATAATTTTCATTCTTCTTCTGTGACAAACCATTTAGGACTACTTGCTAAATAATTTAGTAATAGATTTCTATTTTTTCATGAAAACTCATTTAATTCAAATAAATCAAGATTTACTTCTGTTCATGAATTGTTTTCTTGTCATGAAAATGATTTTATAAGAGATTCTCATTCTATATCAGTTGGTATATTTGCTCAAGTATTAGAACCCCATATAGGTTCTTCCATAATTAGGTTTTTTGGTATAACAATATCTTTAGCGAAATTATCTTCACTTGGACCAAATAATTCTGAAAGTAAAACTAAAAAGAAAACAAATATAAATATTAGTAAAGATGCTATTAATAAGAAGATATTTATTATTAACTTTTTCCACTTTTTGATAAATATATATGAGATTGTTTTGATTAGGAAAATAACAAGTATAAATAAATATAAAATCAGAGAAATATTTATTATGAATGTTGGAAGTCCTGTAATTTTTGCAAATGCACTTATTCATAAAAATAGATTCAATGTAAGAAATAAAAGAAAAGATTTTTCTAGAAGTTTTATTAATTTTTTCATGTGTCTGTTTATTATAATATTTTAATTTTTATAGTTTTTTGAAGATGAAAAGGTGTTCGTGCATGATTACACTAAATATCAAAACTCTTCAATGTATCTAGTCTTATTTCATAACAAAATACTTCTGTATAATCTGACTCTAATACCCATTCAAATTCTTTTTTGAAGTTTTCAAATGCTTCTTCCATATTTTTGGCTTCTACTATTCATAAAACTTGAGAATTTTCTAAAAGATTTCAAGAGTTATCTTCTGTAAATCCTTCATTTGTAAGAAATATATAATTTTTCATATTATCAAAATTAATTTATAAAACTTTATACTTACCTCATCATAAAAATTCTAAATAATTTCTATCTCTCAAAAATTGTAATTGCTGCCTAATTTTTGGCTTAATATTATTATTCTGTGGATATATTTTCCTTAATTCATTTTCAAAAGAATACATTTCTTCTAAACTAAAATTTTCTTTATTTAACTTTTCAATACATTTCATCATATCAAATATCCATCATTTTGACTCTTGTTTTTCTTTTTCCAAAAACCTTACTCTATTCCATTCATTTAAAATTTCTGTTCTAGTTTTATAACTTCATTCTCTTATATAATGTATTTTTCAACTCTCAGGTATCTTATGAAATAAGATGTTTCATCAAGTCCATAACCTAACCTTTCAATTCTTTTGTTTAACTCTTGAGATGTTTCTTTTTTGAATTATTCCAGGAATAAAAAAATATTTCGGAACAACTAAAAAGTTGTTTATTGTATAATCTGGTGCATACTTTAAAACAAATAAATGCATTGGTTTTTCTATCATTTGTTTTATCATAACATCATATGCTCATCATGGTATGATTTTTCATAATTTTCACTTTGAACTCTTTAGTTCAAAATCCTCACTACATTCTCTACAAAACAAGTCATTAACAGGTTTATCAATTTTATGTTTCATCAATGCACTTCAACAAGATGGGCAAAATATATTATTTGCAGTCCAGTGCTCTGTAAGCATTTTTATTGCTTGTGTTCATCAAACTTTTTTTCAGTCTGCAATAGGATGACTTTGTGATAAATATGGCATATTTAACTTTTGTTCTATTAAATCTTATTATTTCTCTTCCACTCAATTTCTCATTTTTCCCTTTCTTCCTCACTTATTATATCTTCTTGATTATAAAAAATTTTATAATTTTCTAAACACTTATCATCTTCTAGTTACTTATCTAATCTATCCCACATTAATTCTTTATTTTCATCACTTCAATCATTAGAGTATGTAGCCTCCATTTCACCTATTTCATAATACCTTATAATAATTATTTCTGGAAAATCAGCCATATAGTAGTTAATTTAAAATATATTTTCATTATATACTTCAAATATATTTTTCTTTTCCAAAAGATCAAATAAAAAAATCTAATACATATTTTCATCATACTGAAAACATATCATAATTTCATAAAAGTTTTCATCATATTGAAAACTTTATTTTTCTTCTTCTTTTTCCCCAGCTTCACAAGCAACTTTTAAATTTCTTATTTTTTCTATATCAAAACTTGTATTTTCCTTTCTTATTTCACAATATATCACTAATTTATCACCTACTATATCAATAGGCATACCTATACCCTTATCAAAATCCTTCATGTCATCTAATTTATACATAAGTTCTATTTTACACTTATGTTTGATTGCATACTCTATAATTTTTACTTTATCTTCATAATCATTGGCTACTAATCATTCTAAATCATCATCTGGTAGATAATTATATAAAGCAATACTTAGCAATATACTTATTATAATCAAAGCTATAATTATAAATGTATTACCTACAGTTCAACCTCAAAGGCTAGAACATACTTTTCAATACCAATTTAATGCATAGTTTCATTCTTCAATAATCTCTGCATTTTTTTCAACAATAGATACATACAATATTATAAAAAGTAAAACTCAAGATATAATACTAATAAGACCTTTGTGTTTCATTTTATTTTAACATTATAAAGTAAAAGTTCTCCTTTTGTTTAATAACTATAATTCTTTCAACATTTCCCTAAACCATAATTTGTCTCCAAATAAATATGTTAAATCATAATGAGCTCTTTCTATGCTAGATGCTCTTGTTATAAGTGATTTATCAACTTCTTTGTTATTTACTACATCTTCTATAAGTTTTATTTTTTTACTATAGTTTCTTCATCTTGTTGGAAATTTAACTGTATCTATATTTTTAAACTTTGTGAAAAATAGATATGAATATAGATTTAGATTATCTCATCTTGCATAAAAGTTTCAAACTTCTAAAGCTTTTAATTTTCACTGTCATAGTTGTTTTAGTTCTGTAAAATAATGTTGCATTCATGATTTAATATTTGCTTCTAGTTCTTTCTTTAGTTCTGTAAATTCATCTGAATAATTTTCTATAAATTTAATAGCTTTTAGTAAGTCTAATATTTTCTGATTTCTAAGGATTCAAGGTCATTTTAAGGCATCATAAAATAAATCAACTCTTTTTGATAAATTTTTTATTAAATTACATATATTGCCTTTAGTTTCTTCTACTTCTTCTGTAAATCATAATTCTATAGATTCTATAAGTTCATTTATCTGTTCAAATTCATCTTTATAGGTATCATCTAGCTCCTGCATTTTTTCAAAATTGCTTTTTTCTGAATCTAGTATAAGTTTTTTAAAATCTGGTCTAAATCTCTTTTTGAAGACTAGGTCATTTACTACTACTGTACAAATATCTTTATCTCAGTACTTGTGTTCTGCAAAGCATAATCAGTTGTTATATCTACAAAAATCTCATTCTCAAAATACTTCAAATGTAGTTTCTGGAAAATCTGTAACTAGTTTTTCAATTTCTTTTAGAGTGATTTCTCTGCTTAAGATTATTTTATTTATATCATAGTTTTCTAGTAAGAATCTGATAGCTTCAGAGTTATATGTAGCTAAGATTGTTGATATATTTACTTTTCATTTATAATTTATTTTCTTTAAGTATTCGAGTATTCATATATTTCCACAGATTATTCAGTCTAATCATACTTCTTCAAATTCTTTTATTATTTTTTCTATAAGTGGAAATGTTTCATCTGTATAATACCAAAAATTCAGATTTCAAAATACTTCTAAAGAATAAGAGTGTACTTCTTCTACTATCATTTTTAGTGTTTCAAAATCTGTTATCTGTTCATGTTCTGCAAATCTTCAATTTGTACTTACTTCAAATCAAAATTTTTCGTGCCAATATGGAGGATTGTATCAGGTGAAAAATTCTCAAGCTCAGCTATCTACAAGAGATTTTATGTATTTTGATACATCTTTTGCTTTTTTTCATTTGCTAGAGAATCCTAATCATACTATTTTTTTAAACATGTGGAATTTGTTATTTATATTTTTTGAACTCCCCCTGCTCGTTCCTCGCTTTCCCCCTCAATTGAGGGGGACTAAGGGGGAGCTTTGATTATTTTCCTACTGTTCCCCTCCTCGGCAAGGAGGGGGTTAGGGGTCGTTAATACAGTATATCCCTAAAACAAAAAAATAAAAGCCGAATTCTAAAAGAATTTTGGCTTTTATTTTTTTATATGCCTTAGAAGTATACTTTACTTCATAAGTATCTGTATTGTCCTCTTACCATCGCTTGTTCTCTTCTTTTTCTTTTCGTTGGTTTTTTAGTTACATATCTTTCGCTTCTAAGTTTTGTTATAATTCTAGATTGGAAAAATAATTTCTTATATCTTAAAACCAATTTTTCGTTAGATTCTTTCTCATCTCTTATAGCATATATCATAATTTTCTATCTCCTTAAAGTAGATAAAAGAATAAAATTTAGCAGTGGTTATTTTATCTATATTTTTTTTTTGTCAAATTTAAAGTATTGAATATAGTTTAACATATAATTTAATAACAATAAAATAATGAAACAAGATAGATTAAAGAAACTTAATAGTGTTTTACAGAATTTAGTGACTGATTTTATATTTAAAGAAGTTGAAGATTTTGATAACAAATTTTGAATTATAACTGTGACGGATGTAAAAATAAGTCCTGATTTATCATACTTAGATATATATGTTAGTTCTTTTGAAAATGGTGAAGAATTACCAAAGTTCTTAGCTTGATATGCATTTAATATAGAGAGACAGATTACTAAACAAACTAGTATAAGAAAAACTCCTAGAGTTAGATTTAGATATGATTCTAGCTGAGAAATTTCTTGAGAAGTAATATCTACAATTAAAAACTTAAAAACAAAATAATATAATGGTAAAAAAATTTATTAGAAAAACTAAATTTAAAAAAGAAATCAGTAAAAGTAGAAGTGAAGTTTTTCTAAAGGAAAAACATAATAAGAGTTTCAAAAAAAGAAGAGGGAAGAATCTTTTTAAATTGATTAACTTTTTAAACTTCAATTTTAATACAAATATTTTAAAATATTTGTATATTTGAGTGTTTGTTATTTTGATTTTATGAATTGCTGCTGCTTTATTTAGTCCATTATTAAATATTAAAAATATAAATATCATTAGAACTGATGATATAACAAATATGAATATAGCATATAAATCTGTAAATAACTTTAGGTGAAAACATCTTTTGTTTGTTGATACTACTAAAATAGAAGATAGCATAAGGAACTATCAAAAAAATATAAAAGATATAAAAATAAATACTAAATTATTTAACTCTATTGATATAACGATATGATCTTATCCTGCTTTATTTAAGACTAATGTAAATGGTAAAACTTATCTTATAACAGAAAATGGTATTTTTATTCCTTGAGATGATGAAACATTAAAAGAGATAAATATAATTAGTAATGAAAATTTTTCTTCTATGCCTGATTATAAAGAAATTTTAAATGCTAATTATGTTAAGAGCATACAAAAATTACATGAATCTCTGAAAGATAATTTAATAGTGATTTGAATAAAAGATATAGATTATTATGTAAAAGAGAGAGAAGCAATTATAACGATAAATAATGATAGTAAGATAATTTTTGACTTAGATTGAGACATAATGAATCAAATAAAAAATCTAATTATATTTAATAAAGAACATTTAGATATCAGCAAAAATTCTGTGGTTTATATTGATTTGAGGATAAAAAATAAAATATATTTTTGCCCTATGTCAGAAGAATTTCAATGTAAAATAAATTTAAAAAAGATTTATTGAATTAAGGGGGAATAATATAAAAAGGTTTCTGAAAATTCAGAAACCTTTTTATTATTTTTAATTTAGAGTAGATTAAGTTATATTTTATAACCCTAACTTGAATTCTTTCCCTTATATAAAGGAAAGAAGCTACAATGAAATTATGAATTGCAATTTAAAATACTATAGAGTAAACAAACAAAAAAATGATACCTAGATACAGTCTTCATAGCTAAGTTTCTTTTTTACTCATACTATCAATCCCCCCTCTGCGGAATCATTAAAATATAGGTCATCTACTAGGTTAATTATTATCATAAAAAGTCCTCTTCATCTAATAGATTTATGTCATGAAAATCATTTTTTTAATACTTCATCTCTTAATTTTCTCATTTCATATGCTTTTTTAGGAGATTGTCAGTTTCCTGGATCTTCTACTTCTATAGAAAGAAGTAAACCATCATATTCTTTTTCTATGCTTATTCTGAGTTTATTTATATCCCCTCTTTTACTTCAATGTTCTATTGCGTTATTTGCTAATTCATCTATCACTGATACAATCCTTGCTTTACATGTAGTATTTAGTCATATAAGATCTCCTATGTTGTTAATTATTTCTCTAAATAATCTAGATATCATAAAATCTGACACAAAAGAAAAAGAGACATTAATACCTCAAGCAACTATAAAGTTTCTCATAAGCATGTCTTTATAGCTTAATTTCTCAAGATTTCCAGAGTGTATTGTCTTCATATGTATCTAAAATATTTAATATCCAATATATGATAACATTATTTTTTATAAAAATCAAAAAAATCATACTAATTTTTTTTAGTATGATTTTTTTTTAGAGTTGTTAATTACCCTCTAATAGCTTCTTTGAAAGTTTTACCTGCTCTAAATACAGGAGATTTCATAGCTGGGATAGTTATAGCAGCTTTTGTTCTTGGGTTAACACCATTTCTAGCAGCTCTTTCAGCAACTTTAAATGCTCAAAAACCAGTTAGGTTAACTTCACCACCAGATTGTAATTCTGAAGTAATAACTTCAACTTGTGCAGCTAAAACTTTAGCAACAGCATCTTGGCTTAAACCTGCAGCAGCAGCAACTGCTTTTATAAAATCTTGCTTTTTCATAAGACTCTAATTGTTAATTAATAAATTAAGCATAGCAATGATATAAGAAGAATTTTAAAATACAAGTTTTTTTAATACTTTTTTGCTAGACAAAAGGAAAAACCTATTGTTTTAGAAAAAAAGATGGCTTAGTTAAGCCATCTTTTTTATTTGCTATATATTGAGTAATTTAGTGGTTTTAAGTAATTTGTGTTGTCTAAAATCGTTTTATATTCCATTTTATAGTCTCATATACTAGCTAGAGATGTAATATTTATTTTAGGTTTTGTGAAAAAATCTTTACTTTTTAATTCATAGTTTAAAGGTAGTGATGAATCTGTGTTAAATATTATTAGATAATTATTATCTTGATTTGGGTTTGATAAAAATTCTTTTATAGTTCTTTCTTTTAAGAATACTTCTCATCAAGAGACTTCTTTTATTATTCATTCTTTATCTGACATAAAAATTCAAGTTCAAGAAATTCAAGAATTATCTGAGACTATGTTCCAAGAGATTTTATTATTGTTATTTTCTGTTTTTATAGAAATATCTAAAGCTTTATGTTCTCATTCATCATCTAAGTAAAATAGGGGTATTATTTCGTAATCTAGTGGGGATAACTTTCAAGAATAACTTTTGACTTTTCAGTCTGTGTGATAAGAGATTAATATATCTTTGTTTGAACTATATTTTGATGAATTTAAAGGATTGTTTGATAGTATTATAGATTTATTATTTATTGTATTTTTTATATCTTGGGAATATCAGTATCATTCTTTTTTAATTGTAAGCAATGCTAATTCTGTTGTTCATAGGGTTGCTTCTGATACTTTTAAATTATTATATATGGTCTTGTTATTATATGAGTTTCATAAAACTAGAGTAAAAGTTTTATTGGTTGCCCAAAATATAAATCATAGTATTAAAATACATATGATTATAAAGAGTGCATTGATTTTTGATCCTGTTTTTTTCATGTAGTTGTAATTTTTTATGTAATAGTATTTTACAATAAAACCTCTCTCTTGTCCTAAAGGATACACCTTCGGATAAATTCTCTCTCCTTATCAGGAGAAAGAAGAGTAAATTTTAATTTCTTCTATTTTTCTTTTATGAGTTTTTCACTTATTGTGGTTTGAAATACTAGTTTGCTTTCTTCTATTAGTTCTGGAGAGAATAGTTTTCCTTCGTTTATTTTCATAGTGAAGTTTATTGTTATTTTATTTATGTAGTCTTTTGAATAGTAGATTTTAAAGTTTTCAAATGTTATTGTATCATCAGTTATTTCAGATATTGTTCATTTTCCACTTTTTTTTACTAAAAAACATTGTTGTTCTTTATCTCTACAGTCTTTTTTTATATCTATCATTCTAACCCGAGTTCAAGATACTTTTTTGGCTATAAAGTATTCATTTTTTCAAGTACATAGTTTATCTCAGCTTTTGTATTTTTCTGATATTTCTTGTTCACAGTTGCTTAATATGTTGTCGGATATTCATTGTATTCAGTTTTGTTTTATATCTTTTGATATTAGGTCTACTATTTTGTTTGTATTGGATAGGATTTGTTTGTTTATGTATACTTTTTTATAGAGTCCTAGGGAGTATATGAATATTGCTATTAGTGTTCATATTAGGATAAATAGTCAAGCTGAGAATAGGGTTAGCTTAACAAAGAAAAATTTTGATGTTTTTGTTTTGTCTCTCATGGTTGTTTATGGGATAGTTTTAATTTGGTTTTTATTATATGTAAAAAAGAATTCTTTCAAAATAATTGATAGAATTCTTTTTTTTGGGGTGTTATGTTTTGTTGTTATTGCAAAACCGAAACTGTGTAATTTTTGGGGAACCTGTCACATTAATCTGTACCTCATAATATTACTTCAAAATATTCTTTGTTTTCTAAATCTAAAACTCCAAAAAATCCTGCAATAATTGGGAAATGGTCATAGTCTCCACTTATATCATAATCTATATAAATTGCTTCTTCAAGATTACAAGAAATAAATGCTTTTATCAATCATTTTGAATATTTTTCTGCTTTTTTATATCATACAGCTTCTCAATATGGAGCAGCTCAATTATAATTCATAGTTACAAACTTTAAAAATTTTTCATAGCTAGATTTCGTAGCTTTTTCTAATTCAATGTATTGTAATAAATCTGTAAACTTTTCTTCTATTACTAACTTATCTAAATCAATATCATCTATAATTTTATATTGATATAAAGACCAATCATAACCTCATAAACTTCACTTTTCATTTATATCTTTATAATCAATGTAACAACTACCATTTTCTTTAGTAAAAGTCTGTTCAATCGGATTAAATGGATTAAATCTTGTTGGATGAATTCTACGAAATTCTTGCATTTTAATCTTTGTGTTTTTGTTGTGTTTTTTATCTCATTGATAAATCTTTTTTCTTTCTTCTTTGTTATTTTCAACTGTTACAATTTTCTCATTTATTGCTCTTATGTATAATAGATTTTTATCTTCTGCTTCTATAAAATTATCATTTTCTAAAAAAATAAAACTTAAACTATGACTATTCAAAATTTTTCTACTCACACAAACTCCATCAATTCATGTTGAATAACTTGGATAAAATACATAATTTTTATCTTTACTAAATCATCTCCCTATATATTCAAAAGTTTCTCCATCCGATTCTTCTATTCTTACAAACCCCTTAGAGTAATCTTTATAATATCAAAATCTTTTATCCTTTGCATGAAATTCTCAGAGAATTTCAAATGTTTTTCAATCCGCTCATTCAATTTTCATATTTTTAAAAAATACTGAATTATCATCTTTTATATGAGTTTGATTTAACATCTCAGCTTTAGTTGTATCTATTTTTTCTTTTATCTTTTCTCATTTATAATAAATACTATTTTTATCTTGTGCATATCATCACTTTAAGGGTTTAAAACTCAAAATATCTATTCATAAAACTAATTTGTCTAAAAAATAAACTCTTTCCTTATCTTTTGAATAAATTACATCTCATCCATCTCACCTATTATCATAATAATTATTGTCTTCATTAGGTAATATCAGAAATGTCTTAGGGACTGATTTTGATAAAATTTTTTCTTTATAATAAACATGATTTTTATCACACGAATAAGAACGATATAAATCTAATATTTTGAAGGATTTAGAATCAACTCAATTTATTTTTTTTAAACTTCATCAATAGAAAAAATAAGCATATTTTTTATCTTTTAAAAATCATCTATTAAAATAAAAATCCAAAAGTTCAATACTATCTAACTCAATTCCTTCAACAACTTTTCAGTTACAATAAAAATTATTCTTATCTTTTGAGAATACCCCATTTTCATCTAGTACTTCATATGTATTTCTATCAAATTCCTCTCTAACTTCTCAATATCTATAAACATAATTCTTATCTCTTCAATCTGTTTTAGACAATAACTCAAATGTTTTTCAATTAGAATTAGTTATTTTTCTCCAATTTATCTTCCATATACCTTTATTTGTCTTATACTTGCAACAACCTTGATAAACATAAATATCATCCACTGCATATAGCCTATTTAATATTTTAAAATCCTCTGAATCTTCATCAGGATATATATTATTTCCCTTAAAAGATATTTTATTTAATTTATCTCCAGTTATCTGTTGTATATTTTTAGATATACTTTTCTCTTCATGCCATTCTTTCTCATGTATTGGAACATCTATAGAAAAAAAATCCTTAAGCATATGTAAATAATATTTTAGTTTATTCATAATATAATAACTATCATTCAAATACTTTTACTCAACTCTCAACCTCATCTTCTAACTCAACTTCCCTTTCTATTGCTCATCAATTTTGTTCTACAAGCTTCTTATATTCTTCTGGATTTGCTTTAAATTTTTCATATTCTTCTATATAGATTTCTAAGATTTTTTTTAGGTCTCTTGGGGAGATATAGCAATAACCATATTCTATACCATTACCAAACATATCATATATATATATATAATTTTTATCATTATAATTTTTTGTTTCTAGTTTATATAATTCTGAAGCAAATATATTAAGTTCTTTTTTACTATTTATTTCTTTCAATAAATCATCAGCAAGAAATAAATCATATTCTTCAAGCATACAAGAAACTATTTGTACAGCTAATATTACATTTTTACTAAACTTAGAAATTTTAACATTATTATTTTTTACAGACATATGAAAAATTTCTCTATGTATCGCATTAAAAATTATAAATTTTAATGTAACTGTATCTTCCATAATTAATTAGTTAAAAAATAGGAAAGGCTGATACTAATTTATTAGTATCTTTAGTTATAAACATTTTAATTGTCATCTTATTTATAACTGTTTCAAATGTATCATTATTTGGATGTGTACTAGGAATTTGTACTTTATTAGGATTTGCAAAAGCTTGATTTATTACTTCCATAACTTTTTCTTCACTCCATTCTTTAGGAAAGAATGTATTAGTTTTTTTCTTACCATAAATTTCAACATCCGCTTTATAAATTAATTCTCAGTTTATTTCCTTTGTCTCTAATATCTTTATTATACTTGACTGAGTACTCGCACCAGGTTCCCGATGCCAACCTCAAGTTGCATTTCAACTTAATATATGTTCTATTTGATCTATTCTTGTAACATTTTCCGTTAACTCTCTATAAGCAGGAGAAACCAAATACTTCCCCCTAACAACATCATCATCCATCACCCTAGCAAACTTAATATCATCTAGCTTATTTAATTGCTTTAAAATCTCTATATCCTCTACATCCTTTACTAAATTTCTGTAAACAGAAGAACCAATATACCTACTTCTAGCAACTGTATCGTCTAAAATCATTAAAATCTTACCATCATCCAGTCTATTCAATTCTTTTAAAATGTCCATTTGGTTACTTCCTTTTCTTCATCAAAGGTCAACAACCAATTTCGCTACCTTATCCTTATCAAATCCATCAAACCTTTCTAATATCTCAAAATCATATGGTTCTATTGGCTTAGGCTTTATTATACCTTTACTAGCTAATACCTCATCTATTATCTCATTTTGTTTTGCTCTTGTTAGAGTTTTACTCTCTCTAGCAACTCTAAATGCTTCATTTATTTCACTCTCTATATTTTTCCACTTAGTTTCGTTTACTGTTTCTAGAGTTGATATATTTGTACTTTTTAAGGCTGATATGGCATTTTTTGTAGACCTTATTAATCTAACCTCTTTTGCTACTGTAAATACTCACATTGCAAAGGCTTCTACTCATCAGATTGCTATACCTGTTGTTACTAACTTATCTAGTGGACTTGGTCTAAGAACTTCAACCTCAAATCTTTCTGGCACAAAATCTGGTAATCATACATTTTGAACTGAAAATGTAAAATAACCACAATTATCAGCTGCATTTTTATTGCTATCTTTATCTATATAATCCTTACATTGAAATATTCATGAAACCACATCTTCTGCAACAAATATTAAAACTCAAAGTCATAAAGTTCATATTGTAAATCATCAAGATGCTACTTCTAATGTTTTAGCTGTATTTGTTAGTAACTGATACATTCATGTTACCATTGCTATGGCTCATCATCATACTGTCATCGTACCAAATGTAGCTTTTAATACTTTCCATTCTTCTTTATTATCTTCTCATCTTATATATCTCATTTCCTCATCCATATTTCTCAATGACATATTGAAGCATGATAATGCCTTTTTTCTTTCTTCATCTGTACTTGCTTTTTCAAGCATTTCATCACATATCTTTGGGTTTATTAAAGCTACTCAACTATCTCATATCTTCTCTACTCATTCTATCTCGTCTAGTGGTATATCATCTAATTCATTCAAATCAAATCATTCTATATAATATGGATTTTTAGAATTTTCTATCATACAGTATGTAGATATACCATTTGTTGCAGTAATAACATTGGCACAATTTACTCCGTGATAATTTTCTGTTACACTTAGTAATGATGTGTATTCTCATTTTGCTACTCTTTGTCATAAAGATGCTATATATGTAAGTTTCTGTTTTAGTTCAGAATCAACTTCACTTATCTTAATTAGTTTTCTATCATTATTTAGATATGTTAACATATTTTTATAATCATAGAATCCTCTTGCCTCTCATGGTACTGTTGTGTAATAAACATAAACTCACTTTTCAAAAAATACTTCATCTTGGCGTTCACAATCAATCAATCTACTATCTCAAATCGGTAGTCATATAATTGTACTACATACTCATCCATTAAGTAAATATTGTTTATAAATATCTGAGTTTTCATCAAAGAAATATGTTTTTTTAGTTTCTGGTACATATAATCATATATAGTCTGCTTCTCATGGATAATCATAAAAATCTACTGTATAAACTCCACATGATTCTCTCTTTATTGTTCCGTTTGTATCCACATCTTGTACATTTCCATATTCTGTATTTTCAAAGGCTTTTATTGCATCAAAATAATCTTGTGTTTCACTACAATTCTCAAAAACTGGTGCTTCATATCAATCTTCATCTATTAGATAAACTTTTCAGTCATTTGGATTATATAATCCTACATAGTCCCATCATAACAATCAATTATAACCAACTGAATATATTCAACATGACTCTTCTTTTACAGAAGATTTTATGCTTGATACTGCTTTATATGCTTCTACTCAATGCCAGAATTTTCACAATCATTGTATATAATCTTCTACTTTTGAACAATAATCTAGGTCAGAAAATCTAGTATTTATATATCAGTCATAAAGTATTTTGTCATTATTATTTGATGAATCATATTTAAAGTAACTATCTCAACCAAGTAAATAAGTATCTGTTTTAGTAGCTTTTCACTCTCAATTTTCATCTAGACTTATAGAATCCACAAATAATCTACCTGAGTTATTTTCACCACATCAACTAGTTACATAGTTGTATTCAGCTAATTCATCATCAGTC
>DJMN01000020.1 GCA_002435385.1 Patescibacteria group bacterium UBA6489
AAAAAACTGGGGAGTTTTGAGTTTCCATACAAAACTTGTTAAATTCTCCTAACTAAATATAATCCTACTAATCACAAACAAATTCCCCCTCCTTAACAAGGAGGGGCCTAGGGGGTGGTATTTTACAACCTAACAAAAAAAATATGAAAAAAATAAAACTTACAATAAAGCTACTTCTTATATTTATAGTCTTAGCATTTTCTAGTTATGTATCTTACCTATCATACTTCTTATACGATGTAGTAATATGAAACACTATACAATGAACATATAGCACATATAATGTCTGAAAAGAAATCTTAATAAATACAACAGAAACAACAGATTCTATAGTATGAAATATAAAAAAATGATTTTTAAATATAGTAGATAAAGAAAAAGCACAAGAATTAGAAGAACAAATAAAAGAAGAAAAACAAATAGAAACAGAAGAAGAACTAGCAAGAAAACAAGAACAAGAAAAAACAAAAGAAATCCTTTCAATAATCCCATACATACTAAGTCTTATAACATTCCTAGTTATCACGAAATATCTACTAAATATGCTAGTAAGCGTAGTAACACTAAACTCAGAAATTATAAACTGGCTGAAAAGATAAATCTAGTTTCCCTCCTTACTAGGGAGTAATCTAAAACTATGAATTTTTCATAGTTTTTTACTATAAAATAAAAAACACCTTAGCAAAGACCTATTATTTGTTAAAAAAAAATATATATAGTAATATTATTTAGAATAAATATTACTAGTAAAAAAACTTTTAATGATCAAAGAAAAAGAAGATCAACAAGCAGGACTAGAACAATTAAAAAAAATAATTCTAGAAAAAGAAGAAAAACGCAAATTTTTTTCAGAAAAATTTGCTCATATAGAAATGAAAGTTAAACAAGCATTACAAAGACAAGAAACAGACGAAGCACTAAAAGAAATAACAGTTTGAGCTCTTAACCTATGAGCCTCAGATGTACATTATGAAGTATTTGAAAAATATATAATAATCCGTTTCAGAATAGACTGAAAACTAATAGATATATTTAAATTAACAAAAGAAGAATACAAAAAAACTCTAGAAAGAATAAAATACTCAGCCTGATTAAAACTAAACATAACAGAAATCCCCCAAGATTGAAAATACTCTATACAACTAGAAGATAAAAAGATAGAAATAAGAGTCTCAACTCTACCAACAAAATATTGAGAAAATGCTGTATGTAGAGTACTAGATCCTCAGAAATGAATAATAAACTTTGAAGACTTAGGTTTTTTCTGGACGTCTAAAAGAATGCTAGAAAAAGCAATTGCAAAAAGAAACTGAATGATACTAGTAACATGACCTACATGATCAGGTAAAACCACAACACTATATACAATGTTAAAAAAAATAAATACAAGAGAGAAAAAAATAATAACACTAGAAGACCCTATAGAATACGAACTAGAATGAATAGTCCAATCAGAAATAGATGAAAAAAAATGATTAACATTTGAGACTTGATTAAAAGCAATATTAAGACAAGATCCAGATAGTGTAATGATTTGAGAAATAAGAGATTATGAAACGTTAAATACAGCAACTTGAGCATCATTAACTGGTCACTTAGTATTATCTACACTACATACCAAAAGTGCAGCTGATACACTAGACCGTATCATAAACATGTGATTAAAACCATATATATTAGCATCTGCCCTAGATATAATTATAGCTCAAAGACTAGCTAGAAGAATATGTAGCAACTGTAAAGTAAAAAAAGAAAAAACCAAAGAAGAAGAACTAGTAATAAAAGAAATGCTAAAAGATATATGAATAAAAGTCACAAATATAGAAAAAATGGAACTATATCAATGAAAATGATGTGATAAATGTAATAATAGTTGATATAAATGAAGAATCTGAATATATGAAATAATAAACCTAAACGATAAAATAAGAGAAATAATTAGACTATGATGAAGTGTAGCAGAAGTTATAAAAGAAGCTAGAGATTGAGATTTAATAACCCTAAGAGAGGACTGAATATTAAAAGCGATGAAATGATATACAACAATAGAAGAAATTCTAAGAGTAATATAATATATTTACTTTGTATAAAAAATGATTAAAATTATACTTGAAATATATATTTGACTTATGTTACAGTACAATTATAATACATATAATATTTTTTAACTTAATTTCCGTGATAAAAAGGCTTTTTTTTATTATTTTATTTCTCCTGACAATACCAGTAAGTGTACAAGCTGGAGAAGAACAAACAGAATGAAAAACAATAAATATAACAAAAAATAATACTATCTTACTAAACCTTAGTAAAGATACTAAATTAAATAAATACATAAAAGACTGAACTATAAAACTTAATTTAGTATGAAATAATAAATTAAAACTTGTAACAAGAAATGATAGAATTTATTTCCACATAAGTTGATTCAACGTTCAAGAAGAATGAAAACTAGAAGCCTGTTACAAAGATAGATGTATAGAGATTCCGTATAATGTAAACTATATAAAAGATTCTCTTAATTTCAATGTAGTTACAGATATGTTAGAAAACAGAATACAAAAAAGACCTTTATCGTGTGAAAGTTCAGCAACAAGTGATATAGTATATTTTTTTACAGGAGAACCTGTAGATGAATATGATATATATGACAAACTTGATAAAGATATGGGAGATACTGAAGCAAAAGACATGGGAGATTGGAAAGCATGGTGAAATCCAAATAAATGATTTGTTGGACATGTTGATTATTACTGAAAAGACAAAAGTATAAGACCTTCTCAACGGGAATACACATGATATGGAGTATATGAAAAACCAATAGCAAAAGTATATAACCAATATTGATTAGAGACAAACATTCTCAACATAGATGATCATCATGAAACCTTTTGACCACAAGAACATCTAGACTTTATACTAAAAAGCTTACAGAAATGACAAATGGTTCAACTATGGTGAGATCGGTGTACAGATCCGTCTGAAGAAGATTGAACAATACCAAAAAATGAATTCAACGAAGAAAAATCAAATCAATGATATTCGTGAAAAAATGACTGTAAATCAATATATCGGAATAGAGCACTAGAATGGTATTATCAAGAAGACTGAAAACGGAAAAAACATATATGATTAAGCTGAGAACACGCTTTCTATCTATTATGATATGACTGAGAAATAGATAATCCCACAAAAATAATTGTTTGGGATACAAATACCTGATACCATAAATACTCAAAAAAAGAATGGATGAGAAAATGGGAAAAAATGGACTACCGTTCAATAATCGTATCAGAAAAGTAAAAACAAAAAAACTCTTTAAATAAGAGTTTTTTTGTTTTTACTTCAAGAAGTACTGAAATCTAAAATACAAACTTTAATCTTTTGCCTTTAATCTTTAAACTTCCCTAACACCCATAAGGATTAGCTGTCTTTGTTTGCCAAGCCTTCCACATTCTAGTTAAATATCAAAGAATCATATATCATATATTCACCAACTCATCATACCTTTCCCTTTGAGCCTTTGTATATGTTCTTCTAGCCTCCTTTCTAACATTCAATTTATTAATCTTCAACATCCCATAAATTATTTCTCTATAAGCAGACATTTTTTTATTAACAAGCTGAATACATCTTCAATCATTCTCTGATCATAAAAAATCTCTAATATCACTAGCTGAAGCCTTTTCTGAACACTTAAAATACTCTTCTATAATCCCTGTCTTACATAAAGCAACATATTTATTCCAGAATTCTCAATATACAGAAAAAACAGAAACAACTTCATCTAATTTTTCCATACTATATTCCTTTCACTGATCCAAACTATCCATATAATCTAAAACCTCCTCATCAAGCTCTCTAAACTTTTCATCTAATATTATCTGTATGACAATCTCAACATCATTGGTACTTTCTAAACAGATAAAATCAGATATTCACCTCGCATCTCAAGATTTATTCGCTTCAACACATTCAGTACACTTACTATAACATTCTCATGAAAAACCAACACATGACTCAGCACTTACATAAGGCACATAAAAAAAATTATTACCCAAAACAACAAAAAAAAGCAAAAAAATTGAAACAAACTTTTTATACATAAACTATTTTTTCTTAGAAAAAATCCCTACAACCTTAGCCATTGATCTTCAAAACAAAGAATATCATCATTTAAAAACATTTTTTACTCATCCAAAAAATTTAGAAGTTAATTTCTTTCACTTCTTAGTTCTTGAAAGACCAAAGATAGAAACAACTGCTCAACCAATAATTGCAGAAGTTACTATCTTATCTATTTTTTTTATTCATTTTTTCATTTACACAAAGATAACTATTAATCCATATCAACTCTGTCTATTTTGATATTCTTAGCACTTAAGAGTTGTTTAGGAATACTAACCATAAGTAAGTTATTTTCCATAACTGCTCTTATCTTTTTGAAATTTAAATTTTCAGGTAAAATTATATTTCTAACAAATTTTCACCAAAAACATTCTGAATTTCTTACTTTTACATCACTTTCATATATTATAGGTTTTTCTCTTTTTCCTCTTAATGTAAGCACATTTTTATTCAAATACAAATCTATCTCTGACATTTCCACTCAAGCTATAGGTGCAATTATAGTCATATGTTCATCATTTTCTAATATATCAAGAGCAATTTGTCATACCTCTTGGTTATCAAAATCCTCTTCCCTCATATCAGTTCATGCAACTTGATTATCTTCATCATCTCAAACTCAAAATACTTTAAACATAATACATTATTTTAAAATACTAATATATAAAACTCATTTTATAACTTTTTTATAATAATTCAACAAAATCTACAAACTTCATATCTTCCTTTAAACTTCACATAAATTCCACTCTTTTTCAATATAAATTAAGCACTAATTTATAAGCATGTAAAGCTTGTCTTTTTAATCAATATTTAAGTAATAATTCTTTATTAGTTTTCAAATTACCATAAACTTTATCCCCTAAAATAGGATGTCAGATAGAAGCCATATGAACCCTTATTTGATGAGTCCTACCTGTCTCTATCTTAATCTTAATTAAAGTGTACTTATCATCTATATATTTTAAAACTTCTCATATAGATAATGCAATTTTAGGATTTATAGGATTTTTAGTTGTCATTTTTATTCTACTATTTGGATCCCTTCCTATAAAACTTTCTATTTTAAACTCTTTATCTGTTATTATTCAATCAACAACAGCCAAATAATATTTATCAATTTTTCTATTTTTTATAATATTAGCTAAATAATTCATCATACTATCTGTTTTAGCCACCATTATAACTCAAGAAGTATCTTTATCTAACCTATGAACAATTCATGGTCTAGAAATTCATCCTATACTGGGTAATTTATCTTTACAATGATACAATATAGCATTAACCAAAGTTCCCTTTTTACCTCATTCTCAAGGAACAGGATGAACATTCACTCAATAATCCTTATTTATAACAATAAGCTCACTATCCTCATAAATTATATCCAAATTTATTTTTTCAGGCTCCACATCAAGACTCTCAGTAATTACTTTTAAAGATATTTCATCTCATTTTTTTACTTTTATATTTTTTCTAATTTCATTTCAATTTAAAATAACTTGTCCTCTATCAATCATCTTTTGAATATAACTTCTTGAAAAATCTGAAAAGAGAGTTGACAAATACATATCAACTCTCTTAGCCTTATCTAAAAGTACACAAAAATTAAAGTTCATAAATTTTAAATCCTATAATCCTAAACTTTTCTTTATATCATCAACTTTATTTTGATCCTCTGATGCTTTGGCAGCATTAGCTTCCTCTGCAACATATAAATCTCATAATTGAAGCCATTCAGCTTGTTGTTTTACTAAAAGTTTTCTTATATCATCTGGATGCTCTTTACTTAAACTTTTAAATTTTTCTCTTTCCTCTACAAATACCTTTTTCAATTCATCAAATTGAAATTGAGACAAAGTAGGAGCAGCATCTACAACTCTCTTTTTCTCCATAGTATTCAAAGATAAAGAGTGTTTTAATAAATCTAAAAACTCATCTGTATCTACTTTAACACTAGAAGAATGCTTATCAAGAAGCCTTTTTATTATCTCATCAACCTGTTCTTCTGTTATTCAAATATTTGTCATAAAAGAAATATTAATAATTTAATATAGATTAATTATATTATTTTTTTTAATAAATCAAACTTTTCATTTAATAAAAATCACATATTATTAACTAAATATTCTAAAAAAATAAGAAAACTACTTACCAAACAATAAATATGTCAATATTTAAGACAAAAGCTATCATACTAAAGATAAGTAAAATTCAAGAAAATAACTTTTTGTATACTATATTAAGCTATGAATTTTGAAAAATAAGAGTAATAAAAAAAAGAAATAAAAGAGAAAAAAACTTAGATATTGGATATATAATAAATTGAGAAATAAAAACAAGAGAAAAAAATGATATACATAAAATATGAAATATTAAAATAAGCTGTGAGTTCCCTTATGAAAAAAAACAATTTTGAGAAATAAATTCTTTTTTGGAGCTATTGGCACTTATAAATAATAACATACCAGAAAAGGTAGCGGTATTTGAAATCTTTGATATAGTAGAGCATATAAATAAATATGATAAAATCTCTCAAGAAAAAATAACTCTCTGAAAACTAAAAGTTTTAAATAAACTATGAATACTTAAACTTGAAAATAAAAATCCAACAGTTCAAAAAATTCTTAAATTTATTGATAAAAATAACATAAAAACTATCTTTAAGCTAACCTGAATAGATGATAAAACAAAAAAAGAACTAGAAAGAATAGCAAAAATATCCTAAAGGGTAAACACATAGGTTTACCCCTACAGTAGGGGCAGACCTATGTGTCTGCCCCCTATAAATTACACATCTATAATTTTTCCCTCTAAAAACTTTAATCTTTTATCTTTAGCCTTTTATCTCTAATACCCCACATTTTCTCTAATCCTTTCAAGCATCTGCATATCAACATCTGAAATATTCTTAGGCATAAGAGCCTCAACTTTTACTATCAAATTTCATATCTTACTTCATTCCTTTTTTCAAAATCATTTTACCCTAAACTTAGTTCCAGGTTTAGTACTAGCAGGAATTTTTAACTTAGCAGTAGAACCATAAACACCCCTAACCTCTATCTTACAACCTAAAATTAAATCAAAAATTGGAACTTCATAAGTCTTTTCAAAATCCAAAGTTTCTTCTTTCTCCTCCTCTTTTTGATAGCTCTGACTATTCCCTCCTGAAAATGGATTCCCTCAAGATCTCTTAGACGAAAATCATCAAAACAAATCCTCAAAATTAAAACCTCAAGTACTTTGTCATCCTCCAAAACCTCATCATGAAAAAATATCTTCAAATCAAGAAAAACCTCATGTTCATCAAGCACCAGAAAAAGGGTTTCATCCAGCTCATCAAGTAGAACCAAACATATCATACTGTTTTCTTTTCTGTGAATCAGATAAAACACTATAAGCATTATTTACCTCCTTAAACTTCTTTTCAGCTTCTTTATCTCCCTGATTTCTATCAGGATGATACTTCATAGCCATCTTTTTATAAGCCTTCTTTATCTCAACATCAGTAGCATTCTTTGAGACACCTAAAACACTATATAAATCTTTTGACATAAGATTATTTTTAATTATGCTTTAAAAAATTATTTAATAAATTATATCAAATAAAATACTTTTTTCAAATATTATTTTTTCTATAAAAAAAATGAGATTAAATTATGAACTAAAACTTTGACAAAGAGAATTAACACCTCCTAAATATCATATTGTTCAAATATGTGGTTATCAATTATTTGAACAATTAAAAGAGAACTTAAAATCAAAAATAAGAAAAGACTTAAGCTACACATTAGCTAATAATGAAAGTTGAATTTACCATATATCAAACATTTTTGATGAGCCATTAAAAAATTCATTTGATTGATGTAAAAAAAATTACTTATGAGATAAAAACTTCATATGAAAAATAACTATAAATATAATATTAAACATAAAAAGAAAAACTATATTAATAATAATCAAAGATAATTGAGCTGGAATCAATATAAGTAACAAAGACAAAAAACAAAATCCAACAAAATATCTATGAAAGGACTGAATATGATTGAAATCTCTTACTAAAAGTAGAACTGATTGATTCAGATTAGAAAGAGACTACAACTGAGCAACAATAATATTAAAGAAAAATATTTAAAAATTCATATCTCCTTAAATAAAACATTAAGAACCATATAAAAAACTAAAAAGACTTGTTTGTGAAAACAAGTCTTTTTTTCTGTTTACATCCTAATCCAAATTATAACTTCCCCCCTCCACATCAGAAAACAATTCTTTATTTTTAAGTGTAAGAACCCTCTTTTTCATACCATTTACTATATTCTTATCATGAGTAGCAATTATAACAGTCTTTCACTCCTTATTCAAATCCTCAAAAATTTTCATAATATCATTTGAAGTTGTAGGATCTAAATTTCAAGTAGGCTCATCTCATATAATTATACTAGGATCGTTCACTAAAGCTCTAGCTATAGATACCCTTTGTTTTTCTCAACCTGATAACTCATGAAC
Source organism: Patescibacteria group bacterium UBA6489 (assembly GCA_002435385.1). GTDB lineage: Bacteria > Patescibacteriota > Gracilibacteria > BD1-5 > UBA6164 > UBA6489. Next base: position 8,635 of record DJMN01000020.1, read on the forward strand.
AAACTTATCCTTTTTTACAAGAATTCAAACATGCCTCAAAGCCTCAGGAACCTTCTTTTTTATAAACTTATCACTATATCAACAAACCTCCATAGCAAAAGCCACATTCTCATAAACCTTTTTTGACTCCAATAACTTATAATCCTGATAAATAACTCAGATATCCCTTCTATAAGACAAAAGCAATTTCTCACTCAAATTCTTATACAAAAATCATCCATTATTCAAAACTATATCTCATATTGTTGGCTTTTTATCTCATATAAGAGATCTAATAAGAGTAGTTTTTCACTCTCAAGAATATCAAATAACAAAAACAAACTCTCATGAAGCTATATCAATGTTTAGTTTTCTTAATATGACTTTATTATCAAAAGATAATGTAAGATTATCTATTTTCATTGTATCTAAATTTTTTTAAAATAAGTAAGAATATCATTAAGCTCCTCTATTGAATCTACAAGTTTTCATCCTTCATAAAATCTCAAAGTTGGAGTTTTTACAACTCATATATTCTCATAACACTTACTTTTAGAATGTGTTATATTGCAAAATCTAAGCACTGCTTTTATTTTACTAACCTTATAAAGAACATATGGATATATGAGTAATATCTTATGACACCCTTCACAATCAGGACTACCAAAAATAACTAAAAGTTTATCCTTTTCCCTAACTAATTTTTCAAAATCAAATATTGATTTTACCATCATATTTGTATGCTTTTTCATAAATAATGAAAGAATCCCAAATATCTTATTTACAAATTTTTTAGACATAGAAAACTTTCTCAAGGTTAAAAAGTATAGTTCGAAAAACATTTTATTAAAAGAGAGTATAAGGTTTAACAAGTTATTGTAAAGAGAAATATTTTATTAAAAGAGAGTATAAGGTTTAACAAGTTATTGTAAAGAGAAATATTTTATTTCTTTCAACTCTCTTGCTCTCTCATTCTCTCCAAATGAGCTTGTCTCTTCTCCTCTTCTTTCTTTTGCTTGAATTCTTCTTTCTTTTTTTCCCATTCTTCTTCAAGTTTATCTAACTCTATCATAGATTTATTAATTTTAGATTCAACCAATTTTCTACTTTTACAATATCTCTCCCTACTTACATTTAATATTTTGGAATACCTAATTTTAAAATCTTCATCATCCTTCTGATGAGGAGGAAAAGTTCATGCGGAAAATACAGGAGAAGGCATACCATTTATAAGTTGCTTCAAATAAATAGTATACTTTTTTAAATTTGTTAAGTCTTCTTCCATTACTTCTCATGCAAAAACCTCTTTAAGAATAGCAGCATCATGATATCAAACTTGAAAAGAAACCAAACTTCACACATTTCCAAAAACAGCTCATCTAACCTCTTCCGTCATCTGATCAATATATTGATTTGCCATAACAAGATTCAACTTATACTTTCTAGCCTCTGATAAAATAGTAGCAAAACTATCTGTAGCAAAGTTCTGAAATTCATCTACATATAAATAAAAATCTTTTCTGTCTTTTTCTGCTATATCAGCCCTACTCATCGCATCAAGTTGAAATTTTGTAATCATCATCGCTCAAAGTAAGCTTGAACCATCCTCTCAAATCTTTCCCTTTGAAAGATTTATAATTACAATCCTTTGATTATCCATGGCCCACCTTATAGAAAAAGAATTCTTAGGTTGTCCTAATATATTTCTAAGAATAGAACTAGATAAAAATTGTCACACTTTATTTAATATTGGTCATGATGCCTCTACCTTTTGATTTGGAGCCATCTTAGCAAACTCATGAGTCCAAAATTTCTTTACAATAGGATCCGTTATCTTATTAACAACCCTTCACCTAAAAACATCTGAAGTTAGCATAAGAGGAATAGAAAGCAATGTACTATTAGGATACTCAATAAGAGCCAAAATAGTATTTCTTAAAATATGCTCTAATCTTGGTCACCAACTATCTCAAAATATTCTCTTGAAAATTCAAACAAGTCCAGATGCAATAAAAGCTCTATGTTTCGGATTTACATCTTCAAGCATATTAAATGCTATAGGGGACTCGGAATCACTAGGATCAAAAATTATAGTTTGATTAGTTCTACTTTTAGGAATATGTCATATAATAGCTTCTACCAAATCTCAATGAGGATCCACAACAGCAACTCATCTTCATTTATTTATATCATCCAAAATCATATTTTCAAGCAAAACAGACTTTCACATACCCGTTTTTCCTATAACATACATATGTCTTCTTCTATCATCTGGTCAAATACCAAAACTCATATTAGTTCATCTAAAATTAGTTTTTCCAATGGGAGTTAAATCAGTCTCTGGAGTATAATCATCTGTCAAATCAGGATCTACAATAGGAAGATTTGATGGTGGCTCAAATGCTCTAGATGTAACCCAATTTATATATGGAGTTTTCACATAAACGGTTGGAAAATGAACAAGTCAAGAAAGTTCCTTAGAAGACAATATAAAGCCATCTCAAACCGTTCTTCTTTTAGCATTAACAATAGCATTCTCATCATTAGAAATACTTTCTAATTCCAAAGAATTTTGTCACAAATTAGAAAAAACTTCTAATGTTGCAAATACTTCTTTTATTGAAATTTTAGCCTCAAAAGGCTCATCTCAAGCATGTATAAGTCTAGCTGAAACATTAAATCACTTCAGTGAAAGCTTATCAAAAAATCTTGATTTTTTATTATCCTCCATATTTTTTCCCTCTTCCATTAAAGCCTGTGTAAGCTCTTTAGCAGCTTTTGCTTCATCTGAAACCTCATCTTCATCTCCCTTTCTAGAAAACACTAAAGAAATGAATTTAAAAAATAAAAACACTGGAAAAAGAAATATTTTGAAAAATATAAAAGAAGGATGTAATAATATCTTTTGTATAAATTTTGGGTAAGAAGACTCTAAAACTTTTATAATCTTTTCACTATTTTTCTTCCAACTTTTATCATCCACAGGTCTAAAATTAACTTGAAAAGTATTTAAAGTATATTTTCAAGTCTTTGAGAGTGCTGATGTAATGGACGAAAAAGGATCAACTCCAGTCTTTCAATCCTCTTCTATAAAATCTTTTATAGAAAAAAAGTTATGTTTTTTCAGACTCAATTTTCAAATATATAGTTTATCCTTAGGAATTTGACTCAAATAATCTGATACTTCATTTATCTCAACATTACTATAATGTGCATAAATTTGATTTTTTAAGAAACTTTTATACTCTGCAGGACATATTATAAAAAATCTGATTCTGTTTCAAATCTTTGTTATTTCAAAAGAAAAATTACTGGTTTTATTCGCCTTATTAAAGACCTTATGCAAAACAAGGAGTATCTGCTCAAAGATTCATGGTCACTTCTCGTTTAACCTATCAACAACAACTTCTAAAAAGACTTTTTCCATTTATTTTTATTTTTCTTTTAAATTAATATATAGTTTATCAGAAAAACATAAAAATTCAACTTTGATATTTAGAATTTTCAATAGATTTTTTTAGTTTTAATAGACTAATATTTTGAATCCCTCCCCTTAGTACCTCAGGTACTCTTCCCCAGGGCATACTCTCTTGCGAAGTTTATGCCCTTTGGGTGCAATTCACCTTACCTTTGAAAAAGGGAGAAATTAAATTAGTTACTTATTAAAAATATTCTTCACATTCTGAAAGTGTAAATTTGAAGTGATTATAATAACAATTATTTTTATCCCTTGAGTACGAATAATCTTTTTTTGATATTTCAAAGGTTTCTTGATCCACTCAAATTATTCCTTTTCCTTGGTAGTAAATATTTTCTTTATCTTTTGCATAGGTTGAATCTATGTGTTCAAAAGTTTCTAAGTCCGCTCACTCTAATATTTTTCCGTTATAATAAACATTATTTTCATCTTTTGAATAATTATAGTTTAGTACCATAAAAGTCTCTGGCTCTGCTCATTCTATAATCTCACGATTATAATAAACATTATCTTTATCTTTAAAATAACTTAAATCTATATATTCAAGAGTTTCCATATCCGCTCATTCTATATCTATAGAATATAATCAATACCATCATTTCCCTGTTGTATAAATATTATTCTTATCTTTCATATACCATTCTCCGATAACTTGAAATGTATCAGCATCAGATCATTCCAGTTCCTTTCAATTAGAGTAAATAGTATCTTTATCTCTTGCATAGTATTCAAATACGTCAAAGGTTTCAACATCTGCTCATTCTATTTTCTTACCATCATAATAAACATTGCTCTTATCTCTAGAATATGAACCATTTTCAGAAAAAAATTCAAATGTTTTTACATCTACATCTTCCAAAGGAATAGAATTGTAATATATATAATCCTTATCCTTTGCATATCACCTTTTTATAAGCTCAAAAGTTTCAACATCTATTCATTCTTTTACCTCTTCACCATAGTAAACATAATCATTATCCTTGAAATAATTATCTCATAAATATTCAAATGTATTTGCATCAGCTCATTCAAAAATTTTTCATCTAAAAAAAACATAATTTTTATCTTTTGCATATTCATCATTTATCTTTTCAAATGTTTCAAAATCTGCATCTACTACCTGTTTATCATTATAATAAACCTTATCTTCTTTTTTCGTATAACTATAAATTCAATCCTCTAAAAGAGTAAATAGCTCATTTAATTCATTTTCAAACTGTTTAACAATTTTATCTTCCTCTTCTGAATTAGGAATATTATTTTCAGTTTTTTCAACCACTTGTTCTTCTTTCTCTTCTGAAACAATAACATCATATTCAGGTTCATTTTCCTGAACTATTGTATATTCTGAATTAAAACCATCAACATCTAAATCATCCTTTGCTAAAAGAATAAATAATTCATCTAGTTCATTCTTAAATTCTGTAACAATCCTCAATTCTCATATATTCTGAGAAGCCTTATTTTCAATTCACTCCTTTAATCTCCAAATAATCTCAACCATTTCCCCTCTATTTATTTCAGCATCTGTTGTATCAACAGAAACAGGAATAGCTTTTTTACTACCTAGATAAACTCAATATTTTTCTAATCCCACCTCACTTCATACTTCACTTTCCTTCCCTAATCCTAAGATTATAATCTTAGCACTTTCAAGAAAAGAGATATTATCCTTTGGTTTAAAACTACCATCTTTATATCCTCCAATTATTCACTCTCTTTTTGCTGTACAAATATATTTTTCAAAATCTCATCAGTCCACATCAGGAAAACAATCTTCTCAATATATTTCTGAATCTGAAAAGTTTGATTTTATAATGATTTTTGTAAATTCTTCTCTTGTTATTTCATCTTCTGGTTTAAATGTTCAATCCTTATATCAATTAACTATATTATTCTCTTGTGCATAGTTTATTGCTTCTAGATATGGGTGGTCGGTTGTGACATCTGAGAAATCTGCAAAAGTTATAGGAATTAAGATTAGTGATAATAAAAATAATATTTTTTTCATAGTTTTTTAGTTAGTAAATAAAATTTGTTCACATTCTGACATATCAACAATAAAATCTTGTTTATAACAATTATCTTTATCTATTGCTAATTTAGATTATATAATTTCATTTGATGACTTCTCAGTTACTCTTACATTTCCAATTTTTATATAATTATAAAAATTATCAACAATAAAATTAATATATACTCAATTTTTAATATCTTATCTTTTCTATAAATTTTTTCTCAGAATCCATTTTCACCTTTAGTTCAAGACCAGAAAATAGGCATAATTGTTCAATATATAGGAATTAACATAAACCATCACCTTTGATTAAAATCATGAAACCTCTTTATTTTTAAAACTATTAATGAATACAAAAATATTCCCATAAATCATATAAAAATTTTATTTCACAACAAAGTTAATTGTATAATATCAAAAAAATTCTCTAAATGCCTTCTTAAGATTAACAACAAGGCACAAAATAAAAAAGATACAAAATATCCGAAAATAGCCCCGAAGATATATTCAGAGCGATTTATTCTTCATTCGTATGAAAAAAATAATAATCTAAATTCTTTTATATATTTCATCTTTCCAAAAGCTTGACCTTTTATAATTCATATAGGTTCTTACTATACAAGTTCTAATTCTTACTAAAAACTTTATTTCCTCCAAATCATACAAACAACATCCCTAATGTCAAAACTTTCCCACAAAAAAACTAGCCCTACAAAAAAGCTAGTTAGTTATTTTTAATAAAGTCCAAAAATCCCTTTATTTCTTCCCTTCTTCTAAAATTTCTCTCAACTCTCATCTTGGAATTTTTAAATATATTTCCTTACTAAAATTAATTCACTCTATATCAAAAGTTAATTTTATATCTATACGCTCAATATTTCCAAAAACTCTTAGAGAATTAACTCTTAATCACCAAAAAGCTCGTCTATCATAAATTCTTTTCATTCATTCCTTTAATTCCTTAGGAGTTATAATGAAATCTTGTTCTAAAATATCATCTCAATCATACCTCTTATTTATTTCAATATCTTTATGATTAGTATAAAAACTTTGACTAGCTTTTCAACGTCTACTGTAAAATCCATATTGAATCTTTATTTTCTTTATAAAAATACTCTTATTTAATTTTAATATAATTTTTCATCATACATCTTTATATACTGTTCACTTTCATACCAAATCTGATATTTTTTCTATATGATCTAAAAAAACTATTTCAAAATTTCAAAAACTTTTTACATAAAAATATGAAGTAACTCACCATAATATAGGAATACTAAATATTAATAATACAGGTATAAAATATATAAATTCAATATCTTTAAGCTCATCAAACATCTACACTAAAATACTAATTAAAACATAAAAACAATATCCTAAACAATAGAAAAAAACTAACATCTATCCTCAACTATCGGAAACCCTTGTCCCATAAGCATCTTCCTCAAATATTTTCATTGCAACTTTCAAGGTAAATAATGCATATGCAAATGCTCAACACTCCTATTTCCCATAGTTTCCCTTAAACAAGAAAAATAATCACCATCACCATAAAAATCCTTTATAAACAAAGCAATATCCTTTAGTTCCAAAATTTCTTCATCACTCAACTCAGTAAAAAACTTATGATGCCTATAAGGAATAGCCATCAAATGCTGCTCATTACCAGAATATGGATAAATATTATTAGTAAGATACCAATGCTTTCACTCCCAAGCAACACACTTTACCTGATTATTAGGCAAACAAAAAGGACAATCATCCTTTCAATAAACCTTCTTTCATTTTTTCTTATGATACTCATCCCTAGTTCAATACTCCACCATACTTATTCATTTTAATAAATAATCCTCCAACAAAAAAACATATTCCCTACTATTCAAAAAAATCCCCCTCTAAATTCGCCCTTATTAAGGGAGAATGCGAGGAACGAGTAGGGAGACTATAGTTCAAAAACTAAAACTAATTCTCCCCCCTCAATTGAGGGGGGACTAAGGGGGAGCTTTAACTGTACCAAATCCTCTTGTCCCCTCTCCTTGAGGAGAGGGCTAGGGTGAGGTTAAACCAAGTAGGGAGCTAGGGGATGGTAACTAATTCTATATATTCTTAATAACCCCAGTACTCCAAAGTCCATGCAAATTACACCTAGCCATCACTTCAAAATAATCCAAATCAGTAGTTTCAAATTCAGCCTCTGGTTTTTGCTCATAAGTCAAAAACTTTTCTTCTATAATATCTCAATACTCATCATAAAGAATAATAGAAGAAATAAAATGCTCTTCCTCCATAGGATGCTCAACTTCTCATACCCTTACACTTATTTTATCACTACTCAAAAATTTAACAAAAGGAACATGCTTCATTTCAAAAATTCACTTACTTTCAGGAAACTCAGCATACAAAACCTCCTCTTCAATTTTTTGAAAATCCTCAATTGAACCTCCACAACTTGGACAACTATGATTCCACATCATCTTATCTATAGTAGTTCATGGCTCAAGCCCCTCTCTAGAATCTCACATAGATTCATCATACATATAATTACAATTTGTACATAAATACTTCATAATTTAATTTCTTAAGAAATAATCATAGCAATAATTCAAGCAATCATTGATAAAATAAAACTAAACATAACCTTTCTACCAAACGACTTCTCTCAAAATTTCACAGCAATACTTCATTTAACAAGATTATTTGACATAACAGCTATCAAAATAGTATAAACCGCTACCTTAGACATAATAAGTCAATCCCTAGCATCCACTGCCATCGTTTGAGTTATAGCATCAACATCAGCTAATCAAGAAATAACTCAAAGTACATAATAAAAAATTTGCTCTCACCATACCTCTTTATAAGTCATTCCTAAACTAGACAAAAATTTTATAAAAAGGATAAACAAAGCAAACTTCAATGCAGGAGCTATAGTAAACGGACTTTCTGCATCAGTTTCTACTTTCACTTTACCAGATTCAAGTCAATGCCTTTTTGAGTTAACATAAAAATATACCCCCATTCATACAAATACTCAAAACATAACAAGTGAAGGAATATAGATATCTCAAAGCAAAGAAATATCAAAAAGAAGTATTATAAAAATTACCCTCAAAAACATTATAGAAGAAGCTATAATAGTTCACAAAGTATAAAACGGAATATTCGTTTTATCAGACTTACTTTTCTCTGTCATAGAAGCAGTCACCGCTGTTGACGAAATAAGACCTCAAAGAACAGAAGAAATCATAATCCCACCTTTCTTTCACATAATTTTTGTAGCAACATAACCAGAAAAAGAAACTGCTGACATTATAACCACAAAAAACCAAATAGAATGTGGATTTACAAATTTCATACTTAAAAATTTAAATCCAAGCATAAATTCAGAAACATCTCCTCAAAAAGAAAGAATCTGAGCAATAGAAAACTTCTCATCTGGTAAAAGAGGCAAAACAACAAAAGCTATAACAGCAAACTTTAAAGTATTTACAAGCTCATCTCTACTCACCTTATCTTTCAATCCCTCAAAATAACTTTTAGAAGATAACAATATAGTAAGTAAAATAGAAAAGATAATCGCAAGCTTTAAATATTCCAACATTACAAAAACACCTATAAAATAAGTGAGTAATACTCAGTATTCACTAGCTGCTGACAAATCCTTTTCCCTAAAAACTCAATAAGCATAAAAAATCAAGACAAAACATGAAACAAAGAATAAACAAAACACTACAAATAAATCTATTCCCATAACATCTCAAATCCACACAGAAACAGCTCACAATAAAGAAACCATTGCATATGATCTAACTCCTCAAAATCATTTTCAATATGCTAACTTAGTGTCACTTTTCGGAATTTCTTTCTCTATCCCAACTAAACCTCAAAGCAAGGTAGCCATAAAAAAAGAAAAATATAGAGAATAATTTTGTTCCATAAGTAAATTATTATTTTTTAGAAATTATATTTTTTTTGTTCATCATTTTTACACTTCATATATCATACAATTGTATAAAATTTATCTTGTTTTACTTTCTCAAATTTAGATAAATACCTACTTACAATATCATCTATTCTCTCAGTATATATTTGTTTATCTGTAGCACTTTTTCTTTCTAAAAACTTAAACATATTATTTACCTTTATCCTATAACTAACATACTGCTTAATATCATTTTTTACAAAATCACAATCAACATCATCCTGAAAAGCATTAGCTAAAGAAAATGAAGAGAAACCAAAGAATAAAATCCCTAAAATTACTAGTTTTTTAAATACTTTCATAATTAAACAATTAACAACCTAAATATTACCTATAGTATAGTATAAAGCCCCTATTTATCAAAAAGTTTTTTGCAGAATTCTATAGACTAAATATAATAAATTTGTTTGAAATTATTATATCTTTTCACCTACCTATCCTTTCCCCTCTAAGAAGAGGCTAGAGTAAGGTTATCCAAGAAATCTATGAAACTAAATTTTTCCCAAAAACAACAAAAAACATTTAAAAAACTTTTAAATATAAAGAATTTTCCTTCTTATTGGGACTCTTTATACATAAAAAAAGCAACAAAATATATAAAGCTAATAAAATGGATTCCATGATTAAAAATGATTTGAGTATGAAATAGCACATCAATGAACTCTTGAAAACAAAGCTCGGACATAGATTTGTTTATAGTTACTTCAGAGAATAGACTATGGCTAAACAGATTCCTAATCACTATTATATTTAGCTTCTTATGAATAAAAAAAACTCATAAAAGACATAAATGAAAACTATGCCTAAGCTTTTTTGTCAATGAAGAATCATTAAACTTTGAAAACATCGCAATAAAAAACGATATATATCTATACTTTCGGATCCTATACTTCAAACCAATACTAAACTATGACTGAACATATGAAAAATTCATAGAAGCAAACTCTTCTTGGTGCAACTTTGAAGAACAAAAAAGTATCTTATACGAAAATGAGAAATACATAAAATATAGATGAAATCCTTGTTGAGATAAATCCCAAATTCTAGACCAACTAGAAAAAATAATAAAAAAAATATGGCTTCCTAAAACCACAAAAAGTTATACAAAATTAGGAAAACCATACTGAATAATCATAAATGACAATATGCTAAAATTTCACAACAACGATAAAAGAAAAGAAATTAGAAACAAAGTTCTAAAAAAATAACATCCTTTAAGAAATAGTCTTTAAAAGCTTTTTTATTTCTAACCTATATTCCAAAGCTTTCTCTTTCAACTTTTTATCTCCAAGTACATCAAAATCATGAACCAACTTATTCCTAAGTTTATGAAGTTCCCAAATACTATTTATATCTTCTATTTCTCTAGGATTTAATTTTAATATATCTCAGAAATTTCACATATAACCTAAATCTCTCAAAGCTCTATGATACAACTTATCATAATCAATTATCTGCTCCTTTGGACTTTTAGTAGAAATAGGAATCCTATCAAACTGTTCCATCAAATGAGTTAGTTGATTTTTAGTTACCTTTCTCTGTTTTTTCATAAACTTAAAATCAAACAAGAAAAATAACCCAGTAACAAAAGCTATAAGAAAAATAAGTCAAAATACATACATATTTTAAAATATGAAGAATTAAAATTAGAGACATATTAACTATATCTCTTTTTTAGGCAAATCTGAGTTTTAAATTATTATTTTCACACAACTAATTATATCCTACTATTTAAACTATATTACTACTTTTTTATTAATTCAACATAACAAATTTCCAATCTATGCTCTCTAAATATAGCTTCAAATTCAGTAATTTCCTTCGTACTAAATTCTTCACAATCTCTTTCATAATGATATGTTTTCCTCTCTTGTTTCCAAAGATTCAACTCATTTAAAATTTTTAAGGTATCATCAAAATATCATCTATGATCAGTTTTGAATATAACTCTTCATCATAGTTTTGTTTTATTGTAAAGACTTGTGAGAAATTCTTTTTGCATAAGTCTATGTTTTTTCTGCCTTTCTTTTCTACCCCAAGGATCTGGAAAGAAAATATAGGTTTGAAAGATTTCTTCATTTCAAAATATTTCATCTATCTTCTGAGCAAAATCCTTTATAATAACAAAATTCTTTCCTCACTTTTTTAGAGATTTTTCTGCTGTCACATAGCATCTCTTAAATTTTATTTCCATTCAGATATAATTCTTATCTGGATTTTGAGCAACTTGTGAACTGAAAAAATTTCCAAGACCAGTTCAGATCTCAAGTATAATTTCATTACCATTTCCGAAAAATTTATTCCACTTTCATTTATTCTGAGATGCTATTTGGGTATCTGTAATAATGTAGGGATGGTTATTTACTTTTTCTATGTAAGGATTATTTATAGGCATTTTCTTAATTAAATCTTACTATTTTTCCTCTATTTCACTTACTTATTGACTTTAGAATCGGCTTTAAAAAACCTTGTTCCTGAGTAGAGCAAACATAGTTTAGTATTAAAACAAATTATTACAAATTTTTCTATTAAAACCCTTTTATAATTCCCAACAACTCTTCTTTCTCAACTCAAATATTAGAATATTTAGCTTTATTAAATAAATTTCCAAGCATCTTTATTTTTTCTTTTTCATAGTAACTAACACCTTCCAATTCTCATAAAATATCAACATAAGTCTTATTTTCAATTCATTCTATATTAAACTTTTCTTTTAACTTACATAAAAATATATCTTCTAATTTTGAAATAAAATCCTCATCTTCTAAGTCTGGGTAAATATCTATATTCTCTTTTTCTTCTTCTAATTTAGATTCAACCTCACTCTTATCCTTAATTTCAGCACTAACATAAGTCTTATTAATATTATCAATATTTTCATCAACTCTATTATCTAACAAAGTTTCATTTTTATCTCCTGATTTATTCATCAAATTCTTTATCAATAAATCAATTTTTTCTTTATTTTTAAAATATAAAAACAAAAGAAATAATAAAACAACTCAGATAAAGAACAGAAATACATTTATCAAAACCTCTAACCATTCTCCTTTTCTAACTTTGCTATTTGATATTTTAGATTCATAAAAATTATTTCAACTAACTTTTATTTCATTTTCAGGAACTATATTAGAAAATATTCCATCTGAAGATACCTTTATATTTATAGGATTTGTAATTATTGAATTTTCAGAATTACTTATAGAAATAGGTCAAAGTGTAAAATCTCACTTATCTATTCACTTCAAAGTATAAAAAATAGAATAAATAGTTTGGGATTCAGTTTGAGTCTGTCAATTAACTATAACGGTTTTAGTAGCACTACTCTGAGACTGAGACTTTCCAAGCACCTCAAAATTCTCAAGTCATTTTATTTCTCAAACCTGAAAACCAGAAGACAGATTTCACTCTATTTCTATTTTTAAATTAAATACCTCTCACTGTTGTATCTGATTTTTGTCAGTAGAAACACTTACATCCATTCAAAATGCTCTAGAAAAAAGTGAAAAGAAAATTGTAAAAATTAATACTATCTTTTTGTAATTCATAAGCAAAAAATAAAAATATAAATTAACATATATAATTATATCTTTATTTTGTTAAGAAAGTGTTAAAGAAAAGTATTATTTTGTGTTTTTATCTTTTTGAAAATATTTCCAATGTTTTAATAGAGAAATAGCTAATAATCCCAATTTTACATTTCAATTTTCATCTAAGGTACTATTAGCTATTTTGGCAAATTCCCTAAAATTACTTTTAAGTTTTAACCATTCCATCTTATAATTTTTATAAATATTTTCTATTTCTTTTGTTAAATTTTCATCAATTCAATTATTATAAATTGAATCTATAAGCATCTGTTTTATGGAAGTTGTTGAGTTGATTTTTAATCTATTATAACTTCAGTCTTCTGCAAATAAAAGGTCTTCTACTATATATTTAAATTCTTTTTCATCTAAAGGTGGAGCCAAAAACCTGTTATCAGAAGTACTTTTTTCTTGCATATAAGTAATAAGTTCATCTTTAAAAGATTCAATACTAACACTACCTGACTTTGTTCAGTTATATTCTGCCATAATGTGTGTTAAAAATTGATGAAATTGTTCATGTTCTATTACCTTTTTTAAATTTTTACTATTTTCATTTGATAATGTAATACATCATACTAGATCAGGAATATTACAAAATTCAAGAGATTGTCATCAAATATGATATCATTTTGGTAGCTTTGTTATTTTTGAAATAAGCTTCAAGTCATTTTCGTTTCTCACACTGATGTTTATTATTCATAGATGTCTAGTAAAAATAAAATCTTCATCTTTTCATTCTAAATATTTTTCTTTTACACCAAAAATTTTTGTTACAGACTCCTTGGGAGTTCTTTTTAGTTCTAAAAAATACCTATTTATTATATCTTCTCTTCTACATACACTAAATAATCATGATTCTATTCTTCAAGCTTGTAAGGGAGAGATTTTACTTTGAATAATCTCAGATAAATACTTTTTTCGTAATTCAATAAAATCTAGTTTTTCATTTCTATTATGTTTTTCTAATATATCAGTATATATTTCTAACAAAATTTTATAGGTTTCTTCATAAGTATTCACTAGATTGTTTTCTACTTCTTCTCTTGTTTTAACAGATTTTTTCCATTTATAAATATTTAAATCCATACTAAGAGCAATTTTTCATCTACTAAAATTAGTTCATATACCTTTAAGTAAACCTAAGTAAGACTGAAAATCAACAAAATCATTCAATTCAGGTATAAAATATTTTGGATTAGAATTACCAGAATAATATACATCACTCTCCTTAGATTCTATTTTTCAAAATATACATTTCTTTCAATCTTCGTATCTAACTATTATATCATAAGTTTTTAATTCTTCTTGAACATCTTTTTCAACAACATCATAATCTATAATTACCTTTTCTTTTCAATCAGGAAATAAGAGTATTGTTCATTTTTTTACAAAATTATGAATTAAAGGAAAAACCATTATATTAGGAATATGATTGTATTTATGGTCTTGAAAGAATACCAACTCTTTTTCCAATTCTTCTATAATTAACTTTGAATTTTCATCGTATTTTCACTCCTTAGTTTTTCATTCTAGCCTTTTTGATAAGTTTATAATCTCGTGCAATTTCTTTTTTTCAGCTAAAAATTTTACTATTAATTCAAAATATTTTCTATAATCACTATATCAAGAAACAGATAAAGCTTCAATTATAGAAGCTAATCTAGTTATTCTCTGTTCATTATTTTCTTGCTTTTTATCATTTTCTATTTGCTCTAACAAGTTTTTAATAGAATTATTCAATACTCTATTAAAATCACTTCATAATCATTCAATTTGTGAGTTTCATATTACTTGAAAAATTTGTACAAGATTATCTAAATTTATTTCTCATGATATTAATAGTGAAGATAGATTACTACCTAATTCTTTTTTATATTTCTCTTCTATAATTACTCCATGTTCTACTTTTTTATCTAAAGATATTATTGCTGTTAAAATATCATTTCTACGAGAAACTAAATATGCCTTTCATAAGTAAATATCTCCTTCTTTTCATTTTTTATAAAGTTCTTCAGCAAACAATATAAGAGTTCTTGAAATATTATCTTCTTCCACTATTTTATTTTTTGTTGAATCGTCAAATGAATCAACTTCTAATAATAAATCTGATAAATTTTTTCTTGATATCTTTGATAAAATTTTCATTTTATACTTTATGTTATCTTCAGGAGTTAAAGAAAATTTAGAATTTATAATATGAAAAATCTTTCATCTAAAAATACTTCCCCCATATAATCTGTCTATTATTTCTTCTAATATATTAGGAGATAACTTTAAACCTTCTGTTTTTTCTAAATAATCAAATAATTTTTCTCTTTCTTCGTTATTTAGAAAAGTGTTTATATTTGATTCATGGGAGTTTGAGGATAAACTAATAATCCTATCAGTAGCTAATCATAATTCATCTTCATCAGCTCATTCTTTATTTTTATCTATTTCTAAACCTTGACGGATAACATCAACCATCTTTATTTTATTAGTAATATATTACTAATATGGTATCATAATAATTTGTATTTTTCAATAATTATAAAAATAATATTTTTCTCCTAATTATTTTTATAGTGCTCCATAAGCTTATCAATAATAACCCCACTTTTACTTATCATATCTAAATATTTTTCATCAAATCACTTATTATATAAATCTAACAAATTCTTATGATACTTTTTTCTTTTTTGAATTTGCTTTTTTAATACCTTTCTTTCTATAGAATTTAATTTAGGTTCTTCTTCTCTACACTCTTGATATATTTCATCAAAACTATAATTTATTTCAGCTCTTACATTATCAATATTATTTGAAGAGACTAAAAATATGAATAAAAGCAATAACATCAATTTTCTTTTATTTTTCATAATATTTTTAAGGTTAATAAATAAAATATTACTAGTAAAATAAAAAACACACTCATTATAATAATGGTGTGTTAAGAAATAGTTAAGAGGGTGTTTAATTTTTAGAAAAAATAGTCTAAGTGTTTTTCTGCTTCTTTCTCTTATTTTTCAAATAAACAATTATTCAAATTATAACCAGTGAAACTACAACAACTAAAGCAATCACATTATGAATAATCATTGAAACTATAATTGTAACAGCTGATAAGATTACAGAAACAATAAATGTAACAGCAGCAACTCAAAACCTACTTATAGAACCAAAGATTGGTAAAACATCTAGAAATACACTAATAGGTCCAAATAAAGACATTAAACCAAACCACATTAAACCAAAACCCAAAGTTCTTAAAGCCCAAGTCATTATTGTGTGTTCTGTTTTCATTGTTGAAATTGCTGTATCTCTTGTTCATTCAAATATTCTATAAAGCTTAGCATTTTTATCCCCATAATATGGAGAAACCTTTTTCCCACCTTTATCCAATTTTCAGAAAATTGTAACAGTATCCAGTGGATTTCTTATATAAGAATAACTTACTCTTATATCCCCAACTACAGGACTATCAATTGTACCACTTCCCTGAAATAAATATTTATCATTAGCCAACTTTAAACTACCAGTTGAGATTACATTATTATTATTCAATGATAGACTATAATCTTGAGGTAATGTAACTTGATTCATATCAACATCATACATTCATACTTTTGCTTTACTTACACTAATAGAGTTAATACTCATACTCATTTGTGGATTTTCATGTCCCGCAGGCTCTTTAAAATTTCAAGAATTATCTGGTCTACTTGTCCATTCTTTCTCATATGTATAAGTAGTTGTGGTTGTTTCTGAACCTCCAACATTTTTCTTAGATGTTGATTTTTTATTTTCTTTCCAAGCATACATTTCCACATTTCTTTGTAGTGAGATATAATCTCACTCTTTTATATAAGTATCACCGATTTTCTCATCAGATTTCAATGTATTAGTCATAGAAACTAGTTGTTTATCTACTTCTTGAGAAGCTTCAGAGCTACCATCAACTTCAATAGCTGTTTTAGCTACTTTTGAAAGATCAACTCTTCATTCGTTATAATAAAGAACAACAAAAGAGACTATGAACATTAAAAAACCTATAAAAACTCACATAATTGAGTTCATGATTCTTGATCACCAACCCTTGGTTACGGTTTCTGTAATTTGGTCTGCCATAATTATTTAATAAAAAGTAATAAAATATTTTGCTTGTTTAGTTTACTTTAAAGATTAGATAATGCAAAAAAAAGTATTATCTATAAAGTTTTTAGATAATACTTTTTTATAAATCAATAATAATTAATCTTGTGTTTCTTTGGTTTCTAAAACAAATCATCATAAATTAATCAGAAAACGTAGTAATTTTTTTATAAATTCGTCTGGATTTTCAGCGTCCAAATTAAATCCCAAAATATCACCAACTAAACTCATATAATGTTCATATTTTTCTTCTTCAATATTAAACTTTTTGCTAATTATTTCCTGTAATATAAGACGAACTGTTGTACGATCGTTTAAATCATAAAGTACATTCTGTAAAGGTATATTAATATACTCTACACTAAATTCTTCACACAAATCTTTTATTAAATTTTCACATGTTTCAAACTGTGATTTTAATGGATTTAAATCATTACCAGGTTCTGGAATAGGATTTGAAACACCCTCTAATATTTCTGATATTGTTGTACAATATAAGTCTCTTAGTCATTCAAAATTTTCTTCTTTCCTTAATTTATTTAAGTCTAAAAAACTATAATTAACTTCTCAGTCTGTTGTTGTATAAAGTTTTTTTACTAATTCTCTATAAACCTGTTCATTACTTAAATTTCCAGTTCAGTCTAATTTACCCACCTTTCTAATATTAATTAACTAAAATATTCAACTCTAATTTTATTATAATACATATATATTTTTTTATTACAAGTAATATAACTCAAAACTCCCCAGTTTTTCAAAAATAAACATCTAAAACAAAGATAACTGAGGCAAAACTCGGTTATTTTTATTGGCATTATTTTTAGGTAATTTGTATATTCTCTGTAAACAATAAGAAATAAATTTAACAATTGAATTTGAATT
>DJMN01000034.1 GCA_002435385.1 Patescibacteria group bacterium UBA6489
AAAATTGCACTTCGTTTTTTACTTTAGTCTAAACTCACATAAGCAAAATATACTTTTAGAATTTACAGCAACTATTGATTTACAAAATGAATTTATATCTAAAAAATATTTAGATAAAATTATTTATAAATATGATCTAAAAGAATTTAGACTAGATGGATATAGTAAAGAAGTTGATATATTAAAAGCAGATATGGAGCAAAAAGATAGAATATTACAAGCATTAATTTTAAGTCAATACAGATTAAAAATAGCAGAGAAAAATAAAATATACTGTAAACCTGTTATATTATTTAAAGCACAAAAAACAATAGCAGAAAGCCAAGAAAATTTAGAAAATTTTAATAAACTAATAAAAAATCTAAGCCCAGAAGATTTGAAAAATATAAAATCTAAAACAAAAGAAAAAGTTATAATAAAAGCTTTTGAGTTTTTTGAAAAATCTAATATAGATTTAGAAAGTCTAGTAAAAGAATTAAAAGAAGATTTTGCACCTGAAAAATGTTTAAGTGCAAATGATGATAAAGAAGCCTCAAAAAATCAAATATTATTAAATACCCTTGAAGACAAAAATAATCAAATAAGAGCAGTTTTTGCAGTTCAAAAATTAAATGAGGGATGGGATGTATTAAACCTTTTTGACATAGTAAGACTTTATGACTCAAGAAGTAATGTTATAGATAAAAGAACATGAAAAGCTAAAGTTTGACCTCAAACCATTTCAGAAGCACAACTTATTTGAAGAGGTGCTAGATATTTCCCCTTTTCTACAAATAAAGCTTTATGAGAAGATAAATATAAAAGAAAATTTGATAAAAAAGATGAAGAAGAACTAAAAATATTAGAAACCTTTTATTACCATACAAGCTTTAATAGTTCTTATATAACAGAAATTAGACAAGCATTAATTGAAACTTGAATGTTTGACGAAAAAGAGAAAAAAACATTTAAGCTAAAATTAAAAGATGATTTTAAAAAATCTGATTTTTATAAACAATGACTTATTTATACAAATGAAAGATTAGAAAAAAATAATTTTGATATAGATAGTTTAGAAAAAGTTTGATTAAAAAAAGAGAGGTTTGAATATACTTTGTATTCTTGAAAAAGTTGAGATATAAAAATTTTTGAGGATAAAGGAATTATGGAAAATTCTATAGAAATAATGAAAATACCTAAAACACTTGAAATAAAAGATATAGATAAAAGAATTATAAAAAAAGCTATTGCAAGTAATGATTTTTATAGGTTTGATAATTTAAAAACTTACTTGTGAGGATTAAAAAGTATAGATGAATTTATAAAAAGTGAAAAGTATTTAGGAGCAAAGAAAATTGATTTATTTAGTTCTAAAGATGTTTTAGAAAACCTTTGAACACAAGATATATTAAAATCAGTTTTTGCCTTGTTAAGAAACCTAGAAACAGAAATAAAAAGACAAGATGTAAAATATATATGAACAACAGATTTTAAAGCAAGAACTATACAAGATGTTTTTATAGAAAAAGAAATAAAGGTTGATTTATCAGTAGAGCCATTTTTAAAAAATGAAAAGTGGTTTGTATTTGATAAAATAAATGCTACAAGTGAGGAAAAGGATTTTATAAATTTATTTGAAAAGAAGTTAAAAGAACTAAAAAATAAATATACTGATATTTATTTACTTAGAAGTGAAAGACATTTTGCAATATATTCTTTTGATGATTGAGAAAGGTTTGAGCCTGATTTTGTTTTATTTATGAAAGAAAAAACTACTTGAAAACCTATTACTTATCAAGTGTTTATTGAGCCAAAAGGAAACCAGTTTAAAGATAGTGAATGATGATTTGAAAATTCTAGTGAGTGATGGAAGGAAAAGTTTTTATTACAGATAGAACACAAAGCAGAGATACTTGAAATGAATTTTGATAAATATAAACTTATTTGATTGCCTTTGTATAATAATGAGAATGAAGAGGAGTTTGAAATATTTTTTGATAATAAATTTTAAAGATGAACCAAGAACAGGAACAACAAATAAAAGACTTTGTTTATAATATGCATGAAGAAACATTTGAAAATGAAGAATGAGAACTATATTTATTGTTTTCACTAGTTTATTATATGGCTTGATATTTTAGATGAAAATGAAAACCAAATCATTGATTTCTTAATATTATGAAAGAAAAGAAAGATACTATAAATATTCATTGGATTACCCCTAAATGATGGAGTTATAGAAAAACACATTTTTATTTATTTGTTTTATTTAAAGAACTAAATATAAAAGCTGATGTTGATTCTGTTAAGGAAAGTTTAGAACTTTTCTTTAATATATGAAATAAATGAGAGAAAAAGAAATTTAATTATAAGAATGTTGATAATGATTCGGTTTATAGATTTCTAAATAAAGAAGAAACTACTATATTTTTTGAAGAACCTTTATTTTTACTCTTAGAAGATAAGTTTTATGAATGGATACGGATAAAAAACAATTTTGATACAGATGAAAACATAGAAAAGATATTTACTTTAATAGATGAAAAAATAAAAGATTTTGTTGATTGAACTTTAGAAAAAAATTATTGAGTATATTCATTTAACAAACAAAAAGAAATACTATTAAACAAACTAGCAACTTTTCAAAATCTTATCTGAAATATGTTTAAAATCTCAGAAGATAATTTTTGGGAAAAGTGAAATGAAAAAAGCTTTTGTTATCTTTATTTTTTTATATTTTTATTTAGAAATGATTATATTTATATAAGTGATATTTCTTCTACTGATGAAATACCTCTATTTGATGAAAAATGAGACTACCTTTGCGAAAATGAAAAATACTCTTTTGGAGTTTATTTGAAACCTAAGATTATAAGTCTTATAGAATGATGGATAAAGTTAAAAGAAGTTATATTAGATAAAGTATTTGATGATGAATACAAAGAAATAACCATACAAAAGAAAAATTGAAAACCTTACTTGTTAGAATGAAATTTAGAATTTATAGGAGATGAAAATAAGTTTATAGAACTAAAAAAGAAGTTTCCTTATTCAAAAATAGAGGTTGATGTGCATGACGAAAAAATAAATAAATATAAGCTAAAAGAAAAAATTAAGCTTGAAAATAACGATAAATAAGTAAAATAAAATTACCTGCTACTATACAGGACTTTTTACAGAATTCAAAGACACTCTACCACTATATAGAGACTTTGGAAAACTGTTAAAAAATGCTTACAGTTGAGCAAATAAGAAAAACTTTATGAGAAGATTTTTCACACTTAACAGATTCAGAAATTGAACAAATTTGAATAGAAATGTTTAATTTTTGGAGCTTAATGTTAGAGGATTAAGAGACCTTTAAAGTCTCTTTTTCTTTTGTAATAATATCAATTATACTTATAATAAACTAAGTAGTATAATTTTATAAAAAAGCCTTTGATCCATGAAAAAAACAGCAATAATTTATTGTAGAAAATCAACAGACAGAGAAGATTTGCAACAGAATAGTTTAGAACACCAGATAAATAATTGTAAAAATACAGCTAAAATAAATAATATAGTTGTATTAGATGAGGTTGTAGAAAGTGCAAGTGCAAAGACAGGTTCTAAAAGAGCTTGATTTTCTAGAATGATTACAGATTGTGAAAAAGGTAAAGTAGATTATATTATAGTGGACGCCCCTAATAGAATATCAAGAAATATACATGATATAAGTCTAATTATAGAGCTATTAGATAAAAATAAGTTAAAATGAGTTTTTACAACAGAAAAATTTATTGATGCTCAAAACTCATCAGCTAAGTTTTTTCTTCTTTTTGAATTATGATTTGCTAAAAAAGATAATGAGGATAGAAGTAAAGATGTAAAAGCTAAAATGATTACAGCCTTAAATAAATGACAATGGTTAGGTAAAGCAATATTTTGATATAAAAATACTTGAACCAAATGAAAAAAAGATGTGAAAGTTATACAAGAAGAAGCAAAAATAGTAAGACAAGCTTTTATTATGAGGAGTAAAAGCCATACTTTACAAGAAATAGCAAATTTTATAAATGAAAAAGCTTTAGTAAACTGGAAACCTGAAAGAGTTTCAAAGATGTTAACAAATACAAAGTATTATTGATTACAAAAATTTTGATGACAGGAAGCTTTATTTGATAGTCCTTGATATCAACCTATAATTTCAAAAGAGTTATTTGATAAAGTAAATAAAATTACAAAAGCAGTAAGATATGATAAAAATAAAGATTTACCAAGATGTTTTACAAACATCTTAAAAGATACTCAGTGAAATAACTTATACCCCTATAAAACTAAATGAAATATTTATTATCATCATTGAGCTAAAACACCTTACAAAATAAATATAAGTCAAAAGAAATTATTTGAGGAGTTTGAAAAACATATAAGTAATTATAATTTTCCTAAACCTCTTGTAGCACTATCAAAAGCTACATTAAAAGAGTATTACAAAGATAAAGTAAATAATAGGAAAGCAGATTTAAAAAGAAACACAAAAGAACTAAATAAAACAAAAAATAAACTAGAAAGCTTATTTGATAAATTTCTAGAAAATGAGATAGATAAAAAAACTTATGATATTTACAAAGAAAAGTTAGAAAAACAAAAAATAGAATTAGAGGAAGAACAAAAAGCATTGAAACAGTGAGATGATAATATAATAGAAATTATAGAAAACCTGTGCGAACTTGTAGAAAACCTTTCAGAGACTTATAAAAACTGAAATGATGAAAAAAAATGAAAAATTATTAAAGCTATGCAGTGCGAACTTATTTTAAACAGTAAAAAGAGCTTACCATAAAGGAAAGTAAGCTCTTTGAAATAATAAAATCTCTTAATTTTCAGTTTTGGTACGCCCACGGGGAATTGAACCCCGGTTTACGCCGTGAGAGGGCGTCGTCCTAGCCACTAGACGATGAGCGCATATACTTAGACCAAAGATGATAAAACCTTTAGTCTAAAAATTTTTATAATTTAGCAGCAACTTCTTTTTTTGTCATACCATCAATATCTGTAGTAATACCAGAAGCTCTGGCTGTACCTTGAGCTATTTTCATAGCACCTGCAATATCTACAGAGTTTAAATCAGGCATTTTCTCAATTGCAATTTCTTTAAGTTGTTCAAAAGTAAGATTTCAAACTTTGTCCTTATTTGGAACCTTAGAACCACTTTTTAAGTTTAATTTGTTTTTGATTAAAACCGCCATTGGTGGTTGTTTTACAATGAAGTCAAAACTTCTATCTTCGTAAACAGTAATTACAACAGGAAGTTTTACTCACATTCTATCTTTTGTTCTCTCATTAAATTTTTGAGTAAATTCTTGGATAGGTACACCATGTTGTCAAAGTGCAGGTCAAACAGGAGGAGCTGGATTAGCTTGTCCTCAATTTATCTGTAATTTTATGTATGCTTTTATTGCTTTCGCCATAGTATTTTTGATAAAAATTTAATACAACAAAAATTGATAAAACCTATCAATTTTTTCAGATTGTTCCATAATTAAGAATATATTTATTTTCTCTTTATTTAATTTTCGGGATTAATTAAAGAAAAGTAATCATATTCACGATACACGATTTTAGAAGCGGAAATATTTTATAAAAAAAAAAGATAAATGCAAATTTTTGTTTATTTTTTGAATATATTGTATAATAATTGTTAATAAGTCTATAATAATTATTATGTGATCAGAGATAATAGAGATTAATCTTGGAGAAGAGAAAAAGAATGAAATATTTTGAAGATTACCATCTTGATGAATAAATATTCCTTTTTTTTATAAGGATGACAATGGTAAAGAAAAGAAATATGCTTTTGTTGTTTACCATAATTCAAAGGTCCTATCAAAGTATCTTTGAAGTAATTGACAATGGATAGATAGCATAAAGCCTTTAACGGATACTTCTTCATTTGAGGTATTTTATGATTCATTAAATGAAAGAGTTAGTAATATAACTAAATGAAATTTAGTAATAGCAGATAATACTTTAGATAATATAGATAGGGAAAAAGTAAGGGCTCTTATGATTATTTATTTAAAAAAAACAGAGCTTCATAAATATACTAGGGATACGCATTTAGATATAGTTTCTGAGATAAAGTTGCTTAGATGAAATGAGTGAAATCGCAATGACTTATTTTGTGTTTTAAAATCTTGAGGGATTAATTTACCTGTATATTATAATTGAGAAACTTATGCATTTGTTTTTTATGATGAGAGATGAAGTATTTTGCCAAAAAGAAAGTTGAATTGATCATGGGGTAATTATAGACCATGGAGACATAATTTGAACTATTCAAATTATGATGAGATAAAAAGTGAATTTAGAAAAGTTTTAAAATGAGAGATAAGAGGTATTTTAGAAGATGATGTTGATAAGCTTTTGTCTTCTTACAAGCCTCATTTGAAGAAAATTTGTGAAGGGTTTTGAGAAGAATCTAAATCTGATAATAAAAAAGATTTTGTATCTGGGGTACCAAAGCCTGAGCAAAAAGATAGTAATGAAGGTTTTTATTTACTTTCTTCTTGAGGTATAAATTCTATATTTTATATATGAGAAACAAAATATTCTTGGGTTTTTTATGGAAATAAATGAAGTATGTTATTAAAACAAGAGAAGCAAAAGTGATGATGGATAGAGTGAAGAGCTAGAAAAATATGAAACAATTATGATAAACTTGAAGATTTTCAAGATGATGTTAAGGAAATAATGGATGAGAGATTTTGAAACAATTCTTTTAAAAATTTAAATTTTAATGAGCTAAGGTATATTTATATACATTTTTATGAACAGGATAGTTGAAAAAAGAGAAGAGTAGAAAAATGAAAAGAATTAGAAAAAAAGATGATTTATGAAGTATGATATTTGCAGAAGCTTGAGTTGAAGCTATTCCTAAAGAGTGAGAGTGAGTAAATGAATTTTTGTTAAAATTTTGACTTAGAGGAGATTCTTATGCGAAAATCTTCATGGAAGAAAATCAAAGTCTATTTTTGGATGATGGATGATTGATTATATGAAAAAGATATAAATTACCATTGCAAGTTTATAGAATAAGGAAGTGAGATAATTTATCTGATAAATTAAAAGAGGCTGGTTTGGGATATTTTTATATAGATAAAATCTTTGAATATAATAAAAAGTTTAATCCTGACTTTAAAAATATAAACAGTAAGGAAACTTTGTATGTGGATAAAAGAGTACTTATGCCAGAATGGGAAACTTGATTTTATGTTGATTATGAAAGACTGGATGGTTCTATTATTATTTCACAAATATCTAAACTTCCTATTATTTTTCCTGATGGAACTAAAACTCATACTTTAGAAATTAAAGAGGATAATAGTAATAATCAAACTACCGAAGATATAAAAGATATTCAAAATAATCAAGCTCCTGAAGATGATGAGTCTGAAGTTATAAGTATTTTTTCAACTGAGGCTGATATACTATTTTATAATGAATGAATTTCTTATAATATACTTTTTAATAAAATAGCAGAAAATCAATTAAGTGTAACAATATGAGATAAAAGTTATAATATACCAGCGTCTTCTGTCTCTGAATATTTGGACGTACTATGAGATGTATTAGATGAGCATTTTTGAGAGGATAGAAACTATATATGACAAATAGCTAGAGATATATATGAGAAGTTTTTTCCTGATTTACTAAAAGAACAAAATAATAGGAAGGAATTAGAGGATATTCTTTATAGAAGAAATTTTACTCTTAGAATAAAGCCGTTTTTAAAGTACTCAAAATCTGAGTGATATGAATATCCTATTATCAAGGACTTAAAAGATACTGAGAATTATATAAAAGATTGATATATTAAAAGATATCAATTATTGGATTTTGAAGGAATGTTTGTGAAGTTAAATGGTATATGACAAGTGGAATGAGTCAATCCTGATTATTTATGTTTTACTCCTATGGCATATGATATTATGTGAGTTATTTGAAGGAAAATTCATGATTCTACT
Source organism: Patescibacteria group bacterium UBA6489 (assembly GCA_002435385.1). Lineage (GTDB taxonomy): Bacteria > Patescibacteriota > Gracilibacteria > BD1-5 > UBA6164 > UBA6489. Next base: position 7,989 of record DJMN01000034.1, read on the forward strand.
TGAGTAATAGCTGAGATTGTCAGTTGATTTAGACCTAAGGTTCATAATGATGAGATAAAAGATTCTAGGGGAGTAAGAATAAGTTCAAAACTTTCTCCACATCAATGAGGTAATGCTTTTGATATAGGTTTTAAATGATTAAACTGAAAAAATAGGGAAATAGTTTTCGATATATTAAAGAAATTGGATATTGAGTGAAAAATAATTCTAACGAGAGAAAGTAACCATTTTCATGTAACTGTTACAAATCCTGAAATAAGGAAAAAATATGATCAACATGTTATAGACACAAAAAAAACAAGAAGAAGGAGAATTCATGCTTTGAAGATGAAAAACTTTCTTAAAAAGGAACAAATACTTGCTAAAATATCTCCTGATAATCTTCTAGAGTGAGAAGATGATAGAGACAAGTTTAGATTATGAGAGTATTTGAAAGAGAATGGTTTGCCTCATTCTACAAGAAAGTTATTAAAGGAATTAATGAAAAGGTATATGGGAATAGATTCTTCTGATTTTTCTAGGAAGGAAGATGTTTACTCTTATCGTATGGAAATAATGATAAGGTTTTTATTATCTATTGAGAGTGGCTGATGAAATTTAAATGCACAGCATTCTAAGAGTAGTGCTAAGTGAGCATTTCAATATTTAGATTGATATAAAGCTAATTTAGATAGGGTAGAAGATGAAAATTGAGATCCTTATTATAATAGGAGTAATCGCTTTTCTTCTTTTGATAATGCGTTAAGAAGGGCTGCTATACATTTTACATGATATCAAAGGTGAGATGGTAATATTGATTGGTGAGATAATAGGATACCAGAGTACATTTGGTATGCTTATCGTTATCCATGAGTTATTTCTCCGACGGATTTATCTGCTGAACAGATGATGAATTTATGGCTAGTTGATATATTTATGAAAGATGGAACAGATAAAGCCTTGAATGAACTACTTTTGAACTGAAAAGTATCTTCTTTGAAAAAGCTTTATTGATTTCACCATACAAATGTGGATGGTTCTGAAAAAACAGCAGATGTTGTTGATTTGAAATATAGTATTTATAAAAATGAGTGAATAAAATCTTGAAAATTCAAGTAGTTTTTATTGGGATAAAAGTTACTGATGACTTTTGTATAGATTAGATGTAGTAGTGAAACTTAAGATTGGTACTATGATATTCTTGAAAATAAAAAATTAATACTTGACATATTAAGATTAGTATATAATATAAAATATATTGTTCTTATTTAAATTATATCTTTATGAATTCTTTTGGAAACATTCTTATTACTCATTGAAGAGTAGAAAAACCAACAAAAGTTGTACTGAAAACGGGGATTCCAATGAATCTTAGTTCAAAATGAATAGAAGAAACAAATGCACTTATAGATAGGGGTTCGAAACAGGTATTATCTTTATTACCAGATAATTTTGACAGCATATTTTATTGAGTTCCAACTTGATTAGGAGAGAAGATGAGAATTATTGATAGTCCAGTTTCAACTCAAGTTCCAAATCATTTAAAACAAACTGCTGCGATATATGCAAGTAGGTTTGGAAAGATTTTGGGACGTAATATTCATCTTATATGAACTTCTGCTTTATCCCTTCCAAAGTTAGATTTACAAAAATATCTTTCATCGGATGAGCTTGCTGTAATTAGTAGTTCACTTCCTGCAAATAAGCCAAAGGATATTTCGTTGTATAAAGCAGCTATGCAGACACTTATGGCGAAAAGTGAGTTTAAAGATATTATTTTAACCCGTTTTGCAGATATGAATGAAAAGTTTCCTGAATGAATAATATGAGCAACTAATAAAGAATTAGTAAAAATATCTGTTTGAATAACGAATGCTGGACCAAATTCTATATATCATTGTTTTGAAGATAACGTTGACGTTATAAAATAGAAAAAACAGTTTATTCAGAAAAAGAATAAACTGTTTTTTCTTGTAGTTTTTATTTAGTAGTTTTTTTATCAATAATTTGTTCTTCATAGAAACTTGCTACTACTTGGATTCATACATGTTCTGATCATGCGAAAAATAATCATTGTCAGATACTAGCATTTAGTAGTATGTAGCTTTCTTGTTCTGTCAATTTAAATACATCTTTGATTACATCAATTGATGCACTAGATTGTTTAAGAAGTAATTGTATAGAGGAGTTTGTTATGATTGGTTTTCAGTAGTCACTTGTCATAAAGTCTTCTACATCTTGAGTTATAGTAGTGACTCATAGCTTATATTTTCTTGCTCTTTTTACTAGTCAGAATAGGAATTTTGCTGAGTCTTCAAATTGCATGATATTCCAAGCTTCATCTATAACGAGTAATCTCTTTTTATTTGAACTTCTTACTTTATTCCAGATGTGACTTAGTATGACATACATTATTGTTGGTCTAAGTAAATCATCCAAGTCTCTTACAGAGAATACTTGTAATCATTCTTTTAAATCTATATTTGTTCTTTGAGAGAATATTCATGCAAATATACCAGATGTATATTTTTCTAATCTTTTTATTAGAGAGCTTCCTCCATCCATAGTTTCTAGGACATCGGCTAAGTCTTTCATAATAGGAATTTCTTTTCCTATTATGTTGTCATCTTCAAAAGTGATTCATTTTAGACTATATGTCGTTGTGATAGCCTTTTCCATTATAGATTCTTCTTCTGGAGTCATTTTTCCTAGCATAAGGTTCATAAGTCATAGCAAGTTTATAATTGCTGTTCTTAGTAAATCTCAAGGGTGTTCTTCACTGTCTTTTAGAGCTAAAGGTAAGTCAAATGGATTTATTCTTTCTTTAGAGTTTAGGTTAACATCAAGATAGCTTCATCATACTGTTTCTACTAGTGGTCTGTATTCATTTTCAGGATCTATTACTATTACATCTGTTCATAGCATCATACTTCTAAGTATTTCTAGTTTTACAGCAAATGATTTTCAAGAACCTGATTTTGCGAATACTACCATATTGGCATTTTCCGACATGAATCTATCATATAGTATCAGAGAATTGTTATGAGTGTTTATTCAGTATAGGATACCATCATCATGACTTAGACTAGATGATGAAAATGGGAATGTTGTAGATAGTCATCAAGTAGATATATTTCTATAAACTCATAGTTCATCTTTTGCGAATGGTCCTGTTGATGTAAATCATTGTTCTGGTCTTAGGAAACATTTTTTTTGTAAAACATTTCTACCTGATAGTAGTGTCTCAATGTCTTTTCAAATTTTTTGTAATCTATCTTCACTACTTGAATATATTGTTATGTATAGTCAAAAGTGAAAATATTTTTCTTGTCATCTAACTAGTTTGTTTCTAAGTTCTTCTACATCTTGGATTTGTGCTTCTATAGCAGGATCATTAACCAATCATTTTTCTGCATTTATACTTCTTTCTGATCCTAATTGGGTTAATCTCTTCTTTAAGTATTTTTGTATGTATGCTGAGTCTATTGGATAAATAAATAAACTCATATCAAATTTTACATCCCAGTTTATTACTGGAGATAGCCAGTTTCATTCTAAAAAGTTTGGATATGCATATACAAAGAAGGTTTTTAGATATGTGTCATTTATTCTTAATTTATCATTGTAGACTTTGAAAAATTCTGGAGAGATTACATCTTTTACATATGCTAGGGCACTTTTGTAGTCCTTTTCCATGTCTAGCATTTTTTGTATTTCTTCTTTACTTTCTTTTTGGGGTTTTATATATTTTGTATCACTTTCTTTTTTTTCTGGACGAGGAGTTAGTCAATCTGAAAATTTACTGATGTCTCAAGTATATCTTTTTTTTACCAGTTCAATTAGTTTTTGTTTATTTTCCACAGAGTAAATAGTTATATGTTAAACAGATGTTTTGGTTGTCATTTTATATCACTGTGTCAGTTTGTAAAGTAGACTTTGTTTTTACTTCTTTACAGGTGATGTTTTGTTTGGTTTAATTATTTTTTAATTGAATTTTATAAAATCAAAAGAATAGAGTATTTTTTTGATTACTCTATTTTTTATTATATTTTTTTTGTTTGCTTATCTTTTTATTGTTTGCCGAGTCCAATCCCAAGCTGTTACTAGTTCATGTGGTAGCTTTTCTGTATAGTCTAGAGATTTATTATAATCATCAGATTTATATTCGATAACAGCTAGTGTTATATCATCTAGTTGTTTGTATTTATATCACATGAATTGAGATAAATCTGCTGAGATGCTTCTAAATACAGAATTTGCTGTTGCATAATTTCTCTCACGCATTTTTGGAGCTTTTTTTATACTGCCTATTAGTCTATCTTCTCAAAACATAAGTTCTTCTCAATCTTTTCTATCTTGATTTATAGCTTCTGTTATTCAATCACTATAAAGTACTGCTATATCATTTTCTTCAAAACGAACTTCTTTTTCTTTTAGAAATTTATGTATATTTCAAATCATTCATATAGCCATTCATCCAGATTTTATTTTATAACATTTATCTTCTTTTTGTTTGTAGATTATAAGGTATTCATGTCATGCTCAAGTGAAAAATAATCTCTTTTCTTTTTCATTCCATCTTACAAGTAGTAGTGTCATGAGTAAGTTAGCTTTGATTCTAGGTTTTATAATTTCATTTGTATGTCAAAGTATTTCATTTCATCTTCTATATACTTTTGAAAGTCCACTTATTAAGGCATTTGTCATCATCATTATAAATCATGCTCATACTCAATGTCATGTTGCATCTCAAACATATATGTAATAATTATCTTCTTGTTGTATTATATCATAACTGTCTCATCCGATTTCGGCTGCTGGTTTTGATTTAGCAACAACATTTAAACTAGGTACTTCTATTTTTTTTCTGGTAAATAGTTTTTCCTGTATTTCTTCTCATATTTCAACTTCTCATCTTATTTGTTTTCCATGTAAAAATTCATCTTTTATTGTGTTTAATGTACTTAATGTCTTTTTAAAAAATCATAAGACAAAATTTATATCTGAGTTTAAACTCTTTTTAGGTAGATTAATATTTTCATTTTTTGTTCAGTATAAAAATTTCTTTATTGATAACCCTAATTTTTTTATCGGTGATTCGTAAGTAGCTTCTATTAAAAATAGTATGATAATACTTTCTAATACTATTATTGCTCATAAAGAGAAATCCTTTGTCTTATCTCATAGGACTTCTTGATATTTTGTTAAAAAATCTATTTCTGGTATAAATAGATTTAATACAAGTATCGCTATTATTGTTAATTTTACTAGATATGAAAATATATTCATATGTATCTAATGATTAATTAATATTATAAAAATTGTATCATAATTATCTTTTTATTACAAATTTTTACAAAAGATATAAATATTTGTTAGTAAAAATATTTACAAAAAAATAGAGTTTTTAACATAACTTTTTAAGCTTTTTTTGAAAATAGACAAAAACAAAATATAATTCTTATGTGTTTTTTAGACAAGGAAATAGTGGTTTTGTCTATTTCTAAGTCAAAAACTTGTATAAGTTAGTAGAACAATATTTTTAAAAGTACTTTTTAAGGTATAAATAACATATGAAAAATAACATTATAACATCAATAGATATATGAAGTTCAAAAATAAGAACAATAATATGAAGCTTTTCAGAAGAAAATAATAATAATTTTAGTGTTTTATGAGTTTGAATTGCTTCATCTTATGCAATAAAGAAGTGAAATATATTAGATATGGAGGAATTTAAAAGTAATCTAGATAAATCTTTAGAGGAAGCTGAAAAAATGGCATGAGAACAAGTATTTGGAGTTTATTTATCTTTTAATTCTTCATCTTTTGAGGTAATAAATAATAAGTGAATAATAGCTGTTTCTAGTCATGAAATAACAAATGAAGATGTTGATAGGGTTCTTGATATGGCAAAGAATGGTGTTGATTTACCTAATAGAGAAATTTTAAAGGTTATTCCAGAGGAATTTGTCGTTGATTTAGAGGAGTGAGTTAAAAATCCTGTTGGAATGTCTGCTAGAAAATTGGAAGTTGCAGCTAGTATATTTTCGATGAATAAAAATATATTAAATAATATAAGAAAGGCAGTTGGTGATGTTTGAGTAGAGATTTATGATATATATCCTAACTTGTTAGCATCCCCTGAATGAGTATTAACTAAAAGACAGAAAGAATTATGAGTTGTTTGTGTTGATATATGAGCATCTACTTCTTGACTTACTATTTATGAAGAATGAGTTTTACAATATTCTTCTACAATTCCTATTTGATGAGATAATGTTACAAATGATATCGCATTATGAGTTAGAACATCTATAGATGTTGCTGAGAAGTTAAAAAAAGATTATAGTGAATTGAATATGGAAGATGTTGTAGCAGATAAGGAAATAGATTTGGTAAATCTATGATCTGGGGAAGAAGGAAATGTTTCATCTTTGTTTCTTTCACAAATTGTTACGGCTAGATATGAAGAGCTTTTATTCTTTATAAAAAGGGAATTGAGAAAGGCTTGAAAAGATGGTATGCTACCAGAATGAATAGTTTTAGTCTGAGGTTGAAGTAAAGAAATTGGTTTAATAGATTTGGCTAAAAAGATTCTTAAATTACCTGCTTTTATATGAATGCCAGTAGAAAAGGATGTTTTATTAGAAACTTCTATAAGTGATCCTGTGTTTGCCTGAGTTATTTGAAATATGATTCTTGCTAATAAGTATTTGGTTCCTAGTAGTAAATTTTCTTTAAATGTTTGAGGAGTATTTGCTTCTATAATTAAAATTTTAAAAAAGATGTTACCTTAAAGGATAATCCATCCTTGAATTCCTTCCTTTAATACTAAAGGAAGGAAGCTACAGTAAAAAGGTGATAAAAATTATTTTTATATTTATAAGTTAAAATAAGATGGTTAAAAGAGATGATAAGTTAAAGAATTTGCTTTCTGGAGGAGGAAGAAAGTCTACTGTTACTAAAAGTGCAGGTCCAGAGGAAGTAAATATTTCTGGTGTTATATCTCCAGTTGCTAAGATAATTGTTGTATGAGTTGGTTGAGGATGACAAAATGCTGTAAATAGAATGATAGAGTCAGGTCTTGATGGAGTTGATTTTATTGCTATGAATACTGATGTTCAAGCTTTATATAACTCTTTGGCATGAAAAAAACTTCATATCTGAAAAGTTATAACATGAGGACTTTGAGCTTGAAGTGATCCAGATAAGTGAAAAAAAGCAGCAGAAGAATCTAGAGAAGATATAAAGGCTTTGTTGAATTGAGCTGATATGGTTTTCATAACTTGTGGTTTAGGATGATGAACTTGAACATGAGCGGCTCCTGTTGTTGCAGAAGTAGCTAAAGAATTATGAGCTTTAACTGTATGAGTTGTAACTAAACCATTTAGCTTTGAAGGACAAAGAAGAATGAGTAAGTCAATAGATGGTTATGAATCATTAAAAGAGAAGGTTGATACGCTTATAACTATTCCAAATGATAGAATTCTTTCTATTATAGATAAAAAAACTCCTTTGCTAGATGCTTTTTCTATAGTTGATGAAGTGTTAAATCAATGAGTTCAATGAATTTCTGATCTAATAACTCAGTCTGGTCTTATCAATGTTGACTTTGCAGATGTTAATTCAGTTATGAATAATGCTTGATCTGCACTTATGGGTATTTGATTTGGAACTTGAGAGGATAGAGCTGTAGAAGCAGCTAAAGCTGCTATTGATAGTCCTTTGTTGGAGCTTTCTATAGCTTGAGCTAAATGACTTTTATTTAATGTTACCTGATGAACAGATCTTAGTATGTTTGAGGTTGATGAAGCAGCAAGGGTTATAACAGAAAATTTAGATCCAGATGCCAACATTATATTTTGAGCGACTATAAAAGAAGATTATGAATGAGAGGTAAAAATTACAGTTGTTGCTACTTGATTTGATGAAAAATCTAATAAAGATTATTCTAGAAAGGAAAAATCTATTATTTCTTCTACTCCATCTGTTTCAACAGGATCTTCTTTTAGTGAACCTAAAAAAATTAATCCTTTTGGAAAGAGAAGTGTTACAGATTCTAGGGTGACTCCATCAATGCAATCTAGAAATAATGTGGAGCAGGATCAAGAGGATGATTTAGATATTCCAACTTTTTTAAGAAAGAGAAAAATGTAATTATAAAAAATTTGCATTTAATGAAAAATATATTAAAATGTTTATGAGTTTGAAAGATGACGAGGGTTTGCGATTGCAGATTCTCGTTTTCTTTTAAAAGTATTTATTATTAATTTTATTATTATGTTAGATTTTGAAAAAATTGTAGCAGCTATAAATATGATTTCTGCTGAAAAAAAGATTCCTAAAGAAAAGTTAGTTTCTATTATTGAATCAGCTTTAACCACTGCATATAAAAAAGACTATTGAAATAAAGATGAAAAGGTAAATGTCACTTTTGATTTAGAGTCAGGAGAACTAAGTATCGCTATTGAAAAAACAGTTGTGGAAGAGGTTAAGGATTCTAGTACAGAGATAAGTTTTGAAGAGCTTTGAGAAGATGCAGATGATTATGAAGAATGAGATGTTATAGAAATAGATGTAACAGAGGATGTATTAAATACTTCTGGTGATTTGTTTGGAAGAATTGCTTCTCAGGCAGCTAGACAGGTTATTATACAAAAGATTTGAGATAGTGAGAAAGAAAAAATATATGAATTATTTAAAGGAAAGCAAGGTGAAGTTGTAAATATGAGAGTTGATTTGGTGGAATGATGAAAAGTAATTTTTGATTATAATTGAAATCAAGTGATTTTACCTAAGTCTGAGCAGGTTTCTAGAGATACGTATGTTCCTGATCAAAGATTTTATGTGTATGTAGCTGAGGTTGTTAATAGTGAGAATTCTTCACCTAAGGTTGTTTTAAGTAGAAAGAGAAAAGAGTTGGTACCTGCTATATTTGCAGAATATGTTCCAGAAATAGGAGAAGAGGTTGTTTCTATTGATAATGTTGTTCGTCAACCTTGAGTAAAGACTAAGATTCTTGTTAGTTCAAATTATGAGGAAATTGATCCAGCTGGTACTCTTATTTGACAAAAATGAATGAGGGTTAAGGCTGTTATGGAGGAATTAAGTTGAGAGAAAATAGATATTGTTCCTAATGATGATGATGTTAGAGAAGTAATAAAGAGGGCTCTTACTCCAGCAAATGTTATAAATGTTGAAGTTGATGAGGATAATGAAAGTGCTATAGCTTATATTCCAGTTTGAGAAAGGGCTAAGGCTGTTTGAAGAAATGGTATGAATGTAAATTTGGCTTCTAAGCTTGTTGGATATAGGATTTCTATTGAAGAGATGGAAGTTAAGAAAGAAGAGGATGAAGGAGAAGATGAGGAGTAATAGTTTTTGGTTTTTAGTGAGTTGAGAACTAGTCTTGGAAAAGGCTAGTTTTTTGTATTGTTGTAAAATATTTTGCTAATTAATTATTTACAATTATTATGACTAAGTAGATTATATCTCATAAATACTAATACATATGAAAGTATATTTTTTAGAACATGTTATAAATGTCGCAAAAAAAGGAGAAATTAAGGAAGTATCATCTGGTTATGCTTCTAATTTTCTGTTTAAAAAGAACTTAGCAAAGCCTTATACTAGAGAATTAGAAAAAAGTTTGAAGAATAAAGAGAAAAAACAAGAGGCAAATAGAGTAGAATTGATTGCAAATAGACATAATATAGTTGATGAATTGAATTGAAAAAAAATTGTTTTCAAACTAAAAACATGAACTGGTAGTAAGGTGTATTGATGAGTATGAGAAAAAGATGTTATTAGGGAAGTAAAGAAGCAATTTAAAATAAACTTGGAAAAAAAGCATATATATATGCCATCTGGTCATATAAAAAAGATTTGAGAGGAATTCGTATATGTAAAACTTTGAAAAGATGTAATGGCAAAGATTACAGTTATTGTGGAAGCTAGTAATAGTTAGTGAATATTTGTTTAGTAATATATTGTAATAAATAGTTTTTTATGTATTTGGGAGTTGATTTGTGAGATAAAAAGGTTTGATTAGCTGTAGAATTGGAGGGGGTTGTAATCCCAAAGGAAATAGTAAAAAGAGTAGAGATAATCAATAGGATAAAATATTATATCAGTAAGTATGATATAAAAGTTATTGTTGTTTGATTACCATATGATTTATACAATAAGGATTTAAGGCAGTTAAATAAGACTAAAAAATTTATTGATAAGTTGGAGTGAATTTTTCCAGATCACGAAGTTGTATGATTTGATGAGAGGTTTACTACTTTTTGAGCAAAAGAAACATTTATATCTGAAAAGGATAGATGATTGCCAAAGGATGATATATCTGCTAGTCTTGTACTAGAAGGGTATTTAAAGTCAAAGGGAGTATAATTAGAAAGTTCGTAATGGAGATTTCTTTTTTGAAGAGAGTGTTTAAGAAATGAGAGGGGGTATAAAATATTTAATAAAAAAAAAGAGTGAAAAAATTTTTTGCTCTTTTTTTATGTAATTATAGACAATGTTAGTATTTATTTTGTTATAATTATAGTAATTATTATTTATATTATTTGACGTGAAGTAAAATATATGATTTAATGTATGTATATTAGATTTAAATTAATTTATTTACATTAAGATTTAGATATGAAAAATATAAATAGAGTATTCATTTTGATATTAGGGTTACTTCTTGTTAATACATCTTATGCTGCTGATATTGAATCAGATTCAATGGATGTAGTTGATACTAATACTATAGAATTTTCTCTAGAAAACCAAGTAAATGTTGATGTTTGATTTATTGAATGAGAAGTAAAGATTCTAAATGATATAGAGATTTCATCTGTAGAAAAAGATCCAGAAGAATTTAGAAAAGTCATAATACATTTATGAAAAACAAAACTTAAGGAAAATAGAGCTTATAGTTTATTAACAATACTTTGAGCTGAATGAAACTTAGATTTTGTTATATGAAATACAATGAATGATTTTGAAATAAAAAATGATTGAAATTTAGATGAGCAAGCAATAGAAAGTATTATTATAAGAGATGAATCAACAATAGATGTTTATTATAAAGATTATCCAGGAGAAGAAGATATTGAATTTAAATTACTTTCTCCTTTAGAAATAGGAAGTTTTGAAAGGATATGAACTATAGATAATAATGATTATAGAATAAACTTGTGATCTTCTCTAGAGGTTGAAAATAGTTATATATTAATGTTGGTTTCTATTACAGATAATAATGATGAGGTGGTTGAGTTTCAAGATTGAATATATGATTTTGTTACAGATGAATCTTTAGAAGAAGTTATAGATGATGAGGGGGATGTAGTAGAAGAAGATTCAGTAGTAGAAGAAGAAAGTGGAACAGGAGAAGTTGATACAGTTGATAATCTTTCTTTAAATGCGGCAGAAACACCAGATTCTTGAGCAGAAACAAATGTACTTATAGCATTAACATTTTTGGTAAATAGTTTTGTATTTATGAGAAAGAAAATATTTAAAAAATAAAAAGTAAAATAGTAAATAAGAAAAGCATCTTTTATAGGTGCTTTTTTTATTTACTATTTTTTTATGTGTTATAATTTCATAAGGATATTTATTGTTATGTAAATATATTTGATATTATTATTTAATAAGTTATTTAAATGAAAGGAGTTATAAAAGAAGATCATGAACCTAGAGATTTGTTACTTCAGATTATGATAGATAATAATTGAAGTGATATGTATTTAACTGTATGAAGTGTTCCTGCTATAAAAATAAGTTGAGATATAATTAGAGTTGATGAGTGAGTTGATGCGTTTACAGCTCAGGATACTAAAAATTTTGCTGATTCATTGATAACAGAAGATCAATTAATAATTTTAGAAAGGGATAAAAATTTGGATTTTTCATTTAGTTTTGCTGATAGGAGATTTAGATGTAATGTCTCTTATCAGATGTGATGTCATATGATTGTTCTTAGGCTTCTGGTTCTTGATGTGCCTAATATTGATGATTTGTGATTAACTGATTCATATAAGCAGGTTACAAAATTATGACAATGATTAGTTTTAGTTACAGGTCCTACTTGATCTGGTAAAACTACTACTTTGGCATCTATGATAGATTATATAAACAGAAATCAAAATAAACATATAATAACTATAGAAGATCCTATTGAATATGTTCATAAACATAAGGAATCTATAATTGAACAAAAAGAAGTGTGAAGAGATGTACTAGATTATGAGATGGCTCTTATGTGAGTTATGAGGCAGAATCCTCAGGTTATATTTTTTTGAGAGATGAGGAGTAGAAAGGAGATAGAAATGGCTCTTACTTTAGCGGAAACAGGTCATTTAGTTTTCTCTACTTTGCATACTCGTAGTGCTTATCAGACAGTTTCTCGTATAATTGATAGTTTTGATTGAGAAGATAAGAAGCAGGTAAGGATGCAGCTATCTGATGCTTTGGTTGCGGTTTTCTCTCAGAGATTATTAAAATCATCTGATGGTTCTTGAGTAAATTTGGCTAAAGAGATACTTATGAAAAATAGTGCTATAGCAAATTTGATAAGGGAGAATGAACTACATCAGATTCCTTCTGTTCTACAGATGTGATCTAGAGAATGAATGTGTCTTTTGGAGGATGATATTGTTGAATATATAAATACTTGAGTTATAACAGAGGAAGAGTGATATAAGTATGCGAATAATCCGAAATTTGTTAGGGAAAGTTTAAATTCTTAAAAATATTTTTAAATTTTTTATTAATAGATACAATTGATTTAATTGTATCTATTTTTTTGATGTATGACTTTGGATTTAATAAAACAGTATAAAATAAAAGCAAAGAAGTCTCTTTGACAAAATTTTTTGGTAAATGAGGAGATACTTGAGGGGATTTCTAGTTCTGTTGATATAGAATGAAAAAATATAGTTGAGGTTTGACCTTGATATGGGGCTTTGACTGAAAAGATTTTAGGTAGAAAGCCTAGTAGTTTAACTTTAGTTGAGTTGGATAATGATATGATAAGAATTTTAGAGTCTAGAGTTTGAAAGTGAGAGCTTAAAGTTGATGATGTAGATTTTGAAATAGAAAATATTGATGTGCTTAAGTATAGTCCAGGTTTTAGGAGTTATGAGGTTATTGCTAATATTCCTTATTATATTACATCTCCTATTTTGAGGTATTTTTTATATGATGTTGAGAATGTTCCTGAAAATATGCTTATTTTGATGCAAAAGGATGTTGGAGATAAGATATTATTGTGACAAGATGATAGTAGTAAAATTAGAAGTAGTGTAATTTCATTATTTGTTGCTAAGAAGTGTAAGGTTAAGGAGGTTTTGTTTGTTTGAAAAGAAAACTTTGTGCCTGCTCCTAAGGTTGAGTCTAGTGTTTTATTATTTGAGACTCATGATTTATACAGAGATATTGATGATGAATTATTTTTAGATACTATAAAAAAATGATTTTCTAGTCCTAGAAAGAAGCTATTGAAAAATCTAATTAGTGGAGGATTTGAAAAACAGAGGGTTTTGGATGTGTTTGAAAAATTGTGATTATGAGATAATGTTAGGGCTGAGGATTTGTGAGTTGGGGAATGGTGTGAATTAGTAAATAATTTATTTTAATGAAGAGAAGTATTCATATATATTCACAGTATTATTTTCCTGTTGCTAATGCATGTAGTAATAGGGTAGAGAAGTATGTTATGGCATTAAAAAATGATTATGATATAACTGTAGTTACTTGAATGCCTAATTATCCTACTTGAGTAAAGTCGGATGAGTATAAATGAAAATTATTTAAGAAAGAATACTGAAATTATTGAGAAAAAATAGTTAGGACTTATGAATTTGCTACTAGAAATGAAGGAGCATTTTTGAGGATATTGAATTATATATCATTTATGCTTTCAAGTTTTATATATGGATTTTTTTCTAAAAAGCCTGATAAAATAATTGTTACTTCCCCTCCTTTATTTACTGCTATTTCAGTTTTACTTTTAAATAAGATTAGAAATATTCCTTATATTTTAGAGATTAGAGATTTGTGGCCAGATAGTGTTGTGGCTTTAGGTTTTATGAAAGCAGGTAGTTTGAGTTATAAAGTATTTTCTTGGTTTGAGATAAGGCTTTATGAGAATGCTGAAAAGGTTATTTGAGTAACTAGGGGAATTTGTGAATCAATTGAGCAAAAGTGATATTGTGGGAAAGTCTTTTTACAGTATAATGTGACGGAGAAAATTAATTGAGATGAATTAGAAAGTCCTTATGTTAAGTTAAATGATGTTATAAAGTGAAAAAAGATTGTTTTATTTGCTTGAAATATGAATGAGGCATATGATTTTTCAAAAACTTCCAAATACATAAAGAAAAATATAGAGTTATTTTTTGTATTTATTTGAGATGGCAGTGCTAAAAAGGATTTTCAGAATGCTTTAAAATGAGTAGATAATGTGTTATTTTTGGATAGAATGAAAAAAGATAATGTAGATAAGTATTTGTATTATTGTGATAGTGTATTAGTTCCTTTAAAGAATGAAGATTTTTATAAAGGAACTTTTCCTGTTAAGGGAATTGAGGGGATTGTTAATGGTAAGGAAATAATTTTCTTTTGACCTAATGATGGCGAGTTTAACAAATTCTTGAAGGATTTAAAAAGTTGAAAGGATGACTCTAAGAAGTTAAAATTGGAGTATTTTAGAGATAATGTGGGTTGATTGGTAAAGTAATCTTTTATATGTAAAATATAGATTTTAATATTTAAATAAATTGTATGAAAAAAGTATTAATTTTTTGATTGGCTCATAGGAATTGAGATAGTAGAGTTTTTTATAAACAGGCGATTAGTCTATCGAAGAAGTTTTATGTAAAATGTTTGTGGGGAGTTTTTTCAAGTAAAAAATGAAATTGGAAAGAGGAGGGTATAAAAAACTTTTGATTTGAATGAAATAGAATAATTGTTTTGTTTAAGTGAGTTTTGTATTGAATTAGAAATAGAGCAGATTTATATGTTGCTCATGATATAGATAGTTATTTAGTTGTTGTTTTAATTAAGTTGCTTAAATGGAAATCTAAGATAATTTTTGATAGTCATGAGTATTATGATTTGTATAATTTATCAAAGTTTAATCTTGCTTGAAAAATTACATTATTTTCATTTATAAATATAATAAAACCTTTTACTATAAAGCTTTTTTCTTGAATTACAGTGGTCACAGAGGATATGACTGATTTTTATAAACTTAATAATGTGGAGACTATATTTAATTATCCTGAAGTTAATTTACTAGAAAAGGTAAAGTCTAATAATGTTTTATCAAATAAGAATAAATATCTTGTTTATCATTGATGAATATCAGAGGATAGAGGAATTTATGAGATGATAGGAGTTTTTGAAGAATATTTAAAGTTAGATGATAGTGTTAGGTTTTTATTAATTGGAAAATTTTCTACAAAGGAGTTGGAAGATAAAGTCTTAGACTTGATAAAATGAAATCATTTAAGTGATAAAATTATAATAACATGACAATTAACTCTTATTGAAACTATTTCTTATTTAAAAAATGATGTAGATAAAATATGATTTTGTTTGTTTGATAATGTTTGACAGATTAGTAAATCTATTCCTATAAAAATGTTAGAATATTTGTATCTGGAGATTCCTCAAATATGAAGTAATCATATTTGATACTTTAATAAGATAATAGAAGCTTGAAGGGCTTGAGTATGAGTGAAATATTGAGAAGTTAGTAATGAAGTTTCAGCTGTACAAGAAATTTTTGATAAATATTGAGTTTATGTAAAAAATTGTAAGGATATAAAAAATAATTATACTTGGTGAAATGAAGAGAAAAAGCTTTTAGAATTTTATAATAATATATAATGTGTTGAATTAATTGATTCTCATGGAGTGATAAAAAACTTGTAAAGAAGATGAATGACAAAATAAAACATCGTTGACCAGATGGTAATGATTTTTTTTGTGATGATAAAGTTAGTCTATGACATGTAAGGTTATCTATCATAGACTTAGATGAAAGGTCATCTCAGCCAATGTTTTCTGTTTGTTGAAATTACATGTTGGTTTTTAATTGAGAAATATATAATTATAAGGAGATAAAAAAGGAATTAGTACTTTTATGATATGAGTTTAAGACGGAGTCTGATTCAGAAGTTATACTAAATTCATATATAGAGTGGTGAAATGAATGTCATAATAGATTTAATTGAATGTGGGCTTTTGTTATTTATGATATAAAAAATGGAAAACTTATATTCTCAAGGGATAGGTTTTGAATAAAGCCTCTTTACTATTATAATGGTACTAATTGAATAATATTCAGCTCTGAAATTAAGGGGATACTTAAATATAACTGATATAAAAAAAAGGTAAATGATAAATTAATATTAGATTACCTATTAAGGAATAAAGATACAGATTTAGAGGAGACTTTTTTTGAATGAATTATAAAATTTCCAAATTCTTGTTTCTGAGTGTATAACTTGGAAATGAAAGAGTTTGAGATTAGTAAATATTGGGATTTAACAATAAGTGAGGATCTGTGAAATACACTAAGTTTTGCAGAGAGAAAAGATAAGGTAAAGGAAGCCTTTATGTATTCGCTAAAGTTACACAATATATCTGATGTTGAGGTATGAAGTTGTCTAAGTTGATGAATTGATTCTTCTGGGGTAGTTTGCTGAGTTGATAAGGTAAGTAATTGAAAAATTAAAATAAAGACTTTTTCAGCAGTTTTTAGGTGAGAAGAAATGGACGAGAGTGAATTCATTGATATCGTTTTAAAAAAGACTAATTCAAAATCATTTGAGGTGACTACTAATTGAAAGGAGTTAATGGATGATATGTATGATTTAATTATTTCTCAGGAAGAACCATTTGTTTGAACAAGTGTTTATAATCAGTATAGAGTTATGAAATTGATAAATGAGGCTTGAATAAAAGTTACACTTGATTGACAGTGATGAGATGAAGTGTTTTGATGATATTATAGTTTTTATCCTTATTATATTATAAGTTATATAAGTAGGTGAAAATTTATAAAATTATGTAAATTGCTTATATGAATGAGGAAATATTACTCTCCCAGTTTTTATAAATCTATAATTAATCCTCTATTATCATTGATTTATATTATTTTACCATCTAGAGTTAAAAGTTATAGGGCAAAAAATAAATTTTGATTATTGAAAAATAAATATAAAACTTTAACTTCTTCATTTAATGATAAGGTATGATTTAGTCTAAAAAAATGGTATTATTATGAGCAAATGCAGATTATTCAAAACTTATTAAGGTATGCAGATAAAAATAGTATGAGATGGTCTATTGAATCTAGAGTTCCTTTTTTGGAAAAGGAGTTAGTGGAGTTAGCATGAAAACTTCCATTTGAAGACAAGATAAATAATTGATTACCAAAATATATTTTTAGGGAAGCAATGTGTTGAATTTTGCCTGATGAGATAAAGAATAGATATGATAAAAAGTGATTTGAATCACCAGAAGAGAAATTATTAAGGTCAAAAGTCATGAAGAAAAAAATTTTAAATATTTTTTCAAAAGATAAGTTGTTTATTTCAAAGTATATTGATGTTGTTAGGTTTAATAGATTTCTGAAGGACTTTTATGATAAAAAGAATAATGATTATAGGAAGTTATGGAAATTACTAAATTTAGAGATATGGTGAAGTTATTATTTTAAATAGTTTATTCAGTATATTTCTTTAAGTTTAACCAAATCTTTTTTTATTGTTTTTTCTACTATTTTTCTAGTTTTATTATTTAGTTTTTCTCTTTTTAGCTCCGTTTTTTGTTTTTTAATATTGTTTGTTATTTCTAAGCTTTTTTTAAATGCTTTAGAATTTATTAAAAATTTATAGACCCAGATTTTTCTTGCTATTTTTCATCAAATAATAAATAATCTCTTTATTGTTTTAATTAATAAGGGATGTTTTGTTTTTGTTGTTTTATTAATTTTTTTATTTATATTTAAAGGTTTATAATTTTTATCAACTCATAAAAAATCATACATCTTTTTTACTTCTAGAATTGGAGATTTTATATAATCTTCTAACTTTATGATATGTATTTTTTCTTTTGAGAATAGTTTTTCATAAAAATTAATTATTTTAAAGTATTTACATTGTTCTAATACATATGGATATTTATATATAAAATCGTTTATATCTATTTTTCCACTTATATCTAATTTAGTATATTTATGGTAGTTAAATGATGACTCAATTTTCTTTATAGGATTTCTTACAGAAATTATAATTTTTACATTTGGAAAGAATGATTTTATAAGTTTTGCACTCTCTTTATTGGTATAATTAATTGACCATTCTCATATAATTTGTGATTTTTCTGAACTTGAAAAATATTTATAGTACTCACTAATTGATTTTTTTTGGAAATTTATTTTATTATCCTCTCATAGTGCTCATAGTGATGTGAAATGATTTAATTCTTTTTCTTTTGGAATAAATATTTCAGGATGTTCTTCTAATAATTTAGCAAATAATGTAGTTCAACATTTTTCAAATCAAACTCATATAAAATCAACTTCTTTTCTATCTGACATATTTTCTTATTAAAGGTATATAAATTGTTAAAATATTAAACTTTAGTTTTATATATAAAGCACCAGTTATATTCCAAAAGATTGTACTTATACTTGTAGCAGTTGCTGCTCATACTAATCAATATACTGGTATTAACAAATAATTTAATACAATATTGATTACCAATGCTATAAGTATTATATTTCTAAATACAACTTGTTTTCAGGTCATATTTAAAAAAAATCATACAGGTCAACAAGAAGCATTGATAAATTGTCCAATTATTAGTATTAACAAAACATTATATCAACTAACAAATTCACTACCATAAAATCATAAGAAAAACTTTCAGAGTAATATAAGTAGTATCAGTATAGGTGTTGTTGTGAGGAATATAAGCCTTGAAGAATATGATACAACTCTTCTTAAGTTATTTTTATCATCTTTCCAGTATAATTCCGAAATTTTTGGTCAAATAATAGTATTTATTGAAGATAAAACAAATGATATGATTGTGGCAAGACTTAGTACAACAGAGTATATTCATACATTTCACAAATTTGTAAATCTTCATATCATAAAACTATCAGCAGTTCACATTATCAAAAAAGAAAATGATGTGGCAATCATTGGTAAAGAAGTTTTTATTATGTCAATTTTTTTTATCTTTTCCTTTATTTTTTCAATCTTTTGGTGTTTCTTTAGTATTTTTATTATAATACTACCTGATATAATGAAATTTATAGAAATAACAATCATAAAACTTGTAATAGGGTTTAGAGTGTTATAATATAGGGTAGTTAATATTATAATTGAAGTAATTGTTAGTATAGGAGTTGTTATATTTCTTAAAAATTCAGAAGTTTTAATCTTTTTTAATCATCTAATGAACTCTATATTTACACTATGCAATATAAATAATGGTACAAATAAGACACTTATTTTTAGAGGAATAGTCATTTCACTTTTTTCTAAAAGTTGATTTGAAATATAGGGAATTAAAATATATGAGATTAAGACAATTATTATTGAAAATGGGATGATGATTTCTAATAAATTTTTGTAAAGTAATTTTATTTTATAGAATTTTTCTTTAGCTTTGTATTCTCAAATATATCTTAAAACGGATACAGATAATCCTAAA
This sequence comes from Patescibacteria group bacterium UBA6489, assembly GCA_002435385.1. GTDB lineage: Bacteria > Patescibacteriota > Gracilibacteria > BD1-5 > UBA6164 > UBA6489. Next base: position 27,702 of record DJMN01000034.1, read on the forward strand.
CTTCATATCATCATAGATATTGATAAAAACCTTTTGACTAAATCAAGTTTTCACATTCATTCAGCTCAATAATATTTAGATATAATGATACTTGATGTGAATGCTAATATTACTCATAAAATTTTTGTTAGAAATGATATAAAGCTTCATTCAAAAATTTCTTTTAAATGTTTGTCTTGTAGTATGTATCAGTATCTATCCTTTAGTTTTTTTATCATATTTTTACAAATATCAATTATTTCTTAAATATCTGTATACTTTTTCTACAGATTCATCAATACTTTCTTCTCAAGTTTTTAAATTTATATGTGGATTAGCAGGCTCTTCATAAGGGTCTGATATACCTGTAAAATTCGGAATGATTCATTCTCTAGCTTTTTTATAAAGTCATTTTACATCTCTAGCTTCACAAATTTCTAAAGGTGCATTTATAAAGACTTCTATATAGTTTGTTACATGATTTTTTACCATAGTTCTTTCTGATTCATATGGTGAAATGAATGTAGATAATACTCAAACTCAATTCCTACTTAATAGTTTAGAAACAAAAGCAACTCTTTCAATATTTGTTTTTCTATCTTCTTTTGTAAAACCTAAATCTTTAGTCAGGTTTTCTCTGACTATGTCTCAATCTAGCCTTTCCATAGATGAATATCACTTTTCTTTTAATAACGAAAATAGGTTATCTGCTACTGTAGATTTTCCAGCTCAAGAAAGTCCTGTTAGCCATAGTACAAATCATTTTTTAGGTTTTTTCATTTATTATGCATTAGAATATATTTTACTCTACAAATTGGTCTTTTCACTCTATTAGATATTCACTTATTTCTTTTCTTATAAAATCTCAAGGTAATATTTCTTTTTCCTTTATTCTTCGTCTTATTTCACTTCATGAAATGTGCATTTTCATATCGTTATCATGAGGACAGGTTTTACTTGTTGTTACGGTCCTACAGATAGTACAGAATCAAGCATTTTCGTATTTTAGAATCTTTATTTTTAAATTGTTTTTTTCTAATTTATCAAATATATTTTGAGCTTCATATGTTCAGTAATAGCTTCATACTCATGCATGATCTCTTCATATTATTAAGTGACTGCATCATAAATTTTGTCTTATAATTGCATGTAGTATTGCTTCTCTTGGTCATGCATATTTCATATTAAGTGTTAGGGCTCAGAAAGTTACATGATCACTATTGTAGTAATTTCTTATAAGTATTTCATAGGCTCCTATTATATATTTATCATTAAAATCTCAAGTTTTTTTCTTTCACACTATTGGGTTTATGTATAGTCAGTCACATCACTCAAGGGCACATTTTTGTAGGTATTCGTGTGATACATGGGGGGGGTTTCTTGTTTGAAAGGCTACTATGTTTTTCCATCATTTTTGTGAGAATATCTTTCTTGTTTCAGTTGGAGATAGACAAAATGATTTAGAATTGTTAGATAGTGTTATTATTTCTCATCATATTAGATAATCATTTTTTTTATAAAGATCGTTTACTCAAGGATGTTCTAATTCTGTTGTTCCGAAAACGAAATTTGCATATTTATTCTTATTAAAATTGTATATTTCTTCATTTTTTAGTATGGCTATTTTTTCTCCTTTTTTATTGATTAGTGAAATGTATTTGGTATTTTTATTTTCTATTTCTTTTTTTTGTTTTTCTGATATATCAAAAATTATTGGGATAGACCATAGTATTCAGTTTGAAAGTTTCATATTTTCACAAACTGATATGAAGTCATCTTTTTTTAAGAATCATTTTAGAGGACTGTAAGTTCAATTTCAAATATTTCTGATATCGGTAATGGTTTCTTTGGAAATTTCAATTTCAAAATCTGTATTTGGAATATCTTTTTCTCTAAAGCAGTCAATTAATTCTCATCAGTGAGGTGCTATTAGATTTTTCATTAGATATTATTAATAAAATAAAGTATTTTTTTATGGTTTGTATTATTTGTTCATATACATCATGAATGGTAATTTTCTTTTTTGTTATAGATTAATTTATTTCATTTTATATCTGTGACTTTTCCTCCTGCTTCAGAGAGTATTATTTCAGGAGCACATGTATCCCATTCCTTAAAATTGGGGTACATGTTTAAATAATTTCAAGCATTTCATTCAGCTATTAATCAAAACTTTACTCATATACTTCAACATAGCTTGCTATCTAATCATAATTTTTTGATTAGATTGAGTTCAATTTCTGTTGCATGGTTTCTACTAACTAATATTTTGTTATTTTCTTTGTTTATTTTTAATTTTTTTATTTTTCAATTTTTTTCTAAATAGCTTCATTTATTTTTTTCAGCAAAGTATAGTTTATTTTTACTTGGAACATTTACAACTCCTAAGATTGGTCTTCAGTTTTCTACTAATCATATCATTATAGAGAATTCTCAGGTTTTGTTTATAAAGTCTTTTGTTCAATCTACAGGGTCTATTATCCATAGGTATTTACTTTGTAATCTATCATAGTTATCCTTTGTTTCTTCTGATAGTATGGGGATATTAGTTTTGCTTAGTTCTTCTATTATGATTTTATTGGCTGTTTTATCTGCTATGGTTAGTGGTGAATTGTCAGATTTTAATTCCACTTCAAAATCTTTGGTATAAATTTTCATTATTTCTTCTCATGCTTTTTTTATAGTTTTCTTTGAAATGTGTAGTAGTTTTGTTGTTGGCATACTTTACTTTAATTCTAAATTAAAACAATCAAATTCTATATCTCATTTTTCTCAATATTCAAATCCTAATTCTTTTATTTCATTTTTATTATACATTTCATCATAAACTTTCAGATTTAATCATTTTCTTTTTAATAGTTTAGCTAAAGCAAGGTTTCTAGAGTGGTATAACTCTTTAACTCATTTTCTGTAGGTAATTCATTTTACTAAAATAATCACTTCTTTTAGAGGTTTGTTTATCTCTAGAGCTTTTAATACTATTTTTTCAGCCCAATAGTTTATCATATCTTCATTTACATTTCTAGAAGTGTTCAATAATGTTCTATATGATTCTTTGTTTGCTTCTTCCATCTTTTTTATTAGGAAGTGAGGATATACTGGTATACAGTGTCCTCATACTCAGGTTGAAGGTGTATGAACATCACAGAATTGGTGGTTTGCAAATTCTCTTGCTTCATAGAAATCTATTTCTAGTTCTTCAGCGATTTTGTATAGTTCATTTGCTAGTGCTATATTTGTATCTCTGTAGCATCATTCAATTACTTTTATGTATTCTGCTGTTTTTGAATTTTTTACTTTGTTTAAGTTTGGAATAAATTTTGAGTAGATGTCGTGTACTATTTTTGATGATTTCTCTGATACTCATCAGATGACTTTAGGAAATTCTTCAAATCTGCTAAGACTTACTCATGTCATGATTCTTTCAGGAGAATATCCTAAGTAAAAGTCTTTTCACTCAGTCATTCCACTTTCTTTTTCTAGTATGTTTTTTAATCTAGTTTCTGTTGTTGTTGGAGGGAAAGTGGTTTCAAATATTACAGAGTCTCAAGACTTTAGGTTTTGTCCTATGCTCTTTGTCACTACATCTACTATAGAATAATCAGGATTATTATGGGCATCTATAAATAGTGGAACGATTACGATAAAAACATTTCCTTCTTTTGTTTTTGTGTAGTTAGAAGTTGCGAAAAGTTCTTTTCCTCAGTGTTTTTCTAGTAGTTCTGATAATCATGCTTCTTCTGGGATTGGATTTCATCATTCATTGATGAAGTTACATCTCTTTTGATCAATGTCTATTCAAATAACTTCAATTCATTTTTTTGCTATGTGTGCTGCTAGAGGAAGACCTGCTTTTCATAGTCAGATTACGTTTATTTTTGTTATGTTTATCATAAAGAAAAATTTATTTTAATAATTTATTAAGAGTGTATATACTATTCCTTCCAGCTTCATAGTTTGATAGGTTCTTGTAATTTCATCAATTAACTATGTCTATGAATTCTTCTAATTCTTCCTTTAGTTGGTTAGTTTTTATAAGTAGTTTTTCTTCTAGCATATATGTTATGCTTAGGTCTTGTCATTTTTCAGATAAATATTCACTGGGTTTATGGTAGAAATCAACTTTTCAGAGCATTAGGTCTCATACTATTGTTACATCATTATAATAGAATTTTATTTGTCTAATTTTTTGCTGTGTTATTCTGTTTGCAGATAGTGTTATATTTGTATTATCAACTCCTAATAATACAGTAGATGAATCATTTTGAGTATTTTTTCATTGTATTTCAAAATCTTTTCAGTCAAAGAAATAGTTGATTAAATCTAAGTCGTGAATCATTAGGTCTGATGTTACATCTGTATCTCAGATTCTATCACTTCCTGGGTTGTATCTAAATATTTCAATTTGTTTTGGAGTTCATTTTTGTTTTATTGTGTCTTTGAAGAATCTTGAAACGATATTGAATCTTTCTATAAATCATACTCAAATTTTTCAAGTATAGTTAATTTCTTTTATCAGTTTTTCTAAATTTTTTATTTCTTCTAAATTTAGAACCATAGGTTTTTCTACAAATATATCTTTGTTTTGTTTTATGTATTTTTCTAGATAATTGTAGTGGAATTTAGTTGGTGCCACTATGTCTACAAAGTCAAAATTTTTGTTATCAAAATTTTCTAGTTTTGTTGAGTATTCTATTTTTTCATTTTTTATTTTAAATGCTTCTTCAAAAACATCAAAAGCATAGATTTTTTCTATTTTATTAATATTTAATAAGTTTTGTAGGTGGAATTGTCACATTCTACCAAGTCATATTAGTAGTGTTTTCATATATTAATTAAGGGGAAAATGTAAAAATTTTAAAATTTAGGTTTTACCTAATTTTTTTTCAACTTAGAGAAATGGGGAAGTGAGTTTTTATTTAACTATTTCAACTAAACTGTTTGCCACATATTCGATTTCTTCTTTTGTTAATCATGGGTAAATTGGTAGCGAGAAAATATTTTCAGCCAGATAATTTGTGTTTGGACAAATATTTTCAGGATATCCAAGTTCTTTGTAATAAGGTTGTTTGTGTACAGGTATAGGGTAATGGATGGCTGTAGGGATTCATTTTTCAGATAATTTCTCTTGAATTTCTTTTCTTGATATAGGAGAATTTTCTTTTACTAAAACTGTGTATTGGTGAAAGACATTTATTTTATTGTCTTCTATCGTAGGTAATTGTAAGATACTTTGTTTCTTTAATATTAAGTTATATCGTTTAGCATTCTCAATTCTAGAATTATTGAAATCGTTTAGTCTTGATAATTGTACATTTCAGATTGCTGCTTGTATATTTGTCATTCTGAAGTTGTATCATAAAGTTGTATGATAGTATTTTTCCGATTGTCCGTGATTGTATATAAGTTTAGCTTTCTTATAATCTTTTTCATCTTTAAATAATGTTATTCCTCATTCTGCTGTTCACATATTTTTTGTTGCATAGAATGAAAAACATGAAATATCTCAGAAGCTTCAAGCTTTTTGATTGTGTATTGTTGCTCCATGACATTGGGCACAGTCTTCTATAAGTTTGATGCCATTTTTTTTACAATATTCAGCTATTTCTTTTATTTCTTCTATTGGACTTCCAAAGAGATGAACAACTATTATTGCTTTTGTTTTTGGTGTGATTACTCTTTTTATTTCTTCTAGAGTTATGTTGTATGTCTTCTTACTAACATCAGCAAATATAACATTTGCATTTTGAAATTTTACAGCATTTGCTGTTGCTATAAAAGTGAAGTCAGGGACTATAACATCATCAGTTTCTTTGATATCTATAGCTTTTAGTGCCAAGTCTAGAGCGGTAGTTCAACTGGTTACACATATAGGAAAGTATTTTCAATCAGTTATAAAATTATTAAAGTTATTTTCTAGTTTTCTTACCTCTGCTCATTCTACAATCATTCAGCTTTTCATCACTTCAACGACTGCATTTATTTCTTCTTGTCATACAGATGGTTTAAAAAAGTTTATGTTCATATAAATTAGGTTAAGTGTTAATTTTTGTTTTTAATTCCTTAATTTAAACCTCACCCTAGCCCTCTCCTCAAGGAGATGGAACAGTAGGAGTTTTAAAAAGATTAAGCTCCCTCTTAATTTTTCTCACTTGAGGGGAAAACTAGGAACGAGTAGAAGTAGCCTTTATTGGTCTAAATCTTATTTCAATCTTTATCTACTTTTCAAACTATTTTTCAAGGGCATCATACAACTAAAGAGTATGGAGGTATATTTTTTGTTACTACCGTTCATGCTCATATTAGAGAATATTCTCATAGTGTTATTCCACATTTTATAGTTGCATTTGCTCAGATGCTGACTCATCTTTCTATTGTAGTTTTTGAAATTTTTTCTTCTCACCAGATGAATGCCCTAGGATAAAGATCATTTGTAAAAGTAACACTGGGTCATACAAATACATCATCTCATATTTCTAATCAGTTATAGGCATTTACTCAATTTTGTATCTTTACATTGTTTCAAATTTTTACATTTGTATCTATGTATACATTATTTCAAATGTTACAGTTTTTTCAGATTATGGCTTTGCCTCTGATATGGGTGAAGTTCCAAATATTGGTTCATTCTCATATGGTAGAGTTTTCTTCTATTATTCTAAATTGTGCTTTATTCATTAAATAAATATATAATTAAAAAAATATTTGTTTAATTATAGTTTTAAAAGGAAAAAATCAAATTTATTAAGATTTAATGTAAAAAATTTAGAGAAAAGATAGAGATGGTCTAATTCTTCTTTTTTAGTTTACTTATTTCTAAAATTATCCTTCAAGATTCTTTATAGTTAACTAGGGCAAATACAACTAACCGAAAAATGAAAAATAGGATAACTAAACATAGGCTGTGAAGTCTTCATAACCAGCCAAATAATGAGCCTGCTAGGCTATAAGAAATAATTCATAATAATCACATTGATGTAAGGTTTTTTCATATGAAACGGTAATTAAAATTTGTTTTGTATTCTTGTCACAAATCAATTTCTGTTAATATCCGTATTAATAGCCATCACATTCAAGTTGCTAGGGCTGCTCAATAAAGTCAGATCCATTTGATAAAAAATAGGTTAAATATAACATTGAAAATTATCGCGATGCTCATTATTTTTACTCTAGAAGAGACTTTTCAGATGGATGCTAGTATGTTGAAATTGATTTGTAATAGGAAGTTGAATATCAAAAATGGTATAGAGTATTTTATTATTTCTCATGATAGGGTGTAGCTTTTTCAGAATAGAATATGGCTTATTTCTCATGAGAATGTAAAGAAAAATAGACTAGTAAATATTCATATGGTTACAAATAGTTTGTATAGTAGGTCTTTTAATTTTTTTATTTTTTCTATTTTATTTTCAAAGTATAGCTCGGAAAATAGGGGTAATAGTAGTTGAAATATAGGTGTTATGATTAAGAATGGTATTGTAATTATACTTAGGTATACGGTGTAATATCAGGCATCAGCACTTCATAGTAGTAGTATAATCATTTGCATGTCTATTTGGCTTAGTAGTGTTCATGCTTGTGCTCATAAAAATACCAAGAGTGCATATTTAAATACTTTTTTGAATAATTCTTTATTCCAGATAATTTTTTCATTTTTCATGTAAGGTAGATAGTATTTTATGAAAAATACTATAGATCAGAATAGTATTCATGTATATAGTCATACAATCCAAGCCCAGCTGTAGATAACTAGGTTTCACATATCTAAGAATGTTATTATAGATATGAAGGTTAGTGAGAAAAATAGTCTCACAAAGTCAACTAATTTACTCCAAAATGTGTCTTGTACTCACATTAAAAAAGTAGATATTATTTGGAATAGGTTTATTCAGATGAAGAATAGAGAAAATATTTTTATACTGGTTGATGCCATTTCTGATTCAAAGTATTTTAGAGCTATAATTTCTGATCAGAAGTAGAATATACTAGCTATTATTAGGCTTGTGATTAATTGCATCAAAAATGAGTAGGCTATCATTGATTTTATTTTGTTGTATTTTTGTTTTGCTGTATATGATGGAATGAAGTGTTTTAGGCTTTCTGTGACTCAAAAATCGTTAAATGATCATAGTATGGTTACCAGACTTATGATTCAGTATATTACTCACAGTTCTTCTGTTGATAATTGTGTTGATAGTACTATTTTTATTATGTATGATAGTGGGGCTATCATTAGAGAAAATAGGTATAGCCAGAATCCTTTTTTAAATAGTTTTTCTGATAGTGTTTTGTATTGTTTTATCATTGTGTTTTTTTAGTTGTTAGTTTTTTGACCTCATCTCCCTGATTCCCCATTCCACAAGAGAGGAGAAAAGTAGTTTGTTGGTAGATTTTATTAATGGTTTATATTTTATCAGATAAAAAATTTTAAGCAAAAATTTTGTGAGCAGTTTACTTTATAGCTCCAGCTACAACATCTACTACATTTCTATCTAAAGGACTAGGAATTATCTCATCAACCGTAGGTTTTTCTAGATAATTAGCCAAAGCCTCAGCTGCTTTTATTTTCATCTTGTCTGTTATTTTCGGTACTCTGTTTTTTAGTGCTCACTTAAAAATTCATGGAAATGCAAGAACATTGTTCAGTTGATTTGGGAAGTCAGATCTTCAAGTTGCAACTATTTTTGCTCAAGCTTTGTATGCTAGGTCTGGCATGATTTCTGGAATAGGATTTGCCATTGCAAAAATTATGGGATCTTTGTTCATGCTTTTTACCATTTGTTCTGTTAGAACTCATGGTGCTGATACTCATATGAATAGGTCTCTATTTTCTACCGCTTCTTCTAATCATCATTTTAATCATTTTTCATTTGTGAAATCGGCAATCATTTCTTTAGATGGATTTAGGTTTTCCCTTCATTTGTAGATAATTCATGTTCTGTCTACCATGATTATGTCTTTTATTCAGTATAGTTTTAGTAGTTTTGCTATGGCTACTCATGCTGCTCAGACTCAGTTTATGATTACTTTTATTTCTTCTTTTTTCTTGTTTGTTATTTTTAGTGAGTTTATAAGTCAGGCTAAGACTATTATGGCTGTTCAGTGTTGGTCATCATGGAAGACTGGTATGTCAAGTTCTGCTTTTAGTCTTTTTTCTATTTCGAAACATCTAGGAGCACTTATATCTTCTAGGTTTATACCTCCAAAAGTTGGAGCAATAGCTTTTACGATATTTATTATCTCTTCTGTGTCTTGAGTATCAAGAACTATGGGGAAAGCATTTACTCAGGCGAATTCTTTAAATAGTATACATTTTCATTCCATAACTGGTAGTCAAGCTTCTGGTCAGATATTTCATAGTCATAAAACAGCACTTCAGTCGCTTATAACTGCTACTGTATCTTTTTTGATGGTGTAGTCGTAAACTTTTGACTTATCTTTTCCTATTTCTTTACAAGGTTCTGCTACTCAAGGTGTGTATCATAAGCTTAGCTCATCTTTTGTATTTAGTGAATATTTGCTTACTGTACTTATTTTTCATCATAATTTTTTGTGTAGTTTTAGGCTCTCTTTAAAATAGTCCATAATTTTGTTGTTAGTGATAATGTTTTTATATTATGAATTTTAAATTCTTTGTAAAGGTAATTTAATTTTGTGTTTTTTTTATTATTTGTTATAAATAAGGATATATTTAAAATTTAATTATTTCTCAATATGGTGTCATATTTAAGTAAAATATTAGTTACAGTTTTGTTTTCTTTCTTTGTTATATATAGTTATTATAGTCAGAGTTTTCATAATGAATCTTTTAGTTGATATACTTTTTATTTAGTGAGTCTCGTTGTTGTTTATTCTATATATAGAGGATATCACTATCTTATTTGAAGTAAAAAAATAGTATTTACTCCTTTGAAGATATTTTGATATTTTTCTCTTCATCTACTAATTTTATCTGTGTTTACTTTTAGCTTATCAACCTATGGTTGATGATATGGTGTTACGTTATTTTTAAAAATATTAAGTTATTGTATTTTACCATTTATTATAGTTATAGTTTCACTAGGTTTCTGAAAAAAGTTAGTTTCAATGTTTTTAAAGCTAGATAGTTATGGTAGGATATTTGATTTTCTACTTAGTTTATGAGTTTGATTCTCTTTGTTTTTGTTTTGTTTAACTATATTAGGATTTGTTTGATTGTATAATATTTATATTTTTATTATTTTAATCTTAGGTTTCTGAATTTTTGCTTATAGGGAAATAATAGACAATTTAAAGTGAATTTATAGCTATGAAATTAGTTTTGATATAGATGAAGGAAAATATTTAAAACTGATTAGTACTGAGCTTTTGTTTATTGTTGCAACTCTACTTTTATCTGTAAATTTGATAAATATAGTTAGAGCTTTTCCTATTGGTTGGGATGATTTATGAGCTTATATGAATATACCTAATCTTTTAGTTGAGCAGTGAAATTTATTTGGTTTTGCATGAATGTATACTTGGCAGATTTTTACTGGTATTTGATATATGTTTGGTTCTGCCACTCAGGCTTTTTTCTTAAATAATGTTTGATGATTTTTGTCTTTTATTGCTCTTGTTTTGATAGTTTCAGATTTACTTAGCTATTCAAAAGAAGATAAAGAGGGTAGTTATCTAAATGTTCCTTTTTTGGTAGCTACTATTTTTATATCAATGCCTATGGTCATATTTGAGTTGGCAAAGGATATGAAGCTAGATCCTGGATTATTTTTCTTTAGTGTTGTAACTCTTTATATATTTTATAAGTTTATTTTAATTAATAGTGACGAAAAATGAGGTATCAAATGAATTATTATGAGTTTCATAAAATGATGAGATGATGAAGTTAAAAATAATTATAAATTATTATTTGTTATTTGATTTCTAGCTTGATTTGTTTTTTCTGTAAAGTTCACAAGTTTAATGCTTATTTCAGCAATTATAGGAGTTTTGTTTTTTGTTAGGTTTTGATTATTAGCTTTTTTGTGATATCTTTGAGTATTTTTTGCTATATTTACAAAATTGTGATTATGGAAATATATGAATGTGGTTTATCCTAAAGATAATATGATTTTTGTTAATGCTTTTTCTCTGGTTTCTTTATTGGTTTGAGGTTGATTTTTAGCATATGGTTTTTATAAAAATAAAAAGGTTGTAAAGAGTTTCTTTATAAAGTTAAGTATATTGTTATTTTGAATTATTGTTTCTCTTTCTCCTTGGTTTATAAAAAATATTGTTTCAGCATATCCAGAAATATCTGTATGAAAACTTGTTTCATGAAAAGCTGATATATTTTCACCTGATTACACTAAAATTCATTCTTCTGAGGAATTAAAACAAATAGAGTGAGATTATGGTAGAGGTGTAAACTCTTCTGGTACTACTTCAAATGAAGATTTTGGTAGGTATTTTGGATATGAGTTATGAGTAAATAATCATATAAAATTACCTCGGAATCTAACTATGCAGTTAAATCAGAGATGAGAATTTACTGATATAACTTATATATTTTTAGCTTTAATTCCTGTTTTGTTTTTATTTTTACCTTTTAGAAATAAAAAATATGCATGGTTTGTTGGGGGCTTATTGATTTTGGAATTGATGATTTTTATTAAGGTAGACGATGGTCCTATAGAGAGTTCTAAATTATCAGAACTTTCCTCTAGTGTTAATGAACAAATTTTTACTAATAATAATTTAGTTTTAAAGGACAGGGCTTTTGGAAAAGATATTTATGATTTGAAAGCATCAAAATATATAAAGAGAGAGGCTTTAAATAATTATATGAAAACTCTTCCTGAATGATCTTCGTATAGTTCTATTAGAGATAAGATGTATGGTATTTTCTATGATGAATTGAGGGATAAGGTTATTGGAAAGGATAATAGTTGAGTGTCTCTTAAAGTTATTAATTGATGATTGAGTCTTGAAGACTTCAAATATATAGAGGAGTTAAAAGATGAATATCAGAATTATAGTCTTTTTAATTCAGATATAGATTCCTTGGGTACTTTAGATAAATTTCTTAGTGTTAACTGAGTTGATGGGAAAGAAAAGATTTTAGAATTATGGAAGGAAAATAGATCTTTTAATCAACTTATATCAGATTTATTTGCTAGTTTTGAATTACCTGTTTGATATGTTGTTATATTGTTGTTTTTCTTAGCTCCTTTGATTTATTTTATTTATACTATTGAAGAGAATAAAATTTGAAAATTATTTTTAATAAATTTAGTTTTTTTCTCTTTTTATACATTTCTATGGACTATCTCAGCATTTTGAATTGTTTGGTATGGTATAGTTATGTATTTTTGTTTACTTTTAATGATTTGATTATCTGTTTTTGAGTTATCTAAATATAGTGATAAATATTCAGAAAATGAGAATTATGTAAAGTTATTGTGATCATTTGTCGTTTTCTTGTTGGTATTTATTTATTTTGTAAATTCATCATTACCTCATGGTTTAAGTAACTTGAAGTCGGCTGGACATATGGCATATAAGGCATGAAAAGTGGATGCAGATGAATCTATTTTTGTTGGTCATAAGGATTATTTAAATATACTTTTTGAGTTAAATATAAAAGATGAAAGCAAAAAAGAATTTCTTCTAGATAAAATAAAGGATGATGATATTAAAAGGATTATTAAAGAGAATGATTTGTCTATTAATCAGGTTATGGGATTATTAGATGATGCTATTTCTAAAACTGGCGATAATAAATTTAAAGCATTTAAAAAAGCTATATATAAGTGAATAACATATCCAGAAAATGAGTATAAGAGTGATGATATAATATATAGAATAGGTACATTTTTGAAGTATTATATAACAGAAAATAATAAGAGAATATTTGAAGATAATTTGGTTACACTATTTGATAAGTATATATTTAATGAAGATATTGATAAAACAGTAGATAATATAAATAGGTTGGGATTGTCTTATTTCTTAGTTGATTTAAATGCTGCTACTATTGATAGAGATCCTAGACATGATTTAACTAGAAGATATGAAAATTTGCTTGCTACTTTTACTTCTAATAAATTGGAACTTATAGATACTGATAGTATCTGTTTAAAAATTGCTTTAGAAGATTATAAAAAATCAAATGGTACTTTAGATGATTTGAAACAATATATGTTTGTTGCAGGTGTTAATCATGAGAGTTATACGGAGGATGGTAAGGTTATTTCTAGGTGAGATAAGTTATACAGTTGTTATAGTTATATTTTTGATTTGATTCAGAATGATAAAGTTGATACAAATAATTATAATTATTTGATGAATATGAAAAGTTATACAATTAAGAATGGAGTTGATAATAAAAATGACTTTATAAAACTTGCAAATCAGGTTTATAATCATGGGTATAAAGTTTTGTTTAAGGTTAATTAGTTTTTGGTTTTTTGATAATATTCTACAAAAAAAGATTTCCTAATAAAGGAAATCTTTTTTACTTTTCTAATCTTTTCCAGAAATCTTTTTTAAATTCTTTATATTGATTTTTTAGTATTGATTCTCTAGCTCTTTTAGTGATGTTTATTAAAAGGTGTAAATTATGATAACTTAATAGTTGCATTCATAATAATTCGTTTTCTATGACTAAATGTCTTAGATATCACTTAGAATAGTTTTTACAAACTTTACATTCACATAAGTTATCAAGGGGAGAATCATCTAGTTTATATTTATTGTTTTTTAGTTTGATATTTCCGTAATTAGAAAAGGCTGTTCAATGTCTTCATATTCTAGTGGGTAGTACACAATCAAACATGTCAACTCATCTATCTATGGCTTCAATTAAATCTTCTGGTGTTCATACTCACATAAGATATCTAGGTTTGTTTTTCGGCAAGTGTTCTTCTATTACATCTAAAATCCTATACATATCCTCTTTTGATTCTCATACAGATAGTCATCAGATTGCTACTCATGGTGTATCTAAGGATCATATAAATTTTGCTGATTCTACTCTCAAATCATCATATATAACTCATTGAACAATAGGGAATAAGGCTTGAGGGTATAATCAATTTTTTTCTCTATTTTCATTGTTTTCTTTCCATCTTTCTACACATTTTATTGCCCAGTTATGGGTTCTGTCCATTGCCTGTTTTGCATATTCTTTATTGCTATGTCATGGGGCACATTCATCAAATGCCATTATTATATCTGCTCATAAGTTGCTTTGTATATCCATAACATTTTCAGGTGTGAAGAAGTGTTTTGATCAGTCAATATAACTTCTAAAATGGACTCATTCATTTGTAATTTTTACGAGTTTTTGTTTTCATAAGATAATTCCGTTTTTATCTGGAAGTGTTTTGTTTTCAGGTGAAAGTTTATTTTTTATTTCTCATAGGGAAAATACTTGAAATCATCAACTGTCTGTAAGGATAGGTTTATTGTAATTTTGAAATTTATGAACTCATCAGAAGTGTTTTATTGTTTCATCTCAAGGTCTTAGGTATAGATGATAGGTATTGTTCAATATTATTTCTGCTCACATTTCATCTAAGTTTTCTTTATCTATTCATTTTACAGTTGCTTTGGTTCAGACTGGCATAAATATGGGTGTGTGAAATTCTCAGTGAGCCGTTGTAAAGCTTCATGCTCTTGCTAGGTTATCTGTATTTTCTAGGTTGAATTCAAACATTTTGTTGTTTTTTTAAGGTGTTAATTTATTTTGGGTAAATACATGTTAGGAGAAAATATGTATTTTGGGGTAAACACATAGGTTTACCCCTACGGTAAATTTTTTGTAGGGGCAAATCCATGTGTTTGCCCATTATTAATTATTTTTATTATGTCGTTGTAGGCTATTAGGGCACTTAGTATTATTAGTAGTATGAAGAAACTTGCATGTATCATTGATTCTGCTAGTGGAGAGATTCATTTTTTTCATGAAATTTTTTGTATGATTACATTTATTACTATGAATAGAAATCTTCATCAATCTAGTGCTGGGATTGGTAGTAGGTTAAATACTCATAAACTTAGGCTTATGATAGCTGAAAATATAGTTAGGAATGTAATTCAGGCTCATATAGAGTTTGAGATAAAGTCTACTATTCAGATTGGTCAGCTTATTTGATTTATTGCTTCTTTTCTTTCTGTTTTTGTTTTTGGGCTAAATATTTTTCTTCATAGGGTTCATAGTCACTGTATTGTTAGAATACTGTAATTGTATGTTTCAAGAGTTCAGTATTTTATAGATTCAAGAGGTCAGTATTTGTATTTAAAATCTTTGTTAATTTTTATATTTTCTCAGATGTAGCTTCAGATTTTTCATTCTTCAGAAGGTGTTATTTCTTTGAACAGTGTTTCGTTATCTCTAATAATTATAAATGTTAGATTTTTTTGTTTAGATTTTTTTATAGTTTCTATGAAAGAGTTTACATTGTCTTCGTTAGTGAGAAGTGAAAATTTTCCAATATTAATTCATGTAACTATATCTCACTGCATAATTCATGACTTCTCTGCTATTGAGTCTTTTAATGGATATAAAACTACTCATCTTCATTTTATTAGTAATCATACTTCATAGGCTTGTTCTAGGGTTGGAAGTGTTTTTATTTGTTGATTTGTTTGTATGTTATCATTTATTCATATTGGTTTTATTCATATGAAAAATAGTATTGAAAATATTACTATAGCGAATAAAAAGTTCATAAAAGCTCATGCTACAACAATTATTGATTGTTGCCGTGCTGGTTTGTTTGATAGGTTGTAGGGAGCATTATTTTCTTCTAGTTTTTTTAGTATTTCTTCTTTTTCTATTTTTGTTAGTTTATCTCATCTTTCATTGAATATATCTTTGTCTTTTTTTATATCTTTTTCAAGTTGATTATTGTTATAAATTTCTCATTCTTTGTTGTAGATAAGTAGTCTTATTTGGTTTTCTCATGTTAGTCTTACAAATCATCATAATGGTAGCCAGTTTAGACTGTATATGGTTCAATGTTTATCTTTTCAGATTTTTTTTGCTCTTGGTGGTATTCATAATCAAAATTCTTCTACTTTTACTCAAAAGATTCTTGCTGATTTAAAGTGTCAGAATTCATGTACAAGTATAATTATGGAGAAAACAATTATGGCAACTATTATTCATAAAAATATCATAAGGTTTTTAGTTAGTTAATATTACTTTATTTTAGCTTCTTTTTTGCTAAGGATAGGAGGGAGAAGGTGTTTTTTAATTCCTTCCCTTTTATTACATTTCGGATACTCCTTTTGGAAAATGGAGAAGTATAAGGATTAATTTCTCTTTGAAAATGATTTGGGGAATTGTACACAAGTAATAGTTTTTGTAAAATTTATTTTTTTTGCATTTGGAGATGTTTGTAGTATACTTTTTGTAATATAATTATTTAATAAAAGGAATTATGGTAAATACAAATAATACCATTTTAGAAGATTGACAGAATGAATCTTGAGAAATAATAGAGAAAAAGAGAAAGGATGATGTAAGTTTGAAAACTAGGTTTGTAAAAGAATTTGTTGAACAAAAGGTAAATGATGAGAATAATAAGGTTAGTTTTATTAGGGATGTTATTTCAGCAGAAGTTATATCTCCTGACTTGAAAAAAGAATTAGAGGAATACGCAGAGGGGTATGATAGATTTGATGAATTGGATTTGAGTAAGATAAAAATAGGTATGATTCAAAGAGAAACGAGAGGTTTCTTTGTTGAACTTGTAAATAAAAAAAATTCTATAAAGGAGGCTTTTTTAAGGGAGTATGAGATTGAACCAAGTGAATATGATTGAAAAGCTTGAAGGTTTGTTGATGAATTAAATGAGAGAGAATTAAAGGATTTAGAAAAGTCTCCAAAGTCTAGGAAAAAGTTTTTGGAGAAATATTATGGAAAAAATAAAATATCTTGAAAAAAAGATTTTTTGAAGTCTCTAGAGAATTTTAACTTTTCAGATAGGTTAGAAAAAACTTTTGAAAAAATAAATAAAATACAGAATAAGGATGAAAGGGAAGATAAGAAACAGGACTTGGAGGATCTTGCAAATAGATTTTCTACATTAAAAAAATTAGATTATGTGGATGTTCAGACTTTACTTGAAGTTGGTTTCTTTAATGATGATGAAAAAAAGGAATTAGTTCATACTTTTTTGCCAAATATAACACTAGAACAAGCTAAAAGTCTCTGAATTATGACTCAGTCAGAGGTTGATAATCATAAAAAAAAGTTTGTTAAGGAGAATTTTTTTAATGGGGAATCTGTTAGTAATGATGAAATTTCAGCAATTACGAATAAATTACAAGATAAACAAATAACTGTCTCTACTTTAGATTATGCTACAGATAAGAGCCATATAGACAAATTAACTGAAGATGAGCTTTTGGCTTATAAAATAGGAGAGAATATTTCCCAGGATGTTGAAGAGGGGATTACATGATGAAATTCTGTTGACTCTTTTAAAAATGATTTAAAAAATTTGTCTAATGTTGTTAATGCTCATAATTTTGTAAAGGGTAATGTGATTGTTCTGAAGTTATGAGAAAAAGTAAAGGTAGAGTGAAAATCTGAGGTTATGGAAACAACCTTATTTTGGGATATAACAGATGATTGAAATTTAAGTTGAAAACCTTCTTTTATAGATAAGTGAGAGGAAGTTTATAATAGTAATAATCAGCCTTTTGATAGGACATATGATTCTTTAAAAAGTTTTATAAAAAATGGTAATCCAAATAAAAAAATATCTGTAGAGAGGTTTGATATATTAACTAAAGAAGAATTTGATGAGAGAGTTGATTCAGGACAAATAAAGAAGATAACAGATGAGCTTGAGTTAAAAGATGATGATTATAGAAAAGAAGATAAAGAAGAGTTACAGAGAAGATTATCTGAAACTAGAGATAAGTTAAAAAAAGAGTGATTATCTATAAGTGATATTAAAAAACATCCTGATTATACAAGCATTCAGGAAAAGTTAGATAATTTGGATAATTATAATATAAATCATCTAAAAGGGAAAATAGATGAGGTTGATTCTGAAGGAGAAGATTATTGATTTGAGGAAGGAGTGTCTTTTGAAACGAAAGATGAATGAATTTATACTATATCTAATATAAATCAAAGTAGAAATGAAATTTCGGTTTCCTGGAGAGGTCAGGTACAGCCACCTATGTCTTTTGAGATGTTTTATAGGGCATTTAAAGATTGAAATTGTAAGAGAACTTCTAATGCAAAGAGTTTTAAAGATGTTTTTAAAGCTCCTAAAGGTGATGCTACATTACAAAAAAAATGGGATAATTTTGAGTTGAAATGAAATTCTATACAGAAAGAAGAAAATGATGAAATAAGAAAGTTAGCAAAGGGGATTACATATCCTTATCTGACTTCTTTGGGGGGAAAACAAACCCTTAAAATAGAAAAAGTTCATTCAGATGGAATGATAGATGTAAAGTATTGAGAATATGAGGAAAAAAAGGAAAAGAGAAAGGTAAAGTGAAAGGATGATGTGACGGATACATATGGGACTTTTTATATGGATGTCACTGCAACTAGGATTAGTGCTTGAGACTTAGATACTTATATAAAGAAGTGGAAACTTGAGCCTAGATCAGAAAAAGAGCATGAAGATAAAACAGAAGATATAATAAATACAAAAAATAGAAAATGAAGTATCTTTTCCAAGATTTTCTCTAATATGAGTATATCTGAAGCTTTAGCATGAGGAAAGCTTTTTATAGACTCTATAGAAAACTATATGAAGGAGTGAAATGAGGAGCATGCAGCTAAATTTGCTTCATGAGTTTTGTGAAAACTTTTGCCATCAGAGCTTCAGGATGATTTAAAGACAAGAGTTGAGGATGCTTGAAAGAAAAGGATGGAAGACTATATACAAAAACTTAAAAATGTTGATTCTGGACCTGCAACTGAAATGATTGAATGATGGTTATTTAATAAAAATTGTCCTGAATATAAAAAGGAGGCTGGTGTTATGTTTATGATGGAGAAGTATGGAAGTTTGTATGCTAAAAAACTTTATAAACATAGATGATCTTTTTTATGGTATGAAGCTTTGTGAGGTTCTGCTAACCCACCAGATGATTTTTATAAAAAAATAAAGGAAGAATATGATAATCTTTGAGTAAACTTTACTGAAGAGGATCTTGTATTTAAACTTATTAAGTTGCAATGTAAACCTGAGGGGTTTACTAGTACTATTGATGGTAGTTCTGTAGGAAAAAACATAAAAAGAAGAACTAGGCTACATAAAGAGTTTAAAGCTAAAAGGAATCAGGCTAGAGATGATGAACGGCAAAAAGGGATTAAGGATGCAAATTCTCATAGGACGATAGAGTGAAGACTTGGTCATATGAAGTGAGAATTTACATGAGGTACTCCTGCTAATGGTATGTGAGCATTGGAATCAATTATTTGAAAGTGATGAAGTATGGCTCAAATGACAATGTGACCATTTGTTGCTGCCTTTTCTTGAATGGCTTATAATGTTGATGAGTCTATTCTTGATATGTTTAAAAATTTCCCTGCTAAGTGAATGCCTATAATGTTGCCTTCTCTTATGTCAAAGAGGGGAGATTTGGATATGCTTAATGAGACTATTTTAGAAGTAGCAAAAGATATAGGAGATCTTTATTGAGATGAGAAGGAATATAAAAATATAGCAATTGAAGCACAAGAAATATATGATGAAAGGCATTCAACAAAAATTCCTGAACCAAATAAGGTTGATAAGACTATTAAGTTTTTTGAAAAATATTGAGAGGCTTTAACAAGGTGACTTAGTTTATTAAATACTTGAAAAGTTGATGATCTTTCTAAAATTGATAAGTTGATTTTAATAAGAAAGGATGATTATTTTGATGAAAAGACATGACAAAGGAAAAAGTGAAAATCTATATATAAGAAATTTTATGACTGAATCAAGGCTCAATCTACATTGTTGGAATATACCAAGGATGAGATTATGATGATTGATAGTTTTGGTTGACAGGGAACTTCTTGAATAGATCTTTTTAAGGCTACGAAAGAATGAATGCAACAGAGTCAATGATGAGGTTTTAGATTTCAAAAGGCATGAGAAATGTTATGGCATGAAATTTCACATGAGCTAGACCAACTTCCTAAAAGAATATATGTAAAAGATAATGAATGAGAGGATAAGAGAGTTAAAGAAAAACTTATCAAAGATATTTTGAGGAATATGTTAGCCTGATTTTTGGCTGCTCACTGAACTAGGGCATCAGCATTTTTATCTTTAGATCAATGAACTTCTCCTTTTCGTTCTAGGTTTAATGATTGGTGAATAAAGACTAGAGATATCATGTCTCTTTGAATATCAGCAGAAATGATGCTTAGTTGAGATGAAAGGTCAGAGAACTTATTAGATCAGTATGTGGAAAATATATTGACTTGAACTAAGTGAGTAAGTTCTAGTGTAGATGATATTGTTCCTGTTGAATGAGTTTCTTGAACAACACAAGATACTGTTCATAAAATAATGTGAGAAGACGATGAATAGATTAATAAGAAATAAAGACTTAGTTAACTAAGTCTTTATTTCTTATTTCTCCGATTTGATATCAAAGTTTCTAACTCTATTTTATGTGGTTTATTTGATGATGAGTCAGCCCATTGTACAATACTTTTTATGTTTATTTTATCATCATTTGAATCTGGAGTTGGTCAAGTTGTATTTTTATAGCTAACTTGTAGTTCTCTTGTATATAAAGGAAGTAAATCAGTTCATCAACTTTGTGTATATAGTGTATTCTCATCTATTTTTACTATAAAATTATCTCTATAAGTTGAATCAGAAAAAATTCACGTAGTTTTTTGTTCTAAGTACCATCTATTATTTGTTCCTTTGTATATTATATAACTTCATGAGGCAATATCTGTTGAAGTTGCTGGTGCTGATGCCGCCACACAACTTTTGTCATAATTTAGAGTATTCCAACAATTTTTATAGTCGGCACTGAATAGTATCCAATTTGTATCTCTTATATTTGTAAATGCTTCTATTCATTCTCTTGCTATTTGTATAGCTTCTATTCTATTTTTTGTTGTTATTGATAGTTTTCTAGATACAGAAAATATTTGGAATGTTCAGATTATACTGATTGTTATAACCATCATAATTATCATAACTTCTATAATGGATGTTGCTGATTTTGAAATTTTCATATGTTTTTTTTGAAGTATTATTAATTGTAATAATATTTATATTTGAAAATAGTTCAAAGTTTTTTGTTTTAATTTGTTTTGTGGTTATAATTGGTTTGTTTTTGAGGGAAAATTGTATCTTATTTTAAATAAGGTATTAACTTAATTATTTACTTTTGGAATCAAAAGTAACAAAAATTTTAGGGGGAGAAAATTACAAACACCATATTTTGTGGCTTGCGAGATGTACTCATTAGAGTTTCTCCCCCTAAGACCCCATATTTTTAAAAGTTTTTGAGTGTTATTTCTTTAATTTAATATATTGGTATGTTTTCAATTCATGATGAGGAAAAGATAAAGGGGCTTTTGGTGGATAATGGAATGAAGCCTTTTAGATATAGTCAGATAGAGAATGCTGTGTATAAAAATTTTGTTTCTGATTTTGATGAGATTCAGACTATTACAAAGGATTTAAGAAAGCTTTTGAGAGAGAATTGTTTTTATGAGTCTTTGGTTGTTGAGACAGAAAAAACTTCAAAGAATGGTCAGACTACTAAGATTCTTTTTAAAACGGATAAAGGGGAATTTATTGAATCTGTTATTATGAGGCATTTAACTTGAAGGGTTACTCTTTGTGTATCTTGTCAGGTTGGTTGTCCTATGGGGTGTAGTTTTTGTGCTACTTGAAAATTATGATTGAAGAGGAATTTAGAGTTTTATGAGATAGTAGAACAAGTTTATTATGCTGCTAAAAAGTTAAATGATGAGTGAGATATTTTGAGGAATGTTGTTTATATGGGGATGTGAGAGCCTTTTTTGAATTATGATAATGTGAAAAAATCTATAGGTATAATTACTGAGCAGAAAAAGCTTAATTTAGCAAATAGAAGGATAACTGTTTCTACTTGTTGAATAGTTCCTTGAATAGAAAAATTTACTCAGGATTTTCCTCAGACTTCTTTGGCTATTAGTTTACATGCTCCGAATGATGACGTAAGAAAAGCAATTATGCCTGTTGCAAGTAAATATTCTTTAGATGAGCTTATGGAGTCTCTTGATGATTATGTGAAAAAGACAAATAAGAGAATTTTTTATGAATATATAATGATTGCTTGAGTTAATGATGATGTAAAACTTGCTCATGAATTGTGAAATTTGTTAAAGTGAAGATTGGCTCATGTGAATTTTATACCATATAATCCATGAGAGAATATTTGAGGGAATAAGTTAGAGACGACTTCTAGAGGTGTAGTTGAAAAGTTTCAAAAGATTTTGTTGTCGTATTGAGTTGTCTCTACTATAAGGGCTACTATGGGAGATGATATAGATGCTGCTTGTGGGCAATTGGCGGAGAAAAAATTGTAACTATTTTTTTGTTTTCTTATAACCACCCACTAGCCCCCTCCTTGCTAAGGAGGGGGAATTGTATGAAAATTATTAAAACTCCCCTCAGTCCCCCTCAATTGAGGGGGAAGCGAGTAACGAGTAGGTGGAGTTTTAAAGAGAAAACTTTTTAAAAAAATTTTACTTTTAGTAAAAAAAGTGTATATTTTAGCGGAAATTTTTAATTTGTTATCAAATTTATTATGAAGAAAATGAGAAATTTGGTTTTTAAGTTGTTTTTGGTTGTTGTGTTTTGATTTTTTGTATTTTCTTATGTTTTTCCTTGGCATAATTATGGTATGGAGGTTCCTTTTTCATGAAAGGATTATAAGCTAGGTCTTGATCTTCAATGATGAATTGAGCTTGATTACAAGGTTGATTTAACAGAGGTTAAAAAAGAAGAGGATTATGATAGTAATAGGAAAAAAGCAATTATTGAATGACTTAAATCTATAGTTGAAAAGAGAATTCAGTCTCTTAATATAAATGACTCAATAATAACAGGTGCTTCTTATGCTTGAGAAGAACATATAATAGTACAAATTCCTCTTAAAGGAAATGATTCATTAGAAAATAATGAAAATATTCAGAGGGCTAAAAAGGCTATATGAAAAGTTGTTAAGATAGAGTTTAGAGAAAGGAGATTTACAGTTACTGAAGAGGATTTAGCAGAGAGAAGTAAATTAGCTAGTGATTTTTTAAATGAGGTAGAGGCTAGTGAGTATGGTTTTTGAGTGGTTGCTCAAAAATATAGAGATAATAATGAAAATGTATTTATTTGAGAGTCTGAGAAGTTAGAGGATGTTTTCAAATTTTCAACTTGAGGTTTAGATATGGTTACAACAGAAGAGTTTAATAAAAATATTATAGATGTAAAAGATGAGAGTTGAGAGGAAGGTTTTTTAATGACTTCTTATAATTCTGATACTAGTAAATATAGCTATTTATTTTTGACTAAGAGACCTTCTGAGCGGAAACCTGCTATGGATTCTAATTGAAGAATTTTAAATGATAAATATTTTGTTAAGTCTTCGGTTCAATATAATGATGCTTTTCAACCAATGGTTGAGCTTACTTTTAATAATGATTGAGCAGAGATTTTTGGTGAGCTTACTAAGAGGTTGGTAAGTCAACAGATTGCTATATTTGTTTGATGAGAGATGCTTACAGATCCTGTAGTTAATGTTCCTATTTTAAGTTGAAAGGCTGTTATAACTTGAAATTATACTCCTGCAGAGGCTAAGCAATTGGCTATGGATATAAATACTTGAGTAGTTCCTGCTCCTATTTATTTAACTTCAGAGAGGACTATTGACTCTAGGTTAGGAGCTAATTCTTTATCTCAACTTGTTTTTGCTTGAATTACTGGTTTTTTGGCTATATTGGTATTTTTATTTATTGCTTATAGAGTTTCTGGTTTAATTGCTGCTTTGGCTTTGATTATTTATGTTGGACTGGTTTTGGCTGTTATTAAGGCATTATGAATTGTATTAACTTTGGCTTCTATTGCTTGATTGATATTGTCTATTGGTATGGCTATTGATGCTAATATATTGATATTTGAGAGGATAAAGGATGAGCTTAGAAAATGAAATAAGCTTGAGAATTCTATAGGTGTTTGATTTACAAAGTCTTGGTCTGCTATTTGGGATTCAAATGTGACTGGTTTAATTATTTCTGTTATACTTTTTGTGTTTGGTGTAAATATGATAAAGTGATTTGGTTTGATGTTGGCGATTTGAATAATTGTGAGTTTGTTTTCTGTTATGTTTATCAGTAGAATTTTTGTTTCATTGTTATGAAAGACTGGAATAGGGGAGAATAATTTTGTTGGGTATAAAAAGTAGGGTTTAGTTTTTAAAAATTTTTTATGAGAAAGGTTTTAAAACTTTTGCTTTGGGGATACTTTGTGGTTGTTTTATTATATATTTTATGATATATTCTTTTAAATTATTATATTGACTCTTGAGCTATTTTAGAAGGTCTTTATTGGGTAAGTCTTTTATACTTACTCTTTGTTATCTTTGTTTTTCTAGTATTTAAATATATTGTTTTTACAAATTTAAAGAATTGGCAAAAGTGAAGTATTATATTTTTTGTATTTGCTTTGTGTCAAATTGTATTCAATTTTTCTGAGTGACTTTGAGTATTCAAGCTATGAGAGTTAATCGAAAGTTTTTTGTATGCTTTTAATTTTGTAAACTTTATACCAACATTTTTAAGTTGGAAAATAGCGAATATTTTCTGAGTTAATAGGCTTTCATCTGATGCAGTTGCTATTACATTAATTTTTGTGACAATATTTAATATTTTATATGGGGGAATATTATGAATTTTGCATGATAAAATTGCTAAATTTAAGCATAATAAAACAGTTTCTTTAATTATTTTTTATTTTATGGTAGTTGTTATACTACATGTAATTGTTGTTGTGTGGCTTATTATAAAAGACCTTTCTCCTATTTTTTGATAGTATTAAAAAATGTAGTGAAAATAAAAAATTGTGAGTTTGTTCTTAGTTTTTAAAAAATTTTTTATGAAAAAGGTTTTTTGATGACTTTTTATAGGATATGTGATATTTATACTTGTGGTTGCTTTGGAATGAGGATTGACTCGTTTTGTTCATGGTATTTTAAACTGGTATCGTATTTATAATGCAACTGGCACGTATTTAATCTTTTCTATTCTAGTTTTATTTATATTTAGGTATATTATTTTTACTAAATTAGAAGCTTGGAAAAAGTTTGGAATTGTTCTCTTTTTTTTAATTTTTATTAGTATTTTATATTATTTTGCGATTAGTGCAGGATAAGTCTCTCTTTCTTATGATTTTGATAGTACAAAAAAGCATTTAACTTTGGTGTTAAATGCTTTTTATTTTCATCTCATACCTCAAGTTGTCAACATCTCCTGCTCATTGTAATAGTATTATACTTGAATCTGGGTTTTCTTGGTCGTATTTGTTTATAAGTTTTAGAGTATTCTCTAATCATTTTCAGTTTTGTTTGTCTTGGTGGTTTATTGCTTCTACTAATTTTTCAGTATTAATTCTTTTTTTATCTTCTTCTGAGTCTCTTGACTCGTAGATATTTGGTATGATTAATTTATCCGTATCTTGGAAACAGTTTTTAAATCATTCTAGGAGCTCTATTGTTCTGCTGTATTGATGTGGTTGAAAAACTGTTAGTAGTTTTTTGTCTTTATATTTCTCTTTTATTGCCTTTATGGTCGGTTTTATTTCGGTTGGGTGGTGTCAGTAATCACTTATGACTAGATTATTACTTTCGGTTTTTCAAACTAGTTCCATTCTTCTCCATACTCAGATATAATTTTCTAGAGATTCTATTATTTTTTCATCTTTTATGCCAATCATATGTCATACTATGTATGCTAATTTTGCATCAAATAGTATGTGTTTTCAAGGTACTTGAAGTTTTATTTCAGGTAATAGGTGTGCTGTGTTGTTAAATGTAAATATTTTTTCATAGACTTTTATATAGTTTATGTCTTTTCTTAGTCAGATTAGTTTTTTGCAGTTTTCATCTTCTGCATTTATTATTGCGTATCATCATGGTAGTATATTGTTTATGTGTTCTTCATATGCTGATATATAGTCATCTAGGTCTTTGTAATAATCGAGATGATCTAAATCTATGTTTATTATAACCGCTACTGTTGGTTTGTATCTGAGAAATGATCTTTTGTATTCACATGCTTCTATTACAAAATATTCACTGTTTGAAAAGTGAGTATTTTTGTTATCAAATTCTTTTAGTATTGTTCAGACTAGAGAATTTACTCAGAATTCAGAATTTTTTAATATTATACTTGTTAGTGATGATGTTGTTGATTTTCAGTGTGTTCAAGCTATGGTTATTAATTTTTTTTGATTTGCTATAGAGGCTAGTGCTTCAGGGTATGTTAGCATTTGTATTCAGAGTTCTTTGGCTTTTTGTATTTCTGTTTGTGTTTGATGAACTGCTTCTGTATAAACGAGTAATTTTTCTCAATTAGAATTTTCGAATAAGTCAGAGATTTTTTTGCTATCTTCTCAGATTATTATATTTGCTCATTCTTTTTTTAGGTCTTCTATAAGTTTGCTTCAAGTTTTATCGCTTCCATAGACTTCCCATCATTGTTGAAGGTAGTATCTTGCTATTCAAGATATTCAGATTCATCAGATTCAGATTATATATATTTTATTTTTCATAGTTTTTGTGTTGTAAATTTGTATTATATTTCATTTTATGTTATTATCTTATAAAATCAAACAAGATTTTGTATAATTGAGAATTTGAGGATTAAATATTAATTGTTTTAGTCTTAATTCTTTATCCCCTTTCACATGAATTGATTAGAGGTAGTTACTTATATCATAATTCCATTGGCGATGGTTATTATGGTAATTTTATATTTTGTTTTTAATTCTGAACGTATAAGGTTAGTTTTTAATTTTGAAATAATTCCTCCAGATAGTATGGATAAAATCAAGGTTAGGAAGGCTGATTTTGAATTATATTATAGAAAGATTCAAGAAAAAGAAGTCAAAGATTATGTCAGAAGGTATAATTGATATATTATAGAGGATCCTATTGTTTATAATGAAGGGTTCGATTCATATTCTATGGAAAAAAATTTACCTTTGGATAGTAAAGATACTGCTTCAATAGTAGTTGAAATGGATAAAAAGGATTTTAGGTTGTTTGCGAAAGAGTTTAATTTATCTAAGGTATATTAGTTTTTATAAAATATTTTCTTTCAGTTTTTCTAAAGTTTCTTTAAAAATTTCATTTTCTAAATCTATTAGTTCTTCTTCTTTGAACTTTGATAATACCCAATCTGATACTTCATATTTTTTATCTATTCATACTCAGATTTTTATTCTATTAAATGTTTCTCAGAAAAAATTAATAATGCTTTTTATTCAGTTGTGTCATCATGCACTTCATTTTGATCTGAATCTAACTTTTCAGAGATCCATACTTAGGTCGTCATAAATAACTATGAGGTCTTCTGTTGGTATTTTGTAAAAATTAGTTATTTTTTGTAAAGATTCTCAGCTTAGGTTCATGTATGTTTGAGGCTTTAGGAGTATTGTTTTTTCTCATAAAAATATTCATGAGCTTATTTCTGCTTTAAATTTTGATTCGTATTTAAATTCTGGAAAGTTTTCTTTTTCTTTTAAATAATCAAGAAACATAAATCATACATTGTGTCTTGTTTTTTGGTACTGTTCTCAGGGGTTTCAAAGTCATATTATTAGTTTCATATTTATTAGTTTATTTATTATTTCTTGGTAATTATATGTGTGTAGTTGTTTATTTACAAGTTTTTTGAGAGAAATAGCTTGTATATTTGAAATATTTATTTTTTAGTAGTATAATAAAGTTATATAAAAAATTTATTATTATTAATTTTGCTATGAGAAAGATAATTTTATTAGTTGTTGTGTTTTTTTGATTAATTTCAAGTGTTTTTGCTGTGAGTTGAGATATTGATATAATACAAGATATTGAAGTTTGAAAAGAGGTAATACGAGATGAAATGATTGAGGATACTGTTTTGCCTAAAGATTTAACTTTTACGGATAGATATATAATAGCTGATATAAGAGACTTATGGCTTGCTCTTGAATCTTTGAGGAGAGATTTATATAAAGAGATTCAGAATAAACAGCTTGAGAGTGTTGATAAGGCTTTATCTTACTCTGCAAATACTGTAAATTTTCTTTTCATATTGTTTACTTTTATTGCAATGATTTTATGACTTGTAGGGTGGAAGACTTTTTCTGATATAAAGAAGTCTTTTAAAGACAATATGGAGAAAGAGATAAAAAAACTTGTTAAGGATTTTGAACATAAGATAGCTTATTTGGAAGATGAGCAGAAGGTTAATATTTTATGGAGGCAATTTAATCTTGCTGATAGTGACAAGGATAAGCTAGGAGTTCTGAACGAAATTCATAGATTGAGACCTGGATCTAAAACTGTTGATAATGAAAAGTCTAATATTTATTTATCTATGGGGCTTTATGAGCAGGCTGTTGAGATTGCAAATCTAGTTCTTGCTTCAAAAAGGATTGATAGTTATCCTCAGGCTTATTTTAATAGGGCTTCTGCATATGCTAAGTTATGAGAAAAGGATAAGGCTATTTCTGACTTGATTTATTTATTACAGATATCTCCTAATTATAAAAATTTGGTAAAAGAGTCGGATAGTTTGTCTTTACTGTTGTCTGATAAGAGGGTAAAGGAAATGTTTTAGAATGTGAAATAAAAAATAAGGAATTTTAAAATTCCTTATTTTTTATTTCATAAATTTTTTATGTATTTCTTTTAGTTTTGGGTTTGTTACGTGGGTGTAGACTTGGGTTGTTGTTATGCTTGAATGTCATAGCATTTCTTGTATACTTCTTAGGTCAGCTCAGGCATTTAGTAGGGTTGTTGCAAAAGAATGTCTTAGTGTATGTGCTGAAATATTTTTTATGATTCAGGCTTTTATAGAATATTTTTTTATCATGTTTGTTATAAAGAATCTTGTGAGTCTTGTTTTTTCGTCTTCTAGTACATCTATGTTGTCTGTTTTTATGTTGTGTCTTATGAATAGGGGAGATAGGTGATCATTTCTTTTTTCTAGATATTTTTCTATAAGTTGAGCGGAAAGGTCTGTTAGATAGACTACTCTTATTTTTCTTCATTTTCCTCTGACTGCGAATTCTTTTGTATCTAAATTTACATCTTTTTTATCTAGGTTTGTTAATTCTGATATTCTGAGTCCTGTTGAGTAAATCATCATCATTATTGCGATGTCTCGGATTCAGATTATGGAGTTTTTATTGGGGGTATCAAATAGTCTTTCTAGTTCTTCTTGAGTAAGAAATTCTACTTGTCTTGGTTCTGCTTTTATTAAATCTATTTGGGTTGGGGATAGTGTTTTTATTCACTTTTTTTCTAAGTATTTTAAGAAGCTTCTTAGTGTTATCATATAGGCATTTGCTGTTTTTATGCTGATTCTTTTCTCGTTATTTTTGTAAAGGTAGTTTCTAAATCATTCTGCTAGGTCTAGTGTTATTTCTTTTACATCAAATTTTTTGGGTTTTATGTTTTTGTGTTTTAGGTATTCTCTGAATTTTAATAGGTGTCTGTTGTATTGGATAATTGTATTTTCGGATTTGTTTTTTATTACCTCTAGGTATTCTAGGAAGTTGTTATGAGCATTTTTGAATTGCATATGTTGTTTTATAAATACTTTTATTTTAAAGTATTATATAGATTTTTTAATTTTTTAAAAAGTTAACTTATTTTTATTTCTATAGATTATTCAGTTATGTTTATGTATAATTCAATTATTATCATTTTGAATTA
This sequence comes from Patescibacteria group bacterium UBA6489, assembly GCA_002435385.1. Lineage (GTDB taxonomy): Bacteria > Patescibacteriota > Gracilibacteria > BD1-5 > UBA6164 > UBA6489. Next base: position 57,597 of record DJMN01000034.1, read on the forward strand.
TCTCAGTATCAGATGTTATTGCTATATCAGGGCTTTTTACTTGATATAGTTCTTTGATTTGTTCTTGAGTTCAATATTTGAAGTGTAAATTTATCCGAAAGTTGTATAGATTATAGTTTTTTGGTTCTTTTAGTGATTTTAGGGTGTGGGGTTTAGAGTTTTTAAAGATTTCTTGAATGTTTGCTATTTGTTCTAAATTGAATATATCAAATTGTTTTAGATTTTCATTTTTTATGTTAAATGAGTTGCATAGATTATCTAAATCTTTTCATATTCTTCAATGAGTAAAGCAAAATGAGTCAATCATTAGATTTTCTTTATCATATGGTACTTTAAAGAAATTTTTATGTATTTCAAAAAACTCTTTTGTTATTTGTATTTCTCGTTTTACGAATTCTTCATTTCCTCAGAATATTTCATGCATAACTTCTCAGTGGGCATCAAGTCTATCAGCATATTTTATTATGAAAAATTCTTTTGTGTTTTCTTTTTCTTCAAGCTGTAGTAGGTATTTGTAATCAAACTTGTTTGATGAATTTTTATAGTTTTTGTATAGTATTTCTATGGCATTTTTGCAATTGTTTTCATAGTTCTTTTTTTCTTCTATAGTCCACCTTGCTTTTTGTGTACTTACGATATCTCATGTGATAATTTCAGCATCATCGTGTACTTTAGCTAGTTCTATTGCCAATTCTTTGTTAAAACTTAATCATAGTTTTTCTAGTTTATTACATATTTCTTTGGTTATCCATGTTACTCTTGAAGTATGTGTAAGAAGGTTTGGTCTGTAAAATATTATATTTAGTCAGCTATTGTATCTGTAGATTTTTGAGAGTTCTTTTTCTCTTGATTCTAATTTTATGTCGGTCATTTAGTTTTTTGTTAAACTATTATTTCTGGTTCTCAATCTGTTACCAAGATAGTGTGCTCAAACTGGCATCATAGGCTACCATCTTTTATGTAAATTTCCCAGTCTCATTTATCTGTTATTTCTCAGCTAGAAAATCAAATGATAGGTTCTATTGCAAGAGTCATTCATTTTTTGATTTTTGGTCATTTTCATGGTTTTCAATAGTTGTAAACACATGGTTCTTCATGTAGAGTCTTTCATACTCCATGTCATGCTAGTTCTCTTACTATGAAAAATCCATTTTGTGTTACGTATTTTTCTATAGCATGTCAGATGTCTCATAGTGTATTTCAGACTTTTGCTTGTTCTATTCATAAGTAAAGGGCTTTTTGGTTTACTTCTAAGAATCTTTCAATTTCTGGATTATTTGTTTGACCTCATATAATCATAGTAAATGCAGCATCTGTATTTATTTTATGTTTTTTGTCTTTTACCCCAAAGTCAAATGTTACAACATCTCATTGTTCAAATGTTATTTCATCTCTTGGAAGTCAATGTACTACGACATCATTTACACTGATACATATATTTGCAGGGTAGTCATAGAATCATTTGAATCATGGCAAGACTCATGCTTGTTTGCACATATCTCAGCATAGTTTATCTATATCGGATGCTTTTGTTCCTGGTTTTGTAATTTTTTTTATTTCTTCAAAGATTCTTTTATGTATTACTGCATTTGAACGCATTATATCTAGCTCTTTGTTTGATAACATAAGCTTTATTATTATTATTTAAACTATATCCTTCCTATTATAATCAAAAAATATTAAAAAGGAATTTAAAAGTGTGTAAAAAGTTTCATATTTTTTGTAGGTTGTGATACAATAGGTATTGTTATACTTTATAAATAAGTAATGTTAATATGTTAGAAAAAGAAATAAAAATTTTAGATATTGATATGGAGGAGGTTTCTGAAAAGTTAAGGAAACTTTGAGCTAAGAAGAATTTTGAGTGATTTATTCATGATACTTATTATGATTTTCCTGATGAGTGAAAGGATAAAATGGAGGCTAATAGTAGAATTTTTAGGATTAGGCAAAAGTGAGATGAGCATATTTATACTATAAAGAGAAAAAGGAAAAAGATTAAGAAGGAGGAGTGAATAAATGCAAAGGATGAGCATGAAACAGCTATTTCTGATTTGGCTAGTTTTGTTAGGGTGTTAGAAAAGTACGGTATGGGGAAGACTAGAGAAAAAAAGAAATATAGGATCTCATATTCTTTGGATGGTGTGGAATTTGATATTGATGATTATTATATTTGAGATGATAGAAATGAGATTCCGCCTCTTTTGGAAATAGAGGCTTCTGGTAATGATGAGATTCAAAAGTGGGTTAAGAAGCTTTGATTAGAAAATCATGAGCAAAAGGTTTTTGGTTCAAGGGGGTTATTTAAACATTATGGTCAGGATTATTCGTTTTTGAAGTAGCTTTACTTAGTTTCTGAATCTTCACCTAGTCTTTTATACCTCACCTAACCTCTCCTTAAAGGAGAGGTACAAGTAGGAATATAACTTTTTAACTTTTCCATTTTACTATTTTAAGTGTTTTTATGGACGAGTATGTTTTTAAAAAGGTTTGTGAATTTTTACAAATCTTTTTTGGTGTGCTTAGAAGTCAGACATGTATTTTTTCATTTTTTCTACATAGTTTTTTACATCTTCGAATGTTTTATCATTTACCATATTTTCTAAGGCATGGTTCATAATTGGTCTGATAGATTCTTCATTTGTGAGTTCATCTATTGATTTTATTTTTCTTAGAGGGGCTATTATAAAGAATCAAGGGATTGGTGTCTCCCAATCTTATCATACATTAAATAGTTTTGTTTCTATTATTGTTTCATTAGGGAAGAGTATTTTATTATTCATAGTTTTTTGATTAATAGTATCTTTGTAATTATAGAAATTATTTTTGATATAACAAAAAAAAGAGATGAAAATCTCTTTTTTTTTATGAAAAGTAGTATAATGTTTATTATTATTCAAATAAATCTTTTTCTGTATCTATTTCTTGTTTTAGAATTTTTACTTTTTCTTCTCAATCATATATTAATTCTTTATCTAATTTCAATTTTGAATCAGATATTTTTTCTGGATAATCAAATTGTCTTAATACATATTTAATAGCATTTAATCTTGCTTTTTTCTTATCATTACTATCTATAATAATCCAAGGAGAATCTTTTGTATGTGTTACTGAGAAATTTCTATACTCAGCTAAAGTGTATTTGTCCCATAGTTGTTGAGAGTATTGATCAATAGGAGATAGTTTAAATTGTTTTAATGGATTTGTTTTTCTTGATTCAAATCTTCTTGCTTGTTCTTCTTTTGATACAGAGAAATAAAATTTTATAAGTTTTATTCCAGAGGCTATAAGCATTTTTTCGAAATTTGTTACATCTTTAAGGAATCTTTCATATTCTTTTTTTGTTACAAATCACATAACTGGTTCTACTCAAGCACGATTATACCAACTTCTATCAAAAAATTTTATTTCTCTGGCACTAGGTAAATGTTTGACATATCTTTGGAAGTACCATTGTGTTCTTTCTTCTTCTGTTGGTTTATCTAATGCAACAACTCCTGCTCATCTTGGATTTAGATATTCTCTAAATCTTTTTATTGTTCCTCATTTTCATGCTGCATCTCTTCATTCAAAAATGATAAGTAATTTTTCTCATTTTTCTTTTATGTGTTTTTGTAGTTTTAATAACTCTACTTGTAATTCTATTTTTTCTTTTTCGTATTCAAATGTGTCTATTTTTACACTACTTGGTTTATATTTGTCCTTTTTAGCTTCAGGAATTGAATCATAAGGCTTATATTGTTTCTCTATTGTTTTTACTACATCTACAAATTTTAATTGATCTTTTTTTTCAATTTTTTCTTTTAGATAGTCATCTATCTTTGAAAGGATTTTTTCAAGTTTTTTGATATTTTTCTTTTCTTTCTTTTCAAGTTTTTCAGGTTTTTCTTGTAAAAGATGAGCTAATTTATTTCTCAAAACTTTTATATTATCAATGTTGTCTTCTTTTTTTAACTCTTCGAATAATTGAGTTAATTCTTCTTTTAGTTTTTCAAGAGTTTCTGGAGTTAATTTAACTTCCTTGTTGAATATTTCGTAGAATAGAGTTGGCATTTGATTGGATCGTTAAAGAAATAATTTGTATACATATATTAAATCATATAAAAAAATAAAAGTCAACGATTTTATGTTTTTATTATTATTTTTTATTATTTATTCTTGGGTTTTTATTTATTTATTGATATATTCTAAGGTATAAAAAAAATATTTTTTTTGTAATGTTGGATTTTAGGTTATTTTAGAATATAATATATGTTATATATATTTTTTAACCTTTTTTAGCATTTCTCCTCAAAAAGGATAAGTATGAGGATGATTTTTAACGCTTCCTATTTAATTCTCACCCTCAAGAAGGTGAAGAATGAGCAGAGGGTGAGAGTTTAAATAAAGAATTTATGTCTTAAAAATTAGTTAAGTTATGTTTTATATAGTAGATTTATCTCAAGATACTTCAAATGTAAATTATTATTTGTCAAATACTTTAATTGATAATATAAAGAGGACTATTAAAAATGGTAAAAAAGTGATTTTGTATTTAAATAGAAGAGGTTTTTTTTCATCTTTTGTATGTAAAGATTGCAGTTTTTTATATAAGTGTAAGTTTTGTGATGTTTCTTTGAGTGTTCATAATTCTCCAGATAGGCTTCTTTGTCATATTTGTGGTTATCAAGAGAATATTTCTATAAAATGTAAAAAGTGTGGTTCTAAAAATATAGATAAGGTATGAGTTGGTACTCAGCAGATAGAGAATTCTCTAAAAAGTATATTTTCCGATAAATTGATATATAGGTTTGATGTTGATAATCTGAAGAATAAATCACTTAAGGAGGAGGCATTAGAAAAGTTGAATAAAGCAGATATTATTGTTTGAACAAAGATGATAACTACGGGTTTTGATTTTTATAGTGTTGGACTTATTTGAGTTGTTCTTTTAGAACAAGGACTTAGTATTCCTAGGTATGATGTAGAGGAAAATTTATATTTAAATATAAGGCAGCTGATTGGTAGATGAGAAAGGAGGGGAGAGGATACAAACATAATTTTACAAACTTTTATTTCTTGAAATGATATAGTTGAGAGTATTTGAAAGGGGAATTACAAAGATTTTTTTATAAAAACTTTAAAAGAAAGGAAAATGTTTAATTATCCTCCTTTTTGTGATATGGTTATTTTAGAGTATAGGGATGGAAATAAGGATAAAGCGGAGGAATTTATAAAGAGGTTGAAGAATAAGCTAGATATTTTAAATGTAGATAAGACTTTTGATATAATTCTGTTTCCTGAGACTCAGAAAAAACATAATAGTTATTATTTTAATATAGTTGTGAAATGACAAAATGTTAGGGAGTTTCTTGATAATATAAAAATTGAAATTATGAGAAATAGTAAGTTGGTTGTTATTTTTGAATAATATTTTGTTAGATTTTGTTATAACTCTGAATTTGATTCGGAGTTTTTTGATTTTATTTTTGTGTAATATTTTGTTATTTATTTTAAATATTTCTAAATTTTTTTTTAAATTTTATGTATTGGGGAATGCTAAATTAGGATATATGTATTAATTATATACATAATATTAATATTTTCTTAAATATTAGTACTATAAATTTGTACATTGGTGATATAATGATTTGAACGTAGTTTTCTAGTTTTATTTTGTTTATAGTGATGTTAATGATATTAATTTTTGGAGATTGCTAGAAATTATTTGATAACGTAAAATTGTAAGAAATATTGTTTAATAGCTATGAATATATTAGTTGATAGGGGTATATTTAGTATCTAAAATTAATTTTTTTATAGTGTATATTTGTTTTTATATAGTTTACTTTTTTTGTAGAAATAAAAACTGAAATCTATATTTTTACCATATTATGAGTTATAATTCATATATAAAAAAGTGGAATATTTGTTTTATTCCACTTTCTTATGTTGTTTATATTTTTTATATTTTTAATGGCATTATTATATGTCTGAATTCAGATTTTATTTTTTGTTCTTTTCATTCATCTACAGGTAGTATTAGAATTGGGGCTAAAGGACTTTCAAAACTCATAGATATATGGCTTGATTCAATAACTCATAGAACTTCCAGAAAAAATACAGAATTTATTCAAATTATATTGTCTTCTCATTCCACACTACCTACTAGTTTTAGTTCTCATTCTCAGATCTGTGTCTCAGATGTCTCAAGTAGCATTCATGTTTGGCTACTAAGGCTCATTTTTATAGAATAATTGTTTTCTTTACTTATTAAGTTGATTTTTTTAAGTGCTTGCATTAAATCCACTCTATTTATTACAGCTTTTGTTGAGTGCGTCTCAGGAAAAAATGAATAATAATCAGGAAATTTTCAGTTTAGTAATCTAGAAAATATTTTACAGTTTCAAAAGAAAAATGCTATTTGATTTTCTCATGAGATTATTTTTACATTTTCGTTATCATCTAATATACTTTTTATTTGGTAAGTCGTTTTGCTTGGAATTATTTGTGAGAAAGTGGTGTTTGTATGAGTATCTATCTTGTTTTTATATTCAGATAGTCTAAAACTGTCTGTAGATGCAAATATCGCTTCATTTCATGTTATACTGACAAAAATTCATGCTAGAGTAGGTCTTATGTTTCATTCAGCTGAAGAGAAAAGAGTTTTTTCAATTGATTTTTTTACTATTTTTCAAGGTATTTCTAAAATTATTTCTTGTTTTATGCTTGGTATTACAGGAAATTCTGATGCTTCTAATCATTTTATTTTAGTATTTCAGCTTTCTGTTTTTATTTGTAGACTATCTCATCATAAAAGTTCTATTTCTATTTCGTCATCATTTATAAGTCATACATAGCTTGAAAATAGTTTACTTGGAACAGAAAAAGCTCATTCTGATTTTATATTTATGTTTTCATTTATAGTATATTCTATAGCCATCTCTAAGTTATTTGAGGTTAGGACTATATTTTTAAAGTTTACTTTTATTAATATATTTTCTAGTATGGGCGTTGTTGTAACTCAAGCAGTTGCATGGTTTACTATACTTAGTCATTCTTTTAAAGCTTTTGTTAATACTGTAAATTTCATTTTGGTTGTTAAAAATATTAAAAATTATTATATTATTTTTAATTATTTAATTAAATAAATCAAATAAACTTATATTTTTCTGTTGAAAAGTGTAGATTTCTTATTACTAGAAATTATGATAATAAAAAAAGCAACTAAGGTTTTTTAAGGATGAATTTTGCCGAAAACATCTTAAAATTTTCAAAAGAGAAAAACTTAGTTGCCTCTTTTATTATATTGTTTTTTTATTATTTGCAAGGATATTCTTAAATTTTTGTATTAGTATATTATAATATTTTACTAATTTTTTTGAAGAGTTTTAAAAAGAATTTTTTGTTATTTAAAATTATTTTTTGGTAGTATTGTTTTGTCTGATAATTTCCAAAAAGATAGTTATCAAATGAGAAGTAAATTCATTTCATTAATTTTTCATAAGAGGTGTTTTTATTTGTAAAATATATTCAAATTTCATTTTTAAAGAAGGCTTCAAAACTTATATCAATTATTTGCTCTAACGTATTTATATTTAGAGGAATTTCTATTCCTGAAATTATTTTACTTGTTATATCTTTGTTTTCTGTATCTATTGCTTGATATAGTTTTATCAGGTTAAGTGCTTTTTGTTTAACATCAAGTACTCCTCATATTTCTTTTATAAGGTTTTGGGCTATTGTATTGTTTAGTTTTGAGTAGTTATTTTCTGATGTATTTTCAAATAAAAAACAATATTTTTTACTACTTTCTATGGTAGGTATGGTATATTTTTTCATAATAAAAAGGTAACAAGATAAATTGTTACCAAAAAACAAGTATATAATATTTGTGGTATTTGGGCAATATAAAAAGGAAGAAACTAGCTCCTGATTACATTGCCAAAAAACCAATTGTGTATATTTAAATACCAAAAAGGGTAGGGGCTAGTTTCTTCCTTTTTATATTTAAATATACATGTTACACAATGTTTGTTTTTTGGCTTGTAAGAATATATCATAAAAAATATTTTTTGCAAAGTTTTGATATAAAAAAAATAGGGGATTGAAAAAAATTAATTGACTTTTGGTATAAAAAAATAGATAATGAGAGGTGTTTTAGAATTTTATTTCTCTTAAGTTTTTGATTATGGGAAGTGCTGAGGATTATTCTGATGATGAGCTTTTGGATAAAGTGTATAGTAGTTTAGATTTATTATGATTAATAGATGTAGGAGATAGTGACGTTTTTAATACTTTAAGCTCTAAATTATCTAAAAAAGAATTTTTAAAATATATTAATTCTTGTATTTGAGATATTTTAGTATTAAATGGTAATTTGGAACTTATATTAAAAGATGCTTATGGAGATGGTGGAGATGATGAAAATAGAGGAAAGTTGGTAGTAGCCCTCTCTAGTGAAGAAGTATGATGAGGGATTATTGGAATTATGGATGATTTAAATAATTTGATTCCTAAACTTAGATATATAATGGATAATATTAGTTGAGATAGAGTTATAGAACTAGATAATTTAGTTGTTAATTTAGTTATATCATTAGAAGAGTTTATTTCTAATTTAAGCGTAAGTATTATTTATGATTTTTCAGAAGATTTAAAGGTTTTGATTGATGAGTTGATAAATATTTCTAAAAAGCTAAAGTAATTTAGAATTTATTACAAATAAAAATAAGCATTAATTTTTATTAATGCTTATTTTTTTATCTTTTTTGGTTCGGAATGAGGGATTCGAACCCCCGATAGAGGATTCAGAGTCCCCTGCCTTACCACTTGGCGAATTCCGAGTAAATAAAAAAGTGAGCTTATTATATAAACTCACTTTTTAAAATCAAATTTTTCTAAGATTATTTGATTTCTATAGTAGCTCCAGCTTCTTCTAATTTAGCTTTTACTTCTTCAGCTTCATCTTTAGAAACTCCATCTTTAATTTTACCTCCTTTGTCAGCTAAATCTTTAGCTTCCTTTAATCCTAGACCAGCTATTTCTTTGATAACTTTAATAACAGCTATTTTTTGACCACCAGCACTAGTCATTACTACATCATAGCTAGTTTTTTCAGCTTCACCACCAGCAGCATCTCCACCAGCAGCAGGAGCCATAGCAATAGCAGCAGGAGCAGCAGTTACACCAAATTTATCTTCCATAGCTTTAATTAAATCAGCTAATTCTAGAACAGTTAATTCAGAAACTGCATCTAAAACTTTTTGAGCGTTAGCAGTTAGTTTTACTTCTTCAGACATAATCTTTAAAGTTAAAAATATAAAATATAATAAAAATTCACAGATTTTGAGAATTTCTAGTTTTAATAACTAGTTTCAGCTTTTAAAAATGTTTCATTTAAAAGCTGATAATTAGTTATCAAAATCATTATAATGCTAAATCTCCAACTTTTTCTTTTCCGTTTTTTTCTAATTCTTCTTTTGAAGCATTTAGAAGTCTTGCAAAAGATGAGATTGTAGAATCAAGTGTTCCAACAAATTTTGAAATAGGAGCTTGCATAGTTCAAACAAGCATTCCAAGAAGAGTATCTTTTGAAGGAAGTTTTGCTAGAGCTTTTGTTGCTTCTGCTCAAGCGATTGTTCCATCTATAAAAGAAGCACTCCATTTCATTTTTTCTTCTTTTACTTTTGTTATGAATTTATCAGTTTTACCTAAACCCGCAACTTCATCTCAGAATGAAAATAAAACAGCTATTTGTCATTCTAATAGTTCGTCTGATATTTCTACTTCATAAACTTCTTTCATTGCAATTTTTATAAGAGTTTTTTTAGCTAACATAAATTTAGCGTCAACTTCTCTTAATTCTTTTCTAAGTTCTGAGATTTCTTCAACAGTTAATCCACTGTTTGATGTAAATGCTACAGATTTAGAATTTCTGAAATTCTCTTTTAGTTGTTCAAGAATTTCACTTTTCTTATTTTTACTTACAGCCATAAGATTGTTTGTTAATAAAACTAAAAAATCCTTTTTCGATAATAGAAAAAGGATTTATGTGTATTACATATAATCATTTTTTCCTTTATCTCGGTAGGACTTAATATGCCTACTGTCTTTGATTCAGAAAAGTAAAGATATTGTATCAAAAAAATGTAGAAATCAAAATTATTTTTTCATATTTTTTTGTAATTCTTCCATCTTTTTTTGTCTAGCATAGAATTTATCAACAGCTCCTGTTTTAAGAATTCTTTGTTCTCCAGTGTAAAATGGATGACATTTTGAGCATATTTCCACTCTTGTTTCTTTTTCTTTCAGAGTTGAAACTGTATCAAATGTAGCTCCACAAGAACAGATTACTGTTAATTTGTTAGACTGTGGGTGTATATCTTTTTTCATAAAGGTTACATTTAATTGTTCGCTTAATACGAAACAATAATATAAAATTGGTGCCCAGAGAGAGACTCGAACTCTCACATCTTGCGATACTGGCTTCTAAGACCAGGGTGTCTACCAATTCCACCATCTGGGCGAAAAGACTTTTGACTTTTTCTTTAAGTCTTTTATCTAAAAAACTGGTGGGCAGAGAGGGATTTGAACCCCCGAAGGCGAAGCCAGTGGATTTACAGTCCACCCCATTTGACCACTCTGGTATCTGCCCGAAAAATAGCAAAAGAAGAAAGTTAGACTTTCAACTTTTACTATTTCCTAATATTTTAATGGAGCCACTTATCGGATTTGAACCGATGACCGTTCGCTTACAAGGCGAATGCTCTACCAACTGAGCTAAAGTGGCATCTAAAAAATGCGAGACTTATATTATAAAGAATACAATTAAAGTCAAATTTTTTTTGTAATTTTAAAAAAAATCCTATAATGAAGCTATATTTTGTAAATTGTTGTTATGGATTATAGAAAAAAGTTGGATGAATTTTTAAAAAGAGATATTGGTTTGAGGAAATTAGTGGTTATTTATTGACCGACTTGAAGTTGAAAAACTGATATGAGTATAGATATCGCTAAAGCTCTTAATACAGAGATTATAAGTACAGATAGTAGACAGATATTTAAGTATATGGATATTTGAACTGGTAAGATTACAGAAGAAGAGAAAAAATGAGTTGTTCATCATATGCTTGATGTTATAACTCCAGATCAAAAATATAGTGTATGAGAGTTTAAAAAGGAGGCTGAAAGGGTTATGGAGGATTTATACTCTAGGTGAAAAATTCCTATGTTGGTTGGATGAACTGGTTTATATGTGGATAGCTTAATATTTGATTTTGATATTCCTAAAGTTCCTGCAGATGAGAAATTAAGAAAACAGTTAGAGAAGGAGGCAGAAGAGAAAGGAAATGAATATATTTTTGAGAAGTTGAAGAAGTTGGATCCTGATTATGATAGAAATTTGCATAAGAATAATTTAAAATATGTGATAAGGGCTTTGGAGGTAAAAATGCTTACATGAAAAAGTAAAACTAGTTTTAAAAAAGAGAAGAAACTTAAATATGATGTTTTATTTTTAAGTCCAGATATAAAGAGTAGGGAATGGTTGTATGATAGGATAAATAGAAGAGTTAAAATGATGTTTGAAATGTGACTTTTTGATGAAATAAAATGATTATTGGATAGGTGATATAAGGACAATGATTTTGCTATGGCTTCTATTGGATATCAGGAAGTTATTCCTTATATAAGATGAAAAATATCTAGAGAAGAGGCTATTGATAAGGTACAGCAGGCTTCTAGAAACTATGCAAAGAGACAATTTACTTGGTTTAGGAAATATGAAAAATATTTGTAGTAGTAGTGAAATGAAATTTTTATTTTTTAAACTATTTTGCTTAGTAATTATTTTTATATTCCCATTTTAGATTTTCATAAAACTCCCGCTAAATATTCTTTGGGGGAGTGTCAATTTATAATTTTTGAATATCTAATGTTTCTATGTTATACTGGTTTATATAAGTTAATAAAAAAGTTATGAATGTAATTTTGGAAAGGCTTTTTAAAGAATATAAGATCTCAGAAAAGGATAAGTATGAGATAAGAAGTATGTATAATTTTTTAAGTTCTGAGAAGAAGCAAAAACTTATAGATAATTTTGATAAAATTTATTGAGATATAGAGCTTTTAAAGGAGGAAAGATATATAGAACAAGAAAATACTTTTTGGAGGGCTATGGTCAGTGTTGAGGATAGAATAAATAATTTAAATGAGATAAAAAGTATGATAGAGTGAAATGAAGATATCTATCATATGGTTGATGTTGATATGTAGATATATCAATAAAATAAAACAAAAATAAAAATTAAATAATATAAAATGACAATAAGCCCTTGACTGGAAAAACATTTTAATGCTAAAGCTAAGCAAAATAGAGAATTAATAGAGGAAAAACTTAATGCGATTTCTTGATTTATTGATGATGGTTTTAGAGAATCTTTTATAAGGTTTAAATTACAACTTCTTAGTGTTGTAAATTCTGATTCAGAAGATTTAGTTCTAGATGAATTAGATAAGGTAGAAGCTGAATTGATGGATTCTGATTCTAGGTACAATCTAAAATTGTGAGCTTCTATTGTTGATGCTGTAGAATAGATATAGTTTTCAAAAATTATTTTTAATAGAAAATTGGATGTTTGAATCTAATTTTTTTTATTGTAATAATCACAAATTTTTGTTAAAGGGCATTGCTTGCATTTTGGATTTCTTGCAGTACAGTGATATCTACCAAAAAATATAAGTGAATGGTGTAACTTTGCATTGTCGTTTTCTGTGAAAATTTTTTCTGCTTTGTTATTGGTTTCAAGAGCAGTTTTTGTTTTTACTATTCAGACTCTGTTTAGTACTCTATGTACATGGGTATCAACGGCTAATAATGGAGCATCTTGAGTGACTGCTAAGAAAACTTTTGCTGTTTTTATTCATACTCAATGTAGCAAAGTTAGTTGTTCTAGGGTTGTGTATTTTTCAAATGGAGTTTTTGATAATATTTGGCAGGTTTGATAAATGTATTTTGCTTTGTTTTTGTAGAATCAGAGTGTTTTTACATAATTTCTGATTTTATTTTCTCACATGATTACTCAATCTTGAGGTGTTTTTAATTTTTGGAATAGGTTTTTTGTTGCTTTGTTTACTTGTTTGTCGGTGGTTTGTGCTGAGAGGATTATGGCGATTAGTAGTTGGAAGTTGTTTTCGTATTTTAGTTCTGTTTTGCTTTCGGGGAATAGTGCGAAGGTTTCTTTTTTTAGGTTTTCTATTTTTTCTTTTAGTTTTTTTGAGAGCATGTTTTTTTAGTAAAGAAGTTTTATTATTTTTCTCAGTGTTTTATGATGAAGTATCTGAATCATTTTTCTATAGCTTCTATGCTGGCTTTTAGGATGTTTTCGCTGATTCAGGTTGTTGCCCATTCTTCGGTTTGGTTGTTGTTGGTAGTGTATCTGAATTTTATGTATACTCTAACTGTTGAAGCATCTGCTTTGTCTTCTGCTATCATTACATTAAAATTTTCAAGTGAGATTTTATTTATTTCTTCACCATAGTTTGTACTTATTAATTCTCTTATTCAGTTGTATAGTGCTTCTACTGGTCATCATTTTGTAGTGCTTGTTATTTTTTCTTCTTTGTCTCATATTTTTCATATTATTATGGATGTACTTCTGTCTTCTTTACTTGTTATGTTCCAATCTTTTATGTCAAAGAATTCCCAAGGTTTTATTTCTGAAAAATGTCTTTTTACTAGTAAATAATCTTCTGCTTCTAATCCGTTTATATTGTAGCCTAATTGTTCCATTTTTTTTATTTCTTTTAGTATGGCTATGATTCTTTCATCATTTTTTTCTACTTTTATTTTATATTTTTTTAGTAGGTCTATTATGTTTGCTTTTCCTGATAAGTCAGACAATACGAAGCTTCTTTTATTTCAAACAAGTGTTGGGTCTATATGTTCATATATTGCTCATTTTACTATCGCATCTACATGTATTCATCATTTATGTGCAAAGGCATTTTTTCATACATATGGTTGATTTGTCGATTCTTTTAGACCAGCTAGAGAGTAAATATGGCTTGATAATGTTTTAAGTTGTTCTAATTTTATAGGTAATTTTATATTTTTCTTTAATATTAGAGTTGGTATAACTTGGCATAGGTCTGTATTTCAGGTTCTTTCTCATAGTCAGTTTATGGTTCATTGTATGTGGGTTATTCCATAATCTATTGATGATACAGCATTTGCAACGGCACATCAACTATCGTTGTGAGCATGTATTCCAAGGTTTGTATTAATGGCTTTATCTTCTAAAAATTTATTTACTTCTTTGATTATTTCGGTTAGTTCATTTGGTAGGGTTCATCAATTTGTATCACAAAGAACTAGAGTGTTTGCTCATGATTCTGATGCTGTTTTTAAACATTCTAGAGCATATTCTTTATTATCCTTGTATCAGTCAAAAAAATGTTCTGCATCATAGAATACTGTTATGTGGTTTTTTACTAAAAATTCTATACTTTCTTTTATTAGTGTTAGGTTTTCTTCTTTAGTTACTTTTAGTTGTTTTTCTAGGTGATTTATCCATGTTTTTCCAAACATACATGCATATTTAGCTTTGCTTTCTAGTACTGCTTTTAGGTTTAAATCTTCTTCTGCTTTGATTTTGTTTCTTTTTGTTGAGCAAAATGCTACTATCTTAGAATGTTTTAGTTTTATCTCTGATGCTTTCAGAAAGCATTCCATATCTTTGGGGTTACTTCCTGGCCATCATAGTTCTATGTAGTCTATTTTGAAGTTGTCTAGTAGTTTCACTATTTCTAGTTTATCATTTAGGCTTAGATTGACTTCTGGGTTTTGTGTTCAATCTCTTAGGGTTGTATCTAGGATTTTCATGTTTTTAGTTGTTAGAATTTTATTAAGTTTTGATTGTAAGGGAAAAAGAGGAAAAAAGCAAATGTAACTTTAGGAAAATTAGCAAGTTCATATGAATTTTCTTGAATATTCAATATAAAAAAATATACTTAATTTTAATTAATCTTAATTTAACAACAAATATGGATCAAGAAATTTATAAAAAAGAATATTCAATTGGACAAATTCTTTCAGAATCGTGGAAAAGATTTACACAAAATTTCCAGATAATATTACTTGTGGTTTTGGTTGTATATATTCCTATTAATATGATTTTATTTTTTGTCCCATTTGATGCATTATTGGAGCAGATGGGGGAGTTACAGTGATTTAAAGCTTATATTAGAATAGTTCAAATTTTAGAGTGACTTATTGGAATAATTGCGACTATGGCAATTGCTTACATAGTAAAACAATGAATAGATGGAGAAAATGTAAGTTTTAAAGAAGCTATTAAAAAATCATTGTCTAGGTGGTTTTTTGCAGTATGAACAAATATATTATTAGGTATATTTTTATTTTTGTTAACATTATTACTAGTTATTCCTGGGGTGATATATTATGTGTATTGGATATTTGTGATACAAGTTGTAGTACTTCACAACAAATCTTGAAATGATGCTTTAGATTATTCTAAAAATATTGTTAAGGGTAGATGGTGGAAAGTTTTAGGATATTCTTTGGTTTTTGGAACTTTGATGATTATAGCATCTCTAAGCATTGGTCTTCTAGAAGGAATTATTTTAGGATTTCTTCCTGAAAATTTTGTAATATCAATTTTTGAAGTTCTTTTAGATAGTTTTACAGATTTCTTATTATCATACTTTACAGTTGTGTCAGTAATATTTTTTATTAATTTTGATAGTACAAAAAAAAGTGAAGTTTTGGACTAGTGGCAATTTTTTATAAATATGTACAAAGAATCATTTTACATAACAAATCCTGTTTGAAATAATGCTTTCTCTTTTGAGGAGAGAAAAAATAAAAAACTTTATGTTCCTAGTTTGATAAAATGAGATATTGATCATGTGGAGATTTGAGATAAGGTTGTTTTTGAAGACTTTGACTTTGATTGAAAGCTACAGTCTTGTGTTGGGCTAAAGAATTTTTATGAAATAGACTGGAAAGGAAAGAAAATCTTTTTGTTTGATAATCATAATCATGCTTTTTATTTTTGGTGCTGGGTTTTGAAAAATGGAATTATTAAGAAATGAGTTTATTTATTTCATATGGATGAGCATTCAGATATGAGGGATTCTTGAAAATACTTGGAAGATGATGATATTTATGATTTGAAGAAAGTTTTTGAGTTTACGAATTTCGAGTTGAACGTAGGGAATTATATAGTTCCTGCTGTTAGGGCTGGATTAGTTAGTGAAGTGGTGCAGATTAGGGGGGAAGTTGATTTGAATAAAGTTTTGGGAAATAACCCTAACTTGAATTCTTTCCCTAATATTAGGGAAAGAGGCTACAAGGGGGAAAATGATAAGAATATTATTTTTAATTTGGATTTGGATTTTTTTAGACCTGAGTTGGATTTTATTGATTATGATTTGAAGAAAAAGGTTGTTTTAGAGATCGCAAAAAAAGCAACTGTTATCACAGTTGCTAGTTCACCTTTTTTTGTTAATCAGAAGTTGGCTTTGGATGTTTTTAGGGATTTGTTTTGATAACCACCCCCTAGCCCCCTCCTTGCTAAGGAGGGGGAATATATAAATTTTAGAGATAATGTTGTATTAAAAAAATATCCTAGATTTTTTTAGGATATTTTTTTAATATTTTATTTTGGAATTACAGCTTCTATTGCTGCGAATGTAGCATCTTTTCATTTTGGTATAAGTATTGTTATGTTATCTCAAACTTCTCATTTGAAGTGTGTTACTGCTGCTGTTAGTACATCATAACTAACTCAATCGGCTACAACCTGAAATTTTCACTTATCTTTTGTCAGTAGTCATACTTTTGTTTCTCTTTCTATTGGTTCTATTTGTTTATAAAGCATTTTTCCATTTTCAAGTATGGTTAGTTTTAGTTTATCTCCTTGTACTAGTTTTGATTTAGAAGCATAGTTTACTGGTACTGGGTATCTTCATTTATCAGCTCATAACATTTCATTTCAAGAAAATACTCATTCTACTATTTTTGAGTCTCAGCTATCGTAAGAGTTAAGTCATTTTGTGTCCAGTGTCATTTCTTCATTTAGGTCTATGTGTTCTTCATCTAGTAATTCTTTTAATATTTTTTTTGCACTTCTTACAGATTTTTCTGCACTTATGATAAAATCTCTGATTGCTTTTATTTTCTTTTTTGTCATTTTTTTTATGTCTTAGTAAATTATTTTGTATTTATTTTTTAGTACTTATTTTATTTTACTCAATATTGTTTTTTTTGTAAATAATTTCATATTTACTTTAGGCATATGTTCTTTATAAATATAGATTAATAAATTTTGTTATTGGTTCACTAAAGAATATTGTTATGAAAAAGCCTGCTGCAATGAATGGTCAAAAGGGGATTTCTGATTTGAAGTTAGTTTTTTTTCAGTGGTTTATTATTTTTGAGATTATTATCATTCAGACTCAGATTATGCTTCATACGATGTAGGTTATCATCATTCAGGCAAAGGATAGTGAGGTTCACATTATTAGTCATACTAGTATTGCTATTCTTAGGTCTCCTCATCACATCCATTTTCATCTTGAAATAACTATTTGTAAGAAAAAGAATATGAATATTCCTAAGGCTCATATTACAGAATTTAAGATTGCTATATCTGTTAGGTTTAGGTTAAATGTTTTTTTGAATAAATATAGTGATAGTATTGATATGGTTAGGATTATTATATCGTATGCTTCGTGTAGTTCTTTTAGCATTATGATATAGAGTCATCAGATTATTGATATGGCTAAAATTATTGCTGATATTTCTATATATAGTGGGATATTTATGTTGTGTGGTAATATTTGTATTATGTGGAATGATGGTATAAGGGTTTGTAATGTTATTATTATTAGGGTGGTTATTATTGATATGGCTAGAATTATTTCTGAGATTTCAAGAAATAGTATGTCATAAAAGATGTAGATTATTGAGAATAGTCCTATGGTTAGGAAGAAAAATAGTTTTATTATTTCTATTTTATTTAGTTCTAATATTAGGTTAAAGTCTATTAGAAAGTATCCTATGAGGGTAAATAGTAGTCAGGTTGAAATTTCTAGTAGGGGGTAGATTTTTGATATTTTGTTTTTACAGTAGTAGCATTTTCATTTTGTTAGTAGCCAAGAGATGATTGGGATTAGTTGGAATGCTTTTAGTGTTTTTTCACATTTGGTACAGTGGCTTCTTCATGTAAGGATTCATCATTCTCATGATTTTATTCTGTGGATTATGACTGAAGCGAAGCTTCAGAACATTGTTCATAGGATGAATAGAATTGAGTAGAAGAATGTGTTCATTTATTTTGTTTTTATTTATTATTGAGTTTTATTATATGGAAGTTTGAAAAAATGAAAATAAAAAAAGAAACAAAAATTTTTGTTTCTTTTTTTGATTGTTTTTAAATTATGCAGCTTTTTTATGTTTTATTTCATCAGCTTTTCAAAACTTCTCTAATTTTTTTATAAATCAAGGATATGCTTTTATGAAATTTTGTTGTAGGGCTTTTCTCACTTTATTTCAAGGAGTTTCTTTTCATACTACTAATATATCTCAAAAACTTGTAGAGTAGAAACTACTAAATAATGTATCATAAACTTGATATAATGGATGTTTTTTTAAATCTTGTAGGGTGTCTATTAATTCAATATCTTTGGAAAATGTAAAATGAGGTGCATTTCATAATTTAGACTTTCATCCTCCTGTTACAGCACTAATAATTGTCATTAGCATTGATCTTCTATAGAATAAATCAGATTTTTTTAGAATTTCATCTCTTGAAAATTCAAATTCTTGTTTTTTTTCAGGATTTCTTTTAATTAAGAAATCAACTAATGCAATAAAGTTATTTTCTAGTCTTTCATATCTTTCTCAAATTAATAACTTATGGTCATCTTTGAAAAAATCTTTTTTTAATTCTTCTAACTCTTTTGAAATTTTTCAATCATTATTTAACTTTTCTGTTTCTTTTAATAATTTATTTGCTGCATAATCTTTTGCCTTATTTTCAGCGAATTCTTTGAAAAATTTGGAATCAATACCAAGTCATATCTCTTCTAAATACATTCCTGTTAACCACTTGCTGTGAGCTACTGCATCAGCCCAATTATCTGCAAACATACTTATAAAGTCATTCAATAATGCAGATATAATTTCTCTAACTTTTAAAGGCAAATTTTTGAACCATTCAGCTTTATAAACAACTCTATCAATAGTAGCTATTATAAATGGTAAGTGAAATCCTTGTAGAGTAACAGCGAAAACAGTATCTGCTATTTCTGGTCATAATTTGTCATGCCAATAGTCAAAGTTTATTAAAGATTTCCAATTAGGTTTTTCTTGTAATAATTCTAGTATAATTCACAGAGAAGCTCAGCTTTTTCAATCTACACTGTTAACTTTAGTATTTAATTCGTCTTGAATTTGTTTTGTAACTTTTTCTATTTCTTGAGAGAATTTTGTAATTTCTTTATATTGTAAATATTCTTGAGAAAATTCCTCATCTTTTTTTGATTCTTTAGCCTTTTTGTCTTTTTTTGCCATCTCAATTAAAGTTTTTTGTAGTTCTGCTATTTCTGGATTATTGCTGATAGGTCCTAAGATATTTGTTTCAGCTTCTTGCTTAATATCATTAATATTTCAGTATTTATTTTCATTTTGAGCCATTCTCCCTATTAATGAATCTACATCTCCAAGTTTTTCTTCTATTTTTTTAATTGCATCAAATATCCTTTTTTCATTAAACTTTTTTTCACATAATTCACTTTGTATAGGTTCCCATAATAAATCAAACATGCTTTGGGCGTCTGTAAATATTTGTTGAGGAAACATACTGTCTCTTCATTTTTGATAACGAGATATTTTAGGATTTTTTCAAAAAAATCTTTCTGAAGAGTTTCTTAAACTATTTAGTAAATTAAGCCAAGTGTGTGATATGAAATGTCATCAATATTCCCAGTTTTTTGCATTAAATACATTTGAATAGGAAATTCAAACTCTGTTGGATGCAGCTAATGATCTACTAAATGCGGTATAAAATGTGTAAACTAAGGTCGCAGGTATAACTTTTAATGCCTCTAAGAATCAATAAGATTGCATTAATCATATTATTGGTCCTGCATCTCATAATGCAGATTGTGAATCATCACAGGCAGTAGACATTAATAAAATCATTAAGTCTTTAGTTAGTTTTTCAATTATGTTTGATTTAAAATTTTCGTCATGTTTTACTTCTCATATAAAACTTTTAATATTTTTATCAATTTTCTTATTACCTGTTGTAAAATCAGGGGAACTAATTACTTGAATTAATTCTTCTGTTTCATTTGGGAGTTGAGCGAATATTAATTCATAAGCTTCTTTTACTTTATCATATTCTCTTCATCATAAACTTGCATTACCAAAAGCTGTTAATGGTAATTGAGTCAGTGTAGGTAAAAATGTAAGTTGAAATGTAACTTCTCACAACATTCTTTGAGCTTTTTCTAGATTTGTTTCTTTCTCTAATACGTCTCTTTCTTCTAAAATTGAATCTCTTTCTTTTTTATGTATTTTAATAAGTATATCACTATTTTCTTCTAATGTTCAATTTCATAAATTTTCTTTGATAAATTTTCTGATAACTTTTTGTGCTATTGAATTTTCTGTTTTTAATTCAGATTTTAAGTATTCTTTTAGTCCTCATTTAGTTTTTACAGCTTCTCATAGTCAATTGTAAAAAATTTCTATTTCTTCATCAGTCATTAATTTATGATCTCAATGTAATTTTTGATAATCTAAATCATATTGTTCTTTTTCGTATTCAATATAACTCTTTCAAAAGCTAGTTAAAAAAGCAAGTAAACTAACTCAAATTCAGGTTGTTTCTACTTCATGTATAACTTCTTCCATAGCTTCATGTCCACATGCTGAACGAGCAGCTAGAAGTAGTATAGCTATTCATATACGTTCTGTTGGAAAACTATGTTTTCCATTTTTTCAACCAACTAGTTTATCTGTATTTTTTCATGTAGTATTTAATACTGTATCAGTAAGTGGATATTGCTTATTATCGCTTAGTTTCAAGTTATCTAATTCTAACTTTTCTCCTAAATATCCAAGTAATTTTCTAAGGATAGGGAAATCAGCAATTTCACCTATTGAGTCAACAAAATTAGCGAATCAAATACCATCAATAATAGGTAAAGCTAGAGATTCGTGAACAAGTTTCTCAATCTCTTCTTCTAATTCATCAGAGGAAACTTCGGTTGCGAGTGCCTGAGATGGTAAAATATCTAGTAAATCTTTAGCTATATAAAATACAGAAGTTGCAACTGTAGTTTTAAGTAGAACTCTTCTTTTTGGATTATGTTTTGAATCAGGTATTAAATATTTATCTACTATTGTTTTCAATGCTTCTTGAACAGTTGTAATTCTTTTTGACGCCGAATCTAGGACTTTTCATCAATATATTCTTGTTTTTCCCAAAGCCTCTTGTCCTGCATCCATAACTTCTTTTGGTAATTTTATACTCATAACCATTAATCTATTAAAATATAATATAAAAATTTGTAAATAATGTCAACTCTTTATAAGAAAAAGTTTATTTTTGTCAAAAGTTTTTTCTAATTTTCAAATATTATAAAGTAGATATTTATTTTGCTTATTTTTATATAAAGTATAAATCAAAAAAATGACTTTTTTAAAGTCATTTTTTTTGTGAGAGAAATAGTATTAATCATCCAAACAAATCATACAATTTTCATCTAACTCTTTAAACATTTTATAAAAATCATTTCTAACTTTTCTTGATTCTCTGTAGAAGTCATCATCTTCCTTTTGAAGCATATAAAGAATATCTAAATCAGGGTATTTCTTTAATATTGTAGAGTAGTCTTTCTTTGTATAAAGTAGTCAAGAAGCAAATGTTGAGTGTATCTTTTGTAGATTTATATTTGTTTTTATTTGTTCTATAAAATCTTTATAAATATTTTTATAATTTTGAACTGGAAGTAATGGAAGAAACCTTAATCATACTTTAAATCATTTATCTAGTAGTGTATTTACTGCCTTTATTCTTTTTTCTAGATTTGGTGTTTTACTTTCATATTTTTCTATGAGTTCTTGGGGATTCAATGAAAATGCAATTTCGGTATTTTTAGGGATAAATCATAAGTTTAAAAGAGGTGTGATGTTATCTGACTTTGTTCTAATTTCCATCATAGTATTTTCAAATTTTTCAAAAAATGGAATGAATTCCTGGGAAAAGTTGCTTAAGTCGTTCATGGATAGGATATCGGAGTAGTCTGATGAGTAAAACCATAAGTGATTATTTTTTATAACCCTATCTTGTATTCTTTCCCTTACATAAGGGAAAGAGGCTATTATAGTATTTTTTATTTCTTTTTTTATGTCTTCATAGTTTATAAAAAATAGCATCATGGAGTTTTTAAATGCTCATTTTAGAAAACAGTATGAACAGTCAAAAATACAGTTTATGCTTGTTTTGAAAAAATATGAATTATCTGTATGTCAGTATCAAGGTGGTGTTTTTCATACTGATGATGAATTTAGTTTTGCTATGATTATGCTTTTTTCTAGTTTGTGGTTTCAGATATTTTTATCAAATATGTTTTTATAGTTATCTATGTGGATTAGTGTTGCATTTTTAAATTTGTTTATGATGTTTTGTGTTTGTGAATATGGGAGTGCTTGTTTTTCTATGTAGAGTATCATGGTTTCTAATAAAAATTTTATTTTAATTTTAACTCTGGCATTCATTCTGTTCATAATCTGTTTCCTATATATAGAAGGATTTTATATTCTTCTATTGAAGTAGAAGGGATGTCAAAGGAGATTTTTTTTCATTTTGGGAAACTGTCTTCAGTTCCTAAAAGTAATTCAAATTTAATGGGAATAACAGTTACTTTAGTCTTGTTTTTTTCTACAGATTCTAGATGTAAATGATATCATCAACTTACGAGTAAAGGTTTGTTCTCATAAAAATAAGTATTTGATTTATAAAACCGATGTGAATGTAAATAAAAATCATTATTATTAACTGGACTCAAAAGTAAATCTTTAGCAAAAATAGTATCTTCAGGGGTTTCTAAAGAAAAATGTAATTTATATCAATCATCTTTGATAAAATTCATTTTTTCTTGTTCAGTAATATCCTTGAATCAACTATAAATATTTTCTTGTAGTTTTTTAATTCAAACATTAAAAACATAACTAGTAGGATTTTTATTTGATAGTTCTTTTCTTTCTATATCGTTCATTCTATAATCAACATATTTTTCATTTTTTAAAATATATTTACCATTTAATCATAAAGGATCTATTATGTTATCATCAGTATTATCAACATATAAGTCTAAAATTAATGTATTATCATTAAATTTAGCACTTCCAGTGTAGGCATAATGTCACATTTTATGAGGTATGTTTTTTCAAAGAACAGTACCAGAATTTTTAGGAAAAGTGATTTTTTCTTGTTGAATATATGTTTTTGGAAAAATAGCTGACAAAAAATTGCTAGGATGTCATATTCTATCACTAAAGAATGTTATAATGTAACCACTACCACTATTATTATTTTCAATGTACGCATATTTATGATTTCAAGGTATATTTTGAAAAAGTACTATTGAGACAAATATTATAAAACTTATAGGAAGACTATAAAGTAATATTTTTTTTATTTTTTTCATATTGTTTTTTTATGGGAATTAAAATATTATTTTAGCGAATTTCTTTTAATAGTAAAATTTTACTTTATTATAAAATTTTCTAGGTGTTTTTCTAGTTTTGTTAGGAATTGTTTTTTGTTTAGGTCTTTGTTTTTTTCATAGAATGTTTTAAAGTTTTTTTGTGTAAGCGATTTATATTTGAAGTAGAGTTTTTGGAAGATGATTTTTTCTGAGAATGTGAAGGGGAATTTTGAAGAGTAGTTTTCTATGCTCGAGTTTTGTTTATTTTCTGATAGGTATTTTTGAATTTTTTCAACTAGTTCTTTGTAGTTAATATTTTTTTGTAATAGTTCTAGGGCTTTTTTGTAATCAAAGTTTTTTGTTTCTTCTCAGATTTTATCTATTGGGACTTTTAATATTATTCTTGGTATTTGATATTTTTGGGAGATTAATTCTATCGCATATGACTCCATATCAACAAAATTTTCGTCTCAGAGTTTAGTTCATTTATAGACAATTTTTTCACTAGAAGCTATTGATTTAGGTATTGAAAATGTGAAAAATATTGGAGGTAGTATTTCTTTTTTTAGACTTAGATTATATATTCTGGAGATTTGTATTAGGTCTTCTTTTTTTTCTTTGTATCAGCAGACTCATATGTTTATGATGAAATCTGGTGTGTTGTTTTCTAAATATTTTGTCAGGGAGAATATGGTTTCGTAGTTTCAGATTCATGTTGTTAGAAAATCAAAATCTAGTTTGTTGAATCTGAGTTTTTTTATCTCTGATTTCACTGTTTTTAGTTCGGGTGGTGTTGCTGCTGTTATTAGTACTTTTGGCATTTGGTTGATTTTTAGTTTTATTTTTGGGTATTATATGGATTAGTGGAAAAATGGAAGAAGTTTTTCAAAATTTTTATGCAAAAAATGGGGGATGTAGAATAATGGAAAATGAATTTTTTTGAAGGGCTAGTGATATGTAAGTTGATTTTATTTTAGTTTTGAGGAAATAGTTTTATTGAACCGTTGGACTTTTACTTTTCACGTGAAAAGTAACAAAAACGCTTAAGGGGATAAATCTTCGCTGTGAGCTAGGTTTATTTTGTGGCTCGTTTGACGGCGAAGGTTATCCCCTTAAGAATCCTGATTGATACACATCGGAAGAATTTTTTGTATTTTATAGTTGAATCCTAATTTCTATTCAAAGCATTTAAATCTTTAAAAGCTTTTATTACTCTGTTTTTCATAGATTCTTGTCCTTTTGAAAGCCATTTTCTAGGGTCATAGTATTTTTTGTTTGGCATGTCTTCTCCTTCTGGATTTCAGATTTGTCCTTGTAGATAGTCTTTGTTTTCTTCAACGAAGTTTTTTACTCATTCCCAGAATGCCCATTGTGTATCAGTGTCAACATTCATTTTGATAACTCAGTAGTCTATGGCTTGTTTTATTTTTTCTTCTTCGCTTCCACTTCATCCATGGAATACATAGTTTACAGGATTTTCATTAGTATCATATTTTTTAGCAATATATTTTTGTGCCTCATCTAAAATTTCTGGTCTTAATTTTACATTTCATGGTTTATAAACTCAGTGAACATTTCCAAACATTGCAGCAAGTGTAAAGTTATCTCAGATACTAGATAGGTGTTCATAGGCATATGCTAGTTCTTCTGAAGATGTATACATTTTTTTTGTGTCTGATGTTGTGTCTGCTCATTCTTCTTCTCATCCTGTTATTCAGATTTCTACTTCAAGTCAGATGTTTAGTTTGTTGAATTCTTCAAAGTATTTCTTAGAAATTTCTATGTTTTCTTTTAGTGGTTCTACTGATAGATCTAGCATATGTGATGAGAATAGTGGTCTTCATTTTTCTTTAAAATATTTTTTATTTTCTTCTAGCAATCAATCAAGCCGAGGTAATACCTTTTTGTTAGCATGGTCAGTATGTACTATTGCAACTACTCATATTTTTTCAGCTAAAGTTTGTATGTGTTTTGCTCAGGCTACACAACCTAATATTTGTGCATCTAGAGGGCTTAATGCATTAGATCAGTTGAATTGTCATCATCCATAAGTAAACTGAATAATTATTGGAGAGTTTGCTTCTTTTGCTGCTTCTAGGGCTGCATTTATAGAGTTTGAGCCTATTACATTTATTGCTG
Source organism: Patescibacteria group bacterium UBA6489 (assembly GCA_002435385.1). Taxonomy (GTDB): domain Bacteria; phylum Patescibacteriota; class Gracilibacteria; order BD1-5; family UBA6164; genus UBA6489. Next base: position 83,463 of record DJMN01000034.1, read on the forward strand.
GGATTGCAAATTTGTTTTCTTTTGCATAGTTATAAACTTTTTTTAAGTCTTCTCAGTAGATAACTCAAGGTTTTACTAGATCTAGAACTCACATATTTTGGAAAATTAGGAATTAAAGTATTTTTTAGAACTTTTATTATAGTTATAAATGGTATTTTAAAAAGTTTCTTGTGAATGTTAGTTTTTTTTTATGTTTTATTGTCTTTTATTCTTGCGGTTTGGCTATATTCAAGAATGTTTTATAAGGTAGAGATTTTTACTTGTTTATTAAAGTTTAGTTTTTCCTTGTGTAAAGAGAATAAGTCTTGTTTTATTTGTAAAATAATTATTATATCAAATATAATTTGTTCTTTTATATACTAAATTTCATAAATATGAGGGAAAGGCTTTTTAAGTTTCTTGTGTTTGTGTTCTTTTCAGTTTTATTATTAAGAGTAGTTTGAGCGACTCGGCCAACAAACTTTTATTCTCCATGAGAGACTAGCAATCCAAGTTGTTCTCCATGAGATTCTAATTGTAATGTAGAGATAAATACACCAAGTAGTTCAAGCATGAGTAATCGGGATAATGCTTATAATCGGTGAAATCATTTAAGTCAGTGATACTTGACTTGATATACAGAAACGGATCCTAATGTAGAGGTTTTTGCAAAAACGAGTCTTCCTTCTTGTAGTGTTTGAGAAGTCTTAAAGTGAAGTGGATGAGTTTTATCTTGTGTATTTGCTAGTTGAACAAGTGATAATCTTTGAAATCATACAGCTACTCAAAATTTGAATTTAACTACTTATAAGCTGGTTTGAAATGGTTGAACTTCAGGTATAAGTATAACTTCTACTTGAGCGGTATGAATATGAATAACTACTCCAACAGATACTTTACACTTATCATGAAGTCTTAGGGTTACCTGAACTGTAAAAGATTCAACGAATTCAGCTTGAACAAATGGTCAAATTTTATCTAGTACAAGCACTGGTACTAAGTGGATAGTAAATTCATGAAGGGATTCAATTCCTTTGTGGAAATCAAGTTCTAGTGGAGAGGTTTATTCTTTAAATGATATTGTAAACTATAATTGAAGGCTTTATATTAATATTACAGGAACTAATACAGATACATCTCCTGATAGTGATGCAGTAAATTGGTCTTATATGTACTCAGAAGAGTTGGATATTATGAGGATTACAGATGGTATGTCTTTTCAAAAACCATCTTTGTATACAGTAAATGATTGAGGTCTTCAGTTTGAAGTAGAAGCTATGTGATGATGAGATATTACATTTAGAATTGATGGGGTTGATTCTGTTTTGGATTGTACAACTGGAGCTTGAATTGGTTGAAGAGCAAGGGTAGCTTTGATTCCTTGAACTAGTGCAACTAATCCAACTACAAATTATATTTATGTAACAAATTCATGATGAGTTGCAACACTTAATACCTCAACAACTGTGCCAACAGGGGCTTTTTGATGGATTTGAAAGATGATAGTTCCTGATGCTACTACCTGGAATACAACAGGACCATATCTTAGTCAGAGATATACTGAATCTTTTTTGAATGATAGTAGATGAGCTTTATCTCATGAAAGAGAGAAGATTAGAGCTTTATGAGCTGTTTATCTGAGTTGACTTTCTCATACTTTAAATATTACTACTAATCCTTCTTCTGCTGATAATGTTCATCTTGCTGTGTCTTCTTGAGTTGTTTATCAATTGCATAGGCAAACATTTCCTGCAATTTCAACTTGACCTTATTATTATGGAAATTGACCTAGTCAATATATGCAAATAACGGACTTGAATCAAATACTTACTGATTCAGAATGAATTTCTCTTTCTGGTAAGCATTTTAACTTAGTTATTTGGTGAAGTGTAAACTATTCGACAGGGGAAAGTAAACTTTTTGTAAATATTCCAGATGGTTCTTATAATAATGATAATCAAGCAAAGAGGGACAGGGATAATACAGCTGATTATACCGTACCTGATGATATGAGGTCTACAGCTTTTTTGATTGCTAGAGTTACATTAAGGCATGATACTAAAAATGGTGGAACTTGGGAAAATTTGGGTACGTATTCTTTACTTGGTAATACTATTGGTTCTCGTAATGGTTGAGCTGCTGCTGTGGCTTCTAATGATTTTGAGGATGCTAAATTTAAGATTTTTGATAATGTTGATTCGAGTAAAGAGTTATCTTTTGAAGTTTCTGGGATATCTACAGCTACTGTTAGGACTATTACTGTTCCAGATGGTAACGGTACTTTAGGTCTTTTTACTGGTTTATCATGAGGGCAGAAACTTATCTGAGGTACTGCTACTACAGATAGCTTAAGTTTACAAAGTACTTCTTGAGTGTGAGTTAATTGAGCTAGTATTAAATTTTTGGTTGGTAATAATTGAGCTACTCAGGCTATGACTGTTTCAAATACTGGTAGTGTTGGTATTTGAACAGCTTCTCCTACTGCTCAGTTGCATACAACTTGAACTGTTAGATTTGAAAATTTTGGAGCTTGAACATTGCAGACTGATGGTTCTTGAAATTTGTCTGTGTCTTCTGATGAGAGGTTGAAGGATATAAGTTGAGAATTTACTTGAGGGATAGATAAGTTATTAAATATTGATCCTATTGTTTATAGTTGGAATAAATTGTCTTGATTAGAAACAAAGAGTAGTTATGTATGATTTTCTGCTCAGAATATAAAAGAGAATATTCCTGAGGCTGTTTGAATGGATAATAGAGGGTATTTGACTTTGCAGGATAGACCGATAGTTGCAGCACTAGTAAATGCTGTGAAGGAAATATGGAGAGGTATTAGTGAGAATGATAGGGAGATTGAGAGGTTGAAGAAGGATAATGAGGAGTTGAGGGAGAGGTTGTTGGAGGTGGAGAAGAGGTTGGGGATGTAATTATTGTTTTGTATATTAATTAGTAGGAAATGAAGTTTAAGGAGAAAATAATTTTTTTTGTAGTATTTTTGTTATGCTTTTTTTCTGTTGTTTGGGCGGATGGGATTGATTCTACTGATAAGTGGGCTTGGTGAGAGGATATTTGATGGTTGAATTTTTGAGTGTCTGGGGGGAATGTTGATGTTACAAATACAGAGATAACAGGATTTGCTTGGAGTGATAATTATGGATGGATAAATATGAGTCCTAGTAATTCTGGAGTTAATAATACTATAAATTGATTGAACTGAGTTTGAGATTGTTATGGGCAGTTGTCTTGAAAAGCTTGGGGCGATAATCTGTGATGGATTGATTTTTCTGGTGTGAGGATTGATGAGAATGGATATTTTTCATGAACTTGAACTTGAGTTAATTCTTGAAATATTTATTTCTCAGGTTCTACTTATAAACTTAGAACAGATTGGAGACCTGATTGTGTGAAACCTGTGACTCCGAGTAGTTCTCCAACTATGACAAGTTGAGCAGGTAATGTAACTACTGATACAACTCCTGATTTTACTTGAAATTGTTCTGAAAATGGTGGTACTATAAATTTGTACATTGATGGTGCAATATTTTGAACATGAACCTGTAGTTCTGGCACTTTTTCAGTAACATCGTCTGTACTAACTTTGTGAAGTCATAGTGTAAAATTTTCTGAAAAGGATTTGGCATGAAATGAAAGTGACTTTTCACCATTGTTGAGTATAACTATAGAATCTGAGACTGTGGTATTGACCTGATGAGGTGGTAGTTGAGGAGGTCCAACTCCTGTTAAATATATTCCTTCTAGTTTGGCAATAGAAAAAATGAAGCTGTCATGAACTGGAACAAGTGAGAGTGAAACAGGAAGTGTAGAGATAGTAGAAGAGGATGAATCTGTTAAAGAATTTATGGATGATTGAACTATAAAGGTTTCAAAGAGTATTGAAGGGAATAGTGTTGAATATTTTTTAAAGGATGATTATCCTGAGTGTAGTGTAATTGATAATGTGTTGCTTGGACGTGAATATATGTCTAGTTATAAAAGTAGGTTTTTGGATTTAATAGATGCTGTTAATAAAGAGGCTATAGTTTCGTTTGAAAAGACATGAATTGTTCATTGAACTACACAAACAACATTTGAGCCTAAAAAAGAGATATCTAGAGTAGAATTTTTGAAAATAGTTCTTAGAAGTCATTGTTATACTTATGATAATGAGGATACTAGTGATTTAGAGTTTGTTGATGTTGATAAAAGTTCTTGGGAAGCTAAAGTTATAAAAAAGTGAGTGTGACTGTGAATAATTAAATGAGATACTGCTGAAATAGATGGTAGAGTAGTGGAGACTCCTATATGAGTTAGTTCTTCAAAGGAAGATGTTTTGATGTTACAGAATACTTTGAAGATTGTTAATTTGTATTATTGAGAGATTGATGGTGTTTATAATTCTGATTTAAGGGATTCTATTTTTAAGTTTCAATTGGATAATTGAGTTGTAAAAGGTGAAGATGATTTGTGAGTTTGATATTGGGGAGTGAAGACTAGAGAGACTTTTAAAAATAAGTATTGAGTTGGTGTGAAAAAGGTGTTTAGGGGCACTGATTCTATTTCAAAGATAGAGGCTATAAGTATATTGTTTAGAATGGCTTTGTTGCAGTTGGGAAATAGCTGATATGAAAATACTTATTTGGATATTACTGTTGATTGGCAGGATAAGTATGTTAGTCAGTGAGAGTATTTGTGAGTGTTTAATCCTGAGGAGACAAATGGAATTTTTGCTCCTGATTCAAAGGTTAGTAGGGATGAGATGGTTGGTTTTATAGTTAAGACTATTGGTTTGTATAGATAGGGGAGTAAAGAGAAAAGAATGCTTTTTTGTGAAAAGCATTCTTTTTTTGTGTTTTGGTAAATTAAGTTAGGGGAAAATGAATGTTTTGTGGTTGTTTGATTTTTGGAACCGTTGAACCTTTACTTTTCGCATGAAAAGTAATAAAAACGCTTAAGAGTATAAATCTTCGCTGTGGAGCTAGGAGGATTTTGTGGCTCGTTTGACGGCGAAGGTTATATCCTTAAGAATCCCATTGATACACATCAAAAATTTTTTGTGTTTTGGTAGTTAGTTATTTTTTGGATTTTTAGGGGGGATGGTTCAGGATGGATTTTGGAAAAGAAAGTTTATATTTTTTTTATTTAGAATTTTAGTAAATCATCACAGTTTGTTATTGCATTTTTTACCATTTCTATTATTTGTTCTATGCTGTTTAGTTCAGGATTCATTTTACGGTCTTCAGTAGAAAAATAATTTTGTTCTTTTATCCATTTCTGGTAATCTTCTGGTGAGATATCTTCTAATTCTTCTAATATTTTTATGAATCTTTGTTTTAGACTTGGTAATTTTGAATTGATTTTTGGACCCCAAACGGAGAAATCTATAGAATATTCATAAAAAAAATTCTTTTCATGACCATTAATTGTAGTAACTTTTGGGTTTCTCATTAATTCTTTTAATTCAATTCTACTCCAAAGGCTTTTAGATGTTGTTCCTTTGATGAATGTTATTGCTTCACCAGATGCTTGTTCAGAGAATTTTATTGATGCTTTTTCCCAAATTTCGTAGTCTAATGGACCAAATAATAAGTCTAAACCTACTAGTAAATTTCCTGTTTCTGTATTAAATAAATCTCTATCCTTAGGATTATTTTTTAAGTGTGATTCTGCTAATCCTCTGTTGTTTAATATATTTTTGTATGATGTTATATCTGTATTTTGTGGTTTTCCACAAAAATCTAAGCTATATCTAATATGGGTTTCTATTTCTGTAGGATTATAGTTAGATAAAAATAAATTTTCATTTGATTCATAAGAATAGAATATGGACTTACCTCATTTAGGGGGAGAAAAATTACCATTTTTAACAATTTCAAGAAGTTCTTCTTTAGAAGGAGGAATATTTTTATCTTTTCTTTCTAACCATATTTCAGGAATCTTTAGAGTTTTTATATGTTTTTCTTTCTCTCTAGAATATATGGCTTTATCTCATTTTACCATATATTCTAATCCCCATTTTTTTATTTTATTAATATGAGTAACATTAGGATTTGCTAATAGGATTGGAAATATTTCTTTATACATAAAAGATTCTCTGTTTGCATCAAGAGATAATATTGTAACATTTCCTATGGCAACTTTTGCTGTTTTTAGTTTTAAAATTTGAAGTAATTCATTTAAATCAGAATTTGTATCTAAAAAATTTAAATGATAATGAATTTTCTCCCATGCTTTTGTTGCAAACGGTAGAAAAAGAGCTCATTTTAGAATTCATTTTTTCCAGCTATGTGATGCTAGTGTATCAGCAAGGTGTAGATTATCTAGACTTGGATTTTCACTATTTTCCCAAAGAATTAGAGAATTGTCTGGAGTTTCAAAGTAACTTGCTGGAAGATTTAAAAGTATTGACTTTAATTCTTCTATATTTAATCTTTCATTTGATAAATTATTATAACTTATTGTATCAGAAAATCACATTATTTATTTTTTATTACACTAAAGTAAAAAACGAAGTGC
>DJMN01000014.1 GCA_002435385.1 Patescibacteria group bacterium UBA6489
GCACTTGGGTATTGAATTTAGGCTTTTTATAGTAAAAATATATTAATTGAAAATATAAAGAAGTCAATCTATTTGTATTTTATTTACCTCTAAGTATACAATAAAATTAAAAGCAATCCTGTTATACCAATAATTACAATCTTAACAACTATAGGAAGAATCTCAGAAGTAGAAGTCTCTTTTATTTTTTTCTCCGTATAATTTGCTAAATACATAGCTCATCCAAGCAAAAGACAACCAAACAATAAACTGGTACCAAACCCTAAAAGTTTATCCAAAACTCAAGAAATACTTTCTATTCCAATCATCTTAGTTGCTTTTATTCAAGCAAAAAACATTATATAAATTAAGACAATTCTTCAAACAACTTCAGAAGGAGTTAATTTTAAGTCAACATCTTTTAAACCAATAGATTCTAGAACAGAATTAAAATTAGCTTTTGTTAATAAATCTACAAACAAATTTGAAAGAAGCTTGCCTATAACATAAGAAATTATTATCAAAATAGAAGCATTTAATAAAGAATGCATAAAATCAATAGCAATTTGAATGTTGTTATTTATGATAGAATCAGCAGTTTCAATCTTTAAATTATCTAAAGCTTTAATTGAAATAAGTAAAAAGATAATTGTAAAAACTCATATACCTGCAAATTTTGAAATAGAAGATCAATTTATTTTAAATCACTCCTCCTTACTTCCTATAGAATTAACAATTTTGACAGTAAATTTTTCAATTACTTTAGCAATTATAAATCAAATAGTTATCAATAAAATAGACTCTATTATATTTGAACTATAATTACCTAAACTATTTATAACATCACTTATAGGAGCTAAAAATCTATTTTCTCCTAGATTTGTAATTATTTTAGGAAGGAAAAATATAATAACTAAAAAGTATCATATATTTCAAAGACCATCATGTAAATTTATTCAGATTTTTTCTTCTAATTTAAATCTCTCAATAACTTTTTTGACAACAGCCTTTGTTATACTTGCTAAGACTAATGCTGCTAACACTAGTCCAAAAACCATTCAAATCTTTGGTAAATCCTGAGATAATATACTATCAATAAGTTCAACTTTTATATTTAAAAACTTTAAAGTGAAAATTATACCACTTATAGAAATACCAAAAAACAAGAGATTATATACAAAACCTCATACTTGTTTTAGGTTTTCTTCCATTCAAATTTTTGAAAGTAACCCCTTTAATAGACTACTTTCTTCTACAATTTTTCCTATAAATCAAGCGATTTTTTTAGCAATTACCCAAAAAATAAGAGAAGCAATTATTAAGATTCCTTCATTTTTTAATAGATTATCAGGTAAGTTGTTTAAATCTATAGGAATACCCACATTCTCAAAAAAAAGATTTAGTTGTTCCATGGATTTTTTGATATGAATTATTATATAAACTTAAGTTTATTGTATCATATTTAATATTCGTATGTCAAAAAATTAATCTATTTATCTAAATCTAATAAAACAAAAGATGACACATAAGTGCCATCTTTTCCCTCCTCCTTTTTTTCATATTATGTTTAAACGATACAGAATTTTTTCTGTAAGCTCATAAGTTCTGGACTTGGATATCTTTAATTTATACAAGTCCTTTTCAACTTTCTCTTTTGCCTTTCCAAAAAAGAATTTGCGTTCGTTGATGGAAAGGTCAAAAGAGGATATAGTTACATCATATCCGTTACTTATCTTCTCTTCTTTATCCCCTAGTATAACTAAATCAAGCTCTTTTAAGCGAGCCTTTAAGTCTTCTACCTTGGAGAGTCTTGAATACTCATCCGCGGACTTCATGCCTACCTGAGCCAGTATAAAACCGATTATCATTAGTGATAATAAGGGAATAGCAGAAAACGAAAACATAGGAATCATATTGTATATCCCAATTATAGGCGGAATTAGAAGTAAAAGTGCCGTGGGAAGAATAATTAAACCAGCTATATTTAGGGCTTTTGATTCCTCATTATTAGGTTTCAATAACATTATTTACTCCTTATTTTTATATTTATTTTTGTTTTTATTGAATTTTGTAATACTGAATATGATAATATTGTCAAATCGAACTATTTATTTCTAAACTTTCTTTTCATTTTTTTAGCCATTCTTTCTCAAATCTTCTCCTCCAAAGTTAAATTTAACTGAGCCTCCTCATCATACAAATTCATATCCATATCTAGATTATGCTCAAGTTTAAACCTATAATCATCATAGTTACCATAACTTATACTAAGTTCTCAATCTCTTATAAACCACATATGAGTAGAAAGCTTATTTACAAAATACCTGTCGTGACTTATAAACAAGATAGCTCACTCATATTTCTTTAACTCTGATTCTAAAGCCTCCCTAGTATCATAATCCAAATGATTAGTAGGTTCATCTAAAATAAGTAAATTAGACTCTTTCTGACCTAGAATAGCAAAAAGAAGTTTTGAAGTTTGTCCTCAAGACAAATCTTTTACTTTTTTATCAATATATTCTTTATCAAATAAATAGTTACTTAAAATTCAGATTAGCTGCTCTTTAGTAAAATCGAAACCAAAATGTACAAAATTTTCTCTAACTGTTTTATTTCTCAAAAGCTCTTCATGCATCTGACTATAATAAGTTATTTCAACACTCTTTCATTTTGCAAGCAAACCATCCAAAACATTTACTTTTCAAATAATAGTTTTAAGTAAAGTAGACTTTCAGACACCATTTTCTCACACAATTCAAACTCTCTGTCATTTATATAAAATAGCCTCTCTAATATAAAACAAAGGCTCAACTCTTCAAATAAACAATTCTTTCAAATTTAAAACTTTCTCAGGAGTGAAACCAGCATATCTAAATCTAAAATTAGGTTTTTTAGGTATAAAAGGTTTATCTATAACATCTCTCTTTTCAAGCATTTTTTCTCTAGACTTTGCCCAACCAGCTCTAGAGCCAGCTCTAAATCTGTTTACTAATTGTTTTTGTTTGGCTAAGTATTCTTCCTCTCTTTTCCAGACCTCCATTTTCTTTTTTTCAACTTTATCTCTTTCTAATACATAGTGACTATAATTAGTATGATAAAAAGTGAGACTTCTTTTAGGTTGAAGTTCATAAGTTTTATCACAAGTTTTATCTAAAAACTCTCTATCATGGGAAATTATTACATATCATCCACTCCATTTATTTTGTAAATAAGACTCTAACCACTCAACAGAAGAAATATCAATAAAGTTTGTAGGCTCATCTAAAAAAAGAATATCAGGATTTTTGAGTAGAATTTTAGCTAAAGCTATTTTAGTTCTTTCTCATCAACTAACCTCACTTAATTTTTTATCAAGGAGTTCAAGTATATTCATTCCACTAGAAACTTGATGAATTTTATTATCTATATCATATCATCAAATATTATTAAACTGCTCAAGCAGGGAAGTGTATTTTTCTATTAAATCATTTTCACTATTATTTTGCATTTTCCCTTCGATCTTTTTTATCTCTTCTTCCATCTTTATCTCTTTTTTAAATGCATTCCTCAACTCTTCTTTTACAAGCTTATTTTCATCATCAGAGTATATTTGTCTAAGGTATCCTAGAGATAAATTTCATACATTTTCTACAAATCAGTCATATTTAGTGATTTCTCAGGTAAGTATTTTCATCAAAGTAGTCTTTCATGAACCATTTGGTCAAACTATAGAAATCTTATCATTTTTATTTAATGTGAAATTTATATCCTTTAAAATACTCTCTCAAGAAAATTCAAGTTTATCAATCTTTATTTTTAAATGTTTCATTTGTTAAATTATTTCTTTTCAGGTTTTAAAATTGCTTAGATATTAAAGGATATTTTGGCAAAAGCAATTTTTTGTTTAAATAAATAAAATATGATAAAATTTACTATAGAAATTAATTATAAATAATTTATATGACTGAAAAATTTTGAGATAAACCATTAGAAAGGGAGGTTTTTAAAAATTGAGAAGGTGAAAAAAGTGAAAAATATAACAAAAATGAAAAACTACATTTTGAAAATTTTCAAGATATACTATCAATATTAGATGAACACATAACCCCTTCATTTATAGATAGAAAAAAGTTTAATGAGAAAAGATGAAATTTTTTAGAATCAACTTGAAAAAAGGATAAGTTTTGAAACTTTTTTACTTTATATTTACCAGTAGATATAAAAATTTCAGAACTCCCTGCTATTATATATAGAGTAACTAAGTACACGACAAAACTTTA
>DJMN01000002.1 GCA_002435385.1 Patescibacteria group bacterium UBA6489
AAAGTTTTGTCGTGTACTTAGATAAAACCATTAATAATAATAGCAAAAATAATAATCACTAAATCTATATTTCCCATAATTAAAAATTTAAATAATAAATACATCATACCTACATCCTCTCCAAAATCTCCTTTACCATCCCCTCATCCACATTCTCTCAATTATCAACACCAGAAGCAATATCAACTCATATACAATTAGGAACTAGTTTAAATATATCTTGAACACTCTCCTTATCAAGTCATCAAGCCACCAAAAACGGCTTTCTTATTTTCAACTCTCACAATCTACCATAATCATAACTCTCTCAACTACCAGGACTTGAAGAATCAATTATCAACAAATCAATGCTCTCCAAATCCTCCTCTTCCAAATTTCAAATAATAGTAGCAATAGGTGAAGAAACTATTTCAGTATGTTTTACTGGACATATCGTATAGAATCAATCTCTCTTAAACTTACTAAAATCCTCCACTCAATACACCTGAACCCCTTTCATATCAGCCTCTCTAGCAATATCAATAATTTCATCAATCTCCTTTTCCGATAACCTTTGCCAGGATTTATTAAACTTATCATATTTTCAGAAGAGTCATATTCTCATAACCGACATAGGTGTTTCTATAGACTTAGCCTTTTCTAGAGATATTTTTCTTTTTGAAACATCTATAAAGTTAAAACCAAGTAAATCTATTCAATCATAATCTGAAATAGATTCTCTAATTCCACAAACTTTTAGTATTTTAGATTTCATTTTTCATTTTTTTTATAATCCACTCTGCCTTTCAGGCATCTCTCCTTTAATACTAAAGAAGAGAAAATAATAATTTTTATTCTTCCAAGTTACTAAACTACAGCCTCCTTCCTTTAGTAATAAAGGAAGGAATTTAGGATGGATTATAAACTAAAACATCCTACAATTCCCTCTCCTCTAAGGATAAGTGAGAAAAGGAGTACTGTGTACGACTATTTCGAAGTTAAAGCGTAGCAGAGGGCTAGGGTGAGGTTAAGAAAACAACCTCCTCGCCATCTTCATATTCAACTCCACCAAATCATTATGAGCATCTCTGCTGGTTCAAGCGATAATAGCCTTTGCTATAGCTATCTTATCTTCTATTTCCTCAGCCATAATTTCCTCAATCAAAACTCTTTTAAATCCAAACTCTTCAGGACTAACCTTATAATCCTTTATCTTTCCATCAGACAACTCATAAACCTTAGTCTCATCTGATAAAGTAACCTCATCAAGTCAATCATCTCACCTAACAACCATAATTCTTTTCCTTCACAAAAGCTTAGTAGCCTTTATCATAAGCTCCATTTTACCTACAAAACTACAACCTATAAGTTGATTTTCACTATTTACAGGAGCTAAAAGAGGTCCTAAAATATTAAAAATAGTAGGTTTTCAATACCTCTTCCTAACTTCACCAAACTCCTTAAAAAATGGATAAAACTTCTTAGCATGTAAAAAAGCCAAATTATTTTTTTCATATTCTTCTAAAACCTCCTCTCTAGTTGTAGGAATTTTATATCCCAATTCTTCAATCAAGTCAAAACTACCAAATCTACCACTCGCAGCATTATTTCAATGCTTTGTTATCTTTATCCCCTCCTTTGCCAACTTTAAACAAGTAAGAGTAGAGGTATTTATTCTAGGTAATCAACTTCAACCAGTTCAAACTATATCAAGAGAATCTGGTAAATCCAATTTTATAGCCTGTTTAGACTTTATATACCTAACAATATCAGCCAACTCCTCAGCCTCTACTTTTTTATCAGCAACCTCTACAAGAAATTTCAGTTTTTCATCTTCAGTTAGCTCTTTCTCTAACACTGTCTGTATAAATTCTAACATAATTATTTTATTAAATTTTAAAATTATTATTTGTACTTTTTTCTATAACCCATCCCCTAACCCCTTCCCTTACATAAAGGAAGGGGAATAAATTTGTATTAAATAATTTTTATACATCATCTAATCATATCTACTGCTTTCTCAATATCACTATATATCGCCTCATTTTCAATTCTCATAACATGAAGTCATCTTTGTTTTAATAAACCCTCTTTTACCTTATCCAATCCTAAAATTTCAGGAATATTATGAATACATCAATCAACTTCAATTATCAAACCTAACTCCTTACAATAGAAATCTGGAATAGAAAATCTAGAAATTCAATTTAAATCAGTAATAATACAAACAGGTCTCTGCCTTAAAAATCTAACTCAAAGTTTCTTATTTTTTATTCTTTCCCATAAAAGTTTCTCTGCTTTTGTTTGCTTCTTTCTTAAATCTCTTGCTATTTCCTTTATATTATCTGGTACTACATACATATAAAAAAGATTAAAATTAAAGTTCAAATAATTTGCAGCCTCCTTCCCTTATATAAGGGAAGGAATTCAAGGATGGGTTATAAATTCTTACTACCCAAAAACCTCTTCATAAAACTCGTCCCTATCAATACTCCATTATACTTTCACTTATACTCTTTTACTTGCTCTAAATCATCTATTCCAGAAAAAGCAAAAGTAATTCTATTCTCAAGTTCACACTTATATTTTTCATAAATATCAAAATGCCTATTCCTATCAATTCTCATATTTCATAAATTTCTACAATTCACAGCAACAGCAAAAACTAAATCAATATCTAAAACCTCTCATAAATCATCTTCATTATCCACCTCAACAACAGGAAAAATATTCTTACTTACAGAATATTCTATCAAATCTGTTAAACTCTCAACATCTAATACTCTCTTTAAAAGAAGCAAAGCATCATATCAAAAATAACTAGCTCAATCTACCTGCCTTCTATCTACAACAAACTCCTTAAAAAATATAGGCTTATTATAAATTCTTTTGAATTCATATCCTCTCTCAATGTCTCAAAAAAAATACTTTTTATCAACAAGAACAGAAACAGCTCTTATTTTTTTACTATTTCAATAAAAATCAAAAACCTGTTTTAAATCTATCTTATCAGAATAATCAAAACTAGGAGAAGCCAACTTTATTTCTCAAATTACATTAGCATTCTTTTTAGAAAAAACCTTCTTAAATTTTCATAAATTTGGCTTTACTTTATCTAACTCCCTTTTTTTATTTAATACAATTTTATCTAATATATTCATTTTTAAAAATAGGTTAAAGATTAAAGGCTAAAGACTAAAGAAAAAAATTAATATTTTTTAAAAGAATTTTACCATTAACTTTTATCTTTTTTCTTTCTTCTTTAGCCTATTTTAAATATATTTATCAATAGTTCTTCTCTCATATTTCAAAACCCTGTTCCCTCTTGTAACTGTTGTTACAGAAATTCAAAGTTCTTCTGCTATTTGTCTTTGAGGAAGTCAATCTCTAAGCATCTTTAAAATCCTTATTCTATCTCATACTTCTACTATTTCCGAAGGAGTTAACAAATCCTCCAATACACTTACCAAATCTTCTCTGGTCTTTATTTTCCAGAGAATACTCGAAATCAGTTCTAATGATTCTGGTAACTTCATTATAATTAATAATTATTAAAATAATATTAAATACATTATTAATTTTCATTTATATGTCAAAATAACATTATGACAATATTTTGATTGTAACATAAAGATGTGATAAAATAAATACAATAGATATAAGTATTTTTACAATGGACCATAATAAAAATAGATTAATATCATTTCTAAAAAAACAAAAAGAAGAAAAATACAAATTTCTTCTTTTAAACATAAATAAAATAAATAAAAAAGACCTAAATATACTATACTCCTTACTAATATCAAAAGATAAAATAAATATAGAAAAAATTCAAGAAGAAAAAATACAAGAAATATCAGAACTATCCAGCGAATTTAAAATACTATTATGAAAATCAAAGAAACTTTTTTCAAACTATGAAGAATTAAGAGAAAACAAAGAAGAACAAGAAAAAAATGAAACTTTATTATCTAATCTAGATTAAGCTATGTCAGATTTTGAAAATAAAATACAACCCAAATTAGAGACAGAACAATCTATAAAATCTAGATTAGACAAGGTAAAAAGCGATAGTGTAAAAATATTACAAGAAGCCATAAAAATACTTTCAGAAATGGAAAAAAACTTCTGAGAAGCAATATGATTATCAGATAAACACAAATTTGACTGAAAACTAGAAAGAGTAAAAGATTGAAGTTTTGACATATGATGAACAGAATTTGAAAGAAAAGCTAGCGAATTAAAAAATAAAATCTCTGAAATAACTGATAAAATAGCATTAAATGATATAATGTTATGACTTTTTCAGCAACCTTTGAAAATAGATGATTCAAAATGGGAGGAAGAAAATGAACAACTTATAAATGAATTAATTAAAGAATTAATAAGAATTCAAGAACAATCAAAAATAAAAGTCAAAGAAGATTTAGAAGATGATTGAGAAATAAATATGGATAAACACATAAAAATTGATAATGAATATATTCAAAAAAAACTAAATGAAATACATAAAGAATTTTGAATAACTATAAATTGGTACAAATGAGAATATGATAATATTGATTTAGCCAAAAACCTACCCAACTTAAGAAAAGCATTAAAATCATTAAAACCAGAAGAAATAAAAATAATGCAATATGTAGAAATTCTTTTAAATACAAGATGATTAAAATGATGGAAAGAAAATAATAGAAGAAACTTCTTTAAGTTAGACGGATGATTCACATCAGAAGTATTGATTAATTATGAAGATAAAACAAAAAACATATTATCAGATATAAGAAATTTTCTAGAAACATATCCCCAAAAACTAGAAAAAAAATACAATGAAACACTTCATGATGGAGAAGAAGAATTCAAAGAAAAAACTAAAAATAGAAAAATCAGAACAATACAAGACTTACTTAGTCATACAGGAATAAAACATTGAATCTTATACATGGGATTATCAAATAATACCACTAATGATAATGATTATGATAATATATTTACAAACATACCCAAAATAAACGAAGCCTTAGATTGATTAACTGATGAAGAAAAAGAAACTCTAAAAGAAACATATATCTTTCTAGAAAAATCTCCATCCTCTAATAAATGATTAAATAGAAACAGAATAAACAATACTCCTACAATTACCATAGAATATAACAATACTACTGAACAAATAAAAACAACTATCCAAGATTGAATAAAAGAATACAACAGAACTCTACCAATTTTTCAGAACTCTGAACCAGATATATCTTCTTTTTTCAGAGATCCATCACTAAAATATTATAAAACAATTGAAATCCCAAATTTCCAAGGAACTAAAAAAGAATACTCAGAATTTAAAATCTGGATATCTAGAAATCTATACTTCAGACTAGAAGAACCAACCCCTAAAAATATAATAAAAGAATACAATGAAATAATAAAATATAGAGAAAGAATCAGAAATATACCTCTTTTAAAATGAAATGTTGTACTTGTATGACACAATGAAGAGGTTAGAAATAATAAAAATAAAATAACAGGAAAAAATTATACAGAAGAAGAATATCAACAATTTGAAAGAATATTATGATGACCATATACACTACTCACAAATAAAACAGAAAAAGCAATAAAAAAACAAAACCCCAAAACTAAACTTTTCAGAATTCCAAAAGTTGAAGTAAAAGAAACCTTGGATTTACTAAAGGTAATTGATGCAGAATATAATACCCATAAAAATATAAAAAAAGCAATAGAAGAAACCTCCCCCCCTTTTAGATATATAACACATACACATTGAAGTTACGGAATATCTGCTTTATCTAAAAATAAAAAACTTAGAGTTGAAGAAATATGAGAATCAATCGTAAAAAGATACGAAAATTTTCCAGAACTAAAAAAAGCCAAATTAGAAGAAAGAGATATATTTTTATTTAATGAGTGCTATGATCATAATTTCATAAGAGATCTTTACACATATATAAGGCAAAAGACAAAAAATAAATATTCTTTACCAATAGTTATTTCCACATCAGAATATGGACAGGAAATGACTTACCATTATACTTTAGAGTACGGTTCGATATTCTTTGAAAAAATTTTAAATAAAAAATCATGAGAAACTACAACTCTATGAGATATAATGGACAATGAGTTTTTAAATGACTCTAACACTACAATTTTAATCCAAGATGACGAATGGAACACAAAACAAATTTCTTCTAATGAAATAACTGAAAATATAGAATACATAGCATAAGAAATCCTTTATTTGATTCTTCTGTCACCTTTTTCTTAATTTATCGTTATACATATAGATAGAAGCTATAAATCTTTTTGCTTACAAAAGACTTTTCCCTTACAAAAAACTTCTATCAATAATTAATTAGGTTTAAAAACCAAAACAGAAAGAGAGATTAGACTAATCTCTCTTTCTGTTTTTTCATAATAAATTATTCTATAACACTAACTCTACAGCCTCCTTCCCTTATATAAGAGAAGGAATTAGCGAAGTGTATCCTTTATAGGGTTAGGATGAGTTATTACTAATTACTCCCCCAAGAAAAAACTCAATACCCCTAAACACCCTATCAGCATACTCTCAAACATCTCAAGCAATCAAAGTCACTCTCATCAACTTCTCCTGATTTAACTTATCTTGAAATACTGCAAATCAGCAACTTTTTTCTAAATTTATACATACCTTTCTAAGTTCATCTAAATCTAATCATAACTCTTTTGCTTTATCAGTAAGTACAAAATTTAATACAAATCATCAAACTTCTCAATTATTATCAGTCACCATAAGATACTCTCAACATTTATCTAAAATAGCATCCTTCAATTCACCTAACTTAGGATAAACAGCCCCTATCATTTTTTCTCTTCAAATAATATATTTATGAAGCCTCTTTTCTATCTCATCTTGAGATAAACTATTTAAATCTTCTATCGTATCTATATCTCATCAAACTATTGCCTTATAAATCACATACTGTGGAAAAATAGGACTGAAAGAAAAAGTTTCTCTAACAGCTTTATTCAAAAAAAATTCCATATCACTAACCTCATCCTTAGAAGTAAATACTCTTAAAATTCAAGACCTAAATCAATAAACTCCAGCTTCTTTTGTACCGTGACTTCATAGCTCTACAACGGTAACATTCCTAGTTGTATCTATATAATAAGAAACAGGTGTCGTAATAACAGAAATACGAGTATCATTTTGGTTTTTTTTTATACTAAAAACACCATAAGGATCATCTACCAAAATCTGAAATTTCACATCAACCTCAGAATACTTTTTTAATAAATCATTCAAAACATTAGCATCTTCCTCACTCATCCTAGTTCAAGACGGATTATTTGGAAAATTTAAATATAAACTAATCTTTTTTCTTCACTGACGAATTGCTACATCTATCTTTTTTTCTAAATCACTGAACCTTATACTTCAATCCCTAGCAATTAAATTTAACTCAGTTGGTATAACTTTTGTTTTATTTATAATCATACCATCAACATTTGGCCATCTATAATTTGGTAACAAAACTAAATCTCACTCCTCTAAAAAATAATCTCTAAACAATGCTATTCATGCTGAACCACCTGGTATAAAATATGCTCTAGTCACAAATCATCTTTTTTCTTCCCAATCATATATTTTCTCTTCATACTCTATCAACAATTCAATACTTTTCCTAAATAACTCTATTCAAGGTCATGGCTGATACAATAAGAGACTATTTAAATCTTTCTCTTCAAAACTCATAGATTTTAAAACTTCTTTTATTCTAGAATTTGAAACAACATTTCAATCTGAATCCTTTAAAATTCCAATAGTTCAATTATATTTATTCTCAACCCCAGCTTCCTTAGCATCATTTAATTGCAATGGAACATCTTTTACAGAAACCTGTTTTATAAGTCACATATTCTCTGGAGAATAGAAATCAACATTACACTCCTTAATTAAAGAAGATAAAAACACTTCTGGAGATTCTAAAGTTTTTAACTTCACATATTCATTAATATCTACTCACATTTTAGCCTTATTATCTAACAACATCTCTATCCTTTCTATTATCTTTTCTTCTATTCATAAATATTCATATCATCACAGAACCTTTTTTCAAATACTTTTTAAATATTCCTCAGCATCTACATTTTCTGGAATTTCTATTTTTTCAGACATTATATACTCTAGCATCATTTTAAATATACTATAACTCAGTGGAATTGAATTTGATAAATCTGACATAGTGTCAACTTAAAAATATTAAACACCTAATAATATAACAAAACACCTAAATAAATCAACTCAAGCCCCCCTAACTTCAACCTTTATCCTTTCATCTTTAATCTTTTTTAACTTTTTTTTATTTTTTTGTCACTTTTTTGAAACTGTTTCGTATTATATAACATAGGAGTCTTTGATAATTAATAAAGAATAAGTCTTTTTTGCTTACAAAGATAACTAGGCAAAGGTTCCTATAGCCCTTTTTTGTGAAAAACAGAGTAAACCAAAAAGAACTGCATTGATGCAGTTCTTTTTGGTTTTTTATGCTCAATTACCTATAATAGATTCCAATTTTTTCAATATCTCAATACGCTCTTCAATTTTCATCCTAGTAAATCCATCTCCACCATCTTTTATAAGCCTAACATAATCTAAATTACCATTTCCATCAAAAATATCAAAAAAACTATTAACAACAACATCCATCACCTCAACAATATTATCATTAACATCTAAAACATAAATACATTGACTTTTTATTGTTTCTAAAATAACTTTACCTTTATCATTCTCAACCATCTTAAGCTTATCCTCTATAACCTCCATAAGTTCTATTATATCTTTAAAATCAAGTTTTTTTAAATATAGAGGCACATATCAATACAAATAATCAGAACTATCAAGAGATAATCTTATCAATTCTTCTGGTTCAAAATTATCAGTATTTATAGCATCTAAACACTTATCTAGAAAACCATAATTACCATCTAACATTATTTTACTCATAATATTTTAATTTTAAGTTATAAAAAAAAAGCTTCCTTTTGAAGGAAGCTTTTTACTAATTCACAAAAAAACTACCTTCTTACGAGAAAGCTAAAAAAGAAAAAGAAAAATGTAGAACTTAATCTATTCATATTTTTTTGTAAAAATTAGTAATTAACATGAGTATATGAAAAATAATTACAATGTCAAATAAAAATTTGACTTTCTATATATTTTAATCAATCCCCCCTTTTTCTTATTGACTTTTTTGTTTTATTGCGTAATCTATTTCTAGATACAAAAACAAAAATCTCCAATATACAACATAAGGAGAAAAAGATGAAAAAAAGAACATCTACAGATCCCATAATGAAAAAAATGGAAGAAATAGCCATACAGGCTATAAAAAAAGCCATTTTTGAGGGCACTCACCCCCGAGTAAACGGGTGGATAGAGGTTCCCATACTACTTCCTGAATTTATGACTAATTTCTTCGATGAAATTCGTTATAACCGCCTCTGGAAAAAAAGACTATCTCCAATACTCCGTTACACAAGAGTACAAAAAATAGAAATCCTTGACGGAATCCCTGTATTCCCATCCCAGAATATAGAGAAAATCTTCATTAAGGAGGCAAAGGATATATGAGAAAAAAGGAGGATAACAAAAAAGCTAGACCTAACGGTCTAGCTTTTTTGCATTTTAAAAATCAAAAATAATACTAATAAAAAACTTACAATATCAATAAAACCAAAAAAAAATAGTTTTTCTTGACAAAATTATAAATACTGATAAAATTATCCCCAGCATACCACTTAAGTGATACAAAAATTATATAATTATATATTTAACAAATAAATATATCCTAAAATGATTAATTTAAAAGCTAACTTCTGGTTTTACTTTTACACTTTCAAGAAATTGAAAGACTTTTTGGGAAATAAAAAATAAATAACTAAAAAATCTTTCAAGTAAAACTCGAAAGATTTTTTTTATTTTTCCCCCCTAAATTATAAAAATTCTTAACAATAATTTCAATTATCATGAAAATACTAGAAAAATGAAATATAATAACAGAAAATTACATAAGAAAATATCGTATAAGATTAGAATAGTTCCAATATGAAACACTAAAAACTTATACAAAAAACTCACATTAAAATATTTTTATTTTATATTTATAATTACTTGATTATGAAAAAACTAAACAATGGTACTCCTCTTAATAAAAAAGATGAAATCAGACTGGACACTGTTACTGAGAGATTATGAAGAATTATTAAATCTCCTCTAATTAGTAAAAAATACTATATTTTAGAACCTATATTAGAGGAATTACAAAAATGAAACCCCATAGAACAAAAAGTATTTAATTCTCTTAAACATATTTTAACGTTAGAAGAAGAAAGATGAAATCATGCAATATCAGAAATTAATCAAAAATTCTGAGAAAGTATAGAATCCCTATTATGAGATATTGAAAGAATTATAGTAATAAATGACACAAAAAATAAAGTTGATAATATCTGAGGTGGATTAAGTTCTAAAACAAAGTACACATGAAGAGTCACTGGTTGGTAAAAATATATCATATAGATAAAGCTCCTATTTACTATTTAGAAAAAACACATAATAACTAAATTTATCAACCAAATAGAAAATACACTATCACAGCTAAAATATAGAAAATAATAAGAATCTATTTATTTGTAAAATTTTTATTTTTGTTTTACTTTAATAAAACATTTGACTAGTAAAAAAATATTTTTATAATTATGTCAAGTAATTTTTAATACCTTTTTTATGAAAACTATAATCATTTACTGAATGAGGTGTATTTGAAAAAGTACTATATGAAAAGAAATCGCAAATAGACTTTGATATACATTCATTGATCTAGACGATTTCATGGAAAAAAAAGTACAAATGAAAAAAGATAAATACGTAGAGAAAAAGTGATGGGATAGCTTTAGAGAACTAGAACATAAAACATTAAAAAATATATTAGAATTAAATTGAAAAAATCTAATAGTTCTTTGATGATGAACAATTACATTTGAAAGAAATATAGAAGAAATCAATAAAAAAGAGAACAAAAATATGATTTTTTTAGATACTAATATAAAAAAAATAATAGAAAGAATAGAAAAAGATGAAGCAAGTAATATAATGAGAAAATCCTTAACCTGAGGAGATGTAAAAGCTGAAATAAATAAAGTACATGAGGAAAGAAAACAAACATACAAAGAAAACGCAGACTTTATAATAGACAACAATTGAACCATAGAAGAATCAACAATAAAAATTATAAATATTATAAATCAGCAAAAAGACTGTTTAACAATAACTAATTTTGAAGAATCTTATTTACAAAAAACATTTAAAAAATTATCAGAAATAAAAGAAATAAATTATCTAGAACTAAGAATAGACATATTAAAAGATCTTAACAATTTAAAAGAAATAATGAATTGTTGCCCTAAAAATGCCATAATAACAAATAGAATAAAACAAGAATGAGGAGAATTCACTTGAACATTTGAAGAGAGCTATAATATACAAAAGAAAATACAAAATACTCAAAATTGCTTCATAGATATAGAACTACAAACCATAGAGAATATAGAAAGACCAAAACTTAATTTTGAAAAAGTAATATTAAGTTATAACAACTGTGAGAGAACTCCTGAATTTAAGGAACTAATAGATATCCTAAACAAGATGAAAAAATACAACCCTGAAACATATAAAATAACTGTTAGGATAAAAACTAAAGAAGACATATATACGATTTATAAATTATCCGATTATTTTAAAGAGAATTTTAGATGAAAACACTATATATTTAGCCCTATTTGAGAAATTTTAGTTCGAGAAAAAGTAAAGATACCAAGAGAATGAAGTTCAATAGCATATGTTACTATTGATTGAGAAAAAACAATATATTGAAATGTTGATTATAAATTATATTCTAAAGAAATTATAATTCCTGAATAAAAAAATATTTTATATAATAATATATAGACATATATAATTCTTTTGACAATACAAAAAAAATTAATACACTCTTGTTGTATTACTTAAATAATACATAAAATGATTAAAAATTATTCTAACATTTCATGGTGAAAAAAAGGCTGGTGGTTTATTTAAAATCAATTGCTTATTTATTAAGCAAGAAAAATGAAACCACTAGTCTTTTTGATTAGTGGTATTTTTATTATATATTAACTATAAAAAAATGAATAATACAATTTTAAAAAATAATAACAATAAACCATACTCTATAATACAGAAATGAGATTCAGTATCTGTATACATTTGAGAACAAGTAAAAGAATTTGAATCACTAAACGATTTAGAGGCTTTTAAAAATTCAATACAATCAAAAGTAATCTTCATTCTCCCTTTTTCCCTTGCCTGAAGACAAAACTGATATGATTATATTTGAGAAGAACCAATTTTAGCAATGGAAGTAAAAGAAGAAATAACTATTTCAAAAGAGGAAATATTATCATTACTCCCAGAAAACGAAATACCATTAATGAATATAACTCCATCTATATCTGATGAAAATTTTATACAAAAAGTAAAAGAATTTAAAGAAGAAATATATTCTGGTAATATATGCCAAGGAATATTATCAAGAAAATTTGATGTTAACCTTTCATCTGTAGAAAACGAATTCTTATTATCTATTTATAAAAAACTTATTTGAATTGAATGAGGGTATATGAACTATATTTTTGACAGTGGAAACAATGTATTTATGTGAGCATCCCCAGAAAGACATATAACAGTTGAAAAAGATGAAGTTATAAAAAACCCTATAGCATGAACCATGCCTAAAAATCCTGAAACCTTTTATGATGATTTAATAAAATTTTTACAAAATCCAAAAGAAGAAAATGAACTTTCAATGGTTACAGATGAAGAACTAAAAATGATTTTAAAAGTAACTAAATGATGAATAATAAGCTGACCTCGCTTAAGAGATATTGCCAAAGTAATTCACACAGAATTCGAACTTAGATGATATAAAAAAGATTGAGTGACAGCTATAGATTGCTTAAAAGAAACATTATTCAGTCCAACTATTGTATGATGACCATTAGAATCAGCATTTAATCTTATTACAAAATATGAATGAGAATCTAGAGAACATTATGGAACTGCATTTTGAACAATTGATGATAAAAATCTAGATACTGCCATTCCTATAAGATCCGCAAATATAAATAAAGAAAAACAAACTCTTAGCGTAAGAGCAGGAGCTTGAATAGTTGAAGATTCCAATCCTATTTTAGAGGCAAATGAAACCACAAATAAGGCTTTATGATTTTTATCAGTTTTAAAGGGGAAAATAATAAACACTACACAACTGTTAAATACATTGACTCCAGGGCAAAAAGAAAACATACAAGCTATTTTAGAAAAGAGAAAAAAGAACCTATCTTGAATATACCTAAATAATGAACTAAATAAAGATTTAACGGTACCCGAAATTATATGAAAGAAATTTATAATAATTAATAACTGAGATGACTTTGTATATATGCTATCTTATCTAATAGAAAAAATGTGATGAAAATGCGAGATAATAAAAAATGAAGATTACACAAATAGCAATAATGTTGATTTTACACTACTAGGACCTTGACCTTGAGATATTAATGATGAACAAGATCCAAAAATGACAAAACTTTTATCTATAACTAAAGACTTAAAAGAATCATGAAAAAATGTCCTAGGTATATGTTTATGACATCAAGCATTATGTAAAAATATGTGATATAAAGTAGCTCGCCAAAAACACATAAACCAATGAAAACAAAGAGATATAAAAATATTTTGAAAAAAAGAAAAAGTTGCTTTTTATAACTCATTCTCACCAATAATAAATGATGATATGAAACTAGATGAACTTGAAATTTACAATAATGATAGATTATTTTATAGTTTCCCCAAAATTTCA
>DJMN01000011.1 GCA_002435385.1 Patescibacteria group bacterium UBA6489
TACACACTTTTTTGAACAGTCTCGGAGTTTTTTTTTCTTGTTAGCTCTTAGGAAGAAAGAAAATCTTTTAAATCTCTTTCAGCACTTAACCTTTCTTTCTCTTCTTCTTCTGCCTGTAACTCTTTTTGTACTTGTGCTCTAATTTCTGCTGATTCCTTTCTGTCAACTTTGTAATCTTCAATCATTTTTTCAATTTCCTGAGCTATACCTTTCATAGAAGTAGCTATTTTTTCCTTTGGTATTTTATTTCAATTAACTCTCATCTCTCAATTTCATATCCTTATATCTAAAACTCATTCTGTTTTAGGAAATCAACTTCTATCTATAACAAATCACACCTCCCAATAAGGTTTAAGTGCAGTTCAATGACCTGGTTCAATACTTGTAGAAATTGTAATTTCTTCCAATCCTTTATAATACGATATTTTTCATAATTCACTTTGATGTTTTTTGTATAATTTTCCCCCTATTTCATTATAGAAACTATGATCAGGATTATTTAATTTAATTATTTTTTCAGCTAATAATTCTGCTCTCCTATAAAGCTCTTTAGGAGTAATTTCTTCACCTTCCTTTAACTCTTGAAATAAGTTTTGTAACATCCTATTTAATTTTACTCACTCATTAACATCAAGCCCCTTACTTGAACGAGTACTTTCTTTTACCTCATTCCATAAAGCTATAACTCTTTTTTTCATTCTTCAGGGGGTAATGATTTTAGTTCTTTTGATAATTCTTGTATTTTTCTTTTCTCAATTTCAAAATCAATAGAGTTATTTGTCTCAATATTTGCTTTATATGATTCTACCATATATATTTATAATAGATTAGCATACATAAAAAAATAAATCAAAAATTTATAAAAATTAATAAAAGAAATCAAATCATGCTATTTTCCAATCTGGGTGTTCATATGTAAATTTAAGCACAAAGCTCAAAAGAGGAGTACTTTGGTAATATCATTCCAACACCAATAGTTTATCTTTATTTATATAAGGAGGCTTTGAATAAACAATGTCTTTCTTAATTATATCATTAATATCTACCTTATAAACTATAGTAGGAGCAATTAAAGTCTTCAATTCTTTTTCACTAGTTTTATCTTGCCACTTTTTAGATAAATTATCATAAAAAAACTTATAGTTATTTTTATATACAGAGTTATTATATAGAATAAAAAAATTATTAGTCAAATTATTTAATTCATAATTTTCAGGAATATACAACTCTTCACCCTCTATTTCTCTTGATAACTCCTTTCAGTTTACATATATTTTCCATAAATTTCATTCCTTATAAGGTTCTTTATCAATTTTCAAATTTTTTTTAGAATAAAAAGGTCATACTTCAAAGTTATTATCTCCAAAATTTGTTATATATCAAGATATAAGACTTTTATTCCCCTCTGAAGACTCCCTATAATTTAAATAAGAGTTTTCTTTTATAAGTAAAGTCACATTTTCTCACTCCCACTCTCAAATATAATTTTCTTGAGCATCAGTTAACTTAACTGATGTATGAGGAAAAGGAAGAAAAGATATAACAATAACTACAATCAACAAAAAAAATAATGTTTTTTTCATATTTTAAATATATTTTAGCTTATGTGAAATGAATATATAGTAGATGAAAATAAATTTTACCTACACATTTTGTTCTTATTTTTACCATCACCTTAAATTCCATCACCTTAAAAGTAAATTCAAAGTATAATCAATAATTTTCTACAAACAAATAGATTATACATTATTTATTACAAAAACAAAATTTAATTTATGTTTTCTTCTCATCAAAAATTATCCAGAACTCTATTAAATTATAAATAAAAAACTAAAAAACAAAACAATTGCAAAATCTCATTTTTCCATATAATCCCTTATATAAATTTATTAATTAAAAAAATTTTTATGAAAGAAAAAGAATTTAGTAAAGAGTGGATAGTTATGATGCTTTTATGGTTCTTCCTAGGATGATTATGAGTTCATAGATTTTATCTATGAAAAGTATGAACTTGAATTCTAATGCTTATAACATTTTGAGGACTTTGAATTTGGTGGATAGTTGATGGAATAATACTAGTTATGGGGAATTTTGAAAAAAAAGATGGAACAAAGATTCCTGTTATGGAATAATATACATAAAAAAATACAATTTTAAAAGTACAAAATCACACCTTGTACTTTTTTAAATTGTATTTTTTTATAAAACTTATATACTCACAATATTAAAAAGTTAAAACAAAAAACTTTAATCTTTTTCCTTTAATCTTTAATCTCCTATATGAAAAACACATCATTTGAAAAAAACTATCAAATGCTAAATGAAGCACAAAAAGATGCAGTAGATACCATCTACTGACCAGTTATGGTTGTAGCATGACCATGAACCTGAAAAACACAAATCATCTGACTCAGAACAGCAAACATACTAGAAAAAACCGATACAAACCCAGAAAACATACTCATAACAACATTCACAGAAGCATGAGTTATAGCCATAAAAAAAAGACTTATAAGCTTTATTTGAAATGAAGCCTACAAGGTAAAAGTTTCAACTATTCACTCATTTTCACAAGACGTAATAAAATCATACCCAGAAAAATTCCTAGAATACAATGCATGAGAACCAATAGACGATGTAGATGCTATAGAAGTACTAAAGCACCTACTAGATACACTATATGAAAAAAAACTTATAAAAGAACTCTATCCACCATTTGATAACTATTTTTACCTAAGAGACATTAAATGAAACATCTGAAAACTAAAACAGGAATGAATAAGTATAGAAGACTTTAAAGAATCCATAGAAATAGAAAAAGAAAATCTAGAAGAAGAATTATCACAAATCAAACCAACACTAAAAAAATATGAAACAACAAGAATAAAAAACGAAAAACAAATAACAAAACTAAATGAACTAGCAGTTATTTTTGAATCATACAACAAACATCTTAGAAAAAACAACATATACGATTTTAACGACATGATAAACTTTGTATTAGAAAAGTTTAAAGAAGATAAAGAACTAAGACTATTCTATGCAGAACAATATCAATTTATAATGCTAGATGAATTTCAAGACACAAACAATGCACAAAATGAAATAGTAAACTTAATATTAAGCGAATCAAATTCAGAAGGAGAATTTATACCTAACATCATGGTCGTATGAGATGATGATCAATCAATCTACCGTTTTCAATGAGCAAATATAGAAAATATGCTAAATTTCTCTCATACCTATCCAGATACAAAAGTAATAGTCCTAAAAAACAACTACAGAAGCCAACAAAACATACTAGATATGTCAACTTGCCTCATAGATAAAAATGAAGAAAGACTATCAAAAAAGCTCCCAAGCATAGAAAAACAACTCATCTCAAGCTGAAAGAATAAAACAGGACCAAAACCCTATCTATACAAAGCAATGAACACAACCGACGAAAAGAGCTTTGTTTTAGAAAAACTAAAAAATGTAGCCTCTTTCTCCTGAGAAGGAGAAAGAATTCAAGATTGAGGTTTAAATATAGAAGAAAAAACTCAAACAGTAGCACCAGAAAACATAGCAATCATAGTAAGAAGCAATAGGGAAGTAGGAGAATGGAGTAATTTTCTAGAAGCAAACAACATACCAGTAGAATCAAAACTAAAAACAAACATTCTAAATAATCCATTTATAAACTTTATAATAAATTTCTTAGAAATCATAAACAATCCCTATAAAGATGACTCAAAACTATTAGATTTACTTAGATCAGATTTACTAGAAGTAGATAATATAGATATACTAAACATTAACCAAAAACTATACAGCTTAAATTATTCAAGAAAAGAAAAATTAACACTATTTTCATTTATTTGTGATGATGAAAATCTAGAAAAACTACTTTTAAACGATTTAGAATCTATAAAAAACTTTAGAGACAACATTTTAAAATCACAATGAAAAACAGCATACAACTCTTTTGTAGAATATTTTAAATATCTCATCGAAGAAGCAAAAATATATGATTTCATAAATGAAAAATGAAACTTTGATGATATAGAAGACTTACTAACATTTTTAAACCTAGTAAAAGAATATAACAAAAAAGATAAAAACCTAACTACAGAAAAACTTCTAAAGAAAATAAATCTTTTTAGAGAATACAATATCTCAATACCAAGACAAGTACTAAAAACAGAAAAAAAGTGAGTTCAAGTCCTAACTGCACATGGTTCAAAATGATTAGAATACGAAATAGTCTTTATTCCAGGACTATACTATCGTAATCGGGATTACAAGACAGTCCCTGAAAAGTTAAAACTACCAACGAGCTTAGTATGAGAATGAGTATCAGTTACAAAAAAAAATAAACTAGAAGAAGAAAGGAGACTATTTTTCGTAGCAGTTACCAGAGCAGAAAGGGAACTATACCTAACCTTTCCAGCTTGAGAATGAACAAAACCACTTTTACCATCTAGTTTCATAGAAGAAGTAGAAGAGTTAATAGATTCATGAGAATCAAACTCTACCATAGAAGATACAAAAAAATTAGAAGAAAGCTTAAAAAATCTATTCAAAAAAACAGATTTAATATCATCATCACAAGAAGAGCTTGATTACATAGAAGAATTTCTAAAAACTTACAAACTATCAGCAAGTGATTTAAATACCTTCCTAGAAGACCCAAAAGTATTTTTAAGAGACAAAGTATTTAAATACCCATTTGAAGATAATGAATTCACAATATTTGGTAAGGTATATCATAGGGTATTAGAGCTATTTTTTACAAAATATAAAAAAGATAAAATATTACCAAATAAATCGTACTTAACAGCTAGCTTCAAGCTACTCCTAGAAAGAGAAATTCTAACAGATGATGAGTTTACCAGACTTATGGAAAAGTGATTAGAATGATTGCAGTGATATTATGACACATATAAAAACAGCTTTAAAATACCTCTACACTCAGAGTTTAACTTTAGGTCAAGAAACATAGCTTTTGAAAATATCCCTCTAACTTGAAAAATAGATAAAATAGAAATAATCTGAAGTAGCTCAAAAGATTTTTCAAAAGACAATCAAGAAGAATTATGAATGTGACAACTAGCATTTTTTAAAGAGAATATAGTTTTAATAGACTATAAAACGTGAAGTCCTAAAACACTCTGAATGGTTAAATGAGTTGATAGATATTGAAATAAAAAAGATTCACCAAGTGAATGAAAATATTTCAGACAGCTTTTATTTTATAAGCTTATGTGTGACCTAGATAGGGAATTTAGAAATAACTATCAAGATATAGTTTTAGCTCTAGATTTTGTTGAATGAAAAGACTGAGTTTATAAATATTTAGAAGTTGATTATACAGAAGAAGATTATGAAGATTTTAAAAATTTAATAAAAGATAGCTGGGAAAAAATGAATGATATGGAATTTTGGAGGGAGATGTTGAAGAATTAGACCTTCTTTTTAAATACATAAATTCCCCCATCTTTATTGTTAGTTTTATATATACAATAAGGTATCATATTTCTTGAATTGGGCATATCCTTATTTATTGGTATTTCTTCATTTGAATAATTATCTACAACTATAAATCCATCAGGAGATAAAATTCTAGCAGATTCTTCAAAGATGTTTTGAGGTTTAGAATAAGAATCAGTATATGGCAAGTTTCTTTCAAATACATGTTGTGCGTATATAATATTAGGGTATCATCAGATTATCTTTTTGAAAATAAAATCACTCATTTCAGGATCCATAGAACTTAAACGTCATTCCATATATTCAACATTACCTAAAGGCTTTTCTTCCTTAGAATTAACTTGTGGTCAAATAGCAAAACACTTTAAATCAGGATTTCTATGAGACAAGACATATATAGGAGCAATGTGAGAGTTTTTTAACGATTCTGAAGTTGATTCAGATATAGGTCAAATTTCTAATATTTTTATATTTTTTTCGTTTAGAAAATTTTCTCTTATTAAATTTTCTAAACAAATTACTCAGCTAGAATAATTAGAAATAAGAGAATATGGAATATTAATATTCTTTATTTTTAATATATCATATATTTTTCATTGAACTCATTGTTCTTGAATCGTAACTTCTCATGATATTGGATAATCTTTTGGTAAATCTAGGGACATCAAAATAAATTAGTTATATTATATTAAAATATTAGCACATATTTATTAAAAGATAAAATATGATTCAAGAGAATAAAAAATTTTATTTGATTTCATAATAATTATCCTTAATATCATAATATAATTTTAAGTTTTTAAATTATCCCCATGAAAATAGTTATAACATACAAACAAACCTGAGTAGAAGAACAAGAACTAACTCACAACCTAACATTTATCAGAAAAATACTAGAAAATCTATGACACGAAACATTTATATATTTCTTAGATGATAATTCTGATAAAACTGCAACCTACATAACACAAAAAGTAAAAGAAGAAATAGAAAAAGCCAATGTAGTTTTATGCTTTATAAACCACAAAGAAAAAAGTGAAGGAATGCTTTTAGAACTAT
This sequence comes from Patescibacteria group bacterium UBA6489, assembly GCA_002435385.1. Taxonomy (GTDB): domain Bacteria; phylum Patescibacteriota; class Gracilibacteria; order BD1-5; family UBA6164; genus UBA6489. The sequence goes on from DJMN01000011.1 coordinate 6,532, forward strand.
GAGAAGCATTTGCCCTTTGAAAAGAAATTATTTTACTTATAAACTCTAAATACAGAGGTGAATATTATTTAACTCACTCTATAGCTAAATATACTCAATATTTTGATGAAGTAGAAGATACAGAACAGTGACTTAAGGCACTTTTTACACCTAAAGAAAATAAACTATATATTTCTAAAAAATAAGTTTTCCATGTACTTTGTTTATATTTTAAAATGTTCTGATAATACTCTATATACTTGAATTACTACGGATATAAAAAGAAGACTAGAAGAACACAATTGAGAACTACCATGATGAGCCAAATATACAAAAGCAAGAAGACCAGTAAAACTTTTTTATAGTGAGGAATTAAAAAGTAGAAGTAAAGCATGTAAAAGAGAATGGGAAATCAAAAAGTTAAAAAGAGAAGATAAGATAAAATTAACTAACTAAATTCCCCCTCCTTACTAAGGAGGGGGCTAGGAGAAATAAACTATATACCAAACATAGAATCCGTAAACAAAAAATAAAAATTCTATTTGCACAAAATTTATTTTCTTATACAATCATTTCACTTATAATTTCTAATCCCAAAAATATGGCAAAAACATACATAGAAGGAACCAGCTGTAAGGCGGTACAATGACAATTTGGAGAATTTTACAATATAAGCATTAATTTAGAAAAACTACAACAATATGCAAACGAAAAAGGTTATGTAAATATGACCATGAGTAAAAGAAGGGAAGTATGACAATACTGAGATACTCACTATTTTACACTTAATGAATGGTCTCCAGAATGAGGAAACTGATGATCAGGAAGCAATCAACAACAAAATAATAATCAAGCTCAAAATAATCAATGATGAGATAATATATCAGTTGAAGATATTCCATTTTAAAAAAAAGTTTAAAAAATTAAAGCTCCACCAAACTGGTGAAGCTTTTTTTTCGCAATCTGGACACTTCCTGCCTAGAAGGAAACCTTCTGAAGGAGGTCAAGAACTGCTGGGGAGTACTGCAGGTACTGTACATAAGCATAAGCGGTAGCCAATAACACGATCATACGGTCTTTCATTGCTTTCATAGTATATCCTGTTTTTTTGTTTTTATATGTTGCTTCTCTTAATGTAATTATAGAGTATTAGGAAATACCTATTTGTCAAATCTTTTTTTAATTTTATTATCTTGCTTTTAATTTCTAAATAAATATATTATTAAAAGTAAATAATAAACTTTATCAAATTACTGTTTTTAATGTACAAAACTCATCTAATAAAAGTCTATCATTCATATACAAAATGAAAAAAATATGTGGATGAATTTTTTAAAGATATAGGTAAAACCCTAGAAAAAAAGAAAATGATATTTTGAGTAAACTATAGCTCTGGAGAAATATATTATAGTCATACATCATCAGTTTCAACCTATTCAGCTTTTGAATCACAATTCTATACATATTTCAATGAATTTCAATTAGCACCTGACGATAAGTGAGTTTGGAATTATGACAAAAAAAGAACAGTTATATGAGAACTTAGACTTGAAAATAATTGGTTTTATCCTTTCAAATACTCAACAACAGACAACACAGAATTTATCTTTAACATGTTCAGAAATTTTGAAAACTTCTGAATAATAAAAGATAAAGTCTGACTTTTTGTAGAACTAAAACCAATAGTTTGAGAGAGTTTTGGATTCTTTGTAAAATCAAAGATTCAATATATGCTATTTAAAATTAAATTATTTTTCACTTTTTTTAAATACATACTAAATCACAAAATACAAAAATGATGGAAAGATTTATGAAAAAAGTATTTTCAATACAAACTAGAACAAGACTTATTTGAAACAAAATTTTATATACTTTTCCAAAGTGAAAATAAAGCAATGGCAAGCTGAAAATTAAAATCATTATTTAATAATTTTTTAATATTTAAAAACTATCCATTAAATCAATTTAAATTAAAAATTTACAATACACCAAGGATAATAAAACCATTTGAAATCAAAGAAATAAAGAAAAAATATATCTGTACCTCTGAAGAAATCTCAAGCATATTCCATTTTCCAAACAAACCAAGTGATGAAACATCACTACTAAAAGTTACAGCAAAAAAATTAGCTCTACCTATATGAGTACCTATTTTTGATTACAAAACAACAACAGATTGAGAAATAATACCACAAAACTACCCAAGAGAAATAAATATAGTTTGAACATCAGACTTCAGAAGTATAAAAGTACCAGTTTGAACATATGATGAAGACAGATTAAGACATATGTACATAGTCTGAAAAACCTGAACCTGAAAATCAAAATTTCTAACTAGTCTAGTTATAGATGATTTAAAGCACTGAAACTGAGTTTGACTCATTGATCCTCATGGAGACCTTATAGAAGAAATAGTTGCACACATACCAGAAAATAGAAAAAATGATGTAATTATATTTGACCCTACAGATGAACAATTTCCATTCTGCTTTAACCCACTTGATATAAAAAGAACAGAAAGTAAACAAGTACTAGCAAAATGATTTATAGATATATTTCATAAATTTTTCTGAGCCAACTGGAATCCAAAATTAGAACATGTACTCAGAATGATATTTTTAGCCCTTTTAGACAAACCTAAAGCTACTCTTTTTGATATTATAAGAGCCTTAACAGACAAAGATTTTAGATATGATATGATAGAAGAAATACAAGATGATGTAGTAAGAAACTTCTGGACCAACGAATTTGCATGATGGAGTCAACAATTCAACACAGAAGCTATTATGCCTATTTTAAATAAAGTATGACAACTTCTATCAATAGATATACTAAAAAACATATTCTCAAGCCATAAAAATAAACTAGATTTCAGAGAAATGATGGATGAAAGCAAAATACTACTTGTAAAACTTCCAAAATGAAAACTACAAGAAGAAATTATGTGATTTCTATGAGCTATGTTTGTAACCAAGATTTTTCAAGCAGCAATGTGAAGACAATGAATGATGAAAAAAGATAGAACACCTTTCTTTTTATATGTAGATGAGTTTCAAAACTTTGCCACAGATACATTCTGAGAAATATTATCAGAAGCTAGAAAATATGGTTTATCTTTAGCTGTAGCACACCAATTTATAAAACAAATTCCACAAAATCTAAGCGATGCACTTTTTGGTAATGTCTGAACACTTATAAGTTTCAGAATCTCAAGTGAAGATGCCATGTATATGGAAAAACACTTTGATCCATTCCTAAGTAGTTATGATTTAGCAAATCTAAACCAAAGAGAGTTTTATTGTAAACTACTTGTAAACGGTCAAGTAAAAGACCCATTTTCTCTTAGAAGTCTTTATGTACCAGATTCAGAAGTACCAGCAAGTTATATACAAGAGCTTTATGAACTATCTAGAGAAAGATATGCTAGAAGCCTAATAGAAGCAAAGCAAAAGATTATAGAGGAACAAAAAGATGTTGTGGAAAAAATAGACGATTTTGCAGAACCGATAATATAATATATTTTATAATTTTAATTTTTTATATATGAGTGAAATTGTTTCAAGTTTAAAATCCAAGCCTGATGTATTGGAGCCAATTAATAATCAAAGAATATCAGAGGTTATTAATGAAGCTAAAGATAGATTTGATGAACTTTCTTTGAATAATGAAAGCACTCAATTTTTAGGGTATAGCGAGATTTATAGTTTAAATGAATATTGAGGTTGTGAATATTTTAGATGAAAATCTGCTTCTTGAGAGGATATTATTTTTGTATGTAGATGAGATGATTTACTTGAAATTCCTGAATGACATATAGAAGAAAAGGAATCAACTAAAACTGGAAAACAATTTTTATTCATTACTCACAACTCAGGTTCTGATGAAGAAACATATTCTCTTTTTGACTTAGAAAATATGAATTTTGTTTTCAAAAAAGCAGATTATTTTGATTTTGGAAATCATGATACTATTTCCCATAATATAAGCTATACTAACCTTCTACCAAGAGAATGAATTAAAAAACATATATTTTGAAAGAATAAGGAAGTAACACATCAAATAAATCTTTCTGAATAAGGAAAAAGAATAACTAATATCTAGCTTTCTTGAGTTATTTTTGATTTACTATATAAATAATATTATGAATAAACCAGGTATTGAAAATTCTCCTGTTGTACAAATGTTAAAACTAATTGAAGAATGAAAAACAACTTTTTCAGAAATTATGGAAGCAATAAGAGAAGAGGTTTGTTATCGAATAAATTTTAAATTATGATTAATCTCTTTAGAGGAACTTAATGCTACCACAGATATTTTTAAAAAAATATCTAAAGAAAATCCTGAAAGAGAAAAAACAGAAAAACTAGAAAGTTTCATCAAAACTTTACCTTTACTGAAAAAATATTTAACATGAGAAGCATGAATAAAAAAAATTGATTGAGAACAATATTTAATTACTTCTAAAAATAAGGTTTATAAAGTATTAGAACAAAGATGAACAACAACATGTATTTGCTATAATCCTATAGAAGAAAAATATAGAGTTTATAATCTTAAATGTGAAAATGATGGAAATGATAACATATATTTCCCCAATGACTTAGAATCAATTACCGAGACAGATATTCCTGGGTATTATGTAATAGATACAGGTAGTAAGAAAAACAATATCTCATACTACTACATTTGAGAAGAATGAAACACTCAATATTTTTGAAAATATAACAAAGTTTCTGAGTTAAAAACATTTTGAGATTGTGTGTATTTTGAGTGAAAATCAGCTTTTTGAGATCCAACTTTAGTTGTGCATAAATGAGATAAAGTATGTAAACTTCCTATGTGAGATACAAAGGAGATAGAACCTAAAGATTGAAAAAGGCTTTTACTTATAACTTCTAATCTACATTTGGAAAATAATGATCTGTTATATTCTCTTTTTAGTGTAGATGAAATGAAATTAATTTGTGATAGAGTTAACAGGCTAATTTTTAACTATTCTTTTGATGAAAATAATGACCTTGAGAGGGTTAAAAGCATAGAATATGCTATTCCTCAACCAAGAAAATGAATTTTATTAGGTAATTTTTTTTGAGATAAATTAATCCCATATAAAGTTGATTTAAAAACATAAGCTCCACCATAGAAACAAAATCAATGCTGTTCACTGGCTAATATATAACTCAATTTTTAAAAGAACTACTAAAGGATTAATCCTTTAGTAGTTCTTTTCCTTCTCATCCAAACTTAGTAGCAAAAAACTCAATTATCACTCATATAAACATTCACTCTAAAATTATCCAAAAAGGAGACCATCACTCCAAAAAAGTTCATTTCATCATAACCAACATACTATCATGAGCAAACAAAGCTAACACAAAATTCATCCAACCTCATATAAATATTCACCTAAACCAACAAGGAAATTTCCAGCTTTGAAAAGCAGGATGCCTGTTTAAAAATCAAAACAGTCAAACAATTCCTCACAAAGTTGTATACCAAAAAAGTATACCTAACCTAATCATCAAACTCATTTCTTTAAAAATATAACCAGATACTAAGAAACCAATTAACCCAACAATGAAACCTAGAGACTTTGCTATAGCCATTCTTCTAGCTAGTTTTGTTGAAAGAAGATTCATAGTGGAATAGTTAGGGGATAAGTAGATTTAGTTTATGGAGATATGAAAGAGAGTCAAAGAAAAAATTAAATTTAAGATTGATTCCCACTATTTTTATATTTGAATAAAAAATAAAACTCTAAGAAATTAATCGTTAGAGTCTTAATCCTAATTTTTAAAAAATAAGAAAATATTTTTAAATTAACTTTTATTTTTCTGAGGATAAATTCTATATTCTAATACATGGTGTTTTTTACCAGTCATATTTGTTTTATCATATTCTTGAAACACCTTACCACCTAAAGATTCTGGAGTTTTTATACTAGCATGATTTCCTTCTGCTACTGGATAAAGAATATATTCATAATTAAAATTTTCATCAGCCCATTTTTTTAAATCTGTAAATAATTATTTACGATTGATTGTTATTACATCTCCTATTTCTGCTCAAATAATATCTGAATAATTTAATTGTCTAACACATGCTAATTCCATTAATCACATAGAACTTCACTTATAAATAGTAACAACTCATTCTTCTAATTCTTTCATACTTTTTGAGTAAATCGCTCTAGTTATAGGTTTCCCATTTAAAGAAATTTCAAATACATCACCTTCACTTGCTTTAAAATTATCATCATGATAAGCAATTTTCATATTTCAAAAGTTATCAATATGTACTATTTCCCCCAATTCATATTTTAATTTCACAAGTCTATCAAGAGAAAAATCTTTTTCTCTTATATCTTCAATATTTCAAGTTGTTGCAAATTTTGCAGCAATAGGAGCATGTATATATTTTCATCCAAAAGAGACAAAATCTGTACCTTTTAATCATGTAGGATTAGTTTCTACAATCTCATCTATCCCAAAATCTTCTATTAATGAAGAAAAAACCCCTGTATTTGCTCATACTAATTGTAATCAATTTTTTAATTTTACTGCAATTCTAGCCCTACTATCTAGAGAAGAATCAACAGCATTAACAACTGCTAATATTGTTAAATTCACTGGATTATAAGATTCTGCTAACAATCTAGCTACGAAATTTCAGTTTTTAACTGAAAATTCTTTAACTTCAGCTGCAGGCGATACTGCAACATCTCTATCAGAACCTAATTCATCTAAATTTGTTACAAGTGTACCATGTAATTCTGCTGCTGCAATGTCTGTACAATCTGTAACAGGAAGTATATGTTTCATAAATATATTTTTAAAAATTAAATTGTTGTAAAATTAAAGTTAGGTATAATATCCTTTGAAAATCTATATAATGCAGTCGATCTTTTTCAAGCTAACCATCTTGAAATTTCTAGCTCTTTATTGAATTCAGATAAAACATGCAATTGCCAAGACGTCTCGACTATTTCAGCCAAAGAAAGTGATTCCATATCAAATCTCTTTTTTTCCGGTAATAATCTATAAAATTCCTTTAAAGTTATACTACAACATTGTTGAAATATAGAAGATAATTCAGCATTTCTATCCAAATGTTCTGAAACAAGGTGTACACCATCAAACCCTATTTCTTCCATATAAGTTTTATATATATCATTCATATAAGCCGTTTCTTCTTTAGTACGTTCAAATCTAACTTCTGGAAAAACATCATCCACAACAGCCAATAACCTAAGATTATATTTTTTCTTATAATCAATATATAAATCCAAATAATCTTTAGGATGATCCCTTGTCCAAATATTAAAACCACATGTTTCCATAATATATTTATTTTAATGAATAAAATCTCTTTTTTCCAACTTTTACAATGGTATTATTAGGAATATTTTTACTATAAAGACCTTCTCTATTTTCAATTTTTTGTCAACCTATAGTAACTCCCATTATAGTTTCCCCAAAATTTCAT
>DJMN01000019.1 GCA_002435385.1 Patescibacteria group bacterium UBA6489
AAAAACTGGGGAGTTTTGAGTTATTAAGTAGAATTTTAAGATAAAAAAAGTTGTAAAGCATTGGATTACAACTGATTGGTAAGAGTTTGAAGAAATTTGCTTTATTTTAGAGGTGGTTCTTAAATATATATGATTTAAAAAATTAATAGTCAAAAAAGAACTTTCAAATTTGAAAGTTCTAGATAATCCATTATCAGATTATTTTAAATGAATTATAACAATCTCAGGGGGCACAAATATTCTCACTGGGGGTCACCATGTACCTAAACCAGTACTAACAAAGAGTGAAAAGTTACCATCTTTGTGTAATCCTTTTTCATAGCCTTTATAAATAAAATGTGTAATTATAGAGAGTGGGAAAAATTGTCCACCGTGTGTATGCCCAGATAGTTGTAAATCTATTCAGGATTCTTTTACAAGAGTAAAATCAGTGTTAGGAGAAATATATCTATTCCCTTGTTCTCCTCCAATAATAGTTGTTGGTGTATGATAGAGTAAAATAGTTGGTTTTTCTTTATCAAATATAATTTCATTTTTTAGTATTTCGGCTGGATTTTCTTTATCTTTATCATTTGAATATTTAAGACCGATAATTTGGAGACCTTCTTTTACGAAAAGTTTATTATCTAAAAGAGTTAGGTTATCGTCTTTAGAATCTGTAAAATTGCGATCGTGATTACCAGATGTAAAAAGTATGGGTGAAGTTATTTTTTTTAAGGGAATAATTAAGTCTTGCATATTCTTACTATTGTAACTAAATAGATCTCAAGTGATTACTACTATTTCAGGAGATATTTCTTCAATTTTCTCAGTTACTTCTTCAAGAGATTTTAATTGTTTTATATTTTCAAGGTGTAAATCTGAAATTTGAACTATGGTTTTATCTTTCCAGTATGTGGGTAAGTTTTTAACAGGAATAGTCACTTCCCTAATTTTTAAGGTTGAGCTTTCATATAATCAGTATGTAGTAATTAAAAATGGTGATATAAATAAAAAATAAGTTATGTATATAAATGGAAATTTACTTTGAGTGATTTTATAAATTCATTTCAATATCCAAAGGATGCTTATAGAAAAAATTAAAATAAAGTAAGTAGCTATCCATACTCAAAATAAATATAAAAAGTTTTGTGATAAAAAATCATTAAAGGGTAAAAATGATTCAAAAAAGAAGGTAGAGGCTAAAAATAGGATAAAAGAAAGGATGGTGTATCTATGTGATTTTTTTTTGATATTAAGAAAATGGACAAAGCTATAGTATATATAGTAGTGTAATCAGTAATATGTAAGTAGGATTGTTATAACTATAATGATGTTAATACGAGATAGAAAAAACATTTTTATTTTGTTATGGAATTATGTTTATAATCAAGAAAATAATTCGGCTATTTCCTTATGATTATTTCTTATTTCTTGTTCCCACCAAGCAGTTTCATTATGACTTCAAACATCAGTTTTAGTATACAAAAGTAATATTTGAACATCAATTTTTTCTTCATCTACAAAGATAATTATCCTATTTCAAGATTTTTTGGGTGATTCACTTGTTCAGACTATTTTAAATTCACATTTAGCAATATATCAAATGTCACAATTATGGATTTTTTCAATTTTTGAGGTTAAAAGAAACATGTTGATACGAGATAACATATTTTCAATTTCAATAAATGTTGCATCCCAGGTTTTATACTTTTTAGAAAAAGATTTTATAAAGTGTTTTTTAGCATATTTGTGAACTGAGACACTATAATATTTATTATTAGTATACATTTTCTAATTCTTCTTGAGTGATTAAACCGTATGGTATTATCTCTTTATCATAACATATCATCCATGGTATTTGTTTGTGAGTAAAATCGACTATTTCTTTAGTTGGTTTTCATTTCCATTTTATTGCTATATCTTGAAGCATCTTTAGTTCGTCTTCTGTAAGTTTATTATTACTTGGTGTTCAAATGTTTTCTATAAGATGAGATCTTCATTTTATTTCTATAGAAATTGATTCTTCTTCAAATAGTTCTTCTAGTGTTGAAAAGTATGCATCTGGAACTGGTCACTGAGCAAATTTTTTATATTCTAAGCCTGTTATGGGTTCTAAATTGTAATAGTACCAAGCAAAATCTAGTAAATAACAAAGTTTTGCTAGTTTGGTTTTTGTTATTTTTCCATCGTCATCTGCTCAGTATTTGATGAAATTTGTGATTATTTGTTTGTATTTGTCCCAGTCTATAAGATTTTTAGCTTCTGTTTTTATATCTGTACTTATAAAGTTATCTATATCTTCTCATAGAAGTTCTGATAATTTTACTGCTTGTCATAGTGTTGGTTGTATTTTACCTTTTTCTAGTTTTGAGAATGTTTGACGGGTGATTCAAAGGTATTTTGCAACTTCGTCTTGGGTAAGCCTTTTTTTCTTTCTTAATATTTCTATATCTTTGCTCATAATACAGTATTTAGTATTAATATGTTGCCATATTATATTATTTTGAAGTTTTTGTCAAAAGATTTTTAACATATTTTTAACATAGAATGTTAAAAATGTTAATATTGAAGTTTGATTTTTTTATAAAAGAATATAACATAACTATATAATAGATTAATTTCTAAATATAAAATATATGTTAAATATAATTTCTAAAATTTTTTATTATATATTCACTTTAGTTTCTAAAACAATCTCATTTTTTTTGAGAAATATACTTGAATGATTATGAATCTAACAATAAAATTCTGAATGTTTTTTTAAGCTATTTTTATTCTTTATAGTATAAGGATTATCTTTAGATAATTTATTAATAATAAAAAGTAAATGTGACAATACCCAAAACAATTTAAATTATACAGAGAAATGACTTCTTTATTAGATGTAACTAGTTTAGTAAAAAATTTAGAGTTACTTCATAAATCTCATTTGGAAGAAATAAAATGTATTAAAAAAGGAATAAAGCCACCTTTTTTAAAGAACCTACACACTGCTCAAGCCATAGAAATATTTAGAGAAATCATTATTAACTCATGAAATAATAATAAATGACTTGATTTTTATTGATTAAGAGAAGTTATATGAAAATACACAAGAGTTAAAGATGAACTTGATAGAAAAAGATTAAATAAAGCTAAAAAAGAAGGCTGACTTTGAATTTTATATACAATTAGCCATAAACAGTTTTGGTATCAAAGAATAGAAAATGAATTATTAAGTCAACTTAATTATACTTATAATTACTATAAATTACCTTGTTTTGATGATTATATTAAAAAAAATATATGAATAAGTTTAGAACGATTATTGATAGTGTGATTTCTAATGAGTGATTTGGCTGAAAACAATTTATATTTTGACCTAGAAAAGAAATGACAATTATTTGAAAAAGAAATAAAAGTTATAATTAAAGAATATAGTATAGATTTGTTTGATTTAAAAGAAAAACTAGAACATGAATCAAAAAATAGTTCAAAATTTGAAAATATATCAGACATGGAATATTATTGACTATGAGATATTTTTGACAGACCTTTGATTAAAATTAATTGAAAATATATATGTGTATTTCCTGTTTTATTGTTAAATAGAATAACAAATGCTATATATCACTTGTTTGATAAAGATTTTAGAAACAAAAAATATTGAAATATAAACGAAAATTTTATTTTTTCATTGTTTAAAAAACTAAAAGATTTTAATGTAATTCATACTGAAGAACATTTATATAAATATAAAAGAAATATTCCTAATAATCCAGATATACTGGTAGAACAATGAAATTATGTCTTATTTATAGAGTGTAAGAGTAATAGTATAACTTATAAATCAATAAGGAATTGATTATCTGATGAAGATAGAAAAAAAATAAAAGATAATATAATACAAATATATAAATCCATTATTTATTACATTAATCTTCCTGATAAAAAAGAATACTTCTGATTAACAAAAAAGAATAATCATTTATTATTACCTATAATTTCTTATGTTAATAATCCTTATTTAGGTTTTTGAAGATATTTATGAAAAATTATTGATGAAATTGTATCAGAAAATAAAGATATAACTAAAGAAATTATTGATAATTATCCATTAAAAATAATTTCAAATAAAGATGTGATTGACTTGGTTAATATATTAAACTCAATATGACTAAAAAAATTTTATAACCTTATAAATTCTAACGAATATTTCTTATGGGAATGAGAACCTTTAATAAAAGATATATATAATAGAAAATCAATTGATGATAGTATTTTTTATGACCATTCTTTTGAAAAACTTTTAGAAATGGAAAAAGAAAAACATGAAAATAAGAGTAAAAATTAAAATTTTATAACATAAAAACAATTCAAATATAATCATAGGTATCTAAAAAGCTGATTAAACTCAGTTACCAACAAATAGTAATTCTTAATTAAACAACTATAAACGAATATGTTTTCAACACATCCTCAAATCATAATGAATGTGCAATCTTCATAGATAGTACATTAAAATCATCAGCCCTATACTGAGGAATCAATCAATTCTTAAAAATATCATGAACCATAGTATTTACTAATTCTTTACCATACCCGTTCCCCTGATACCTTTTAGGTGTGATTATTCATATATGAGCAATTTTTGTAGGATCATCAATTGAATAGTTTCATAATGAAACAACTTTTCAATCATTGTATAAAGCAAAAAATCTATGTGTTGGATCATCAAAATCCATATCAACTTCTTCTACTTCTCAATCAACACAAGAATTCATAAAATCCTCATATACTCTCTTATTTTCAGTATTTAGCTTTTCTACATTAATACTTTCGGTCAAAAGTTTATTATCAGAGAAAAGATATAAAGATATAACGGGTCAAAGAAGTTTAGATTTCTTTCAAGTTAGGCTTTCAAATTTATTTCTCAGACTATCAAAAGAATATCATTCTAAATCAATAAAGTTTTTTATTTCTTCAAAATATTTTTTATGAACTGAAATTACTCTTCATGCTTCTAAATATTCAAAAACAAATAGTTCTGTATCAGGCATTCCTGAAGAAACACTATGTGGTATAACTATAGTTTCTCATTTACTTGGAATTCTTTTAAAATCAAGATGATTATTCCAAAGTTTAAAAATCATTTTATTTATATTGTTTCTTGTTTCCATGTTTTTAATTTGATTATTGTGATATAAAAAACAGAGCTTTTTATAAGAAAAAACTCTGCTTTAAATCTTAAATGGCAGCCCAACAATCAAAACAATCAAACCATAATAGCTAAAGCCTTTATTAAGAGAATGGAAAAAATCTATCAAAAATATAAGTATATAATTCATAACCTTGATTATAATGAACTATAAGCCAAGTAACTATGTTTTATTTTACCCCTTAGAGAGTACAATATATAATAACAATAAAATAAAAAGAAATGATAACACTAATTATTAACAAATAACAGACATATACTTCCCTGTCTCTTGCTAAGATATAAAACAGAAACTCACATTTAATAAATCCTTACTATGAAAATGATTTAACTTCATATATCATCTTTTCTCTCCTATGCTTCTTTATTTTATAAAACAAATCTCTATCATTTACCAAATCCTTAATTATAGATAATTCTAATAATAACTTTAATTCTAAGGTTTTATGGTAGAAACGATTCATATTTTCATAGATTTTAGATCTATCATCTCAATGAGATAAAATATTTCTACACGTTACTATATATTTTTTATCTCAGATAACATAATCAATATTCTCTGAAATCTTTTTTATTTTATCGTGTAAAATAATTTTTCATTCTCTTCAAAATTTTATATAGTAATATCATTCTAAGGTCTGAATAAGATTTAAAAAATAATTTTCTAAATGTAATCACTTATTCTCAATAGTTGAAAAATATATATTAAAAATTAATTTATATTTCTCTGTACATCAGAACCATTTTTTAAATATCTTATTGAGATTATCTTTTCATAAATCACAATAATTAAATAATATATTTCCTTTTTCATTATCTCCTTTCCCCTTAATTATTGACTTATCAAAAGATAATTCAATATTATTTTTCTTTCAAATTTTAGATAAAAAATCGGTAAGATATATAGACTTTCATATTATTAAGGAGTATAGTTTCCTTATATTTTCTATATCAGATAATACATCCTCAAAAGAAGAGACAATTTTATAACTAAGCACAATCCTTGAATACTGATCCAAAGTTAGAGATTTGAAGATTCTGTGTCTATTTTCTAATTTATCAAAAAAGACATCATTAGATTTAAGTGAATATTCCTTTTCAAATTCTATTGAAAAATTATTATTAACTTTTCAAATATTGATAATATTATCATCTCATATATCTAATATTCATTTTGAGTAATATTTCTTATCATTATATTTTGTCATTTCAAAATTGACTCTTCACTCTCATATCCACTCAAAAAGTCAATCAAATGTAAAACTAATTTTTTTTATATTTATATCTGATTCCTTTTCTATATGTATTCAATAAAATATATGATATACTCTATAAGCCTCTGTATCATATCAGTCTCATGCAATGTTACTACTACTCCTGATATTAATATATCAATATAAAGAAATCTTTTCCCCACCTTTTGTTACTCAATTTATGAAAGCTTTTTTATAACCTCATCATCATAAAAGAGATTTAAACTTATTCTGTTCTTCCTTTAAATGTCAGTGTAAATCCAATGTAAAAACTCAATCATCTTTTATTAAAAATCAGACAATTTTATTTTCAGAAAATTCAGGAAGCCACCACTTTCCCTCATATAATATATTATCCATACAAAAAATTTTAGTATATATAATAAACCTTTATTTCTCTCTATTTTCCTTTTTAATCCTTACTAATAATAAATCAAAAAAATATATTTTAAGATACAAAAAATAGGTATATAGTAAAAAATAACATATTCAATATATAGCCAAACTACAAACAACAATGTAACTTATTTTAAATAAGATAAGTAGTCATTTACTATCTTCTTCAAATCTATCAATATTAATAGAGGTACTTTTCATAAAAGGAGAAATGTAATCCACATAGATACTAAGTATAGATACTCCAAAAATTAGGTTAATAATAGCATAAATAGTAAGGATTCATCAAAATATTTTAAAACTATTTTTTAGTTTATATAAATGATTCCGTACCTTTCTATATTTAATATCTTTATCAAAAGTCATCTTGTTAACTATTTTCTTCACACTATGAGAATCTAGCTTAATAAATAGTCACTTAAAAAAGAATAAAAATAATCATATAAAAAATGATATATTAGAATAGAAGTTTAGAAAAAAATAATAGACATTTGAAAATAGAGAAAAGAATAGGAAAAGAAAAAACATGTAAAAGGTATAATATCCAAATAATTGAGGAATAATATCAGTAAATTCATAAAGACAATAGAATGGTATTAGTAATAAAATAACGACAAAATAAAATATTCCTCTATAAATAGGAATTATATTATTCCTAAGAAAAAAAGATACAATGTATAAATTCGCAATTAAATTAGGAATAAAAGAAAATAGGAAAATAAACATAATCCAAAATGAAGATTTAGAATCTATTATAAATCATATGGATAAGGTATAAATTAGTAAAGATGAAGAATAACCTATAATTAAATGAATAAAGTACTTTTTATTTTTAAGTTTTAAATTGATATCCTCAAATAATAACCCCTTAAAGTTAAAAAAATATTCATCTATAAATTTACGAAACAATAACTCCATAGTTAGATTTTTATATAAGTAATGACTATATAATAAGTATTTAGTAGGAAATAACAAAAAATATAATCTATATATTAAAAATAAATTTGAAAAAAACATTTTCTAGAATACATTAAAAAAGAATATAGAGTTACATTAGATAAATGATTTAATTGAGCATTAATTAGAGACTTTATTTTTTAACTAAGAAATTATGCTTAGGAAAATATCTATAATTCTATTGTGTATCTTTTTCTTTTGTATTCAAACTTATGCACATCCATGAAGAACAGCTTCAGATTGATGTCACTATTGTAGAACCAATTGTAGTAGTCGGTGAGTTCCTCGGAATCAGAGACATTGTCATAACTGATGAACTACAACAAAAACATATTCTTCTACTACTAAAAAAGTAAACACAACTCCTAAGTGTGCTTCTAATGCTACATACAACTATTATAATAAAGTTTGTGAATGTAATAGTTGATATACCTATTCATTAAATAAAACATATTGTATAAAGATTCCAGAGAATGCCCATGCTACAACAAGTAGTTCACTTTATGCTTGGGAGTGTAATAGTTGATATACTTTTTCAGTAGATAAAACATATTGTGTAAAAATTCCTGAGAATGCCCATGCTATCACAGATAGCTCAACCGATGTTTGGGAATGTAATAATTGATATACCTCTTCATTAGATAAAACATATTGTGTAAAAATTCCTGAGGATGCCCATGCTATCACAGATAGCTCAACTGATGTTTGGAAATGTAATAATTGATATACTTCTTCATTAGACAAAACACATTGTGTGGAGATTCCTGATAATGCTCATGCTATTACAAATAGCTCAACTAGTGTTTGGGAATGTAATGAATGATATGAACAAAATAATAAGGAATGTATATTAATACCTAAAGAACCAATAGAAGAGGAAGTATCTATTACAAAAGATGAGAACAGTGACATAGGTAATAATGATGTAAAAGAGGTAGAAGAAGATAATAGAGAGACCTTAGTTAATAAGACAGAGAATGAGAATAATCAAGATAAGGATGAAAGTTCAAGCTTCCCTCTTTTTAGTACAATCGCCTTAGGTGCTCTAGGATATAATTTTTTCAGAATAAGAAAACTTAGTAAGGAAGAGAAAAAGAAACAAACAGAAAAGATAAACCAGTTTATAAAAAAGGTAATTAATGTAATTAGAATTGTAGTGTGAGTATTTTTTATGTTAACATGAGTGGTAGTTTTACTTTCTGACTCATCAGGTATATGAATTTTTATGTGATGAATGTTTGCTTTTATATGATATTTTACTTATCCTGATCTAACAAATAAGATAAAGAATTTCATAGCAAGAAATAAATAAAAGAAATATGAATTTGTAAAAATGAAAATTCATATATTATAGATATCAGTTAGTAAATAAAAAGTTAGATAAAAATGAAAACAACTTTACCTGAGAATATACCTCAAAAAAGATTAGATGAACTAAACTTTGTATTAGATACTATAAAGAAAGAATTGGGTACAAAAGATGTAGAGATAGATAAGATTATATTATTTTGAAGTTATGCGAGATGAAACTTTGTAGTTGAGGATATAAAAGAAAAAGAAGAGTTTAGAAGTGACTTTGATATCCTTATAATAACTAAAAAAGACTTATGAGAAGAAGAGTGAACTTTATCAATGTATTTAACTGATATTATCAAAAAAACTAGTAAGATTAAACAGCCTGTGACTTTAATAATAGAAAACCTAAATCATATAAACACAATGCTAAAAATGTGAAGATATTTTTATGCAGATATAAAGAGAGAGTGAGTTGTTCTTTTAGATAATTCTTGAATAGAATTAAGTGAATATAAAGAGCTAACAAAAGAAGAAAGACAAGAAATGATGAAAGAAGATTATGAAATGTGGTATCCAAAAGGAAATGATTTTTTTGATTGATATAAATTTTATATGGAAAAAGATAAATTCAATCTATCATCTTTTCATTTACATCAATCAGTAGAATGTTATATGACAGCCTATTTACTAGTAAAAACACAATACAAGGAAAAGACTCATGATTTAACACACCTTTATACAAAACTAAAACAATCTGATTCTAGATTTAATATTTGGTTTAACTTTGAATATTCAAAAGAGTTTATAACTTTCCAACTTTTAAGAGAAGCTTATGTATGAGCTAGATATGATAAAAACTATAAGATAACAAAAGAACAGTTAGAATTTTTAGAAAACAAAGTATTAACTTTAAAACAGTTAGTAAAAGAGCTTTGTGAGGAGGAGATAAAGAAATAGATATATAAATTAAGTAAGTAATTATCAATTATGAGAATAGTAGTTTTTTGAGATAGTATCTCAGAATGATTTTGGGATTGTGACAAATGAGGCTGGGTAAATATGTTGAAAGTAGATTTATGGAAGAAGTTTTGATATGATAAAATGGTAATGAATTATTGAATAGCTTCTTATACTTCTGAAAATGTTTTAAAAGTCTTTCAACCTTTCTTTGACTGATGCTCTAGGAGAGAAATCTGAGAAGAAAAAGATAGTATTGTTATAATAGCAATATGAATAAATGACTGTTGTATTGATACAATTACTAACGGACCTAGAATAAATAAAGAGCAATTTAGAAAGAATATACAAGAGATAATTAATAGATATAAAAATGATGAACTAATAAAAAAGGTTATCTTTGTAGGTAATATAAATGTTGATGAAAAAGTAGTAAATAACGATAAAAGAGGAGACTTCCTATTCTTCAATTCAGATATAGAAAAATACAATGAGATTATAAAAGAAAATTGTAAACAAAATAACCTTGATTTTATAGATTTATTTTGATTAATGGAAAATGAAGATTTAGAAGATTGATTACATCCAAACACTAAGTGACATGAGAAGATATTTAATGAAGTTAAAAAATTTCTAATTGACTAAAAAATAAAAAAAAGATCATTTTTAAAGTCTTGCAAAAAAATAAAAAATCACTATAAATAAGTGGTTTTATTTATTTAACCATTTTGTAAGCATGGAAGACTGAGACATTAAATCTTCTTTTTTTAGAAGATTTTGAAGACAAATATTATCCTTTATAACGATAATATTTATTTTATTTTCATCAAACTCTGTAGCTATTGTAAATGCAATAGATACAATACAGAGTACTTGAACAGGAAATAACGAAACCCAATCTGTAGCAATTTGTAAGGATTGAGTCAATTATTACCCAACAAAAGAAATTATTGATAAGTACATTCAAGCAGGTTGAATTACTTGAACATGTGAGGAATTAACAAATACAGGAGCAATAGAAGAAAGCAATCAAACAAGTACATGAACAATACAAGAAGAAAACTCTAAGAAGCAAAAAATCTGTAAAGTACAACCCAACGGTAAATCTCATACAATAGAAGTTTCTAGTAAGGCAGTTGAAACAATTTTAAAAGATTGAAAAAGTTATTTATGAGAATGTAAAAATGAAGATAAAGAAAACAAAAACAACAATAAAATAACCTGAGAAAAATGATGCCATTGGATAGACCAATATTGAAGAAAAAGATGATGAGAAAAACAACAATGACGGCATACCGATATGGTAGCTTGATCAGAACCCCTAGAACTCTATCTCGTATGTCCAGAAAAAGACAACTACACAAAAGATAAAAAATCACCATGATGTCAGAATATTGAAAAGCAATACAAATTAAAGGATTCTAAGAATATCTCTGCACCTTGATTTACTCGTAAACTGGCTAATTGTAGAGCATATTGAGTACCTTACAATAAACCAACAACTGTAAAATGACTAGAAGAATATGAAGAAGAACTAAAAGCAAAGTGAAATATTACACTGAATGCCGATTCTGTTTTTAGTGAATCTCAAAATCTAATAGTTCAATTAAGCTTAGATACAACACCAGACTATATAGCATTTTCAGAAGACTGAGAAAATTTCTGAGATTGGATAAACTATGAAAGTTCTGTAATAGATTATAGACTAAAAGATAATTCAGAATGAGTAAAAACAGTTTATTTTAAATATAAAATATGAAGCACAGAATCAGATATAACATACGACAAAATACTATTATTAAATAAATATTGATCAAGTTATACCATTTTATCAAACTGACTAGAGAAGAAACAAAATTATGAGATAGATAAAAACTACAAATTCACATTATCATTAACAAACAAATGATATTATAACTGGGACAATTCAGAAAATCCAGTTAGACTAACATACAAGATATATGATGAAAATAATAAAGAAATAGAATTAGCAACAAACTACTGAGTTTTACCAGAAGAAGTATGATACAACAAAACAACACAAACAGATATAATAGTTAGAATGCCTGAACAATCATGAAAATACAAGGTTGAATTCTCTTTAGAGCATTTTGGGTATACCAATTTCAAAGATGCTTGAGTAACACCACTAGTAAAAGAAATAGAAGTTATAGATTCTGAAATACAATCAAGACAAATAATACAAAATAAAGAATCATTACCTTTTGGTATAGGAAATTATTATGTTCCACTAAATCAAGAAGAAGTACCTAACGATATAGTAGTATGTGAAGATTCTACTAATATATATAGCTTAACAGCTAGTTGAACCGTATTTTCTCTAGAATACAGAGCCCCTTATCTAACTAACATAACAACTCCAAGGATACATGATATTTGGCTAGATGCCCAAGATTACACATCATTCTATGAAATTTCATATGATGACAAGATTCCATGATTAAGTTTTGATGACCATTTTTATATATACAAAAATTCAGTAGAACTTTCAAATATATGTAGTACAGACTCTTATGATTTCGATCAAAGGAGATGCGAAGAAGAGTTCTCTGATATGGCTTCTAGTAGCGATATGGATTGTTTTACAGCCTATACAGTAAGTAGCAAAGATTGGTTTTCAGGTTATAAAGATTGAACCTTCAAATGAGAAAATACAATGAATAGAGCTGAATACTCTAAAGTCTTAGTTAATGCCTCACAAGAAGCCTTAATACCATACAGAGAATGAAGCATAAGTGATATACAAGGAACAGATGAACAGTGGTGGTCTGATTATGCTCAGACAGTAGTTGATAACAACCTAATGGAATTATCAAATACATGAGCATTTTTCCCATTAAATGATATTACATATATGGATGCAATCAAATGAAGTCTAAGAACTTTCAATTTTGATATGCAAAATAATACTTGTGATTACACAATTATAAAACCAGATAATACTTATTTAGGTGTAGCACTATTCTTTGGGTTGATTGATAAAACAAGTATTCCAAATAATCCATACACAGATTCAGTAGATAGATTAACAGTAGCTAGAATAATGTTGAATGCTTATCATCAAGAAGCTAGTTTAAAGAATGCTAGTGATTTCTGTCCTAAGTCTTCCGATGATGTTTTTGAAACTTATACAAAAGAAATTTGTGCTAGTGACGAGAAAGCAGTATTATCAACAACACAGAATCTAAATAAAGACTGAATAGAGCTAAATAACTGAACAAAGGTTGAAGTTTTAGATGACTCTTCAAGTATAGTAAAAGTAAGAGTTATTTGATTAGATGAAGAATGATATATCTCAAATAATGAACTAGCTGAAACTTGTACAATACCAACACCTACAGACGAATTAAAAGAACCAAAAAATAATGAAGTAGTTGTAGCTTCTCTAGTTGGTATTTATGCACACGAAAAACCAAATGCAACAAGCTGATATTTTGACTTCAATAAAGATGGACAAGCAAACAACCAAGATATAATCCCATACAACACAGTACTAACAGTATTAGAAACAAAATGAAACTGGTTTAAAGTAGAGTTTGAAGATAACAGAACAGCTTGGATATTTAACTGATTCGTAGCAATCTGACCAGATGTAGAAATATTTACACCAGAGACAAAAGTAACCTGAACTATTTCTTGGGATTATTGAGTAACAGTAGATTTAAGAGCAAATACAAATACAGAAACAAAAGAAAATATAATCTGGGAAACTTATGAGGACACAAAAGTACAAATATTATGAAAAGATGAAACTAATAACTTGTATTATGTAAAAATAGAAGACACACCAAAAGACATTACACAAGAAATATTTGATACTCATTATGCAAGACTTTATCCTAATTTCACACTAGAAGAAGTACAAGCTATGGAAAATGGAATAGCAGGTTGGGTACATAAAGATTTAGTAAAATTAGATTGAATAGATTACACACAAAACCAAACACTAAACTATCCATTTGATTACGAAGCATTATCAAATAGCTGAATGACAGTAGATAGACTAGTAACACAAATATTCTTTGAAGAGTTTAACTGAGATGTTCATGATGCAATGGATTTCAATTTAGAAGCATGAGAAAAAGTAAAAGCAGTGGCAAACGGAACAGTAGAAAGTGTTGAAAGTAACACAGTTACAATATTACACAATGATTGAAAAATAAGCATTTATGCACATATCATACCAAGCGAAGATATATTAAATGGAACACTAAAAACAGTGACTCCTGAAATAGTACTTTGAGTAGTGGCAGAGGATACAGCTAAATTTAAAGCACATTTACATTTTGAGTTGAAAGGAGAGAATGGAAAAAGCTTAAATCCTGCTAAGTATTTTAGAATATATAACTCACAAGATAGTCACAAATGTATGAGAGAGTTGGTGATTTGAGAGGGGATTTATGATGGTGAGGAGGTGAAGGAAAAATGTGAAGTGGGGATTGGAGGAGTTTATTATTGTATTGATAGTAATATTTTTAAGGATATACTAAGTTTTAGTATATATTGTGATTCAATAAAGGATGCTTATAATTTATGATGGCTTTCTGGTAGAGAAAATTTTCAATTAAATTCAGATTTAACAAGAGAAGAGGCTTTAAAATGGACTTTTAAGGTATCATGACTAGATTATGTAGAATGAGATAGTTCTTGTTTAGATTGAGAACATTTTATAGACTTAAAGTCTACCGATTGGATTACAAAATATGTATGTGCTTGAGTTAAGTATTGATTTGTTGCAAAAAATCAATATTTTAGACCTAGATGAGATAATGCAACTATATCTTATGCAGAATATTTAAGATGGATTTTTATTGCAACTTGAATTAATAAATGTTTTTTAAAAGATTTAAATGAAGATGTTTTTTGGGGATATAAATATCAAGCAATTGCAAAATATTTTTGATTAATGTATGATTCAAGTCCAGAGTTCCTTGTTAAGAGAGGATATGCTGTCGTATTTTTAGTAGATTTTTATGATAAAGTTTTAAATGATAATAGTAGTCTAAAAACTTTTGAGAATAATATGTGTGATTCAAATATTAAAAATAAGGAGTGAAAAACTTTTAGTGATTATCTTTTTGAAGCTAATTATCCTGCAGAAAGTTATATAATTTCAATATTTGATTTAGCTAGAGCAAAGACTATTGGAATTTCTCCTATTGAACTTCGGCGGTGAACTAGGTGATGAAATTTGTATGATTTAAAGACTAATCTTTATTTAAATGAGTATATAAAAAAAGATAAAAAGGATGTCTTAGATTTTTATTGAGAAGATATAGAACTTTCTAATATGTGAAACATCTTAGCTTGATTTAATATGGCTAATAATTCTTTTTCTTCACAATTTATTAGAGATGTTTTTATGGGTATTGAAATTGATAATGCAAAAAAGTTAATGATTATTGAATATAATAACAAAAAATGAATTGATATAAGTTATCTTATGTCTATAGATGTTGTAAATGAATTTGATAACTATATTAAGAAAATTTTAGATAATAAAGAGTATAATAGATTGACAAAATGTGCAGAGGAGTTTGCTAAATGGGATGAATATGAAGATGAAATATGGTATGATGTATGAGAATTTTTTGTTTATCCAAATTATATTAAAGCTAAAACAGTTAAAAGTAAAATAGAAATTATAAGAGATGCTATTATAAAAACAAATCCTGAGTATAATAAAAGACATGAAATTGCTATATCAAATAAACAATATTATTTAGATTTATTTCTTAATTGAGAAAGCTGTGAATAAAATAAAAATTCCCAAGTATATTTATAATTTACTTATATTTATCATATATGTATTAATATTTTATGCTATATTTTCTAATTCTTTTGGAAGATATCTAATTGATTGGATGATACATCCGATTATTGCTTTATTTATGGTTATATTTAACATATTTATAACTTATTTTATAACTAGATTTTTTTGAAAATGGATTTATAACATAATTTATTGATGAAAGAAAGAAGAAAATGCTATGTTTATGCCATTGCTCATTATTGTTTTTATAATTTTTCTTATTTTATATATAATTTACGGATTTTATTATACTCCTTTTAATGCAAATATTTATAATGATTCTATTGATGATAATAATAATTATAGAAATTCAGGTGAAGCAGAAATAAATCTTTATTCAGATGAGGTTGAATAACAGAATATATGGTTTTTCTATTTAATTTGGATATTTCAACATATAAGTTATGACTTATGACAAGAAATATTCATATGAAATGAGTTAGTGGATATTGTAAATTGAAAACTATATAAATATGGAGATAGGTATTCATGTGTAATGAGATGACTAAGATATCATAATTTATTTCACGATGTTCAGTATAATCTTTTTAATACTTGAAAAGAAACATTTTTAGATGTTGTAGACTATATATCACAAAGAATATTTGTAGATGTAAATGATGTAGAAGGTAAAGAATATTTACAGGTAACATGATTTACAGAAGATAAAGACCTAAGTTGTGTTGCTGTACTAACAACAGGTTGAAGAGTAACAAATGTCTGTGATGTAAGAACAGAACTAACAGGTAGTAATTGAAATAAGGAAATAAAAAGCACAATAGTAGATATAGCAAAAGCAAACTTTGAAATAGAAGACCAAACAAAAATATTTAATTCAATAGAAGAAGCTACAGAAAAATATCCAGTAAGAGAATGATATGCACCATACAATATAGAACATAACAATATATTTTTCAGCCCACTGATGTGTAAATCAATATGGAAAAATGCTATTAATAATAATGACCATGACTGAAAATTAAAAGCATTAGCATGTTATAACGAAGCAATATATTGATTAGAACAAGAAGCCTTTGATGTAAAAAGAACAAAAAATGTAACTACATGGGATAGTGTATTGTGAGAAATAAATAAAGACTCTGTACTGTTAACAACTATGTGATTGTTTTGATGATCATTAGTTTATACATGATATCAGATTATAGATACAATAAAGACATTTAATACAGCAGATAAAGCCAAAGATGTAATAACTTGAATGAAAGCATTAGCCTCTTGATCATTAATCTGATTATGAGCAATGACACTAGAAACATTATTAGAAAGTGCAGCAGTGGATATTTTCCATGAGGATTATTGATGTGATGTAATTTTTGGATGGTGATATAGATGAACATATTGTTCACAATATTTCTGAGATTTAGATGAATTATGATGACCAAAGTTTGTACAACCAATGTTTTTAACTAATGTAGTAAATAGAAGTTATACAAAAAGAGATATGGTGTCTCTAACATTCTTAAGACTAACAACAGTAGATTTATCAATCTGATGAGCTTTACAAGTTTATGATAAAGTAAATGATGTAAAGAAAGTAAGTATAGCAGAAAAAGTAATAGATTCGGCAGATGACTTAAAAGATACAACGAAATTATCAGAGAAAACAGAAAGGGCATTAGAGAAGACTAAAATAGCAAATGAGGCATCAGTTTATAAACCATATTGAACTGATGTAGTTGAGAAAACAGTAGAGGGGGCAAGAAAAAGTACAGAGAGTATTTTGGATTTGAGCAAGTTAGTTGAAAGTGAATTACTTGAAGTTCAAAGATTTTGGAGTAAGATAGAGGATGTAGATAGAAAATTAGTTATAAGTTTTTTAAATGGATGAAATACACTAGAGTTATGGAGAAAGTTATCTAATATAAAGTATAATCCAGCTAAATCTTCTAATACAGGAAAGCTTATTAATAACTTCTATGACTCACTTTGAAGAAGCTCAAAAGAATTTAAAGAACTAAATGAATATCATAGCAATATGAAGAGATTAGCTCATGCTGATATGATAGTTAATGATATAAGGAATGGTGCTTGAAAATTAGATATAAGAATGTCTAAGTATAATCCAGAAATACATCATTTAATTCCAGAAAGTTTTGTTAATTGAAATAAGATTACACAAAACCAGAAAGATTTTATAAATAGACTTACTGAAGAATTCTGTACAAAGTGAACTTGAAAATATTGTATAGATTGAAAATTTGATATCAATATGGCAAAGAATGCTTTTGTGTTACCTAAATGATATCATGGTTCTAATTTAAAAGAATATGAAGATAAAATCGTTGAGAGAATTACATGAGTAATAGATGAATCGTTAAGAAAATGATTGAATGTAGAAATAGAGGTTTTAGAAGAATTGAAAAATATAAGGAAAGATATAGCTGAATGAACTCTGTTAATAAATAATGCTCAGAATATAGAATATCAAAGATTTGCTTTAGAAACGGTAGACTTTTATAAATAATTTATATAATTAAATAAAAAATATGTTTAATTTATTTAAAAAGAAAAACATGAATGTTTACAAGGTAAACACACCTTATGATGATGATGGGAATTTATTCATATTATGGCTTATGCCTAAAAAATTAAACAAAATGTTTCTAGATAATTCTTCTACAAGTTTAGACAATAAGCTACTTCTAGTAAACTATTTGAGATTAAAAACAGATAGATTTAAAAATGAAAATTTAGAAATATCTGAAAAATGAGAAAAATATGTAAGTTTAGATGTAGAAAAAGTAGATTGACCTTTTTGGTTGGGAAGTGAAAGATTTAAAAAATTCTCAGAAAAAGAAAAATTATGACTAGAGTTTTTCCCTGTATTAGTAAATGAAAAAAGAAAATATTTGGTATCATGGAGAAAAGTTCCTACATTCTGGGATTATGATGTAGATACAGATAATACAAAAATGGGGAGACGTTGATCTATTGATAGAGAATTTAATACCGTCTTTAGGTCAGATGTAATTGAATATTACAGTTGGAAATTTTTCTGTAATAGTTACTATAATTATAAATATATAGTATGAGATATAAAAGAAAAACTAACTAAAGAATGATTTATTCTTAAGTATGAAAAAAGAGAATGTACACAAAAAAAGTTTGATAAAAAGCTAGTAGAAAATCATCTAATCAAATCAAGAGAAAGTGAAAAAGAAATACTAACCCCTTATTTAAAAAATATTTATCAAAAAACAGACGAAGCCTTAGAGCAAATCTTAATAGAGGATTGAGAAACAAAACTACTAGAAAAATTTAGAAAAGAAATGAAATGAATTTGGAAAAGAGATTTTGATAGATATGAAAAGTGAGAAATGTGACCTTTGGAGAAAATTACTTTTTGGTAGAATAAAAAGTTAGAGGTATTTTAACTTTTAATTTAATATATTATGAAAATAAAATTAAGACCATCGTTTTCAATGTTTTCAACAAAATGAGTTTTATGAAGAAAACAGTATATTATTTGATTATTATATAGTTTTTTATTGACTGCGATTATAGCTTTTCTAGTATGATTATTATTCCTCTGAATAGCTATATGAGTTGATTTAGATAGTATGATTTTTGAGGGAATTCTGTCACTTATAACTTTAGTAATAATGTTATGAGTATTCTTTCCTGCTATTCTTTCATTATCTATTAGAAGGTTTCATGACTTAAATTTAAGTTGATGGTTAGTTATTACTTTATTTATTCCGTTTTTGTGATGGTTCGTACTATTGTATATAATTTTTGCTCCTACGAAAGAAAACTCTGTATATAAGGAATAAGTGAAATATGTAGTATATTTTAAGTTTTGATAATAAAAATAAAAAAAGAATATGATAGTCATTACGATTATCATATTCTTTTTTCAAAAATATTGTTATCAATAATAATAGAACAAAATAACAGTCTGTGACAAAATAATCCATAAAGCAAAATATATAATGATATAAGACATATAAAGTAATATAAATCTTTAAATGAAAACCAATTATAAGAAATATTGTTATATGCTAATATAATCAAAACAGATATACAGTTGGTGACTAGAATAACACTATTTAAATATTAAGTAAATATTAATAATATAATAAAGATATCTAATAGTATTCATAATAACTACTATATAACTAAATCATATATAGCAATAATTGAGTTAGTAAACTAAATTACCTAATAAAAAAATACATTGATAATAAAGTAACTAAATGCTAGTAATAATATAATAAATAGTAGATATATAGTGATATATATTTATATATGAACAATATTAAAGACTTCTAGTTTATATTAGCTAATATAAAGGATAAAATAATCATATTTACTTACTTAGAAGAATATTATATATTTATATTGCTTATAATACATTTTCATAAAGGATATTTTAATAAGAAGTACTTCATATAGAATTAAGTTAATAGGTAAAAAAATAATAAATATATGTAACATTGAAGACTACATTTTTGCCTACCAACACCACACCGAATCGGTTGTAAAACACATATATAAATACAGTACATTATTAAATAAATATAATCTATAATTATTAGGTGTTCTAATATTAGGAGCTATTTTTTTATACAAAAAAATACGGACATAATCTTTATGAGAGAACCCTACTTTATATAATTAATAAATAAATTAAAAACTTTTATTTTCTCTCTCTTGTAAAAGGTGTGTGTAGTGTGTGGTGTGTGTTATAGCTTAGATAGTTCAAAGGGGTAAGTATCCCCTGTGTGGTGTGTGTGTTGTGGGTACTCCATCTGAAATAAGTACCCAGTTTTACAGTTAAGGAAAGATGATTTTTATATATCATCTTTTATTTTTTATTTTAATAACTATATCATTATGGTAAATTTAGAAATATTAAATAGAGATAAGCCCAAAGACAATAGCTTATCAATGAATAGTATTGATGTAATTAAAGATGCTTTCTTAAATATAAACATTATCAAGGATAATTTATTATCAGAGAATGATTTATATGAAGTTAAGAACAAAACATATATCAAGAAGAGCTGACTTAGAAAGCTAGCATTAGCCTTTAGTATTACAACAGAAGTCATAAAAGAATCTAGAATAGAATCTTGAGATAAAGTTATATATAACTTCACTGTAAGGGCTACTACCCCACTATGAAGATTTACAGAAGCTTCATCTAGTTGTTCTTCAACTGAGAAAGATTTTACTAATGTAGAACATGAGGTTAGAGCTATATCTCAGACTAGAGCAACTAATAGGGCTATTTCAGACATTATTTGAATCTATGAGGTCTTGAATAAAGATTTAGGTAAGAATGTACCTAAAACAGAAACAAATGAAGTAGAGGCTGAAAAATCAGATAGTGAAAATATAACAGATAGGCAGAAGAAATTATTAACTAAGTTAATAACTGCTAAGTATCAAGATAAAGATATTAGAGATGATATATTATCTAGAATAGATACATTATCTAAAAATAAAGCTGGTCTTAATATAAGAAAGCTAATAGAGGAAGGAATTAAGTGTTAAGCTTAATTCCTTATTTTTTACTTTAAAATTTAATATATATAACATTATGAAAAAAGTATATGAGATTATTGTTAATCAGATAATAGAGAAACTAGAGCAAGGTGTTATCCCTTGGAGAAAAAGTTGGTGAGGTTGAGTACCTACTAACTATTTAAACAATAGAGAGTATAAAGGTATTAATAGGCTGATATTATCAATGAATGATTTTAGTACTAATTACTATCTGACATATAAGCAGATTAAGAAGCTGAAATGAAGTATTAAGCCTTGAAGTAAAGCAACTAAAATAATCTATTGGGATATTATAGAAACTGAAACAGATTCTGAGTTATCAGTTTGTGACGAATCAGAAACAAGTAAAAAGATAATAACAAAGTATTATAATGTATTCAATATAGAGCAAACTGATATTATTCCTAAAGAAGATTTGGTTATGCAGGTAGAGAAAGATAATGATTATAGTTTGTCACAGTCTGTTATTAAGAATTATATAGACAAGCCAAAGATAGTAGAGTGATATAATCCTTGTTATAAAGCAAAATCAGATACTATAGAAATTCCTAGTATGTGATTGTTTTCAAGTTGAGATGAGTATTATGCTGCCCTATTTCATGAGTTAGTTCATAGTACAGGTTCTGAGGGGAGACTAAAAAGAGAGAGTATAATATCTGAAAACTATTTTTGAAGCTATACATATTCAAGAGAAGAGTTAGTAGCTGAGATATGAAGTATGTTTTTATGTAACTATGTTTGAGTTGAAAACATAGTTATTGATAATCAGGTTAGTTATATAGATAACTGGTTGGAGTTTATCAAGTGAAATAAGCTAGATATTATAAAGGCTTCTAATCAGGCTGAAAAGGCTGTGTCTTATATTATGGGAAAATAAATATTGAAATATTTATTTATCTTGTTATAGTATGGGGGCTTAGAATATTGTACGAGAAAAAACCTCAAGGTGATTAATGAAGGGCAACTTATGTTGTCAGTCCTTTTTATCATCTTTTGGTATTTAGTACATGTTCTAAGCAAACATCAAAGGCTCATAAGTTGCCCTTTTTTGTTTGTGAAAATTTTATTTTTTAAATTAATGATTATGGAAATATTTTTAGCTATACTATATTGAATAATTGCAATTATAGCAATTGCATCATTCTTCCAAGTTATCTATTATGTATTAAGAGTTATCTTTGCTTCTAAGAAAGATAGAGATACATATAAAGAAAAGCTAATGAAGAGCTTACAGCATTTAGTAATAACATTTTTTATTTTGGTGGTAATATCAAAAATGTAAATCAATACTAGACTATGTATCAATCATCTATACACTCTCACTCTTATTTCCTTATATTAAGGGATATTAATAATTTATATAATCTATATGGGAAACATTTAGATATATAAATAGTTTTTAATTTGATAATTTAAAAAAACATATAGTATGACTCTATAAAAAAATTTTTAAAATTTATAATTCTATTAAATGGAAGAGATAACAATAGAAGTAAAGAATCTAAGTTGAATGTGAGATTTCTTAGATTCTTTTCTAATATCCTTGTACAATAATTATGATAAAAATGTGTATAGGTATAAAATAAAATGGATATACCAAAAAGATTTTTCTGTTTTATACTATATGATAAAATATAATAAGGAATGAGATTATATTTGAAAACAATATATTGAAGTTGATTACAGTGAAAATATAGAATCTGAACTTTGATTCATAAAAGCAGATGAAGAAGACTATTCTATATATAAAAAAGAACTAATAAAAGAACAATTAGAAATTCTCAATGAATATAAATTTACTAATTATAGAGAAGTTGAAGAAAAGATAAATCCTGATATCTGATATAACTGATCTGCTTATTTCATTGATATTGAAATAACCTACTATATTAAGTTATCAAAACCAAAATATAATGAATTTTTAAGAACTATTAAAAAACACTATATAGATTATATAGAACAAACAGATTATTACCATTCAAGAGTTATTGAAACAGTAAAAGAATATTTAGAAAATAAGATTAGTAAAAAGGGTAAAGTAATTATAGATCATAACACTTGTGTAAAATCTTGAATAGAAAAAAAACTATTTACAAAAGCTGTAATTTTATTACTTATAAGATGAGATATAAATATATTTCTATCAAATAATAATTATTTCATAAATAGATATAAATTAGAATTTGAATATCCTTTTTTAATATATTGAGAGAAAAAAATAAAATTAGGTGGTAATAAATTAAAATTATGTGATTTTGTTTTTAATCATGAAAAAAAGAGAAGTCCAAACAATTGGTGATATTTTGAGGTACAAATTACTTGAGCTACTACAAGTAATGAAGGTGAAGAAGAAAATGTAAAAGAAATAAAAAATTTAATAAAAAAGTTAAATATTGATATCTCCAATATTTGAGCTAAGAATAAGGTAATTCATGAAAGTTCAATGTACATAATGTTAGAAAAAAAGTAAGAAAGGAACCTAATCGGAACCTTTAAGTATATCTTCATAAATATAATAAAATGCTGTATACAAATTTTTTGCTATAGCATTTTATTTTTTAACCTGCAGGTCATAAACATTATGTAATTATGACAAGTAAAAAAATCCATAGTAAGATTAGATTACTAGAGAAATATAATTTAAATAAAGATATAAAGATAAAAATCATTAAAAATCTATATAAAATAGCCAATCTAAATTTTACTACTTACAAGAATAAACTATGAAAATAAAAAAGTTCTTGTATATTTATTTTATATTTTAATATATACTTTATGAATAAAACGGATAAAACAGCAATAATTTATTGTCGTGTTAGTACGACAAAACAAGAAAATCATGGTAGCAGTTTAGCTAATCAAGAGGAAGCTTGTAGAAGATACTGTAAAGAAAATTGACTCCAGGTATTAAGAGTATTTAATGAAGCCTTTACATGAAAATCTATACTTAGACCTATTTTAACAGAATCAATAAAATATGCTAAAGAAAATAATGTATCTCACTTTATAATCTTTGACATTGATAGATTTATGAGAAAGTGATTTGATGCCTATTCAGAAGTAAAAAAAGAACTAGAAACATATAATATAAAATTAAAAGATTGTAAAAATATTATATGAGATAATAGAACTGTAATAGAAAATGATATAATTGATATGAGTCAGTATCAATGGAATATAGAGAATTCAAGTGAAATTGCTGAGGTTATGGTATCTACTCAGGCTAAGATGGAATGAAAAAAAATTTTACAAAGAACTATACCAAAAGAAATTTTATTAGAACAACAATGATATCAAGTGAGAGATACTAACTACTGATATCAGAATAAGAGAATTCCAACCCATGAGTGAAGAAAGACTATACAGGTAAAACACCCTATAGAATGAGATTTCGTAATAGAAATGTTTGAGAAAAGAGCAGAGTGAATTATGTCAGACAAAGAAATAGTAAATAGGTTAGTACTAAAATGATGTAACCAAGAGAAGTAGAGGAAAGCCTATGAATGTAAAATATATGCAGGAACTTATAAAGAAGCCTGTATATGCTTGAGTAAAAAAAAGCAAATGGACTTGATATGAAGCTATAAAGACTCCTTATGATTGATTAGTAAGTATAGAAACTTGGAATAAAGCAAACAGATGAAAGATAAAAATAATAGAACGAGAAGATTGAGAAGTACAAATAGTTTATAAGAAAAAAGATAAGGAAGATATCAATCCTATTATAGACAAAAGAAAAGACTATAATAGTGACTACCCTTATACTAAAGTTTTAAAGTGTCCTATATGTTGATGAACACTAACTTGAAACAGAGCTAAATCAAGAAATTGAAGTTATCATTTTTACTATCAGTGTGTTTGAAAGAAGTGAGTAAAACATAAAACATATTCTATAAAGAAAGCAGAGGTAAATGAATATATAGAGAAATTCTTTGCTTCTATTAATATAGAAGATAGTATATTAGGTTTATTTAAAGAAATTAGCAAAGAAGTATATAATGAGAGAAAAAGTGAAATCTCTGGTGATAAGGAATTATATATTGAAAAAATTAAGTGACTAAAAAAATTAAAAGAGAAAATTATTGATAACATAGAAAAGTTGATAGACTTCCCTATCCTACTAAAAGCTAAAAATGAAGAATTAGAAAATATAGAAAAAGAAGTCAAGGACTTAAAGTCTAAGTGTAATAATATAAAAGAAAACATAAATCTTAAGGACTTTCAAAAATACTCAATAAATGTTATCAAACACTTAGATAAATTGGTATTACAAAAGGAGAAACCTGATATAATAAACCTAGCTTTTGATACAGTATTCAACACTAGAATTGTGTTTGAAAAAATAGAGTCTCAAACCACTTATAAGGAGTGACTATTGGCATTACAAAGCAATAAAAAAAATTCATCAGATGATGAATTTCCTTCAGGTTCTAAATGGCAGTCCCACAAGGAATCGAACCTTGAACGCAGGATTTGGAGTCCTGAATTATGACCGTTTAACTATGGGACTAAAAATTAAATTATACTCCCCTTCATCCCCCCCTCCTTAATAAGGAGGGGGCTAGGGGGTGGTATTATATATTAAATCTAAAGAAATCCTCTAACATATCTTCTCCTCCAACAAAATCTTTTATTTTCTTACTTGGATCAACAACAAAAGCTTGTTCTAAAAGTGAAATTTCAGATTTGAATTTTCACATTTTACCTTCAATGATTTTTAATAAAACATCATCTGGTTTATTAGCCATTTTAGGATCATTTTTCATAGTAGCAAGTTGAATTTCTTTTTCTTTTTCTACAACATCATCACTTATATCGCTAGTTTTTAAATACTCTGGATTAGTAGCAGTTACGTGCATAGCAACTTGTTTTAATTTATCTGAGTCAGCTCATACTTTACCAACTACAACAGCAGCTAATTTTCCGTTAGAATGAACGTAAGTAGAAACAACTCCTCCTTCTATAACTTTAGCTTCTTTTATTTTAAGATTTTCACCAAGTTCTAAAACTTGTTCTTTTACATAGTCTTCCATTTCTTCTAGACTCTTCCCTGCTTTTAACATTTTTAAAAGTTCTGAAAGCATATCTTGAAATCACTCTGATCTAGCTAAGAAATCTGTTTCACATTGAACTGAAACAATATAAGCTTTACCATCTTCTCCTTCTGCTTTGATATAACCTTCAAAAGTTTCTCTATCTGCTTTTTTAGCAGCTTTTGCTAATCATTTTTTTCTAAGTTCTTCTATTGCTTTTTCCATGTCTCCGTCAGTAGCCATAAGTGCTTTTTTACACTCCATCATTCCGATTCCTGTTCTTTCTCTAAGTTCTTTTACTTGAGATGCAGTTACTCCCATAAATAATTTGGTTAAATTATAAAATTATTTTTATGTTTTTATAAATATACTCTCTCCCCTACTCCTATTAATAGAGTAAAGGAGAAAAATATATTTTTTTATTTTGATTCTTCTTCTTTTTTTTCTTCACTAGTTTCCTCTTTTTTTTCTGTTTCTTCTGATTTTCAAGTTGCTTTTGATAACTTTTTCTTTACTTTTCATTCTATATCTTCTGGAAAGTTTTCTTTAAAGTTATCTTTTACTTTTTCTTCCATTTTATCAATGTACTCTAGATTTATATCTTCTCATGTATAAGCTTTATATCATAGATAAAGACTTAGAAGACCATAGATTGCTGCAATTATAGCAGATATATCTAAGTGTAATACTGTAACAAGTACAAATCTAAGCAATACATAAATAACAAGTAGAGAAATACCATACTTTATGTGCTTCATTAATGCCTTTGATTTATTATCTTCAGCAAACAATAAAACAATAGCTACAGCTGGAACATATGCCAGAGTATGCTTGAATCTCTCATTTTTAGAAGGTTTATTTTCTTCGTTAGACATAGGGATATTTTTTATAAAAATAAATTACATACTTATAATAATTATATTTCTCTAAAAACCTATTTTATTTTTCTTCTTTTTTAATCTCAGCTTTTTTTACTGGTGCTTTTCTTTCTCCAGATACTTTTCTTTGAACTTGTTTTCTTAAAGTTGGTTTACCTTGTGGTTTAACTCATACTTTGAAAGCTGGTTTAATAGCGTTTGTTACATATTCTATAGATTTTACTGCATTTGTATTTGCTGGTATAACGTCTGTAAGAACAGATGGGTTACCATTTGAATTACATATAGCAAAAACGTCTGCTTTCATTACATTTGCTTCTTTTACTGCTTGTTTTTCATAAACTCAGTCAACTACGAAAATTACCTCAGGTACTTTCTTCATAGTTTTCAATCATCTGAAAGCTTTATCTAATTTAGCTAACTCTAGAAGCTTAGCAGCTTTTTCTTTTTTTGTTAATACATCAAGTGCTCCTTTCTCAGAATCTCCTAGAAGTCTTAAGTAAGTAGCAATTCTTCCTCTGATTGTTTTAAAGTTTGTTAAAAGTCCTGGAATCCATTTTTCACAAACATAGTAATTTCCTGTTTCTTCAGCTAGTTTTATGAAACTATCTCTACCTTGAAGTTTTGTAGCAACAAATAATACTTTTTTACCTTCTGAAGTTAATTTTTCTATTTGTTTTTTAACATCTTCTATTTTTTGAGCTGTTTTTAATAGGTTTATGATGTGAACTCAGTTTGTTGAACCATATATGTATGGTTTCATTTTTGGACTCCAATAGTTTGTTTTATTTCAAATATGAAGTAGATTATCAAACATTTCTTTTAATACTTGTTTTTCCATTTTATCCTTATTTATAAATATAAATCAAAGCTATAATTCGATATAATCGAACAGGAAAGCTTTTTTTCAGAAATTTCTGCTTTTATTGAGCTAAATTAGTTCTAATCCCTCCTCCTTCATTACATTTTGGGTACTCCCTTTGAAAAAGAGAGAAATCATAGATAAATTAATCTATAAATTCTGTTTTGTAGCCTCTTTCCCTAATGTTAGGGAAAAATTTTAGTTAGGGGTACAGATAACAAGTCATTCAATAAAATTCACAAAAATATCTTACTTTAAAATTATTTTGAAGCTTCTTCTTTTGTTTCAGCTTCTTTTTTTGTTGTTTTTTTAGCAGGTGCTTTTCTCTCTTCTTTTGTTTCGTCTTTTTTAGCTGCTGCTTTTTTAGCAGGTGCTTTCTTTTCAACTTCTGCATCTATTTTATCTTCTTCTGAAACAGCTTTTGGTGCTTTAGTTTCAGTATTTTTTGGTGCTTCTTGTAAAGCTTTTAGAGATAGACCGATTCTTTTCTTTTTAGGTTCAAAGTTGATAATTTTTGCTTCAACTTCTTCTCCAACTTTTACATGGTCTCTTATATCTTTAACAACTCCGTGAGATATTTCAGATAAGTGGATAAGACCTTGAATACCTCCTGTTAAATCCATAAATGCTCAGAATTTTGCAATTCTTGATATTGGAGCTTTTATTGTATCGTTTAGTTTGTATTCTCTTGCTAGAACATCCCAAGGGTTTTCTTTTAGTCTCTTTATAGATAAAGATATCTTATCTGTATCTAGACCTATAACTTTAACTTTAACTTTCATTCAAACTTTAGCAAATTTTGAAGGATCGCTTACATGTCACCAATCTATTTCAGAAACATGAACAAGTCCTTCTAATCCATCAAATGTAACAAATAGACCATATGATAGAATTCAACTTACTACTCATTCTACTATATCTCCTTCTTTTAATGTTTTTAAAGCTTTTCCTCTTTCTTCTTCTATTGCTGCTTTTTCAGAGAATATAATTTTCTTTCCTCCGTCATCAACATTTATAACTCTTACCTTGAATGGTTCACCAATTAAACTGTTTAAATGCTCAAGTATCTTTTCTGGATCTGCTCCTTCAACTCTTGGATAATGTATAGGAGTAAGTTGTGAAACTGGTATAAATCATTTTAATCCATCGATATCAACAAGTAGACCTCATTTGTTTGCTTCAACTGGTCTAACTGTAACAATTTCTCCTGAATCAAACCGTTTACCAAGATTACTAAGACTTTTAATTTGATTTGCTCTTTTAAGAGATAGTATTAAAAGTCCTCTTTCTACAGAATCTCAAAGAACCATAACATCTATATCTTGTCATGGTTTTAAAGAATCTAGGTCTATAGTATTACCTAGTTCTTTACTTACTACTAATCATGTGAATTGATTATTTACATTTACAAGAATGTTTTTCTTTTCTATTTTGATTATACTTCAAGATATAATTTCTCCTTCTTTAGGATATTTGATTTCAGGTGATTCTTTAAACAAATCATCAAACATAGCTATATCTTTTTCAGCTATTGGAGCCTTTTTAATTACTTCGGTAGAAGCATCTTTTTTCACAGGCATACACTAAATAAATTAAAAAATAAAGTAATGGAAACCTTTCCAATTTTAAATACTTTTTATAAGGCTTTAGGTATTTAAAATAACGAGGTTTCCTAGTACAAAAAATTAAGAAATAAAAAGATTTTATTTTATTTCTAAAAAATGGGGTGCCCTAAGGGATTCGAACCCTCGACCTCCAGAGTCACAACCTGGCATTCTAACCAACTGAACTAAGGGCACCATGAATGTATATTTGTATACAAAAATTTACTCTCAAAATTGAAAGCAAAATGAGTATATTAAAAAGTTATGGAATGTCAAAAAAAAGTATGAAAACTTTACAAAAATATTTGACTTAATTATCTTTTTATGTATTATGAAGATGTAGATATATATCTGCTTTTAATTTCATATTTATGGAAACCTTGGTTAAATCTATAAAATATTTAATTTAAGTGTTATTTATCAATAATACACGATTAAAAGTAGATATTCTGTTTACTAACCAGTTAGTTAGAGTTACCAAAATGTTAATAATATATTTATTGATATCTTGGTAACCCTAACGATAAAAAAGAACTGGAGGTTCTAATAATGACAATGACAGATAAACGGTCGAAGCACATGAGTGACGCCTTGGTGAACTTGGGAGTAATTGCACTAGTTGCAATAGCTCTATTCTTCACCAAAAGCCTTTGGGCTTTTATAGGCTTGATTTTTATGCCTGCTCTGAGAACAGCTAAAATCAAGACCTCATGCCCCAAATGTGGATACGAATTCACTGCCGTCAAAAAGGAAAGTAAAGAAGACGAAGAAGACGAAGACAAGTAACAGAATGCCTTTTCTGCTGAGGGGGATCAACTCCCCCTCTTTCTTTTTGTTTAAAAATTTTACTAATATAGTACAAAAAAAGGAAAGATTTTAAAATCTTTCCTTTAAAAGCTTAATCTTTAGCTATTTTATCTGTAAACAGTACTCCGTTTAAATGATCTATCTCGTGTTGAACGATTCTAGCATTTAGTCAGTTTAGTATAAGTGTTTTTTCTTTTCATTTCATATCTAAGAACTTCAATTTTATTTCTGAGTATCTACAGACCTTTCCTTTTTCTCATGGTATACTTAGACATCATTCTTCATCAATTTCTGTTGTATCAGAGTGTTCCATTATTTTAGGGTTTATCATCATTATTGTTGCATAACTCTCATCATCATCTTCTTTAAATAAACTAACTGCTATCATTCTTTTGTTTACTCATACTTGTGGTGCAGCTAATCATACTCAGTTGTTATCAGGATCTTTTAAATATTTAATCATATCCTTTCATAGTTTTAAATACTTTTTTACTTCAGAAGCTTCTACTTCTTCACTTATCTTTCTTAGTATTTCATTGTCTTTTCAGGTCTCTATTTTTAACATAAACTATAAACTTATTTTTTTAAATCTGCTAATTTTAACTGAGCTATAGATTTCATAAGTAGGTCTTCTGCTTCTATAAATTTAGCCATTTCCATTTTATTCTCAGTTGACTTGTATTTTTTCATTAATTCTAATGCTCTTTCTCTTGCTTCTTGTGCTCTATCTCTATCTACATCCTCCATATCTATAAGCATATCTGCTAAGACTTTTACATCAGAATCACTAACTTCTATAACTCAAGCTCAAACAGCAAAATTTTCTTCTTGTGGGATATTATTTTGATCTTTGAACTTTATATAAAGAACACTTGGTTCAATAGAAGCTAGCAAAGGAGCATGATTATCTAAAACTGTTATTTGTCATAAACTAGTTCTTAGTCTAACTGAAACAACTTTTTCAGAAGAAAATTTTTCTCAAGAAAATGATAATACTTTTAATTTCATTTTACTAATTTTTATTTAATTATTTTTGATCTTTTTTATATGCATTTAGAACATCTTCTAAAGTGTTTTTATACATAAAGTATTTTTCTGGAATATCATCAACTTCTCATTTTATTATTTTTTTGAATCAAGAGATTGTATCTCATAATTTAGCATATACTCATGGAGTTCATGTAAATTGTTCTGCAACAAAGAATGGTTGAGATAAGAATTTTTGAACTCTTCTTGCTCTTGCTACAGTTTTTTTATCTTCGTCTGATAATTCATCCATACCAAGGATTGCAATTATATCTTGTAATTCTTTGTATTTTTGAAGGATCATTTGTACTTCTCTTGTTACACTATAGTGTTCTTCTCAAACTATTGTTGGATCAAGTACTGTAGAAGTTGAATCAAGTGGATCTACTGCTGGATATATACCAAGTTCTGCAATTGCTCTATCAAGTACAACTGTTGAATCAAGGTGAGCAAATGTAGTAGCTGGAGCTGGATCTGTAAGATCATCTGCTGGTACATATACTGCTTGTACAGAAGTAATTGATCAATCTTTTGTAGATGTAATTCTTTCTTGTAATCATCCCATGTCTGTAGCAAGTGTTGGTTGATATCATACTGCTGAAGGTATTCTACCTAAAAGTGCTGAAATCTCAGAACCTGCTTGTGTAAATCTAAATATGTTATCAATAAATAGAAGTACATCTTTTTTCTCTCTATCTCTAAAGTGTTCTGCCATAGTTAATCATGTTAAGGCAACTCTTGCTCTAGGTCCTGGTGCTTCGTTCATTTGTCCAAACACCATAGCTGTTTTATCCATAACTCATGCATCTTTCATTTCGTGATATAGATCGTTTCATTCTCTTGATCTTTCTCATACTCATGCAAATACACTATAACCTCAGTGTCCTGATGCTATGTTGTGAATAAGTTCTTGCACGATAACTGTTTTACCTACTCATGCTCATCCAAAAAGTCATGCTTTTCATCATCTTAGCATTGGACAGATTAGGTCTACTACTTTTATACCTGTTTCAAATATTTCAGCTTTAGTTCCTAATTCTTTAAAATCTGGAGCTTTTCTATGAATTGGATCTTTGTATTTTGTTTCTGGAGCTGGTTGTTCATCAATAGGTTCTCATAAAACATTAAACATTCTACCTAAAACTTTCTCTCATACTGGAGCTCTGATAGGTGATTCTAATGCTTCTACATCCATTCATCTTTTTAGTCATTCTACTTGTCACATGGCAATCGTTCTAACAACTCCATCTCATAATTGTTGTTGAACTTCTAAAATCACTTTTTCTCCATCTTTTTTTATTTCTAGAGCTTCATAAATAGATGGAATGTAACTATCCGTAAATTTTACATCAATTACAACTCAAACTATTTTTATAATTTTTCAAGTATGCATAAGAATTTATTAATAATTAATAAATGATAATAAATAATGCTATTTAGAATTATTTATTATATACCTAATAATTATTATTTACAACAACCTCATCAGCAACATCATCATTCTTTTTCAAAGGTGTTAGCTTCTTCACATTCAGGACATTTTCTTGGTTTACATCTAGATTCTTTTTCAAAACCACATTTAGAACATTTATACATTGCCATAGTAAATATGTTAAGAAATTAATTATTGTTTGATTCATTGTTGCTTCATGATATTTCATCTGAAGTTTCTTTATCATCTTCTTCCTTTTCGGCTGTTTCTGTTTTTATAGATATGTAAAAATACTTTCTAAATACTAAAGTTATAAATAGTACAAAAACTATTATTACTATTTGTATCTGTGCAAAAATAGGATTATCAAAACTCTGTATTTCTTTTCAAAGGATATCTAAAACTAGAGGATACACAAAAGAAAATACAAGAGACAAAAAAAGTACATATAGAATGAAAAATACTATATTTATCAAAAATCTAACTCCTAAAGGTAATTCTTTCATAAAAATAATAAATTAATACTACATATCTTTTAAAGATTCTACTCAAGCAACTATTTCAGAAACCTCTTTTGTAATCATAGCTTGTCTCGCATTGTTATACTTTAGTGTAAGTGCTCATGCTATTTTTTTTGCATTGTCTTTAGCACTCTTCATCGCCATCATACGAGCAGAGTGTTCAGATGCCTTTGCCTCAATTACTATATCATAAAACATCATATCTAAAATCATAGGAACAACTTTTAGAGCAATAGTATCTATACTTGGCTCTATTATATACTCTAAATCTTTCTCTGATATTATTTTTTGTTCTTCTTCTAGATTAAATCCTTCTCCAGCAATATTTTTTAGATATCTCTTAATTCTTTCATCATCTATAGGTAAAAAACCTCTAGCCATAGGAATTTGTTTTATACTGTTTACATAGTAGTTATAAAACACTACTACTTTGTTATATTTTCAAGATAAAAAGCTTTCATAAATAACAGATGTAATATTTTTTGTAAAAAGTGGGTCTACTATGTCAGAGAAATCTTGAGAGAAATCTGCTATAAGGTTATTCCCTGTTTTTACTATAAATAAGGCTGCTTTTTTTCAAACTGTTATATAATCCATCTCTTCATCTCAATGAGTATTTACATATTCATTAACTTTTTTCATTACATTTATGTTGTATCCTCAACAAAGTCACTTGTTTGAAGTTATAACTATTCATAAAGTTTTTCATTTTCATTTTTTCTTAAAGAAAGGAAAATCCTTAAAGAAATCTCCTAATTTTAGGAAAATTTTTAAGACTTCTACAACAAAATCTTTCTTTTCTAAAGCTAATTCTTGAGCTTTTTTCATCTTTACTGTTGAAATAAGCTCCATAGCTTTAGTTATCTTTCAAGTATTTTCAATAGAAGTTATCTTTCTTTTTATTTCTTTAGCATTTGACATAAAACAGTATAAAATAACAAATAATAATCTTATGACCTAATTAACTGCACAACTTTTTTAATTATTTCTATTAATTTTTTCTCAGAGTCTTCTGACATAACTTTCTGACTTCTTATGTCTTTTATTATTTCTTTATTTTCATCTAAGGCTGCATATAAATTAGATTCAGCTTCCAAAATTTGATTTAATGGTACATTATCAAAGTATCATTTAGCTCAAGCGTATATTGCACAAACTTGTTTACTTGCTTCTATTGGAGAACTTTTTCCCTGTTTTATAAGTTCCATCATTCTTTCTCATCTTTCTAGTTGCCTTCTTGTTGCTTCGTCTAAATCTGATGCAAATTGAGAAAATGCTGCTAATTCTCTGTATTGAGCTAAATCAAGTTTCAAATTACCAGCAACTTTTTTCATTGCTTTCATTTGTGCTGCTCATCAAACTCTTGATACACTAAGTCATACATTAATAGCTGGTTTCTGTCCACTATTAAATAAGTCTGAATCTAAAAATATTTGTCAGTCAGTAATAGATATTACATTTGTAGGAATATAAGCAGATACATCTCAAGCTTGTGTTTCTATTATAGGGAGAGCTGTTAAACTTCAGCTTCAAAGGGCTTCACTTAATTTAGCAGATCTTTCAAGTAATCTTGAGTGTAAGTAGAATACATCTCAAGGATAAGCCTCTCTTCATGGTGGTCTTCTAAGTAGTAATGACATCTCTCTGTAAGCAGTAGCCTGTTTACTTAAATCATCATATATTATAAGAGCATGTTTTCAATTAAGCATAAAGTACTCAGCCATAGCACATCATGCATATGGTGCTAAGTATTGCATAGATGCTAAATCTGATGCTCATGCTGAAACTACTATAGTATAATCCATAGCTCATGCTTCTTTTAATTCTTCAACTATTCTTGAAACTTTTCATTCTTTTTGTCAGATTGCTACATAAACACATATCATATCTTGTCATTTTTGATTCAATATAGTGTCAATAGCTACTTGGGTTTTACCTGTTTGCCTGTCTCAAATGATAAGTTCTCTTTGTCATCTACCAATTGGAACAAGTGAGTCAATTGCTTTTATCCCAGTTTCCATAGGTTCGTGAACAGATTTTCTTGACATAACTCACGCCGCTACTCTTTCTACTGGATAAAATTGTTTAGTTTTTACTTCTCATAATCAATCTATTGGATTTCAAAGAGAATCAACAACTCTTCCTATAAGTTCTTCTCAAACTGGAACTTCTAGAATTCTTTTAGTTGCTTTTACTTTTTCTCATTCCTTTACTGATTCAAATCATGATAAAATAACTACTCAAACAAAATGCTCTTCTAAATTTAAAGCTACTCAACTTGCTCAAGAGTCAAATTCTACAACTTCATTATAGGAAACTCCTCTCAAACCAGATACTTTAGCTACTCAGTCTCATAAGTAAAATACTTCTCATATATTTTCTACTTCTGGGTTTAGGTCAGTAGAATCTATTTTAGTTTCGATTTCACTTATAAGGTTGTTTAATAAATCATTTGACATACTAAGCAAAATTAATAATTTAAACTGTTTTTTATTTTGTTTTCAACCCTATTATAACTAATATCAACCATATCATCATCAAAATAAACTCTTATTCATCATTTCATAGTACCAACTTTTTTAAATTCTATATCTTCTTTGTTTGGTTTTATATTGAAAACTTTTTCATAGGCTTTAAACGATTTTTCATAAGCCAATTCTTCACTAATTCAAGGAAAAAATTCAACCAACAATTGAGGTTTATCAGATAAACCTCTTTTAAATAATTTTTCTCATCTTTTACCTAAGTTTTTTCTCATAAAAGAATATTTTCTTAATGACTTAAGAATTTCTTTTAACTCAGAAACATTTAAATTTTCAATTGTTTTCATATAAGTTTTTATATAGAATCAATACTTTTCTCTAGATAGTCTCTAGAGGCTTTTTCTTCATCAAAAAGTTTATTGTTTAATTTTAACGCTAAATCAACAACTTTTAATTTCATATCTTTTAACATAGAAAG
This sequence comes from Patescibacteria group bacterium UBA6489, assembly GCA_002435385.1. GTDB lineage: Bacteria > Patescibacteriota > Gracilibacteria > BD1-5 > UBA6164 > UBA6489. The sequence continues at coordinate 36,528 of DJMN01000019.1, forward strand.
TCTTTCTCTTTCTATTTCTTCTTTAGAAGATTTCATTACATTTTTTGCTTCTTCTTTAGCATCAGCGACTATATCATTTCCTTTTTGTTTAGCTAAGTTTTCAGCTTCTGCGATTAATTCGTTTCACCTTTCTTTAGCAACTAATAAAATTTGCTCTTTTTCATCATTAGCATTTTTTATAAGTTCATCTATGTGATTATAGTCTTTTTCTAGTTTTTTATGTCTTTTTTCCCGTTTATCAAGATATGTTAAATATGGCTTAAATAAAAACTTATTTAAAATCCATAATATAATTATTATCAAGATAAACTGTACAACAAAAGCACTAGGATCAACAAACTTTAAATCCATAAAATTTTAATTAAAAATCGTAAAAATTCGTTTTATAGAGCAAAACCAATTATAAGAGCAACTACTAAAGCATAGATAGCTATTGCTTCAGCAAACGCCATACCGAATACAGCTAAACCTTGTATTTTACTACTAGCTTCTGGATTTCTACCTACAGCTTGTAAAGCTGATTTTCCAATACCCATAATCGCAATAGCTGGTCATACAGCTCCTATTGCTATAGTAAAAGCCATAGCTAACATTTTTACTGCCTCTATATTTTCCATAATATATACAAATTAAAATATAAAAATAAAAATGGAGAAGAAAAATTTGAAAGAAATTTTTCTTCCTACATTTTTATTTTTAGTGTTCTTCTTTAGCCCCCTTAAAATATGCTATCATCAATCATGCAAATACTGCTGCTTGTACAAGTGATACAAATAATTCAAAAAACCAAAAGGGTAAACTAACTAATCTTCAAATTTGAAACATTGATTCAGTAGCCATTGATAATAAGTATAATACAACTCACAATAGTATTGCTCAGGCAAATATGTTACCAAAAAGCCTTAAAGATAAAGATAACATTGTAGAGACTAATCATAAAGTGTGTAACCATCAAACAAAAACATTTACAAATTTTTCCATAAGGTTTTTTCATGAAAAGTGAAACAAGTATGATTTTGCTGTTTTAAATATTCAATGAGTTTTTGAAGATATTACTAGAGTAGAAATAACAGTTAATAAGGCTAAAGATAATGTAGTATTAAGATCACTATTCATTGGTCTAATGTAAATGAAAAGATCTTCTGATATAGATGAAGCCAACCAGTCAATAACAATTCAAAAAACATTACCAAATAAAATAATTGTAAATATACCTATCACCATAGGAAAAAAATTTTTCGCATCTTCCTTATTTCCAAAAGCATCTGTTAAATAATTATATGCTGCCTCCATATAAGTAATCAGCATCAACTTAAGTCTAGTTCTTTTCTTTGACTTCAATGCACTATTTCAAAAGAATGAAAATATTATAACAAATATTAAAAATATAAATGTAGTAACATTTGTATTTGAAATAAAAGTGTTATCAGATATTTTCTCTCATTGTATAGCTGGAATATGTGGTCCATGGTGAACTTCAGTGTGACTTTCCTCAGCATGAGTAGTAGTCTCAAGTTCACTATCAGTAGTATGTTCTATTTGGTTTTCTTTCATTGTTCAATTTGGTTTAGTTCTTTAAAGGTTTTTCTTCAGTAAAAAAACATTATAACCATAAAAGGTATTATTGAAACTAGTACGAAAATTAGCTTAAACTTCACGTTTGTTTCAAAAATCGCATCAAGTATATGTCAAACAAGCAAAAAAGCAAGTAAATTTACTAAGATTATTATGGTTATATTTATGAAAATTTTCTTCAAAATATTTTATTTAAAAATAATTAACTTTGTCAATAGAATATATTTCTAACAATCACAATTACACTCTAACATATTTGGTTTTCTAATCCATTTTTTAAATATTTCTTTTACTTCTTCATCTCTCATCTTTTGAAATAGATAATCTATAACACCATATTCAATCTTTCTTTTTGTGTCTATAGAGAAGTTTGGATAAACTGTTCCTCTCATTTTATAGTTATAAATAGGACAAACTCCCATATATGGCTTATAAACACTATCTTCATATCAAGGCATTCAGTCTAAAGTTGATGATTCCACCATTATATTTGTGGTTTCACTTGTTATCATATCTATATATGTTTCTTTAGGATTTCCTTCAATTTTTCATATCTTAAAATCCTCTATTCACATTCTGGATAACATTCTTCATTCATCACATGTGTAGATATTTCAATTATAATGATATGCAACTTGTCATATTCCAGCTCAACAAGGTGATCTATCATCTAAGAAGTTTGGATCTGCTGGACTCATTATCTTTGAAAGAAATATAAATGAATATTGCTCCCTAAGCAATGTTCAGCTTTTATTTATTTCTATAATATAATCTAGTGTTTTTTTATAAAAATCTAAATATTCTTCTGATGTGTATCATAACTCTTCTATTTCTGCTGCTGCGAAACCATAAGGATTTAGAGGTCTAATAAAGATTCAATCTAATCCATTTTCAACATAAGCATCTATAACTTCTTTCCGTCTCTCTATAGTCTTTTTAGTTGTTGTTAATATTGCTCATATTTTTTGATTGTATCAATTTACTTTTTTAAATTCTTCATCTTTTGAATAGATTTCATTTATTTTCTTTATCCATTTGATAGCATTTTTATGAGAATTTCATCATTTGTATACTCTGTTAAAATTATGTGTTTCCTCATCTCAATCTAAAGATGTTGCTATGTTTACATTTTTTTCTAACAAGTATTCTAATTTTTCATCTGTCATAAGAGATAGGTTTGAAACTAGACGATAGCTTATTCATTTTCAAATTGCTTCTGATTTTTGATTAGCATATTCTATAGTAAATTTAATTATATCCCAATTAGCTAGTGGTTCTCATCATTGGAACTCGATAACTATATCTTTTGCTGTTGAATAAAACATAGTATCTATTACTCATCTTGCTGTTTCTTCTGTCATATTATATCCTTCACTTTTTATTGGAACTGCTGCTGCATGACAATATTTACATTTGTGGTCACAGTTTAGTGTTACTACCATTATATGTAATACTGGTCAAAATGCTATGTAATTATTTTTTAGTCAATATTCAAATTTATAGTCATCTTTGTAGTATTGTGTATCTTTGAAGAATTTTTTAATGTTTAATTCTTTTTTCTTTTCTTCTGATAAGTTTTCTCATCACTTTATGAAGTCTTGAAATTCTTGGTTTGATAAATATGAATATGCTCATAAATCATTTGTAATAAGCATAGTATCTTTATCTAGTCTTTTGAATCTAAAGTATCATACTTTTTTTCAATCAAATTTTTTTATAATTTCTTTTGATAGTAGTTTTGTCATAAATATTTTTTTAACATTCTAAATAAATAGCATAGTTCATTAGTTCATTGAACACTTCTTCCCTATCTTCTTGTTCTCATGAGATTATTATTTCTTGTTTTTCTGGGTTATATTTTATATTTGCTATTTCTTCGAAATTTTCTATTGCTTGATTAATAGTTTCGGCACTATAGAAGCTTCATATATTGTAAGTTGTTTGCATTTTTTGCGTATTAGTTTTAATGTTTTTTACCACCCCCTAACCCCCTCCTTGGTAAGGAGGGGGAAGAGGACAATTATTTTTCAGTTTTTTTCTTGAAGTTTTCTTTAGCTTTTTTAGCTGCATCTATATTTAGTTTTACTTCTGGTTTTTGTTCTTCCTCTTGTTTAGACTCTTCTTCTATCTCTTTTAAGATTTTTTCTATTTCTTCTTCGTCTATTTTTAGCTCTGGGTCATTTTCTATTTCTTTTAGGATTTCATCTATGTCTTTATCAAAATCTATTTGTCCTGAATCTCATCATGGTCAATCAAAATAATTATCCTCTGCTTGATCATATCATTTCCAATCATTTGGAAGTTCTGCTTCTCTAAGAGAATTTTGAATAGCGGATTTTATAACTTCATTTCTTATTTCTTTATTTTCTTGTGCTATAGTTGCTCTAAGTTGTGTATTTAGAAGTTCATCACTAAAGTCAGAGATTATATTTTCTAATTTATCTTTTACTCATGGTTTTAATGTGAATTGTAATACTAGGTTTTTATCTTCGTCTTCTTTAAAGAAAAAATATCACTTGTCTAAAAATAGATATGCTGTTCTAAGTATTATCTCTTTTGAATATATTTTATAGTCAATTAGAAGTTCAAACTTTTTTCACTTTTTTGTTTCTTTTAAAAATTCTGTCATAAAAATGTGGTTAGTTTATAAGGTTTATTTTTAAGTATATAAAAAATTATGGAAGTTCAAATTTTTTTTATAGAAAATAAGGTATTTTTTATTGCAAAGTTTAAAAGTAAATGTTACAATTGTATAAATTATATTTTATTTAGTTTAAAATGACTATGGAAAGTTTTAATTCCCTAAGTATAGAAGATAGAATAATAGAATTTAAGGAAAATAAATGAATAAATGATTTATTAGAATGGACTTTTTTATATGATTGAGCAAGTAAAAAAGAGTGAAGACCATATAATAAAACTTATTTTGAAGATATATGAGGAGTCTCATATAAGGATTTCAAAGAAAATAAAATAGGGTCTATTTTTTTAATAGAAAATAAAACAAAATCTATTGTTTTAATAGAAACAGTTCAGAAAAAATTAAAATGATATATAGAGGAACTAAGGTTAATACAAGAAGAACTAAGAGAATGAGATAATAATAATCCTAATAAAACTCAAATTGAGATTGAATGAATAGAGTCTATGATTACTTCAATAGAAACAGCTATACCAACTGGTCCTTTTGAACTTGAGAAAGCTTGAGGAGATATATGATTATCTAAACAAGAAAGAAATGATAATATAAAAGAAATTGAAAAGTGACAAGAAAAACTATACTGACCAAAAGTTTCAGAGGTCCCAGAAGAAACCAGCCTAACTCTAAATCTTATATGCAAAGAATTCACTAAAAACAAAAAGCATCTCAATGAAAAAGAGAGGAATGAATATGTAGGTTTTTATAAAAAATTAATAGCAGAATTAAAAGAATGAGGATATAAAGAAGATATTCCTGATATTGAAAACTATTTATATAAAGAACCTGAGAGAGATTCTTTTACAAAGAATATTCTAGAAAGGTTTAAAAACATTGAAATTCCAAGAGAAGATTTTATGCAAATATTACAGCTATATATTGATGCTCACGGATTATGAATAAAAGTTGTTTTAGACCCTAATGTTAGTTCTATATATGACTCCCAAAATGAACTTTTAATACCTGAAAATAAATCTACAGAAACATATCGACTTGATCAAACATTATTCTTAAAAATACATGAGGTATGAACACATTACATAAATCAGAAAATAACTCAAAATGCATGAATTCAAGTTAGATGAGCATGAAATGTTGAAAAGGATGAATGAGAAGCAAAAATAAATGAGGGTACTTTTAAGTGATTTAAATTAGAAGATTTAAATGTAGTCTCTACATCTTTTCCAACCTCTCTTATGTGAGAGTTCCTTTCAGAAAAAGATCTTCAAAGGTTTATTGACTTAAGGATAAAACTCAATTCTGTTGGTTGAAAAAAAACTTGAGATATTGATAAAAATAGATTCTTGAGATGCAAGAGATGATTACCTTTTTGATACAAATGAACTCAGAGAAAAGATTTATTGTATGGAAGAGGACAACGTAAAATTGTAAAAGCATTATTGGACTGAAAAATTTCAATTATAGACCTTTATAAATGAAAATTCTCTCTAGAAGATATAGAGAGTTGAAAACTTGAAGGGGTAATAAAAGATGAGGATATAATTTTTCCAATATTTTTCCCTGATATGCTTTTATTTTTAATGTCAAACAAAAAATTTACCCACAAGAATTTCGTAAATTATTTAAGTAAAAAATATAAATGAATTATTCCTGAGGAGTATTTTGAAAAAATAGGGATAATAAAACTCAGTATTAAAGCAAAATTTATAGAGATTATGGAACTATTACCTAAAAATCTTTTAAACGAAATAAATGAAAATAGGAGAAAAAATAACAAAAGAGAAATAGTTAATAAAAGAATGGCTACAATTAGTGATAAATTTTCTATTCTAAATCAAAACCAATAAGTATAGTTGCATCATATTCTTCTATCGCACTAAATTTTTTTGCTAGATAGTTATGAACCTCAAGTCATGGACTTGACGATACCGTTGATGGGAGGTTCAATTCATGAAAATTTACTGCAGGAAAAACCACCTTATTTCATAGTTTCAAAACTATTGCTGAGTCTGGATCTCTTAGATTAGAATCATGTGTAACACAAAAAACTACCTGTTTCTTTATAGTTTCATAAACTCAATGATTTCTATCTTCTTCATGTTCGAAAATATATCTTCTATCACTATCATCTAACTCAACAAGTTCTTTGATTCATCTAACATCTAATAATATTTTTTTTTGTTTCTCTAATATTTCTTTTTTAGTCAATCCTTTATTTTCTGTTTTTTTTTGTTGTAATTTTTCTTCTTGTCATTGTTTTTCTTCATTAACTTGATTTCTCTGCTCTGGAGTCATTATGTAAAAATTGTTTACTATTTTATAGACTTCTGCTATATTTGGAATATATGAAGCTTCAAAGTCTCAATTTCAAGCTCCTGCACTACTTCTAGCAAAGAATGTACCATAGTTTAAAAAATAGTGTAATATATTATTTTTACTATATGCTATATCTCTAATGTTTTCATAATATAATGCCATATTAAATCTTGAAAATATTCCATTTCTTGCCCTAATAACTATTTTTCTATTAGTTATTAGAAAATAACTTGTTTTCCAAAAAAAAAGTTTATATAAAAATACAAATATGAATGTAACTATTAAAAAAAGAGAAATATATAAATAGTTTTTAGTTGTAAAGTACAGGACAACTAATCAAATAGATGCTATTGGTAAAAACCATCAAATTATTCACATAACCAGAATAATTTTGTGCTGATGTGTTTTATAAATTATTTTATCATTAAAGTCTTGCATAGTATTTTTTTATAATTTAATTTTAAATGATTATAGGAATTAAATTTTATAATTCAAATTGTATTGAATAATAAAAGAATACCTTTTATAGTATTCTTCTGCTTTCAATTGTATAACGAAACAAAATGATTTTTTAGCAAAACTGTAAATAGTCTTATTAGTGAGATAATTTTTTTATTTCTCATTTCAGTATCTGAAACTCTTTATTATAAAGAAGTGATGGTGTTTCTAATTCAGCATCTATGCAAAAATTTAACATAGATATTAGGTTTTTCTGGGTAGCAAATGAGCCTATTCTCAAAAGTGAATTTATTAAGATTACATAATAATCACTATGACAAAGACTTAGAGCCTTCGCTATAAAGCCTATGTTTTTAGTTTTTCAAATTTGTTCGCAGATTCTTCTCTCTTGTATACAAAATTTCTGATCAAAAGACAATGTTGGATTTTGTTTCCTAAGATTATTGTATTCTTTAAGCATATGAAAAAGTCTTTTAGCGTAAATTTCTTCTGGTGATTCTGTCTTTTCTATATTAGATCTTAATTCTCAATCTATAATTTTCTGAATCAAGTTTCTAGCATCTGTTAACTCTTTAAATGCTTCTTCTGTTCCTCCTCTATCTGGATGCTTGTTTTTTGATTCTTTCCTAAATGCTCTTCATAAATCGCCCTCCGAGACTCAAGGTTTTACTCACAATATTTTATAGGCTTTTTCTTCGTTCATTTTTTCTTATTTAACTAATAAATCAGTCAGTCATTAATTCTAATTCTCTTATTCTAACACTTGTTGCTTTCATAATTTTACCGAAATTTTCTGGAGATTTATTCCCCTTAATTATTTTATCAATAAGCTCCATACAAACCTGTGCAAATTCTTCCGCCCCAAGTTCTTTTCATAATGTTTCTAATTTCCTGGTAAAATCAGCGATCTGAACATCTTCTACTTTCATAATATTACTTTTCCCTTCACTACAATTTCCTACTCATTTTCAAGTTGATTCATCCATAAATACTTTTCAATTCATAATTGATACATATAAAAAAATAAAAAATACATTTCCATAAAATGGATTATATGTATTTCTTGCTCCTTGTCAAAGAAGATTTACGAAAACTCACTCTCTACTTTCCTTACATAAATTATGTAAGTGCTACTGTAGAAGAAAAAGCTATAACTGAAACTATTATCATAAAAATTGCTAAGTTTCTTAGAGTGTTATTTTTTTTCTTCATTGAGATTGTTAATAATACTACAGATAATATTAATGCGATTGATGGATAAATCATAATAGAGAAGTTAATTTTAAATTATTAGTGATTTTAATTATAATTTTTTTTAAATCAAAAGAAACTAGTATTTTTTATATACTTAAGTTTATTCTTATTTTTAAAATCTTTTTATTAAAAAATATTTTTTTATAATATATTCAATAAATAATATTTTCCAACTAAATATAAAAATGGATATTTTTACACATTTAGCTTCTTGATACTTTTTAAAAAAGGTTTTCTTGGATAAAAAATCAAAATATGTTTTAGTATTTTTTATAATTTCTGCAATATCCCCTGATTTGGATATAATTTGGAGTTTTAATAATGTTTGATTACATAGAATATTAACTCATAGCCTACTATTATCTCCTATTTTTGCAGTATTTTTAAGTTTTATTTTTTATATTTTTATTAGAAAAAAGAATATTTTAAGTTTTAGTAAACTTTACTTTGTAAGTTTATCTTGAATTTCAATTCATATATTCTTGGATTATCTAGTTGTTTGGTGAATCCCTTTATTTTATCCATTTTCTGAAAAGTATTATTCTCTAAATCTTTATACTTATGTATTTGATCCTTTGCTATTTATAACAATTGTCATTACTTTAATACTTTATATTTTAAGCCTAGAAACTAGGCTTAATTTTAGTAGAAAAAAGTCTCTATTTTTTGGTATATTGTTTATCTTTATAATATTTATTAGATTTTCTGAATGATTTTATGCATGAAAAATTAGTGATTTGAATAATTATGTAGCTATTCCCTATACTAAAAATAGTTATGATTTTATTTTTATGAATAAGTACAAAGTTATAGAAATAAAAGATGGTTATTTTTATATAAAATATGTAGATATTTTTTTTAGAGAAATATTTAAAACAGAAAAAATAAAAGCATCTGAGTATCAAGAAATTTGCTCACAGATGCATAAATGATTTTTATTTGAAGATGGTGATTTAATTTGAGATGTTAGATATAACGATAAACTTGCGGATAGTTGAAGTTGTTTTTATGGGGTTAGGTTTGTGAAATAGTTAAAATATTTTTCTCTTTAGAATAACAAGCAAATCATTATAAAATCAAAATCATACATATTTAACAGCTTCGTTAGTTTCTAAGTCTGTTAATACTCTTCTATAAAATATTCTTTCTCATTTTAGAAAATATGATTTAGTACCTGTTGCATAAGCTTTCAGAGTGTAGTTATTTCAATCTAAAGAATAATACACTCATCATTTATCTATATTATCTTCATCATAGTTATATAGATAATTTCCCATTCTACTTTCATCTTCCATTTCTTCATACGCCTTTTCTAATTCTTCATATGTAGGATAATTTCATTTTGATTCTTTTTGTTCATTTACATAACTTTCTAATATATTCTTATTCATTTCTATAATATCTTTTCCTGTAATACATCCACAACTAAACTGTACTCATCATGTTCATATTCCTGCAAAAAGCATTATTGAGATTGGTTGTAATAGTAGTAAACTTAATATTTTTTTCTTTTTCATAGTTACTTTTATTTTTTAATAATCAAAATTTTCTTTACAAATTTTCATCCCATCTATATGGCAATAAGTCCTTTAGTTTTACTACCTTATTATTTTTAACAATAACATCTGCATCTAGATTATCTTCATGAATTTGATGGATGAATTCTCGACATCTTCCACAAGGAGGTAAAACCATTCCATCTTCATCAACTGCAACTATCTTCTTAATTTTATATTCTCAATTAGTAATCATTGCTGCAATTGCACTATGTTCAGAACAAAATCCCATACTTGAACATGTATCAATGCTCACACCTAAAAAAACATTATCTTTTGCAGTAACTAGAGCACAACCACAATCAGAAGCAATAAATCCATGTTTCATTTTTTTGGGTTTAATGATCGATTTTGCTTTATCTATTAATTCGTTATTTGTTATCATATTATACAAATAATTAATATTTTAAATCTACTTCTTCAACAAATTCACAAATGCCTCACTTGGTAAACTTACCTTACCAAACTGCTTCATCTTCTTCTTTCCCTTTTTCTGCTTTTGTAAAAGCTTTTTCTTTCTTGAAACATCTCAACCATAAAGTTTAGCTGTTACATCCTTTCTCATAGCTGATAAATCCTCTCTTGCAACTACTTGTCCTCAAACTGCTGCTTGTATTGCTATGGCAAACATGGCTCTTGGAACTACTTCTTTTAATTTTCTTGTAACTTTTCATCAGATATATCTTGCTTGATCTTTGTGACAAATCATACTTAGTGCTGATACTTTTTCTCAGGCTATAAGTAAATCTAGTTTTACTAAATTGTCTTCTCTGTATTTTAAAAATTCGTAGTTTAGACTTGCATATCAACTTGATAAGCTTTTTAATTCATCATAAAAATCTCATATAAGTTCATTCATCGGTAACTCATATGTTAACATAACTCTTGTGCTATCTATGAATTGTTGATTTTTGAATATTCATCTTCTTTCTTGTGATAATTGCATCAGATTTCAAACATATTCTGTAGGTGTTATGATTTCTACTTTTGCTATTGGTTCTTCTACGGTTAGGTATCTCTCTCTTTCTGGCATGTCTTCAGGATTTGATACGTAGATATAAGTGAAATTCTTTCATTCTAAACTAATAATTTCGGTTCTAAATCTAGAGTATTCGCTTGTTTTGTCTCATAACATTTTTATCTTGTAAGTAACTTGTGGAGATGTCATTATGACATCCATGTCAAATTCTCTAAATAGTCTTTCTTTTACTATATCTAAGTGAAGTAATCATAAGAAACCACATCTATATCCATTTCCAAGTGCTGGACTTACTTCTGCATCTTTTGTTAATGCTGAATCATTTAACATAAGTTTTTCAACTGCATCTTGTAGTTGTGGATATTCATCACTACTCATAGGAAAAACTCAGGCATATATAAAGGGGTTTACTCTTTTAAATCCTGAGATTGCTTTTGATTTCTCTGGCTTATCTTTTGGTCATTCTACATCTTCTGGTTTCCAAAGTGTATCTCATACTTGTGCATCTCTTATGGATTTTAGTCATGTTACAACATAACCTATAGATCATAGTCCTATAGTTTTATCACTTGTATAGCTTGGTGAAAAGTATCATACATCTAGTGCTTCTATTTTTTTATTTGTATTTAGAAAATGTAATATGTCTCATTTTTTTATTTCTCCTGAAAATACTTTTACATAAGATACTACTCATCTGTATGAATCATACTGACTATCAAATACTAGAGCTTTTAGCTCTTGTTTATCAATATTTTCTTCTCATAGAAATATTTCTGGTTGTTTTATTCTTTTAATAACTGCTTCTAGTACTGTTTCTACATTTTCTCATGTTTTTGCTGAAACTGGTATTATATCCTCCCTATCACATCATAATAAATTCATTATTTCTTCTTCTACTCTTGGTACATCTGCAGCTGGTAGGTCTATTTTGTTTATTACTGGAATTATATCTAAGTCTTGTTCTATTGCTATGTATACGTTTGAAAGTGTTTGTGCTTCTATTCATTGTGTTGCATCTACTACTAATAGAACTCACTCAACTGATGCTAAACTTCTACTTACTTCATATTGAAAATCTACATGTCATGGAGTATCTATGATATTTAGTTCATATCATTTGTAGTTCATTCTAACTGGTTGTAGTTTGATTGTGATTCATCTTTCTTGTTCTAGTTCCATTGTATCCAGCATTTGTCAGTGTTTCATTTCTCTTTTATCTATGGTTCATGTTATTTCTAGTAGTCTGTCTGCTAGTGTTGATTTTCAGTGGTCTATGTGAGCTATAATTCCAAAATTTCTAATTTTTGCTAGTTCCATATTTTTGCTTTGTTTTATTAGTTTATAAAGTTTTGTGTATTGTATGGATAAGTTTGGAAAATGCAAAAAGATTGACTGGTTTAAAAATATAGGATAGAATTATATTATATATGAAAATTAATATTAAAAGTAATTTATAGATTTATGTCTAAGATAGTAACAAAAGATGATATATTAAAAAAAGCTAAAGTGTTAATGGAAAAAAAACAAGAACTAAAGAAAATAAATAAAAACTATGATTTACTAAAACAAAAAATAGAGAAAGAAGAAAGAGATAATGCTGATTTGCTTTTAGAGCAAATTTAAAAGTTTAAATAAAATATTTTATATAAGTAATTTAAAAAACTATGACTTGAGAAGAACAACAGAGTGTTGCTTTTGATTGATTACCTCCTCCATGATTTGAACAATCCTCTGAACAATTAATACAGATAGAAGATTTCATTGCAAAAGATGATATAGAATGACTTGAAAAATATCTAGAAAGTGAAAAAATTCCTAAAAATATTTTAAATAGATTAATTAATAAAATTGACGAAGAAATAATAAAAGTAGACAATAAAATATTATTATTAATAAAAAATGAACTATTAGATTCTGGAAATTTTACCATAGATGAAATTGAAAATACTACATTGGTAGCTTTAAAAATTGGTGGAGAAACCTTAGCCCAACAGTTTTTTAAGGAACTATTTAAATCTTTTAAATATAATCCTTTGGATTTTAAATGGAATAAAGAAATAGATGGGAAAACAGTTGCTGAGCTTTTTATGGATTCTCAATATATTACAGAGAAAGAAATTGATGAATTATTTTCTCTAGTGAAAGGTAACTCAAGTTTAGATGTTATTCAAAAGTTAGATGAATTAAATAAAGTAGTTAATTTGAGGTTAATGTGAAACAATGGAGTTGATTTTATAAAAACAATAAAGAAAACAGGTCTTAGTGCTTTTTGAGATACTTTTAGTAAAGAATCTCTTATTAGTAATAAAGCAAAAGAAAATAGAAAACAATTAGTTAAAACATTAGGTCTAAATTCTTTTCTTGCAATTTTCTTAGGACCTTATAAAAGTTACTTAAATATGTATGATGCTCAAAATGAGGTCAATGCAGAATGAGAAGAAAATCCAGAAAAAGAAAAATTTACTGAAATTTGGAATCAGATTTTGAATGATGAAATTTCTACATGGAGAGAATTAAAAAAAGCTTGAATAAATCCTAATTCTAAAAGTAAAGAAGAATTAGAAAACAAAGAACTTCCTGATATAATATCTTTTAATTGATGAGAAAATGAAGAGAGAATTAACTTAGAATGATATAATTGAACAACTGTAACTATATTCTGGGAAAAAAGACTAGAAGTACCTTGAGATGAATGAGCAAAAATAAAGAGTATACAACTTAATACCTATTTAAAAAAAGTTGGTAATCAAACTAAGTTATTTGCTGATTTTCCTTTATATTGGGAAACTAATGATATAGAGATATGAACTTTTGATTGAGAGAAAATAAGTAAAGATGAATTTATGAGTAGAATAGATGAATATCAAACATCAGAAAATGAAAAAAAAGATAGAATAGAAGAAAAGATTAGAAGGAGTAACAATATATATTAATTTTTTTTGTAAAACACAAAAAAGAGAAGAAATCTTCTCTTTTTTTTATAATTCATTTCATCTACTCTAACTCCAAAATCCTAGTCATTATTTTTGCTACTTCTCATCTTGTTATTGGTTGTAATGGACGGAAGTTTCAATCTTTATAACCATTTATTATTCATAACTTGTTGGCTCTTACTATGTATTTTGCATACCATTCATCTGGGTGTACATCAAAGAATTGTGAGTTTAAGACTGGGGTAACTTCTATCGCACTTGCTTTTAGTGCTGCTTTTACAAATTCTGCTCTAGTTATGTTATTGTATGGTTGGAAGCTTCAATCTTTATATCATCCGAACGCTCATTCTTGACTTAGTGGGTATAGATATTTTGAATACCATTCATCTTTTTCTACATCTGAGAATTGTTTTGTTGTTGGGTATTCGGCTGTAAATCAGAAGGCTTTTGCTAGTACCTTTGTAACTTCTAGTCTTGTTATGTTATTGTCTGGTCTAAAGCTATCATCTTCTTTGTATCATGATACTATATCTGCACAGGCTACCTTTTTTATTGAGTCTTCAAATTGATGTCAAACTATGTCCCAAAAGGTTTTTCAACATGTGGTTCAGATTAATTGTTTAAAGACTCTGTCTGTATTAAAGATTGGTTCTTTTATATTTACCTCAAATGATGAAATTTTTAATACATTAGATGTATTACCAGCATCATCTACTACTACTAAAGTACAGTTTGAATAAACTCAATCTAATAAACTACTAAACTCACCTTTTGAAACATCCTCTATATTCCTAAAACCAATTGATGTTAGTTTTATCTCATTATTCCCTTCTTTTGCATTTATTATTATACTTGCACAATCTCATCAGTATATTATTGTTCAAGCCTCTGTTGTATGAAATGTATAACTTGGTTTACCGTCTTCATTTGGACTAAGTACTTGTGTTATCTCTGTTAGTGTTGGTGCTATTGTATCTCCTGTTGTATCTATTTCAAATTCTGATATTGTTAGTACTTCTGACATATTTCATGCTACGTCTGTTACTGTTATTTCACAATCTGAATAAGTTCCGTCTGCTAACTCATTAAATGTTATTGTATTATCTCATTCTGTTGCTTCTATTGTTGTACTTGAACAACTTCAGCTATATGTTATTGTTCAAGTTTCTGTTGTATTAAAAGTATAATCTGGTGTATTATCTGATGTAGAATTTGCCACTATTGTTACTTCTGTTAACTCTGGTGCTGTGATGTCTGGTTCTGTTTGAACTAGTTCATAAGCTCATATATCATATTTACCTCCTTGTGGTCTTGATATTCATTCAAAGTCTACAGTTAAACTACTAACAGTTTGTCCTGCGTCTTTTGCTTTTGAGTCTGATTTTATTTTAAAGTATTCTGGTGAATATATATCTCATATTTCCTCAAAATTTGGTTTTATGTTATATATATCATTTGTTCACTGAGCATAAGAACTTGGTTTTCATTGCCCCCAAAGGTTATTTGCAAAATAATAAGAACCTTCAGTTGCTGAATCACTTATACCAATAGGATCTACAAAATCTGATTGCCATATTATATTATTATATATTTTTACTCATGTATTTTCATAAAATTCATCGTCGTCTTCATTTTGATCACTCGCCATAATTAGTATGGTATTTGATGCTCATTTATTTACAAAGGTGTTATTATAGATTTCAGAGTCTTGTAATCAGGCATTCCCCTCAGAAAGATTTTCTGGAGTCATAACTTGTAAGGCTTTATTACAATTTGATACTATGTTATTATATATTTTTAGATCTTGTGAGCGATTTCCCCATCTCCTATCTGTTTCAACTAAAACTCAATCTTCATAATAATCATATGGAGAAATATATTCTTCTCAGATTCAGATTCATAGAGTTTTTTTATCAACTCATAGACCACTTTCAGTACAATATATAAAGTTGCTATCAACTTCTATTTCTTTTGAATTGTCCAAGTATAAGTTAGCGGAATAGTTATCCCAAATTGTATTGTTTTTTACGGCTGTTCATTCTGCTCTCATAGCTATTCATGCTCCCCAATTGTGATATATTTTATTGTTTTCAAGTATTACTCTATCACTTTCTTTTTGAACTTTTAAAGCTGATCACCAATTAGCATTAGACCTAGCTCAATCTTTGTTGGACATAATATTATCATGGATTTCACAGTTTTTTACAGTAACATCATCAGACATTTCTACGATAATTCAATGCCACTGACATCCGTGTACTTCTAAATCTGAAATATTTATGTGTTCTGGATGATATTCTATTTCTGAATTTCCATAATCTCATACTATTATACATATTTGAGATGTATAGTCTGTATCTAGTCCTTTTACTTCAAATCATTCAAAATCAAAGTAATCCCAGCCTATCGCAACTACAATTGATTTATCTGATTGGATAAGTGGTTTACTTGTGTTACCTGAATATGAACGTAGAGTTATTGGACTTCACTCTATTCATCAATTGGTAGGTAATTTAGGTTCTCCATCTTCTGGAGTTCTTACTGATTCTTCATAAGTTCATTCTAATACTTCTATTATATCTCATGGAGCTAAATCTGGATTTTCTAGTGATGCTGTGATTGTTTTGAATGGTCAGCTATTTCAACCACCTGAACAATCTATTGCTAAACCATCATTGTCATCACTAGCACATTCCTCATTTGTAGCTACATAATATGTATTTCCTTCTGCATTTGCTAAGAAATTTGTACTAAAAAAAAGAAACATCAAAACAAATAATACTCAGAGACCTTTTTTCATATGCAAATATTTAAAAAGTAATAATTTTATTGTATCATATTTATTCTTTTTATGAAATTTTTTATAATATTCTGATTTAGAATTAATTACTCGGAGTATTTTAATAACCAATTTTTATATTTTTCTTTTATAAACACTAGAAAAAAGATTAGACTAAAAATAGTGTATCTTTACAAAACATATATTTTTAGTGGAGGGAATCAGTTGAATTCTATGGCACTGTAACTTTGCGTATAGGCTCATGTTGAGAATATATAAACTTTATCTCCTGAAATTAGAGTTTCAGGTAACTCGTATTTATAATTTTCATATAATATGTCCATACTATCACATGTTGGTCCTGCTAGGATGACTGGAGATGTGTTTCATGTTTTTTCTACATAAAAAGGATATTTTATGGATTCATCAAGGGTTTCTATTAATCATGAGAATTTTCAAATATCTAAGAATACCCATTTTGTCTCATTTTCCGCATTTTGTTTTTTGGATATCAAAACGATTTCAGAAACAATTACTCAAATATCTCAAACTAGAGATCTTCAAGGTTCCATAATAATTTCTGGTATGTTATTTCAAAAGTTCTTTTTTAGAGAATTTTTTATTTCATTCATGTATTCATCTAATCATTTTATTTCTTTTATGTACTGTGTTGGTAATCATCATCACATATTTACCATTTCTAACTTAATTCAAACTTCTTCTAATTTTTTAAATAGTTCTCAAGTTTTCGTAATTGCAAGGTCCCAAGCTGTTAAGTCATTTTGTTGAGATCATACATGGAAAGAAACTCAATATGAAATAAGTCATAACTCTTTAGCTTTTATTGCTAAAGAATATGCCATATCGAATTCACATCAAAATTTTCTTGATAAAGGCCGTTCTGCTCATATACAAGGACTTAACAGTCTAAAATATACTCTAGATCATGGTGCTGCTCTTGAGATTTTATATAAATCATCCTCACTATCAGTAGCAAACATTTTTATTCATTTTTCATAAGCATATTTTATGTGTTTTTCTTTTTTTATAGTGTTTCCATAACTAATTTTGTCTGGAGTTGCTCAAAGTCCTAGAACTAAATCAAGTTCATAAATTGAAGCAATGTCAAAACATGATCATTCTTCTATAAATATTTTTAATATCTCAAGATTGGGACAGGCTTTTACTGCATAGTAAATACTAGAGTCTTTATACAATTCTTTTAAAAGCTGATAGTTATTTCTTGCTTTGTCCTTAAATAAGATTAAAAAGGGAGTTTCTTTATCTGATATAAAATTTTGTAATTTATACCAATCTTGATTGTTTATATATTTTTCTCTACTAAATCAAGCACTCAAAAATCACTTTTGATTGTTCATATTCATAAGTGTTATTAAAATAAATTCCTAAATGGATAACAAGATTGTTATATCATCTTTCCTCTTTTTCAACTATTCAAGAATTTATATATGCTTATCAGTGATTATAATGTTATTTGATTTAAGGCTTATTTGGAATTTTGATATTCTCTTTTTCTTTTCTAAATTTAAAAAAATTCAAAAAATCTCAGCTTAATATATTTAAGCTGAAAATAAATCAAGAAAAAAAGATTTTTTAGATTGACAGTTAAAAATATACTTTATGGATATATTTCTATTCTTAACTATATTATTTTTAAAACTTTTAATCTGAAATAAATCCACAATTACAAAATCTCTCTTCTTTTAAACACTACAAAGATTAAAACAACACTTAAAACAGCTAACATAAAAATATAAATAGCATTTACTTCTTGTTCTCAAAAATTTCAAGAATCCGCATTAGCATTTGGAATTATGAAATTTAGCTTAGATATACTATAATCGTCTTCTTCAACTACTTCTTTTTTAGTGGTTTTCTTTTTTGTCGTTTTTTTCTTGGCAGTCTTCTTTTTCGCTTTCTTTACTTCTGTTATTTTCTTTATGTATTCATCATCTATTACGACTTCTTTATTGTAGTTAAATATGTATTCATTTCAAAATCGGTCTATTAAAACTATTTTTGGAGTATATGTTCATATTTTTAATCAATCTTTTATTATAAATTCATAGTTTCAATTTTTATCTGACATAATTGTGATTTGTTCTCAGCTTCAAGTTAGAAAGAATGATACTTGAGAATTTGGTAGGGTTGTTCATGAGATTTTTAATCAGTCTTTTGGTTTTGTTATAGATTGTTTGAATGTTTTTATTACATAGTTTTTATAGTTTTCTAGTGATTTTTCCTTATCAATAGTCACTTCTCAGGTTTCTTCATCTATTTCAATAATTACTTCAAATTCGTCTGGTATTTCGTCTTGATTTTCATCTACTAGTTCCAAAATTTCTTCCTGTTTTGTTTCTTCCTCTTCTTCTATAATTTCTTGTTCCTCTTTAATTTCTTCTAGTAAAATCTTTTTCATTTCTTTATCTGCCCACATTCAAAGTTTTTCTTTTTTTGCTGTTTTATAGGCTTTATCAAATTCTTCCATATATTTAAATGGATATCTAAAATATGGTTTTGCTATTCATTTTTCTAGTAGGAGTTTGTTAAAGTTTTGATCATCAATTATAACATATCAAAGTAGTCTTCAATATCTATCCCTATCATTTTCACTATCAAGCTCTATTAGTACTTCTTTTCATAGTAAATGCTCTTTTGTAAATTTTGATGCTTGTTCTCAATAGTACTGAAAAATTTGTTTATAGGTATTATTTTCTGGTGTATCTACTCAGATTAGTCTGATAATAATTTTTTCTCAACTTTCTGTTTGTACTTCTATTGTGTCTCAATCTACAACTTTGGTTACTAGTGCTTTGAAATCAGTTGTTACTAATCTGTCGTGGTTTAAATAATATCACTCTTTTACATCAAAATTCCGAGATAGGCTATCTATCAATTTAGAATAACAAGATAGATTTACTGAATCTTGGTCGTTGTTAAGGTTTATTTTTGTCAGTGATTTATAGAATTTCTTTACTTGATTTGGTCTTAGGTAGAAATCTTCTTCAAATTTGTATGGTTTGCTTCATTTTCATATATCATCATCTAATTCACATCATTTTAGATTTATGCTTTTTGATGTTTTGTTTATGAGTTCTATCCGTTCTCAGTTATCTGTTCATTTTGGATTTACCATTATTTTGTTTATTCATAGCATTTCGTTTGATATATTTATTTCAATTACTTCTTCATTTTCTTCTAAAACTTGTTCTTCTGGTAATACTTCTACTGTAAAATAATTTTCTCATAGAAATTTTGAGTTTTCATAAACTTTTAGTTCTATTTCATATTCTCAGGCTTCATACCATATTGCTGATGGATTTGCTTTGTCTGAATGTGTTTTATTTCAAAAATTCCATTTATAAACTAAATCAGATTTTTTTGTGTATCAAGTTACTTCTGATGTTAGATTTATATTACATTTATCTACTCAGATACATTTTACTGAGTTTGGTTCTATGACTTTGTATTTTGCTTGTTTTCATTGTAATATAATTTTAACTGTTTTTTCTTGTGTTATTTCCTCTTCCTCAGTTTCAGTATTTTCTTCTTGTTCTTCTAATTTTAGGTTTTTAAAGTTTAGGGTTGTTTCTTTGAAATTTGATTCTTTTCATTTTTGGTAAACTTTTAGTTTTATTTGATATGTTCATAGTGGATATGTTACATATCATGGATTACATTTTTTTTGTGTTCAATCACTAAAACTTCATCAATTAAAGCTCCATAGACACTTTTCATCAGAATCTTTTGGTTCATATTCTAAGTTTACTTTGCAGTCTTCTTTTTTACATCTGTATTCTCAATCTACTTGAGCTAATCAGGATTGAATTTCTATTTCTGGTGTGGTTATACTTATTTTTTCTGTTTGAGTTTCTTGTTCTAAATCTGGATTTTGATCTGTTTGTTCTTCTGCTTTTTCTTCGTTTTTAAAGCTTAGAATTGTTTCTTTAAAATTTGATTCTACTCAATTTTGGTATACTTTTAGCTTTATTTCATAGGTTCATAATGAATAATCTACATATCATGGATTGCACTTTTCTTGTGTTCAGTCACTATAATCTCATCAATTAAAGCTCCATATACATTTCTCTTTAGAGTTTTTTGGTTCATACTCTAGGTTAACTTTACAATCTTCTTTTTTACATTTGTATTCTCAATTTATTTCTTCTAATCAAGACTGAATTTCTATTTCTGGTGAAATTATATTTATTTTTTCTTCTTGTGACATTACTCATCATCAACCTCATCCGCCTCATCATCATCAAGAATCATCTGAATTATTTTCATTATTTTCTATTATTTCTGAATTGTTTATTTTTATAGTTCATGTGCTGTATATTGATTCATCGTTCTTATAAATTATTTTGAAATTTATATAATATTCTCAGATTGGAAAAATAACTGTAGATGGATTACACTTTTCTTCTTGTCATGTCAGAGTTCAACTTCAAAATCAGAAATCTATTTCACATTTATAATCTGATTTTTGATATGTTCATGTGAAGCTGCTTTCTAAATTTAGGTTTACTTTACATTCATCTTTTTCCTTGTTGCATTCATAAGTTTCCTTCTTGATTCCTTTGTCTAATAAGTAGGTTGGAATTTGAAAATCGTATATAATTTCTGGTGAAGATACCAATATTTCTTCTTCTAAAAATCAACTACTTGTTTCTCAAGTTCACGAGTCTGTAGTTCATGAGTCCGTTAAGGCTGTTCAGGTTGATGTTTCTATTTCTGGGTCTTCTGTATTCCCTGTAGCTGTGGGATTATTTGTTTCTCATGTTCAAGAATTGTTATCAGGTGTGTTCTCAATTTTTAATCATCAGATTTTATAGTTTTCTTCGTTTCATTTTTCATATATTTTTGCTGTTATCTCAAAATTTCAAGTTCAATAACTTACATATCCTGGATTACATTTTGTGTTATCTGTTGTATATATTGCTCAAGTTCAGAAGTTCCAAAAGCATAAATAATTTTGCTCTTCATAACTTCATGAAAAAACATTTTCTAGGGTTAGATTTATTTTACAATCTTCATTTTTACAACTCCGAGTATTTCATGTTAGATATTCTAATCAGCTTTGAACTTCTATATTTACATCTGGTATTTCTAAAATATCAATAGTTCAAGTATTTGTCTCTCAGCTACCAGATTCTGATGAGATTTCTCAGGTTCAGGTATTTTGCTCTCAACTTTCTGTGGTGTCTCAAGTTCAGGTTTCAGTAGTTCATGTATTTGTTTCTATTGTATTTTCTGTAGATCAGCTTTCTGTTAAAGTTCAGGTTCAAGTGTTATTTTCTTGTTCTTGAGAATCTGTACTTCATGTATTTGTGTTATCCTGTGTTCAGGTTCAAGTATTATCCTCTTCTCATAAATCGATATCATCTGAGTCATCTGTTGATGAGTTTATATTTATTGCGTCTCATTTTATACTGTTTTCATAGCTAAATGTATCTATTAGAGTTCATGAATTGTATAGATATATTTCTTCGTCCGTATTGTTTAGTATAATTTTTGTTTCTGTTCTGTAATACTTTTTATTTTCTCAAGGTTGTATAACTTCTCAGGTTCAGAAGTAGTATTCTTTTCCTGATTTATCTGATAAATAGTATCAGTTTAGATTTATCTCAGTGTTTCATGGGTTTTGAATTTGTATGTATTCTAGATTTTTATCATCTTCTGTGTTTGGCATTACTTCTTCTATAATTAGTCATGCAAATACATTTGTGGTTGAATATATAAATAAAAATAGAACGAAAAAACACTTTTTTAGTGGCATAAAAAAGTGTTTTTTGCGAAATATATTTTTTTGAGATTTTGATATATTATACATTTTTGTGTATTCTTAGTATTTAACTATAAAAAGATATTAAATAAAAATACAAGTAAATCAATTGTTTATAAAATTTTTTATGGACTAACCTTATATTTAAGGTTAAAATTCAACAAAGCCCCTGAAGGGGCTTTGTTCCCTTACTGCTGAGAAACCTCATTGCAAGCTTCATGCAACTTATTTGAGATTCTCTTAATATCTATCCTGTTTATAATAGCTAAACAAGATAATATCATAAATGCTATTGCTGTACAGGAGAAAAAGGTCATAGATAGAAAAAGAGTAAAACATAAAGCGAAAAGAAGTATGGTAATGCCCGATAAAAACATTTTATCAAGCCAGGAATAGAACCCCTTAACCTGATGAAGTAGGAGAACCCGTACTCTAGCCTCCGACATGGCATTAATAAAGTACATCCGTACATCATTATCCAATAAAGGATGATGTAAGCGTACACAAGTTTTTATATCATCTGGTTTCCAGATGAAAAACCTCTGAGCGTTAGACAACTCTTTTTCCATAACATCATATAATTTTAGTATAAGAAAATCATGGTTAAAAAGAAACCTTAAGTTTTCCACGTTTAGTTCTAAAGAAGTAGTTTTTGTTATCTTCCGTACTTCTTCCTGCACTAAATCAACCCTTATGACATCATCTTTCATAACATACTCCATATAATTTTCCAGCAGGTAGCTTATGCAACCTGCTATTTGCTTTTTAAACAAAAACAAGTTACCTTAGCTAAACCCTATTTTAGAATTATAACTCGTTTTGTCAATTAATATTTCAGTTTCACATAAAAGCCGCCTAATGGCGGCTTTTGTTCACGTGTAGTCTCTCTGCTGAAGAATTATTTTTTGTTTTTGCCTAAGAAATAATCTCCAAACAAAGATAAAGATTAGGATAAAACAGATAGATAATAATATAAAGGAAAACTTTCCATGAAAGAAAAATGCTAAAACCAAAAATAGGGCTAGAAGTATTTTTCTAGCTTTATTTGCCAAGCTAGTCAAATATTTCTCCACTAATTCTAGGACACAAAAGCATGTCCCCTTTTGAGAAGCATTTATTTTGTACTCCTTACCATCAATCTTTATCTGTATGGTGGGATATTTAGGTATTTTTCTCCAGCAATCCCTCTCAGTAGTCTTCAAACTATCATGAATCAGCCTTAACAAAGCATTATCTCTACGAATACTACGCAAAAAGGTCAAATCAATCTCTAGATGATTACTTCCCTGTCCTTCCATCTCAATCAAAACTTTTTTTTCGTCTTTCATTAGTTTCTCCAAAAGTTTGAATTTTTATCTGTCCCCAAAATAGATTAGATTTATAGACTGTTTAAATATATAATTTTTGTAGATATTGTCAATAATTTACTTAAAAAATTTACTCCAAATCATCTTTCTGGCAATCCTAAATGCGTTTAAATTTTTCTGTCATTTTTTGAGAGAATAGTCTGTGTAAGTTATATCAACAGGTACTTCTTTAAATTTTAATTTATTTTTTCTAATTTGTTCAACTAGTTCAGAAGCATATTCCATACCATCCATGGTTAAATGAATATTATCTAAAGATTCTATTCTTATCATTCTATATCCATTGTGAGAATCTGTTAAATAGATTCAACTTAGTAAATATGTAAAAATCCTTCAAGCTAATAATAAAAGTTTCCTTATGAAAGGAGCATTTGTGTTAGTTTTTACAATAAATCTAGATCATAGTACTATGTCTAAATCTTTCTCTTTTTCAAATTCTTTTATGAATTTTTTTATGTCTTTTATATTGTGTTGAGAGTCTGCATCAAAGGTAACAACATAATCAAGCCCCTCTTTTCTATTTTTTCTTAAATATGCAAATCAAGTTTCTAAAGCTGCTCATCATCATCTGTTAAATACATGTTTTATGTATAATATGTTATCAAATGTTTTTATTATTTCTTGTGTCTTGTCTGTTGAACCATCATCAACTACTAGTATATTTTTATATCATGCATTTCTAATTTCTTCTATAACATTTCATATGCATTTTTCCTCGTTGTATGCTCTTATAAGAAAAATTATATTACTTTTTTTTATTTTCATTATCTTTGAGTTTACCTTCTAATATAGATACCTCCCTAACTAATTTAGTTATATCTTCTTTGTTTGCTTCAACTTTTTTTAATAGTAGTAGTACAAAATAAACTAAAAATACTATACTTCAATAAACTAGTACATCTGCTCATCTTTGCATTCAGAATATTCTTCAAATTAGGTTTAATACTGTTGGGGAGAATGTAAAAACTAGGAGTCCTGATCATACTCAAATAAACACCACAAAATGTAGTGCATTAAATTTTTGTTTTTTAGCCACATCTAGTGCTAAAAAAAATATGATTAATCATGAAATTATAAAAAATACTTCTAGTAGATTCACGAGTTTAGGTATTTAGGATATATAACCAGTGGTGATTTATTTGTAAGACTTAATTTTCAAAGGGTTAAAACCCTCTGTTAACAAGCTGTAATTTGTTTTCATTTAAGTTTATCGGAAATGATTATACTTTTTGGGGAGATAAGTCAAATTTTTAGTTTTCTTTAAATTAAAAATTGCACTAATACACATGATATGATATTATGTGATTATATATTATTTGATAAATTAAAAATTATGTCTTTTAGTAATACACTTAACAGTGAAAGTAAAAAATTAATAGAAGAAGGAATGATTGAAAGAATGATTGATAATGAACTACATTTTAGCTCTGAAAACTTAACCTGAACAATTAATAGTATATCAGATAAAATTTTACATTCTTTAGAAGAATCAGAAAAACCTATATTCAATCAAGATGAAGACTATGAATCTAGTTGGGCTTTTTTTGACGTTCTATATAAAGAAAAACTAATAAATCTATGGTTTGATTGGATAGATAAAGAACTAAGAAAAAAATGAAAAGTAGTTAAAAAAATCGAAGATGATATTACAAGAAAACATTTTTGATGAATTGGTTGAGAACAAACATCTAAACTTATCAAAGATACTAAAAAAGATATAAAAACAGTAGTTAGATTTACAGATTGACACCCTCTTGTTGAAATTAAAAGAATATAGAAAAAATACTACTCCTTAAACAACTCCTCTATATCTTCCCTTATCTGACTTATAAGCTCTAAATCCGTCAAACTAGCAACTTTTAAATCTGGTAATCAACTTTGCCTTACTCAATAGACCTCTCAAGGTCATCTAAGCTCTAAATCTATCTCTGCTAATTCAAATCAGTTATTTGTTCTTTCCATGGCTCTAAGCCTATCTGTATACTGTCATGAACTTGGAAAAAGATAACAATGAGATTTAAATTGCCCTCTTCATACTCTTCATCTAAACTGATGTAACTGACTGAGTCAGAATCTCTCTGATCATTCTATACACATAATTGTTGCATTTGGTACATCTACTCAGACTTCAACTACAGAAGTACTTGATAGTATATGTATCTTGTTTTCACTGAAATCTCTCATTATTTGCTCTTTTTCTTTTGGCTTCATTTTTCAGTGAAGAAGTCATACACTGAATGGAGAAAATATATCTACTAATGATTCATAAGTATTCATAGCATTTGCTAAGTCTATTTTTTCTGATTCTTCTACTAGTGGGCTTATCCAGAATATTTGCCTTCCTTTTTCTAGTTCGCTTCTGATAAATAATTCTATTTGTCTTCTTTCTTCATCTGTTTTAGCTACTTTTGTAAATATTTCTTTTCTTCATTTTGGGTATTGTGAGATAACACTTAAATCTTGATCTCAGTATAAAGTAAGAGCTAGTGTTCTTGGGATAGGTGTAGCAGTCATATTTAGAACATGGGGGATTGTATAATTACTAGAACCTGGGTTTATATATTTTTCTAAGACTTCTCTTTGTTTAACTCAGAATCTATGTTGTTCATCAATTACAACAAATCATAAATTATTAAATAATACATCTTCTTGAACTAGTGCATGCGTTCAAATGACCACATCTAAGTTTCAGGTTTTTAACTTCTGTTTAATCTCATTTTTATGCTTTGCTGTTGTTGATCATACTAGTAGTTCTGAGCTTATTCAAAACTCAAAAAGTAGATTTTGCATAGACTCAAAATGCTGACGAGCGAGGATTTCGGTTGGAGCCATAATTGCGACTTGAATACCCCTCCCTAACCCTCCCCTTTCTGGAGAGGGAATAGAATTGTTTTTATTATATATAATTTTATCTAAAATTTTTTCTATATTTTCATATATTTCCTTATTCTTTATTCTCAAAATGTTCACTCAATACTTTCATATAATATCATCTCTTATACCATCATATTCTTTTGTTTTTTTGTGTATTTCTCAATCAAGTTCAATGATTAGCTTTAATTCACTACAATAAAAGTCTGCTACATATCTTCAAAATGGATGTTGCCTTCTAAATTTTAATCATTTAAAACTTTTTCTCCTTAAAATTTGCCAGAGTATATCCTCTGCTCTTGTTTGTTTTTTTCTTAAATTTACAACTATATTTTTTATATATTCTGGACTTTCTATATAGTTTTGAATTACATTACTCCTTCTGCTTCCCTCTCCAGAAAGGGGAGGGATTGAGGGAGGGGTATACTCCTTTATCGCATGAATAACTGCAATAAGGGATACTACAGTTTTTCATGTTCAGACATCTCATTCTAGTAGTCTTGCCATAGCATGAGGTTTTTCCATATCTTTTAGAACTTGAAAAAGTGTTATTTTTTGATGGTCTGTTAGCTCAAATGGAAGTTTAGATAAAACTTCTTTTACTAAATCTGGATTTAGTTTTATTTGTATACTTTTATCCTTTGATTGTTTGAATGATTCGTGTTTTTTTCATATAGCATCATAATTTATCAGAAATAATTCTTCATATGCTAATCTATACTTCCCTACTTCTATATCATCCTTGTTTTTTGGAAAATGCACTTTATAAAAAGCTTCTTTTCTAGAAATAAAGTTGTATTTTTTTATTATTTCGTCTGGTAAGATTTCTTCTATTTCTACTATATAGTCTTTTAATAATTCTATTTTTTTTGAGATCCATTTACTTGGTATGTAATTTAAGTCTGGATAAATCGGAACTATTTCTCACTCTATTTTAGTTAAATCTGTTTCAACTTCTGGAGATTGAAATGTTACTTTTCAATAGGCATATTTTACTTTTCATGATACTATTACTTTTTTTCAAATATATGAATTTAGTTGAGTTGATAAGTATTTTCTATTAAACCAAACTGCTTCACTTAAAAATCAGTTTTTATCTTCTAAAATAGCTTTTGATAATAGTTTATTATTTGCTGTTTTTTGGTTATCTAATGACACTAATTTAACTAAGATTGTATTTTTCTCTTTTATGTTTATGTATGAAAAGCTATCAAGTACATTTGTTCTGTCTTCATAGTCTCTTGGTATGTGGTTTAATAAATCTCATATTGTTTCTACTCAAGCTTTTTCTAATGCTTTTATATAGTTATCTGTTGTGTGTAATAATGTTTTTGTAAGTTTTGTGGAAAGCATATTTTTTTGTTTTAGGTTTTAATTGTTTTTCCCTCACTTCCTAGCCCCAATGGCATCAACTTAAGGATTTCTTTATAACCCTATCTTGTCCTAAAGGATACACCTTCGGATAAATTCTTTCCCTTAAATAAGGGAAAGAGGTTACAATTTTTCTATTCTCCCTCTCCTGAAAGGGGAGGGATTAAGGGAGGGGTATTAGATTTATATTTTAACTTCTTCATTTATCCTAATTTTTCCGGTTCAGATTTCTTTTTCTAGAAAATACATTTTTCAATCTTTTATTGCATCTAGATATTCATAATCTTTTCATGGAATAAGTGGTTTATCAACAAATCATTTTATATTTACTAATTTTAAGGTTCAGACTTCTTGTATAAAATAGTCTTTTCATAGGATATTGTAGTTTATTCATGGTTCTTTATTAAGCAAACTTTCTTCTGATGTTTGCCAATTTCATTCTTTTGTTAGAGTTATCATTCAATCATCTTCTTTTATATGAAACTGTTTTCAGTCAATAAGTACAAAGAATTTATCAAAGAATCATCAGTCGTATTCATATCTGAGTTGTCATTTAACATAGATTATTTTTCAATTCCACTGTGTTTCTTTTCATACATTGAAAATAGATGGAAATTCTATAATTTCCGATTGTTCTCATATTTTTGTAAGTTCTCATCTTCAGAATTCTAGTACTGTATTACAGTAGTTACAGCTTAAAATTCTTGTGTATTTTTCTTCAAATTGTATTGGTCTTCAGCAACTTGGGCAATTCATGTTTTATTTGTTAAGATATATTTTTATTAAAGCTCCCCCTACTCGTTCCTCGTTTTCCCCCTCAATTGAGGGGGATTAGCGAAGTGTATCCTTTAGGGTAAGGGGGAGTTTTGTTATTGCATTTCCTAGGATAATATTAATTTTTCTATCCCCTTTTCTGATATAATAAATATTTCTTTTTTTCTAACTCAGATACTATATTTGTATCATGGATATTTATTTTCATCTATCATGTTTTCGTTTATATCTCATATATACTTATTTTTGATAAAAATTCAAGTAAAAGGTCAAAAAAGTCATTTTATATTATCTGAGCCTATCCAATATTGTTTATTTTTTACCTCGTATTTAAACATATTTTTGCGTTATTTAAATTATATTAACTGATATTCATGTTATAAAATAATAATACACTCAGAGGATAAGATTTTCTTACAATCAATTTTTAGCATAAAATCTTATGACACCTCGTTTAATTTTTATTTTTATAACTAATAAACTATCAAATAAATCTTTTTAATATTTTTATATATAAATCTATTCTTCCCTCTAACTTATCTATACTAGCTTGTAATTCTATTTCTTTTGTTTCAGAGATTTCTGATAATAATTTTGCTTGTGATTCATATTCTATTTTTCATTTATAGCCTGATAATTCTGATATATTTTGTAATGTTTTTTCTTTGAGATTGTATAGTAGAAAGATTATTCACGATAAAGTGAATAATGTTTTATTTATTTTTTCTTTAACTTTTTCTTTTTTAGTGTTTGTTAATAGTTTATTGCTGTTTAATTCTCAGATTATAAAGTCTATATTTTTTGTG
This sequence comes from Patescibacteria group bacterium UBA6489, assembly GCA_002435385.1. Classification (GTDB taxonomy): domain Bacteria; phylum Patescibacteriota; class Gracilibacteria; order BD1-5; family UBA6164; genus UBA6489. The sequence continues at coordinate 66,033 of DJMN01000019.1, forward strand.
ATTTTTTCTATTTTGTTTTGTATTTCATCTTCTGAAATTATTTTGGTTCATAAGTGGGGAAAATTATTCTTTTGAAAATCTGTATCTATAAAATAGTATTCTCAAAATTCTCAGTTACACAGTATTATTAGGCTTTCTAAAAATTTGTTTGATTTTATTTTTACTCATGATAAAAAGGTTGAATTAAATTCATTTATTTCTAAATCTTTATAGTTACCTTTTATAATATTTAGAAAGGCTTTTTTTATTTTATTTATTTCTAGATATCATTTTATTTTTGTTGGAATGTATATTTCTAACATAATTTTTTAGTGATACTACTTCCTACTCCCTTTGAAAAGATAGAGAGAAAATAAGTTTTATTTATCAGTATTTTAGTCTTTTTTTATTTTTTTACAATTTCTAGTTTTCATAAATTTTCATTGAATAAACTTTTGTAAATAGAAAACTATGATTATAATCTTGCATGTTTAATTACTAACTTTAATTTTATGTCATTGTTACTTAACTCTATTTTACTTATTTCAACATTTTATTTACTGACAATTATTTGTGATAAATATTTTGTTCCTGCTTTAGAAGCTCTTGGGAAAAGGTTGAAAATGAATTCTGAGATGGCTGGTGCTACTTTGATGGCGGTTGGTAGTAGTGCTCCTGAATTGTTTACTTCTCTATTTGCTATTTTTAGAGTATGAGATGAAGTTAATATTTGAGCTGGTACCATCGTTGGCTCTGCTATATTTAATGTTCTTGTTATCATCTGAGCATCTGCATTATATATGAAAAAGAAGCAAAAACTAATTTGGCAACCTATTGCTAGAGATATGACTTTTTATACAATTTCTATTTTAATGATTTTATTTTTCTTTTGGGATGGTAAAATTGTTCTTTGGGAAACTGCTGTTTTAGTTGGTGTTTATTTGATTTATATATTTGCTGTAAAAAACTGGAAAAAATGGTTAAAATATAGTGTTGATAAAGCTTCTCCTACAGATTTAGAAGAACCTGAAGATGAAGATGATTTCTTTACAATACTTATAACTAAACTACTTTCTCTTATAATCAAGAGACCAAGAAAACATTATGTTTTTGCTTTTTTTGTAAGTGTTGTTTTCATAGGTGTTCTTAGTCATTTTATGGTAGAATCTGCTGTTGCTATTGCTAACGAGCTTAGTATTCCTGCTTCTATTATATGACTTACAGTTTTGGCTGTTGGTACTTCTGTTCCTGATTTGATGTCTTCTATAATAGTTGCTAAGAAATGAAAAGCTGATATGGCTGTAAGTAATGCTTTGGGGTCTAATGTTTTTGATATACTTATAGGTTTATGACTTGTATATCTAATTTCTTTTACTGTTGTTAATAGAAGTATTCCTTATATAACAATTGATACTGAAAATCTAATTTCTAGTGTTTTGTTACTTCTATGAACCGTTATTACTGTTATGTCACTTTTGTTAATCCAAAGATGAAGTTTAGGAAAAAAGTCTGGTATATTTCTGATTATGGTTTATGTGTTTTATATGGGATATAACATATATTGAGTTATAGTACAACCTGAAGAACTAGATTCTCAAAAAATTGAAGAAGAAATAGGGATTGATGATAATCTTATTCAATAAATTTATATTACTAGAAAAAAAGGATTAGATAAATAGTTTCTAATCCTTTTTTTGTGTTTTTACTTAAATGTTTAATATACCCAGACTGGTTTTTCATCTTCTGTCCAAGTTTCTAGGTTACTATAAGAGAATGCTGAGTGGCTTGTCACGTTATCTACATTCCAACCACTTATATCTTGATCAAAAGCTGATGCTGCTCAAAACATTCAATTCATACTCTCTACACTACCAGTATCCCATCCACTTATATCTTGATCAAATATAGTTTCTTCAAACATCCGATTCATATTGGTTACATTGCTAACTATCCATAAGCTTATATCAGAATCAAAAACAGATGCTGAACTAAACATAAGTTCCATGTTTTCTACAAGGCTTACATCCCATCAACTTATATCAGAATCAAATTTTGAAGCATTTGTGAACATTGCACGCATATTTTTCACTTTACTTGTAGTCCATCAACTTATATTTCAACTGAATTCTTCTGCATTTCTAAACATAAATTTCATATCTTCTACATTGCTAGTAATCCAGCTATTTAAATCTTGATCAAAGACATCTGCTCAGTCAAACATGTATGACATATCTGTCACATTATCAACAGTCCATCAGTTTATGTTTTGATTAAAAGAATCTGCTCAACTAAACATTCAAGCCATACCTAATACACTACTTGTATCCCAATTAGTTATATTTCAACTAAAAGCTTTTGCATCTTCAAACATCCATGACATATCGTTTACATTACCTGTATTCCAATTTAAATCCTTATTAAATGTAGTAGCTCAACAAAACATAACATTCATAGCTTGAACATTACTAACATCCCAATTTCCTATATCTTGATCAAAAGAAGTTGCTCAATAAAACATTCATACCATACCAATTGCACTACTTGTAACCCATCCGCTTATATCTTTGTCAAATGCTTCTGCATTTTTAAACATATTGTTAAAATAAGTTACATGACTTACATCCCAATTTCCTATAGCTTGATTAAATATTATAGCATCTCTGAACATACTGTCTGTAAACTTCAAGCTTGTCGTAATCCAACCAGTTATATTTCAATTAAATTTTGTAGCATCTCTAAACATATCTGTCATATAAACTACATTTGATACATCCCAATCATTTAAATCTTTATCAAATGATGTTGCTCAATGAAACATCTCTCACATGTCGGTTACACTTGATACCCCCCAATCATTTATATCTTGATTAAAACTTGTAGCAGTTTCAAACATATCATGCATATTTTGAACCTTAGTAGTGTCCCATAAACCTATATATTGATCAAAACTTGTAGCAGAATCAAACATATCCTCCATTGTCAAAACATTACCAGTATGCCATCAACCTATATTTTGGTTGAAGTTTGTAGCAGAATCAAACATCCATGACATGTCAGTTACAAGACCAGTTTCCCATCAGCTTATATCTCAATCAAATACTGTCGCTTTATAAAACATTTTTCACATATCTGTTACAAGGTCAGTATGCCATTCTCATATTTCCTTATTAAATGAACTTGCTCAATAAAACATCGCATGCATATCTGTAACGGCATCAACTTTCCAAGAAATTATATTTCAATTAAAATCTGTAGCATCTTTAAACATGGATTCCATATCTGTTACACTAGAAACATCCCAATCATTTAAATCTTGGTTAAAAGAACTTGCTCATTCAAACATATCGTGCATATCTACAACATTAGATACATTCCAATCCCCTATATCTTGATTAAAATTGCTTGCTAACTGAAACATATTATCCATGTACACGACATTACTTGTATTCCATCAACTGATATCTCAATCAAAAGCTGTAGCATTATAAAACATCTTATCCATATTTGTAATATTGCTGACATTTAGAGTATCTGTAGCTGTAACTATAAAATTTTCAGCATTAGAAAATTGCCCTCATCAATCTGATAGTTGTAGAGTTCACCATTGTTTTATATCAAGTAATTTATCCCCATCATCTTGGTCATCTTGGGTTGCATCTCATGCATTGAAAGCAAATCATTCCATAGTTCATTCCATAACTATTTCGTATATTCAGGCTGCCTCATATGTATGTGTTACTTCTGCTTGATTGTATGCTGTTATTGTATCAGAATTTCAATCTCACCAATCTACTGTAAAATTATATGTTCAATCACTTTGTAATGGTAATTTTATTTGAGTACTACTACTTATTCAAGAATTATTAGTTTTCCATTGTGATACAAATGCTCATACTCAATATCATGATTCTGTTTCTGTTCAATCATAAAGATTTGGATTAGGATTTAGGGTGTTTTTAACAAAAACACTCGCTAATTCTTTTACATTATCAGAAGGTGAACTTAAGCTTATATTCATATCCATAATATTTTCGAGTGTATAATCTAGATTGATAACATCTGTTCCTTTGTAACATTCTTGTATATTTCTCATCAGTTGAACCTGATTATCTTCGTACCTTAAACCTGTATAAGTTCAAATATAAACAATAATATCATCAGGATTATATGTAATTCATCCTCAATCTATCTTAAATTTACTATTTTCATATGCAAATGGTAGATTATTTTTTCAGTTATATACTAGTTTGTTTGACTCTAATATAGAGATTAAATCTTGTTGAGTTGTATCTGATGAAATTATTGAAGGAACTGCTAGAATATATGTAGTTCAATTTAAATCTACTCTAGATACCACTCAGTTGTAGGTTCATGATACAAAGGCATATCCTGACTGTTCTCAAGCATATGTTCTATCAATTAATCATAATTCATCAGATAGTTGAAGTTCTCATTCTAAAACAGCTGCTACTTGATATTCCCTTTTAGTTCCTACTCTAGAGTAAGTATACGGTAATGATGTTAATGGATCTTCAGGAGTATGAACTAATCAGTCCAATACTTCTGTTACCGAATCTCAAACAACTCATTGAGTCCAAACTTCTGCTCCACTATATGTAATTTCAGTTCCATCTGTTGGGAGAGGATATCTTCAAGTCTTTGTGAAATAATATCTTAGTTCATCTTCTATAGCTTTTATATCTCAGGTTCTCGCTGTATCTCTTGCATTTCTGCTATATCAAACATATGATAGAAAAGATATTGTTCAAAGAACTCATAGTATAAGTACTATTATTACAAGTTCTACCATTGTGAATCATTTCTTACCTAATATCATATCATATGAATAAAAAAATATTATATAAGAAAGTATACATTATTATGGGATTTATTTCAAAAAATTAAGTAAACTGATTTTAGTTAAAAAATTTATAAATTGTATTTTTTATATCATTCTAAATAATATTCTATTATAACTGGTTTTGTTAGTGTATTTTCTTTTATATTTTCATAATCTATTGTGTAGTCTTTATCAAATCCTGTACATCATAAATTAGGGCAAATATTTGAGTCTATTAATTCTCATTTTTTAGCTAATACAAATCACCAGTCTCAGAAACTTGGAAGATATCTGTGGTATCATAAAGAGTTTCAAAATACTGTTTTTACTGTTTTTTCTATACTCCAAAATGCTTTTGTTGCAAAAAAGGCACTTGATGATTGTGTGACAAATATTCAGTCTTTTTTTAGTGTTCAATTTAACGATGTATAGAATTCTTTTGAATATAGTTTTGAGGTTCATACGTCTCTTGGGTCTGGAAAATCTGCTATTATAAAGTCGTATTTTTCTTTTGTTTCTACTATGTATTTAAATGCATCCATTGTGATTATTTTTACTTTTAGATTGTTTAAACTATTTTCGTTAAGTTGCACCATATCTTTTTGTTTTTGTGCTATTTCTATAATTTTGGGGTCAAGTTCTACTAGAGTTATTTGTTTTACTTGATTGTATTTTAATAAGTTTCTAGTTGCTAGTCAGTCTCCTCATCATAATATTAAAACAGATATATTTTCTTTTGTGTTTAATAGGTTCATTGGCCGATCTATTAGAGCTTCATGGTATCTGTTTTCGTCTAAACTTAAGAACTGTATATTTCAGTTTAGATACATTCTAAAATCTTCTCCTCTTTTTGTGAGAACTATGTTCTGATATTCACTTTGATATGATTGCAGGATTGGTTCTTTGAAATAAAATTTTAGGTAGAAGTTTTCTAGTCTTGATGAAACAAATACTAAGCTTAAAAAATATGCTGATACAAATAATATAATTACATGGTATTTTATAAAAAATTGATTTGGTATTTTATGTATTTTTCTGTTTCTTTTTATTGAGATATAGTTTAGGTAAAAGAATGCTACTAGTAGGTTTAAAAATCAGATGAATATTGAGATGTTGTAGAGTCATAGGTATGGTAATAGTATTATTGGGAATAGTAGTGATGCTAGAAGTCATCAGATGTAATCAAATGTAAATACATCGCTTATAATTGATTTTGTTTTGATTTGTAGTTGTTTATAGACTGATGCTACCATTGGAATTTCTATTCCAACTAGGCTTCATATAAGTATGGTTAGAAAGAAATATATAAAGTTAAATGAGATTTTGTTGTTTGAGAGGTAAATATAGGCTAATTTTAGAAGTATTACACTTGTTGCTCAGATTATTGAGAGGATTATTTCTACTCTTAGGAAGTTTTTTATTGCTTTTGATTCTAGGTATCTTGATAGGTAGGCTCAGATTCACATTCAACTCATAAAGAATCCTATTGTGAAGCTGAATTGTCTCACACTATCTCAGATTAGGTATGAGCTTAGGGTTCAGATTGTTAGTTCGTATAGGATTCAGCAGATTGCTATAATTAGGGTGAAGAATAGTAGCATGGGGTAAAATTTAAAAACTAAAAAGGAATATTTTTATTTATATATCAATATCATCAAGGTAAACAAATTGTCAGACTTTAGAATTATAAAATTCAATCAATTCCTTAACTTTATTTTTTCTATAGTTAAATATATTGTTAATTATCATCCGATTAAACATTTCATCCCTTCTTAAGTCATCCGTATTTAGAACATCTATTCTAAAATCAATATCATCAATTAAATATTTAATTAAATCATTGTGTAATGTACTTAAAAATCAAAATGAGGCTCAGTAAGAGAACAACCGTCAATTATGCGATAATTCATCAAAAGTATTTCACTCATTTCTCTCCTTAAAACTAAGATTATCATATAAAAAATAATCTCTTACTATAGATTTAATTATAGATGTATCAAAAGAATAATCAATGTTGAATTTAGATAATATCTCTTTTTTCTTATCTGAGAAATTTTTCCGATTTTTAAGCTCTAGCAAAGTCCAATTGAATAACATAATTATGATACAATTTTTATACATAATAGGTCAACATTTAATGTTTCAGTCATGTTCTGTAAAAAATATGAATCAGTTATATCATTTCTTATCTAATTCCTTACTAATTATCATAGAAATTATTTTCTGATTATTATAATCCACTTTTAATTCATTATCAGAAAATAGTGTATCAAAGGAAATTAATCTTGTTTTATAAAATTCTTCATTTATTAAATTATTTTCAAGTTTTTTAATAAAATCAAATTCATATAAATCTAAAAAACTTAATTTTATAGTATTTTCATCTGTTCAATTATGTTTTAATTTTATAGGAAAGATATTTAATCACTTAAATATAATTCAATTTACAACAGACTGCACTAATATATTACTCCATTCCTTTGCTATTATAATTAATCAAATATTATCATTTTCTAGTCATGGAAAATCTTGAGTTTGTAATCAATTAGAGTACTGAAGTAGTTCTGTAATAGTTTGTCTTTCAGGTTGTTTATCATTCTTAAGTTCAAAAATTAAAAACTTATTTATTGAATATTTTTTATCATTATAATTAACTAAGAGGTCGATTCTTGACCTTGTTTTTGTATTTCATTCAGCTGTATTAAATTCTTTTGGAAATTTATAAACACAATCATTATAGTTATCTTCCCATCTTTCAAATATCTTAAAAAAATATTTATAATTTTTATTTAAAATATATTTTAACGGAGATTTAAGAATATCATATTTATCTAATTTAAATTCTTTTTTTATATGATTTATATTAATTAGACTAGAAAACTCTTTTAGATTTTCATAAATATAATTTTGTATATCATTCTCTAATAATTTCTCCATGCTTTTTTATATCTTTTCTAGTAATATTTAACTTTTCCCATATAATACTCCCATAAAAATAATTGCAATAAAAAAGATAATGATTTGATTACATATAATTGCTGATTTAAAACAAGTAGACTTTTCTAAACTGGATTTAGATGAAAAAACTTTAAAAGATTTCATTTCAGAGCAAATAAAAAGTGTTTGATTAACTGAACTTGGAAGTTTTTACTATACTTTTAATAAAAAAAATGAAATAACATGTGTTGTAGCTTTGGCAGAAAGTCATATAGCATTTCACTCTTGGCCAGAAAAATCATATATTTCTATGGATGCTTTTGTTTGTAATTTTTCAAGAGATAATTCTGAAAAATTAAAAAAAATCTACAGAAATTTTATAAATTTTTTTAAGCCTTGAGAGGTAGATGAAAGATTTATAGAAAGAAAGAGTTAGATTAATCAAATAATCTAATTCTTTCCCTTATTATAAAGTAAAAAGTAAAAATAATTTGGTGTCCTTAATTTATTATTTCGGTTAATATCTTTCCATACTAGGGTCTAAAAGTTTTTCAAAAGAGTCTGAGCAAAATAAACTAAATGGAGTTTTTCTTCACTGACATTCTGAAATAAGTTTTCCATAAGCTTTTTTATATCCTTTGTTTTAAGACTCTAATTTTAATATAATTTATTTTGCATAAGTTTTATTTTCTTTTTTATTTCTATTATCAACACTTTCAAAAATAGAAAAAAACAAATATTCTGATTTTCTCTTTTTGAATAGATTTTCTATCATATCTTTAAACTTTTTTGTATATAAGTCTTTGCCCATTTGATATAGAAATTCTTTATATCTCTCTTTATATGAATCAGAGTGCTCTAGATAAAATTCTGTTATTATTTTTATTATGTTTTCTTTATCCTTATGATTTGAAAAAGTATTCCATAATTCTAATTTACAAAAGTTATCCCATATTTTATCCTCCAAGAATAATTTTAAAGGAAAGTTCTTTCACATTAGTATTAAAGTATGATCACACGAATCTTTATCATTTTTATCTAGTGAAAAATAAATAATTTTTAATAAATCAAAATATTTACTATCTAAATCAGTATCAACAAGTTTTACAAATATATTATTTATGTATTCATTGTCTATTTTTATTTTTTTAAACATATATTTTATTTCCTGTATAAGTTTTTTATCATTGTCTATCTCTTTATCTTTTTCATCAAGTCTTTTTAATATCTTGTTTATATAAAGTAATACTCAAATTAAAGATATTGTAAAAACAAATGAAAGTATACAAAATAAAGCAAATCCTTTGTTATAGGTTGCACTCGATATTACATCTACATCTTTAGATAAAATGTCTATTTTATTTTCTACTAGATTGATTCTTTCAAAAACTTTATTACCATTTTCTATTAAAAGCTTTCACGTTTCTACTGCTTCATCAGCATTAGCAGGTAAAATCGCCCCAAAAAATATAGAAATCATAGAAATAAATACAACAATAAATTTTCTCATAAAATAAAAGAGGATTAAAAAATATAATTACTCTCCGAAAAAAAATGATAAATGACAATTGATTATTATAGTACTATAAACTAATTTTTATGCTTATTTTTTTTATATAAATATTTATATCTGAATACTATAAATATATTACTCTAACACATATAATATATACTTTTTTATAAATAATTGCAAAAAAAACCATTAAAATTAATGGATTTTTTTATAAATACTGGTATAATGGTAATTTATGTTAATTGTGGATTTCATAGAAACCACCATGCATTTTGGGGCATATGAGAGATTTCTCATCTTAAAAGCTTTTCAATAGCATCGGTCAATTCAGTTATTGTTTTTGTTGGAAATTTCTTATGATTTCTGAAATCTAGATTTACATTATTTTCTTTATTTATTTTTTCTAATTCTTCACAATAAGTAGATTTTTTATTTTCTAATTCCTCACAATAGATAAATTCTTTGTTTTTTAGTTCTTCTACAATCTGTTTAGTTATTTTTAAAAATAACTCTTTGTTTTCTTCTGAAATTACTGAATTTAAGTCTATTACATAATCAGAAAGTACAATTTTAATTAGGTCTTTAATCCAACTATTTTTTTCTTTAATTTTTAAAAATTTTTCGGCTTCTTTTATAAATAAGATTAAAAATATTTTTATAGAGATATCATAAGTACAAAAAATATCGTTTTTATATTCTATGTAAACGGATTTTGACATATATTTATTTTTATAATTTAATTGTAAATTTTATAGTGGCGATATTATAACATATATTTTGTAAGAAAAGTGTAAGAAAATAACTTTTTTCAAGAAAAATAAAAAATATGCCTTTGTAGAGCATATTTTTTAGGGATATTTTTTTATAAATTTTATTATAATTCACTTAATATTTCTGATTTTTTCTTATCATAATCTTCTTTTGAGATTAGTTCTTTTTCTAATAATCATTTTAGTTTCTCAAGTTTTTGTTCTACTGTTTGTTTTTCTGGAGGTGGGGTTTGTTCTGAGGTGTTTCCTTCTGACATTTGTTTTCCCATATTCATTCACATAGCCATTCAGATCCCTGCTCACATCATATCTCATGCTGCTCATCCTGATTCTGCAGCTTTTCATGCTATGTTTAATTTTTCTATTTGGCTATAGTTTTCCATAGCTTTTTGTGAGGCCCCTGCCGTTTTATTAATAGCTTGTACATCTGCTGATTTTGATGTAATTTTTGCTATGAAATCTTCTGTCTTTTCTGTGAAGTTTATATCTTCTATTCTAAAATCTGTTAATTCCAATCATAATTTTCAAAATTCATCTTTTGTTGCTTCCATAAGCTCTTTTGAAATATCAAAAGTGTGTGCATCTATTTCATTGTAAGTTATTCTTTTTTTACCAAAGATAGAAGCTATTTGTCACATAAGTCTGTCAACTATAATCATTCTAACTGAGTCTATTGATACTTCTTCTCTATTTGCTACATATCAAACCCAAAATTTTTCTATATCTGAAACTTGAAAGGTAAAATTTCAAAATGCTCTAAGTTCAACTGGAAAGTCATAAACAGGGTCTATGTATGTTATAGGGTTTGGTGTTCCCCATTTATTGTTAGATACTTGGTTTGTTTTTATGAAAAATACTTGTGCTTTATCATGAGTTTCAAATCCACTCATAACATTTTTTAGACTTGAAAGAAAAGGTATATTATCTGTTTCTAAACTCCATTTTCAAGACTCTTGTTGAATTGCTTCGATTTTTCAGTTGTGTATAAATATCGATGCTAATCATGGATCAACTATAAGGCTTGAGTTGTTTTCTATTTGGTCTAGGTTTTGAGGGAATTTCCAAACTAGAGTTTGGCTAGATGGATTTTCCCATCTGATTATATCTACTCATTGAGCTTTAAATAGGTTTGAAAGTAGTCACATAGTTTATGTTGATTAATAAATAATTTTTTTTTAATAAGTTTAACTGTTTTATCTTACTTTTGGAATCAAAAGTAACAAAAATTTTAGGGGGAGAAAATTACAAACACCATATTTTGTGGCTTGCGAAATGTACTCATTAGAGTTTCTCCCCCTAAGACCCCATATTTTAAAATATTTTGTTTTGTACTATTTTTAGTTTCTCTTCCCTTATTTTCAATAAGGGATTAAAAATATATTAGATTATCTATCCATAAATAGCTGCTGCGATTATTATTGCAACTGATACAAAGAATCCTGCAAACATTATTCATAGTGCAATGTTCTCGTCTTCTATAAGCTCTTTTTTTAGTGAGAAATTAGTCATTTTTCAAACTATAAAGAAACATGAGATCATAATAACTATTCACAAAACAGAATATACTATACTTTCTGTTACTCATCTAATCAGTTCTACTGAGTTCATATTTTTAAAAAATTATTAAAATAAATTATAAATCTTGATGTTTTAACATATGCTCCTTTCTTTGTTCCCCATTCCTTAATAAGGAGGGGGTTAGGGGGGGGGTTAAAACATCTAATCTGTAATTTATTTTCATCCTAGGCTTCATCCTCATCCGTAGCTAGAACTTGATGAGTAATTTTCACAGGTTCATACACATGTTGATGATGTTTTTATTATATAGTCTGGCTTTTTTAGGCTCATTGTTTTTAAATCTATTTGTTTTGAAATCGGAGTGTATGAAGAGTTGTATGCAGAAACTATTCATAATCATAGTCATAATATAGTGAATAGAAAAATCCATTTTATCATAGTGTATCTATTTTAATTTGTAAATTGGTTGTGTAAAGATTTTCTTTATACTGTCTGAATCAGAAGTGTTAGTTTTAATTATCTCATCTATTTTTTCTATAATTTTCATATCTTCATTAGATGCAATAGAAAACTTAAGTCATTCATTTTGAGAATAATAAGTTCTTACTCCTCCGTAATCATAAGTTTTTGTGCTGGTTTGTATTTTTTGTGTTAAATCAGAACTAGCGAACTCTATTTTATATTTTTTTGAAATATCTATATTTTCTAAAGATATAGGTGTTTTAGTTTCAATTATAAGGTTTACTATTGGTTTTATTATTGCTAGTCATAATATTGGGATAAGTAGTACTCAGTATAGTGCTATTTTTGTTTCTTTTTTTAGTTTTTCTCTGTAACTGTATAAAACATAGATTAAAATAACTGCTGTAATTAGCAATAATACTGTTACGATAGAAACAAAGTTTGCGAGGAAGAATAAAATAAAAACTGTGATTGGGATAGCTTTAGTTGAGTCATTTGTAAAAGCATTTTTAGAGTTTCCTCAAAAATATGTTGGTTTGTAAGTCTTTCCAAATAACTTAGCTGCATCTGATTTGTATATTGTTTTTCCTTTGTATATTCATACTTCTGATTGTGTTCATGCTGATTCTTTTTCTATAACGATACTTCCAGTATCATATAGTTTTACGTCTTCTCATATAGTGTATGATTTGGAGTTTTCTCAGTAAACGGAACTGACTTTTATTTTATCTACTTCCTCAAAATAACTTTTATTTCAATTTATAGAAACATATAGTTTATCATAGTTTGGTTCTATTTTTCAATCTGGTATGTGTTTCTCAGAAAGTTCAAATTCTACTTCCCTGCTTCAGTGATAATAAGCTATACTTTCTGAAAAATATTTATAATTGTTATCTTCTCATAATAGCATCCATTCTAGGTATTCTAGTCTTCCTCAACTTTTTCTATTTCATGCGACATATGTTGTCCGTGTTCATACGTATTTTACGTATCATACTGCTCTGTATTTTTTGTTATCTATTGTGGCTGTATCTCAGATTTTTATTCATAGAAGAGAGTGTTCTTTTTTCTTTTGTAGTATAAATTTGGTATTACAGTAGGGGCATTTTATTTCTAGGTTGTTGTATTCTCATTTTTTGATTTTTTCTTGTTGTTGTTCTGTGAGTGATGAGTTTGGGATTCTTGAAACACAGTGAGGGCATTTTAGTTGTTTTCACATTACTTTGGGAATTTTGTTTCAGGTTTGTGTTCCTATTTTTGAGTTTATTAGGGTGTCATATTTTTTGGCATAGATATTGTTTGGATCTTGTTTTAGTATTTCGTCGTTTAGTTTTTTTGCTTGGTCGTAGTTTCAAGCTGAAAATAGTTTAGAAATTTCTTGTAATTTTTCTTTTATTTCCAAGGGATGGGTAGTTATTTTTATAATATGAATTCATTATATTTATATTTTGAGATTTTTGAAATTATTTGAGAGTTTTTATGAGTAAAATAAAAAAACACTTTGATTACAAAGTGTTTTTTTAGTAGGTCTTTTCTTTATTTTACTGAGTCTGATTTACAATATTTTTTACTTGCAGGAAATTGCCTACACATACCATCATAAGTTTCTTTTCTCTGTTTCTTTGATTCTTCTTCAGCTTTCTTATAGAATTCTTTAGCCTTAAAGTCATCTACCATATCATTAAAATTATCTTTTACTCATTGTACCACATATCCCATAGTTCCTGTTACTGCTTTGCCTAAGTCTGTTACAACATTTCCTGATACGGCTGTATCATTGTTGATTGATTCATTTGCATGAGCATAAGTCCCTCCTATTAATGGTAATGCTACTAATCATAAAATCATAGTAGCCCTTCTAGTGATTTCTCATATAGTTAAAGATGTAGTATTACAAGTACCAGTATCACAAGTACTTCACCTTTTTGGTAAATTTAAAGACATAAATTAAATATTAAATTATAAACTATCTATTAATACTTTACAAAGAGGATAATGTCAAAGAAATATCATCTTTTGATTGTTTCCATCCTTCAGCAAAGTATCTTATTTTTATTTTGGACATGCTAAAAGTGTATTTACCCTTTTGTTTTTGTTCTGCGTATTTTACTTATCTATTTCTTAAAGTCAATCTTTTTGTTTGACTTTTAAGCATTTTCATATATTAATTATTAAATTATTTTCAATAACTATTTTAAATTATGTCACTTGAATATAAAGAAGGTCTCAAAACAGATACAGAATCCCCTTCTATTAAAAATCCACAAGAAGTATTTATTTCAAAGATTAAGCAATTAGCCTCAGAAATAATACATATTTCAAAAGATTCTGTAGATATAGAAAAATGGTCTCATCTTTTAAATGTAATTTATTCTTTGAGTAATGACGTTACATATAAATCTTTAATAAGGTTTGATAAAGAAAAAGATAACAGAAGGCTAAATATATTGGCAAAAGAATTCTTCAAGGCTATAAGAGATTTAGAAGAAAGAGGAATAGTGGATGATATAAAAAAATTTCCATATCCTGTACGTAAGCTATTTGTAGAAACTCATATAGCATGTCATCGTATTCTTGATTGTGAGATGTCTGAGGAAACTTGAAAACAGTCTCTTTGAGGAAAAACTTTTATTAGAAATGGTGTAATTAGCAATTTTTTCTATCCTTTTTTCAGAAAATTGGAAGAAAATCAGGAAACAGAAAAATGAGATTATTTTTTAATGACTAAGCCTAATAGTACTGAAATAATAAAAGTACTTATAGACGATATAAAAATAATAGACTGAAAATATGTAAAAATATCTGTTCGTGAGAAAGATAATGAAGGTAAGAGAATAAATCTTTTTTATAAGATGAAAAAGGTGTTTTAGAAAAATATCATTCAAGGTTCCCTGACATAAGAAAATTAAAAAGATCTATAATATTTTATAGAGAAGAAGTTATAAAATCTTTAGAGAGAAATTGTCCTGAAATTATAAGGGACTTTCCTAATATCGTAAAATGCAATGTTGAA
Organism: Patescibacteria group bacterium UBA6489; assembly: GCA_002435385.1. Lineage (GTDB taxonomy): Bacteria > Patescibacteriota > Gracilibacteria > BD1-5 > UBA6164 > UBA6489. The sequence goes on from DJMN01000019.1 coordinate 81,065, forward strand.
GAATATGCTTTTAACTGTTTATTAATATGCTGAATGATGTGATGTGATAAAGAAATTTATGCTCAAATTTATAGTTTTCATCAACTAGAAACATTAAAGGTTTTATATAAATTGGATAGTCCAGAAGTTAAAGAGAAATATGATGATTCTAGGTTAATGAGAATAAAGAATTTAGCTAAAAGATGAATAATAAATATCAGAATGTATAGTAGAATAATAAAAATTCTTTCCAAATCAGAAAAAAAGATTAATTTAGGTAAGCTTGAACTATTTATAAGAGAATTAAAGACAGAAAATAATATAAAAAAAATAGCATCAAGAGATGAAAATAGTCAGAATTCAACAATAAAAGAAAGAGGAGAGATTGATGAACTAAAAAAACTTACATATTTATTTGATTATGCTCTTTTCCATGAAAACAATATATCTTCTGGTAATTTCATAAGAATTTTTGAACTTTTAAGAATAAAATATAAAAATAATGATGATTTCTTTGATGATATTATAAATAGAGTTAGAACTAATGAATTTTTATCTATAAGACAGATAAAAAAAGAAATAGAAGTATCAAAAGAAAATAATAGTAGTGATCTACCTCTAAGTGAGGTTATAACAGATATAATGTTTTTTAAGAAAAAACTCTATGGGGATTATCTATCTATTGATAAAATCATAGATTTAATAAATGAAATAAGTAATTATAATCTTCTCATACAGATAATAAGATCTTGTTCTGAAGAGTATATTATAGAAATATTTAAAAATCAAGATGACTTCTACCATTTTATAGATTATTGTAATAATCCAGAACTAGATGATTCTATAGTAAGAGATTGTACAATTCTTTATAGAAGAGAAGAAGATGAATATTTCAGAAATAGAAGTTTCAATAAAGACTTTTGTATTTGATGAGACGTAGAAGATGATAAATTGGATACTTTTCTACACGAATTAACAGAAGAACAATATGATAATTCGACCATATGAAAACTTATGGAATTAGAACTTTTATTATTAGAAAAATATGTTAATTGATTATTAGATGAACAGTTTTTAGAAGAACTTAGTGTTTTAGAAATATTAACTAATCTAGAGAATAATCTAAACAAATCTGAAGAAGAAGAGGGGTGTAATATAATAAAACGTATCAGGTCTATTCTTGAAAGAGTTAATATTGATACAGAAGAAGATTTTTGGGAATTAGGAAAAAAATTAGAGGCAAGATTAAACGAAAAAAAGACTAGTGATTTTATAAAAATTACAGAAATATCTTGATCTCCTGATAGATTTTATTGAAGAAAAGATAATCCTTCAAGTGAGCCTTCATTTGAAGATTTAGAATTTGAAGAGTGTGAATGAGAGAATTCCCCTTATTGTATAGAAGAAGAAAAGACAATGTAATATATAAACAAACTAATAAAAAAATAATATAAATTTATTAATAATAATTTCAATAAGTTTAATTTTTTATAAAAAATAATATGCTAAGAAAACTTTTAAGACTTATACCCCAATCTCCTGAAAAAGAAGAAAAAGATAGAAAAATAATCATCTCTTCAAATACTCCCATAAATGAAATGGTAGATATTGTAATAAAAACAATTGAAGTAAAAAATAAGAAAAAATTTGTAGAAAAAATAATAGAGGCTGATAAATCTTCACCTTTTCATCTGACAGAGAATATAATACTTGAAAACCATATAACTCAATGGTATGTATTGATGATACTAGAATGGGATAAATTTCCCATAAATTCTCTTCCAAAAGAAACACCTGAACTTGAAAAAATAAAATTAAAATATCTTGAATTATTTTGTTTTTTGTTATCTGAAAAAGAAAATGTTTCAAAAAATTATGATTTAATGAAAAGAATTCTTAAATTGGCTAAAGATATGGCTTTAAATAAATCTGTTATAGACAAAACTCCTGATTTTTGATGAGAATATTGAAGTTTACTAACTCCTGAAAAAAAATGATTAACTAGAGAGAAAAAAGAGGAAAAAGAAATAGAAATACAAGAAATAAAAAATTTTATAAATATGTTATTGAGCTCAAAAAATGATAATTTAATAAAAATTGCAATAGAAAAATGTGATAAATCATTAGAGGCTTTAGAAAAGTTTTGGGAAATAATCGCAAGTGAAAAGAAATTAATAGAGATTCCTAAAAATAAGAGAACGATAAGTTTCTTTTCTGATGAAGATTTATATAGAATAAAGTATCTATCTTATGCAATTCGTGATTATAAAGAAAATGAAAGGAAAATAAAACAAGATGAAAAAGTGAAAAAAATAACAGAGCTAATGAGAATGGCAACTTCAGGCAAACTAATTGAACAAGAAGAAAAAAGAGAACATAATGATGATAGTACTGGACTAAATTGAACAATAGAATTTTCTTTAGATTTATCAGAAAATTGAGAAGGACTAAGTAGAATTTGATTTTTTGTGCAGGAATTGTTAAATAAATCATATAGTTGGGAAAAAAATATAAGAGAACTAGAAAATTATTTTAGTGATATTTCAGTTATGAACTTGAGCAATAATAAGAAACCAACAGAAATAGAATTACATGAGATTTCTGAAATCAGAAAACTAGATAATAGTGTAGGTTCTTATGAGGAAAAAATAAGGAAATTAAGAAAGATTGTTAATCTAGAAAAAACAACAGATGAAAAACTTGAAAAACATGACAAAGAAACAGATCAGAAAAAGGAAAATAATATAAAAATGAAAGAAAAATATAAAAAAATTTTATATTTTTATAAGAAAAGAAATATCCAAGATTTTCCTCAAAATAGAGACTGTTCAAAAAAGTGT
>DJMN01000054.1 GCA_002435385.1 Patescibacteria group bacterium UBA6489
AAAGTTCCTTATATGTCAGGCAGCAAAATTATGATTTACTGATACAAATAATATAAAGTTTAGACCTGAAGATAATATCGCAAAACATGAGGTATTTAAATGGTTTTACAAAGTGAGAGAATCGCATCTTATTGGTAAAGTATTAATTAATTGAGTGTTAGAACATTATGATTTAATTGATTGGATAAAAGATAAGAACAGTCAGAATATAAATATATTATCAGATAAAGTAGATGAGGTATCAGGATGGGCAGATAAATATTTAGCCCAAGCAATAACTACATGAGTATTGGTATTTAAAAATACAGGGTTAATAAATTTAAAAACTGGAGTAGTTGATCCAGATTCAGGAGATGTTAAAGATTGATGAGATGCAGATGATTATAATTTTAATGATAAGATAAATAGACAAGAAGCTTTAAAAGTAGTTATGAAGTCTATTATAATGACTGATGATGAATTAGCTGAATATAACTATGTAACTAGTTGATGTGGTGGAAATAACTCAGGTAGATTATTTGTGTATTCTATAAGTTTAGATGAAAATTGAGAGTGAAAAGCTACTAAAACAGATACTTATTTACTTGGTTGAGATAGTTACTTTAAATATGATTCATCAAATAATAATGACAAAGTACTTTATGACTGATATATAAATACTAGATTTTCTGACCCAGATTATTGTTCAAAAGTAGAAGATTATATACAATGATTGTGAAAATTCTGGCGTTGAGTAGATGTATTTAAAGTAGTTTCAAATATTAAAACTTCAGTAAAAGCAGAATCATGCTGAATACACTCAGTAGAATATAATGGATATCTTCAAGATTATGTTTGATTAATAAATCCAAATGATGGGAAAATCTATTTAATAGATGATAAGTGATATCAAGCACCTAGTTTTGATGACTGTAGTGAGTCACAAGAATATTTTGATGCAATATTAGCATTTGAAAATACTGAATACGGAAGTGTGTATGATGTAGATACAACGGTAAAAAGAGAATCTTGTGGAGTTTATACGGTAGAATATAAGACAGGAAATTTAGGGATATATATACCAGAAACTAAAGAATCATACTTCTTTGATGAAGATGCAAAGAGATATATAGATAGTTGTTCATTTTGAAATCCTATTTGAGAGTACGAGGGTGATAATGATAACATAAAGATAGTTTTTTTTGATAACTGAGTTTATGTTGATATATATGAGACAGATACAGAAATAATAAAAGACATATCATTAATAAGGTTTTTTAATGAATGAGAAATTTTACCATATATAAAGAAATTTTATAGTACTCCAGAGACATTAGCAGAAAAAAATATAAGATGAAAATTATTACTTATAGAGTCAATAAAGAATAAAATTAAGAGTTGAGAATATGTAGCAATAAGAAACATTACAAATAGTTATGATAGAACAATATGTGCAAATGTTGTAACAATAGCTAATTGATTAGCTACATTTTGTAGAATAGGTAGTAATGATGATGACTATAATACAGATTGATTTGATTTAAATACATTATCAGAGGCTCCTTTAAATGAATTAGATTGGGTAAAATGAGATAGTTGAATAGAACTAATAAATCCATTAGAATGTGATAAGTTGTATACAAATGCTGATAGTGTAGAAAAAAAGAAAAAAGCATTATCTTGTTTTAATATGGCTTTAGAAAATATGGATTTTGAAGTAAGATATAAAAGAGCCTGAAGAAATGAAGAAGAATGGGATGAATTAAAGAAATGATTCTCAGCAGTAACAATATGATGAGCTTATATTTGAATGTGAGTGTGATTGTATCAATTAGCAACAAACACAAGTAAAACATTAGAAATATTAGCCTCATGATTTACAGTTGAAACAATGTGATTGTGAGCAGTTGTATTTGTAGCAGAAGACGCAGTATCAAGTGTATATGATTGTTTGGATTTTAGATGGTGAAATGGGGAGAGTTTTAATAATTGTATGAGATTTGAGTTATTAGGATGAATATGATTACCGAATTTTGTCCCAGAAAGATTTGAACAAGAAGTAATAAGATCAAGTCCATTAGATAAAATGGTAACAACATGAATAGCAATGTGATGATTAGAAACTTTCGCAATATGAGTGTTTACAGTAGCCAAGGAGGTTAAGTTAGTAAGATCATTAGCAGGAAGTGTAGAGTGATTAGAGGCTCAGAATTTAAGCAAAATGAGTCTTGCTAGTGAAACTAAGTTTAAAAATATAAAGGCGGAGATAAATGATAAGTTTATACTAGAGAGAAATAAATGAACATTAACAAAAGTAAAACAAGAAAATATAGTAGATGAAATATTTGCAAATCATGGGATGATAAGACCAAAGGTAATTTCACCAGAAGAGGAATTAATATATAAAAAACTTTCTTTATTTGATAATGATTCTTTAACTAAAATAATAATTTGAATGTGATGAAATAACTGAAAGGCTCAAATGAAATTAATGAAAAAGTTTATTCCTTTTGATGATGAAACTATTAAAAAGCTTTTACAAAATGCAAATCCACTAGAATGAACATATCCAGTGCAAAAAACTTATTGGTATGAGTTACCAAAATATCCAGAAAAGTTACCATTTGATGCACAAAAAATAATTGATAGATATCCAACTATGAAAAAGGGAGATATTAGGTATAATATAGATGAATTATGAACATTGTTTGATATATATAGAGATAATAAATTTATGGAGAAGTTTTCTAATGTTCCTAGTTATAAAGGGGATAAAATAGTTGATACAATAGAAGAATCATATAGATGAGAAATATTGTTTGTACTATGACAAGATTGAAAATTAAAAGCAACGATAAGGAGATTAGTAGTTGAAGAGTGATGAATAGTAAAAAGTTGAGTTGATTATTGGGATAAAATACCTCATCCTGCACTTGTAAAATGAGAACCTGCTTTAACAGCTTGAGTTATGAGACCAGAGTTTGATGATGCAGGAAATGTTATAAGTATAGAAATAGAAAATCAATCTGGACATTTACAACCAAAGTTTGATGAAGTTTTTAAAGATAAGGTTGTAAGTATGCTGAAAGAACAATTAGGTGATGAAGTATTAATAAATCCTATACCTTATAAACCAAAATAGTTTTTATATTATTATAATTAATATTATGATTTCAATAATAAGTGATGCAAATACTAGATCCACTACCTTATTAAGAAAACAAGAGGATTTATGGGAGTATTTTATTTACTGAGAAGATGATAAGAGAAAAGTAAATTTTTGGACTAGTGAAGATATACTAAAAGAAGAAAGTTATTTAAATAAGCAGTGAATAAAAGAATTTATTACAAAACTTAAAGAAGCATTTAGAGATAAACCTAAGGAACCTATGGAATTTAGTACTTCTTGGGTCAAAAATCCTGCAAATATAAGTTTTGATATACAATATTTTGAAGGTTCAAATAAATTTTTTATTACAATCTGGGCAGATAACAAAATGAGAATACATTTAAATACTTGAGGTTCTGTAGCAGAAATGTTTGAAATTCTTTGACAAAAGCCTAGAGATTGGAAAAAATGAAAATGATTTCATATTCCATATCTAAACTTTCAAAAATATATACTAGATTTAGAAAATGAAATCTGAGAAGAAGTTTTTGTTAAGTGAGTAAACATGGATAGAGAGAAAGTAGAAAAGGAATTTTCGGAGTGGCAAAAAATAAGAATTGAGGCTAAGAGAAAAAGAGATGAAGAAATTAGACTTTGAATCAGAGATAGATATGGACAGTTGATAAAGAAAGATAAATAATTTATAATATTAATAATTTGAATGATGAGTTTTAGTTTAGAATATAGTATATCAAAAAAGGATATTAATAAAGTAGCAAAGGAGTCATTATATTGAACCTCTATTTTACTTAGATTTATTTTTTATCCTTATGTAATACATAATTTTTTTGTAGCTTGAAGTAATAAAAATGATATTGCATGATGACTTACTTTTGCCTTAATCCCTATAGTAATGATGGAAGTTCTTTTCTTTATTATAAAATTTGTAAAACGAAAGCTTTGGAAAAATAAATTTTTGAATGTATATAATTTTTGAAAATATAAGGTATACTTTTCAAAAGGAAATGTAAGATTGGTTGAGATATGAGAGGATAAAAAAATAAATATTGAGTGAAATAGAATAAGGAAGTTTATCAAAACAAAAAATTATATTCTTATACACTTTGAAAAAGCTTACTGAATTTTTATTGTACCTCAAAATATACTTGATGGTGAGTCTAATAAGACTAAATTTATAGAGTATTTGGAAGAACAGGTAGAGGAAAGAGAAAATCAAAATTTTAAGCCTGTTATTTAATATTATACAATAATATTATCTCCTAACGAGGTTTTCCATAACTTTTCTAATAGTTGCATTTAACTTTAGAATCTAAGAAAAAATAATAAGACTTATTTTATTATTTCTGTCATAAAAAAGTTTCAGTAAAAATATTGTAATTAAATAAAATTTTATGAATCAAACAAAAATAAGCAAGCTACTAAGCTATATTCTAAGACATAAACCAGAAGCACTAAATATAACTTTAAATAAAAACTGATGGGCTGATATAGATGAAATTATAGAAAAGTTCAAAGAGTTTGAAAATATAGATATAAACTATGAACAAATAGAACAATTAGTAAAAGATAATGATAAACAAAGGTTTTCTATCAGTGATGACTGAAAGATGATTCGTGCAAATCAAGGACACAGTATAGAAATAAACTTAAATTTAAAACCTATAACACCTCCTGATTTTTTATACCATGGAACTGCTACTAGATTCATGGATGGTATAAAACAAAAATGACTTATTTCAATGAGTCGTCAATTTGTACATTTATCATCAGATTTAGATACAGCTAAAAAAGTATGAATGAGGCATTGAAAACCTGTGATTTTGAAGGTGTTAAGTAAAAAAATGTATGAAAATTGATATAAATTTTATCTTTCAGAAAATTGAGTTTGGCTTTGTTCTGAAGTTCCTTCAGAGTTTATTGATTTTTGAATTTAAGGGGAAAATTGAGAATAAAAAAAGAAAGAAAAAGAAATTTTGACAGATGTAAAAAGGAAAAAATGTGACCTTTGGAGAAAATTACTTTTTGGTAGGAAATAAACATTACTGAGATGAAATATTAAATGCAGATTCAAATACATTTGAGGTAATAAATAAAGTATTTTCAAAGGATAAAAATAATATATATGTAACAAAAGGAGAATTATATAGCATTGAAAAACTTGAATGAGCAGATGTAAAAACTTTTAAAGTTAGTAATGACTTTTATAGATGAAGAGATAAAAACAATTGTTATGTTTATGATGAGATATCATGATGTAAGTAAATTTAAAGTAAAAAAATAAAGGTAGTATTATTAACTACCTTTATTTTTTATAGAGCATAACCCTTCAAAATATAGAAGAAGTAGAAAGCATGTCCTTTTCAGAAGACGGAGAAAACTTCTCAGAATTTGAACCATTCTCAATACAAAGAGACTATCTACTACAAAACCAAACACAAGGCATAAAAACAATCTACACAAAACTAAAACTAAAAAATTCAACAACAACTGAAATTTTTAAAGATAGCATACTCCTTCTACCACGCTACTGAGCAAATTTTCAAATGCTATCAGACTGATTAGAAAAAAATCAAGACTATCAAGCATGAAAAAGTTATTTATTCAAAATAAAAACATACAACACAGGATTTGAAACATGGAAAAAAGAATGAGATAACCCAACAAACCTAATCTACACAATCAAAGACGAAAACTGAAACACTATATCAGAAAT
>DJMN01000017.1 GCA_002435385.1 Patescibacteria group bacterium UBA6489
AAAAAAACTGGGGAGTTTTGAGATGTTTTTCTGTTTTTTTGTAAATCTTTTATTTTAACTATAAAAGTTGTAATTGGTCAGGAGTTATAACTGTTTTTTCGTCTTTTTCTTCTTCTTTTCATTCAATATTTAATTCTTTTTTTACAATTAATTCCTTTCAATCATATATTTCATTTTTATGAAACATTCCATCAACTGTCATCATACGAAGAGCTTCCGGTCATATTCATAACATTCATAAATCAATAAAGAATATGGCTGTATTTTTCGCTCATCATCGACTAAGTAATTTTGCTCATTCTACTCAATATCAGCTTACTAATCAAGGTATTTTATCAATAATTTTAATTCAAGTAGGTCATACTCATTGAACTAAAACTCATCATCAAAATCACATAGTTCATCACACTACAACATCTGTTATTAAGTCTGCAGCCATTTCTTTTCACGAATCATATCATTTAGGACATACAACCCAAGATACAACACTTGCTGAAACTCACATAGTTACTCAGTAAATTAAAGCTCAAGATGTTAATACTGGAGCTACTGTTCCTACTGCAACAGTAACAATTGTAGCTCAAACTACAACGACAGGGATTCTAGCTAGTTCTTGTGCTATTTTATTTGCTTTGTCACTTGTATCCCATAGTCAACTTCAATTTATCTCTCTAAATAAGTCTAACATCTCTAATTGTGTTTCTGGAAAGATTTTCTCTCATACTTTTTTTTCATATTCTTTTAATTCTGATGAATCTAGTCATCACCAGTCATTAAATTTAAATCAAATATTTTCATTTATTACTTCTGAAATAATATTTTTTTCTCAAGAATCATAATTAGATTCTATAAAAAATTTATTTAATTCTGATAATTTTATTTTTTCTGATTTTTCTAATTTTTTTCAATTTTTATGCTGTTTTAACCATATTCTTTTATTTAATCTTTCTGTAATTTTAATTACACATGAAAGCTTTATCTTTTGCTCTAATGTTAAATCTCTATAATATTTTTTTTCAGGAGAGTCTAATAAAAATAAAATATCTCAAAATCATAAATTCTCCAATATTTCTCTTCATTTAATGTCTTCTCAATTATCTCATTCTACATTTTTTTCAAACTGCTCAATACATTTTTTTATAGCTAACTTTATTGTCTTATTTTCTAGTTCTAAATCATTCTGATCTTTGTTTTCTAAATATTTTTTTCTATTTTTGAGTCTTTCAATTCTATTTCTTCAAAATTCTTTATCTTTTACTTCTTTTTTGAATTCTCTGAACTCTTTGTCTTCTATTTCCCAGATTCATTCAGAATATATTTTTGATAAAATTCAATCTTTTCATCACATTATATACATGAGTACCATGTTAGCATCTTCTGGATTTTTTAGATTCATATCCATTTCTATCTCTCTTCATGTAATCATTTCTGCAAATTCCAAGAATTGTTTGTCATCTGCTTCATCTTTTTTCAGTCTTTCAAAAATAGCTATATTTAACTTATGAGAAAAGTCTTTATAAACTTTTTCTACTGCTGTACTTTGCCAGTTGTTTGAATCTATTTTTTGATGAATTTCTTTGTAATAATCAAATACTTCTGTTATTGTTTTTTTTGATTCTAATACACTAGAAATTAGATAAACAACTTCTGTTTGGCTCTTATCAAATAGTTCTGCTCATCCTTCGTATTCATTTCAAATTCACATAATAAACTCTAGGTATTTTTCTTCTTGCCTTTTTATATCTTGTCACAATTCTGTATTTTCTATGTTTAATTCTTCTTTTAGTAAAATGATTTCTCTTAGTCTTTCTCTTGCAATGAGTTGAAGCTCTTTTATGTTTTTTCCTTTTAACTCGGTTGTATTAAGTTCATAAATATCATCTTCATCTAAAGTTCTTAATAAGGTATAATTATTTGAAGAAAATATATAATCCATAGCAAATAATACATCATTTAATCTTTCCGTTTTTATTGTTAAATCAAGTATTTTTCTTTCTTTTTGTTTCTTAACTATATCATAATCATCTCAGATATATTTTCAGGAATCAAGTAAATCAAAAACATATTGAGATTTTATAATTCTCTTATCTGTATAAAGTAATTTTCATTTTCTATTTTTTATCTCTGTAACTTTGGGTTCTTCATGATAGAGTACTAAATATCTATCATCTTTTATTTCAATTTCTTTTGTTTTAGTTATATCTATTCATTTTGAAATTAGGTTATCTTCTATTTTGTCTATAAGTTTATCCCTATCTGATTGTAAATCTAATATGTATTTTTCTGAATATTTTGATTTTAAAAAGTTGTATATTTTTTCTGTAATAGCATTTTTCCTAAAATCTCTATCAACAGAAGTTATGTCTTCACGTGAAGACATAACTTCTGTTTTTTTAGAATTTGGCAACTTTTCTGTGATGTTTTCTCTAGATTCTGACATATTTTCACTTAATTAACTATATTCATGTTTTAAATGCCTTTATAAGATACTTAGCAAGCCTAGATGATTCTCTTCATAATCAATCCATTGATTTTTCTAATTCTTTTATCATTGATCTATCTCATATTTCTATGGCTTTTCTTATATTCAAGAAGTGTTCTTTTAATAAACCTTTACTAATTGCTTTTTCTCAAAGTTTCTCAAACAGTTCTCTACTTGATCTTATATTTGTTATTGTTTTATCAGAATAATCTGCTGATTTTTCTATTAAATGTCTTTCTAAGGTCTCTGGTGTATAATTTTTCCTTCATGTAGATATTAAACTTCTAAGCCTTTCATAGCCTTCCGTTGTTTTTCACCTTTTCATTTTTACTTCAAATTCATATGCATCTAATTTCTGTTGTAACAATAGATTTCTCAATCAAGCATCTGATTCAACAATCTCTCTTGGTATTTTATCAAGTCCTCAAAATTTTTCTCTTAGTGCTACTATTTTTTGTTCTTTTAAGTTTTTTATTTTTTCTAGTATTAAAGACATATTTTTTTGTTTTTGTCACTCTAATACACTCAACTCCAAATCTATTCACCTACTTTTAAAATCTGAGTTATAGTCTCTAATTCATTCATTAACATCATCTATTCACCTATCAAATAAGTCCTCTAAATATCTTACATTTTCATCATACTTATTTAACATTTCTTTGCCTTCATTTAAATTCCTTTTTACCTTTTCTGCTTTATCTGCCTCAACTCTTTTAGCTTCTATTTCATCATTAATTTTTGCTTTCTGTTCATTTAATTTCAAGTCAAATTCCTCTCTTAACTCTTCTATTTCTTCTAGTATTAAATCCTTAGCATCCTCCCTTATATACCTATTAAACTCCTTATTTAACTCTTTTAGTTCTTCTAGATTATCCACTTTTTCTATCTCACTTATTAACCTACTCAATCATGCTTTTTGTGCTGGTGATCTTTCTGCACGACCAATTTCAAATCTATGAGCTCTTAGCTCCCTTTCTATATTTTCTGGTAAATCGTTATCTTGTATACCATTGTCATGTATAAAATCAAAAATCACTTCTTTTCTTTCTGGTGAAAGATTTCCGAATGTAGTTTTTAATTTATCTCTAATTTCTCAAATCATACTAAATTCTATCTCATGATCTGTTATAGCCCCTACTATTCTATTATAATCATCATTAGTTAAAGATATTCATCTAAAAATATCATCTAAAATAGCTTTAACTTGTCACCTTGTATAATTGTTATCCTTTAACTGTCTAGCAAGATATTTTAAATTTAATTCTAAATCTTTAATAATATCAGCATTATCATCAATTTCAGCTATTATTTTCAGATAATCTATCTCCTTTTTATATTTTCTAAATAATTCTGTTTCTATGTTAGATAATTCTGTAGGTCTTCAAGATAGTTGATTTCTATAATCATAATCTCATAAATTTCTATGTTCTTCTAATTCTCTTATCAAGTTTTTTTTATTATCTTCTGTAAAATCTTCAGAAAGATAAATAGCATCTGGGTCAAAATTTAATCTTCCAGATTCTAACATTCCAAAATCATCATCTGAAAAATCTAGATTTCATTTTCTTGCTTCAGATATAAATTTGTCTATATTTGTCTTTTCCAAATTTGTTAGTCAATCCTTTTCTCTTAACTTTTCAAGTTTTTTTATTAGTCTATAGGTCGTTATATATCACTCTTTTACTCTTTTTATTTCTCTAAAGAATTCTAATTCAGAATATAAAATATTTCCCTTTTCTACATCTGATAATAATTCTCTAAGATTGTTAGCATATGATAATTCATCTTCATTTGTTAATATGTACTTTATGTAATTAGATAAAGAATCAATTGGATTATGTAAGCTTCAATCAATTTCAACTCAAGAGTTTATTATTTTTTTCAAAGACTCTTGTACTTTTTTTATAGATGATCCTTTGTCTAAAATATCTTGTAAATCACTATTTGATAGAGCTTTTCAAAATTTTTTCAACTTATTTAACTCAGGTATACTAAAACCATATCTATCCCTCCATCATGTAAAAAAATCAATAAAGAATTGTATTTTTTTTCATTTATAACTTTGTCTTATCTCAAGTTGTCCTTTATCTGATTTATCAAGAACTTCTTGTAATTCTTCTTCTGTTCATTCCCACAATCCATTATCAACAAAATTTAAAACCTTAAATAATATAGAATCTCAAGATGTTAAACTCGCTGGTCCTGATTTTCAATACCATTCCTTTATACCTTGTTTCATTTTTCTAATTTTTTCTCCCCATGTAAGATTATATTCACTTTTATCCTTTAAAAAAGGATATTTTTCATATAATTTTTTCTCTATTTTAGCTTTTATTTCACCTTTTGACAGTATTCATTCTTTTGATATTAATACTAATTTTCTTTTTACATAATCCTCTCATTTAGGTGATGTTAATAATCACTTTATAAAATCATCTATCCTTTTTATCCTAAGTTGTTTTTCTTTATCTGATATATCTGTCCTAGATAATATATAATTTTTTATATTTTTTATATTATCTGATTCGACTCCTCATCACTCAACTCAAGTTATTTTTCAATCTTTTATTTTTAAATTTGTATCATCAAAAACATAGTCAAGTCATTTTTCTAACTCACCTCTAGCTCTTTCATCTAAATTAAAGTATCTTGTTGAACCATCTCTTAATGTCAATCATGTTGGCCATTTAGCAGGACTTCACCTAAATGCATTCCATAACCTAACAATAACTCATTGTTTTTTAGCTAAAGAATAGGCTTTTAACCAAAAAGTATCAGTGTTTATATTCAAATATGTTTTTACTCTACTGAATTCTCTTTCAAACACTTCCGCATCTTTCCCTGAAAGAGTTCATTTTATCTCTTCTAATTTATTCAATGCATCTATTCTCTGTTCATATTCATTCTTCAAATATGCCTTTTCTTCATCATTAGTAAAATAATTACTTTGTGTTTTAAAATCTGGTATTCTTATTTTTTTACCCCCTATTGAAACAATTTGCATCTTTGCTAAATTATCTACAATACATCTTCTAACAAGTGTCTCTGTATAATTTATCGTTCAGATTATGGATATAGTTGTTATAAATCAATCCCAACACCGTTCTAACTTATTATGTTCTTCCCCATCAAAAAGATTGCTAGAAATATTTTTTATATTAGAAACTGTTCAAGTATACGGTTTAATTGGAGAAGATATAAAATACAATAAAAAAGCTCTTGAAGCTTCTGAAAACTCTGTCATAAAACCTTCAAATTCATCCTCTGCCTCTTTTTTAGTGTCGGCAATAAAATCAAATGCTTCTTCTTTGTCTTTAAATTTTACTGCTTCTCATAATCATAAATTTAATACTATAGGTTTTGAATCTCATTGCTTTTCAACTTGTTTAGCTAAATCATTAAAATTATCACTTAGTAATTGTACCTGTTTATCTTTGGTTTCTTTAATAGATTCTTTTTGATATGTTAAAAATGATATAAAATCCTGTTGTTCTTTGGATGTCAGATTAGAAAATTCGTCAAGCTCCTTTACAGCATTAATTAACTTATCCATTTTTTGAGTAAAATCTTCACTACTTTTTACCTTTTCATCTATAGTTATGTCCATTATAGATTTTAGACTCTCTGACTTAAAAAATATCCCTGAGTATCTTTTAATCCATCACCTCTTATCTTTGACACTATCACTAAGTTTAGATGTATCTATTCTTGTTCATGTTTTTATCAACTTTACTTCTCTACCAATTTTATCAATTATAGTTTTCAATTCACCAGAAAACTTTGATAAAGCCTTTTCTTCTCCATCACTTATAGCTACAGAATATTTTCATATAAGCTTTTCTATTTCTGTTTTATAGAGAGATAATAAAAATCCATAACTAGGAGATTTCTCTAAATGAGAAAAATACTCTAGATGTCAATTTATCTCTTTATAGAAACCTGTATCATATCAAGATAATTGTTTTTTTAACTCCGAAAGTGTTACTTTTTCTCTTTTTGGTAATTTGGGAAATTGTTTAGGGACTTGAGGGGGTGAGTTATCAATAGTTAAAGTTTTTTCTGTATCATCTTGTTCTTTAGGAATAATATCAACCCAAGAGTTATCTATTCTCTTTTTATCAGGGGCAATTTCTCACCAAGATAGACCTGTTTTAATCTCTCCATCTCAGTTACTTCACCTTGGTTGTATATCTTTCCAAGAATTTTCTTCTTGTTCTTTTGTTTCTGCCATTTTTATTTACTAAATAAGTAATCTAATATATCGTTTCATGATTTTTGCATTGTTCTTTTTACTCTAAGAAAAGCCTCCTTGAATTTTTTTCACTTTATATTTGAAATTACAATTTCAACACTTTCTTTTATTCTTTCAGATATTTCACTAGATTCTATTTCATCACTTGCTTCTAGTAGACTGTTTAAAATATCTCATGTATTTGGATTTTCTCAGTTTTTAATATCAGCAATTTTTTGAAATACTGGTTTGCTTTCAAAAAATGTTTTGTAATCAAAATTATTTTTTCAGTTTTCCTTAATTAGAAACATAAAAAGATTTTTTATTTCCTTTTGAGATTCCTGTGGAATTTCTAATAGTTTTAATGAATTTAAAGACTCTAAGAGCTCTTTCTTTACCATTTTTCTCTCTAATTCATAATATTTCTCCTCAAACTTATCATTTCCTCAATTTCAAACAGCCTTTTCTAATACATCATAATTACTTTTCAGTGTTTCAATTTGTCTTTCATCTTCTCATTCTAAAGCTTTAGTCATTTTATCAACTAGAGAAGATTTTATTAAATCTAATTCATTTTCTCTTTCCTTTTTTATGTCTTTATCTTCTATTTTTGCTACTACTTTTTCATTTTCTTCAACTTCCTTTATAAATCATTGTATTTGAGATAATTCAAGTCCTGTTATGTTTGTTATATCAATAGAAACTTCTGTATTGATATCCACCTCTTGTCTTTTTTGTTCTATTAAATTTTTTATTTCATCTAACTTATCTTTAAGCTCTTCTGAACCAAGATCCTTAGTAGTTCATAAAAATGCCAAATAATTTTCAAATCATCCAACAACATTATTATAGTCTTTTTCTTGTCAATTATTTATTTTCAAATATTTGTTTGCTAAATTTCTTAGACTTATCACAGCTCATTCATCAATAAATTCTTTGTAAATATCATTATATTTTGTTTCGACTCAGTTTATAATTTCTGTTTTAACTTTACCATTTAATACCTTTTGAATATTATCTATTTCATCTCTCTTTTTCTGTATATATTTCTCCAAATTTTGAGAGAATATATCAAGCTTTTTTAATAAGTCTTTTGCTTTTTCTACTATTTGTTTTCAAGATTCACTCAATGTACTATTATCAGCCTTTATTAATCATTCTAATACCTCTAAATCAGAATAATTTGGTAACAGTAAAGAACTATATCCTTGTAAATTTTCAGGATTAGGAATATTTGTTATTTCATCTAGAGATTCTTCTATTTTTTCAAGCTCGTTTTTATATAAATCTATGTTTATGTTTATTAATTCAGCTAAAGTTTGCTTAGTTAAATCTTCTTGTTCAACTCATTGCTTATTCATTTTTCATACTCAAACTAAAATCATTTTTTCAAAAACTAATATTTTCAATAATTCATCAATCTCCTTTTCTTGCTCTTCTGAAAGCTTTCAAGCTTCTTTCATATCATTTGCCCTTTTTATTTGATTATTAATATCATCTAGTGAAATCTCCTTTAGTTTATTTGGAACTATTAAAGACGGATCAATATTAAGAAATCATACGATTGCAGCAATTGTATCAACTCATTTATTATAAGTAATTTTCGAAATTAAAGGTGTTCATAGGAAGTTTATATCTGTTTTTTCTTTTACATCTTCAACAAATTCATCAAAATTAATTTCAGAATCTAATTTAGCTTCTATAGATTGATATTGTGTAATAATTTCACTTATAGGTATTGCTATTGTTGAGTCATTTTGCTTTATTTCTGTTAATTCCTTAATTATTTCTCCTATTTCTTCTTTTGTTTGTTTCTTTTTATCAATTTTCATGGCTCATAACAATTTATCTGTCCATCCTTTAGTTTTTCATAAAATTTTAACTATTTGTTCTCTGTTTTCATTATCAAAAGGTATCTCGGATAATGCTTTGTCTATAATTTGATTTTGTCCTTTAAATGTATCTCCAGTTCAAGGGATATAATCTGTAGTTACTTCTTGTTTATTTACAAATAAATCTCACAAAGTTCTATCTCAACTATCTTCATTTTCTAGTATCGCTAACAAAGCTGTTCTAACATCTGTTTCATTTATTGTTCTACCTGTTATAATTTCTTGATTTTCTGATAATAATTCTGTTTTATCTCAATAAGATGTTGGTATATTGTTTTCTCATATAATATCTTTTAGAGGTGTTGTTCATCATTTTAATTTTTGCTTTACTTCTTTTAAATCCTTTTTTTTGAGATCTTTACTTTGTGATAGTTGAGAATATATTTGTGCAAAATCTTGTTTATTAACTCCTCCTGGGTCTTTTGTGTTTCTTTTAAAGGCTTCTTTATACTTTGATTCGTATTCTGTAGGTAATCATTTTATTTCAACATCTACTCATCCAAAAGGTAACTCTAAAGAAGAAGTTGAAGAATCAACTTTTCAATGTTCTTTTTTAAATCATCATGAAATAGAAGGAATAAGCTCTGGGAAATATTTATTGAGTAATTCTTCGGCTGCAGGTCATCATATAAGTATTCAAAAAGTCCAATAAGAGAATTTTCTCCAATTTCATCATTTAAAAAGTCATATAATAGCTCAAATTATTATTGCCGCTCACATAAGTCCTCAGTTTGCACTCATTACATCATTTATTAAAGTCTTTACAAGTGTTCCTTCTTTTGCTTTTCCTATTAGTCTATTGATTCATTCTGATGAAGAGAAATCAACTCAAACTTTTTTTAAATAAGATTTTTCAGATGCCTTTTCAATAGTTTTTGGTTTATAAGATTTTGGGCGGTTTATATAGTCAAGAATAAACCTAAGTTCTTTTATTTCAGATATATCTTTACTATTTGAAAGTTTCCTCATAATTATGCTTCTAATAGTTTCTTTTCTTTCAGGTATATTTAAATCTTCAAAGACAAATGGACCGACTGGTTCTTTTTTTATTTTATGTTTCCTAAATAATCTATCTATTATATTTTTATAATCTGCTCATTCTTTACTAGCATCAAATCAAGAACTGGTTAATACATCATCCAAGACAATTTCTTTTAAATCATCCTCTAGTATTATATCTAATATTTTCATTGATTCTGGATCATTGACTTTCTGGAATTTTCAGTTTACTAACTTATCTGATTCTATTATGATATTTCCATTTTCATCATAGGTCAAATGGTTTTGTTTAGATTTTATATGTTTTTCCACAATATTGTAAACAATAATACTTCTTCT
Source organism: Patescibacteria group bacterium UBA6489 (assembly GCA_002435385.1). Taxonomy (GTDB): domain Bacteria; phylum Patescibacteriota; class Gracilibacteria; order BD1-5; family UBA6164; genus UBA6489. The sequence goes on from DJMN01000017.1 coordinate 9,944, forward strand.
TCATTCATCATTTTTATAACTTTCATAATATTCTAACATTTTTCAAAGTGATGCTTCTTTTATAATTTCAGCAAAGTTTTTTCATGTTCTAGTTTCTTCATTTGAAATCATATTAGTGAAACTAACTAGTTCCATTAGTTCTCTTACATTTATATATTTTTCTGTTCATCTCTGCATATTTCATCTGTACATATCATCTACTCTATTTATAGATTTTATTAATCTTTCTCTACTCTTTTTTAGTTGCTCATTTCATGTTGTATCAGCAAATGCACGTTCAAGTGAATATTTTATTCATTTATAGTTTATTCTATCTAGTTCTAATTGTGTAATTATTGAGTCATTAGTAATATTGTCTAGTTTTACTATATTACTATTTAAATCATTTAATAATTCTGGCAATGAAATAGATGTTTTTAAATTAACTATCTGTTCTCTTGATTGAAGTATTGGTAAAGATTCTACTCTCCAATTATGAATTTTTGGATCCGTAGCTAATCCTCTAATATACTTAAATACATTTGCTTCTGACTTAAGTTCATTTTTTTCTTTTTCGTTTAATACTATAGGCTCATTTTCTCTGTAAATGCTATATTCTTGTCATCATCTATTAGCAGTAATTTTATATCAATTTCCCATCTTTTCTACAATAGCAAATTTAGTTCCATTTCCATCTTCAATAGTATATGTCATAGAGTCCTTTACCTTCATTCTCACATGTGAAAAAATAGACATTTTAAGTATATCTTCAATATTGGAAGATGATGACTTAATATCTAATCTATCTAAACTACCATTTCTCCCTTCATTTAATTCATTTATTATCATTATTCTATATATATTTCTATAATACTTAAACATAATTTTTGTTTTAATTTTTAAAATCTCTTTTAATGTTAACATAAAAAAAAAGGCTCGGCAAAATTTTACCCTAGACTTTTTAGTATTTTATTGTCAGTAGTTTTTAAAGTAATTTTTATGAATAAAAAATAAAAAATGACCTCCAAAATTTTGCAAGACTAAGAAAATTATGATATTATTTAGTAAATTAATTTTAAAAGTTCATTATGAGTATAATTTTTGAATGAATATGAGAAATAAAAAGTGTTGAGGATATTGATACTATTAATCTTGATAGCAAAGAAAAAGAACTGTTGAAAAAATTTTTGTCTGGTAGAAAAGATATTTTTAAGAAAACAAGAGTTGTTTTTGCTAGGGAAAAACTAAAGTGATTTTTAAAATCATTAGAAACTCCTGACAAGTCTGATGAAGAAAAGATTTTCAAAAAAGAAAAGAAAGAAACAATTACTACAGAAGAGTTGTTTTATAGTGATAATTTTTGAAGTTATACTTCTGAATTAAATAAACTTGATGATATTTCATATAAAACATTTTTTTGAGAAAACTGAATGTTTAATAACTTATCATGATTAAGCGAAGATGCAAAAAGAAATTTTGTGACATGAATAAATTTTTTCATAACTAAAAAAATTTTATTTTGAATAGAGAAATGAGAGCAAAAGGGTAATATAAAAGAATTTTTTATAAATATTCTTAATTGATTATTTACAAGTGAGAATAAATTAAAAGAAAAAATATCCAGATTTAATATTGTTTTTGATAGTATCTGACAGATAAGTAGTAATAATACTTGATTATGAAAAGATTGAAGAGGTATTAATAATGAGATATTTATGAATCCTGTTAAGGCTGAAACATTTTTTGACAAATTATATAACTGAGAAAAAGATGTAAATAAATTAATTGAGGAGTGATATAAATGAGATGAATATATCTTAAGTTTATCTGAAGAAGATAAAAATGTCATCAAACAATTTCAGTATAAAAGAAAGGAAATATTATGAGACTCAACTTTAAACTTTGACTCTTTATTAGAAAAAGGAGAAGAGTTAAAAGAATGACTCCAAGAGTACTTTTGAAATCTTTCACCTAGAATAATTGAAATAATTATGAGTTTTTCTTGGTTAAGAGATCTTATACCAGATTCTTGGATAGATTTAGATTCAGCATTAACTGATTCTTATAGTAGAAAAATAAAAGAAACTTTAATTGGAAAATTCTCTACAGAAAGAAAAAAAGAAGATGGGAGTATTGAAAATATTATAAAAATAAATAGAAAAGAATATACTGTTAATTCTCTTTTAGAATGAATAGATAAAAAAACTATAAATAATTTAAAAGATATAAAATATTTATCAGAAACCTGATATATACTTAGAAAAGATAAAGATTCCCAGGAATGAGAAGAAATAAAAAAGGTAGATAAATTATGAACAGATATATCATCAGAAGAGTTTATCCAACACCTGACAGAAAAAGATGAAAGATTTATTCAATACCTAGAAGAGGAAAAAGAAAAGGAGTGAGCTGGTTTTTTTAATAGAGCTGTTCAAAAAAGAAAATTAGAAATGTATAAAAAGAGAGATGAAGATGAAGAAAATTAGGAATAAAAATTTTATAAATAAAAAAAGAATTTACAAAACACAACATTTTGCAAATTCTTTTTTTTTGTGTATGATTTTAGTGAGAATTTACATGGTCCATAAGGTACCGGTCTCAAGTTCTAAAAATTAGTAACTAGAGACAGGTCTCTGAGTGGAAATAACTTAAAAACTAACAAAAAAACAATGAAACTTTCAGAATTTGATTACTATTTACCAAACGAACTAATTGCTCAAACTCCTCTTGAAAAAAGAGATAACTCTAGATTATTAATCCTAAGCAAAAAAAGTGGACAGATAGAAGATAGTATTTTTTCAGAAATAGAAAGAAATCTTTGAGAAAATGATGTATTAGTTTTAAATCAAACTAGAGTAATAAATGCAAGACTTAAATGATTTATTTTTCCTTCCTTTAATAGTAAAGGAATTACTGAGGAATGAGGGGAAGAATTATGAAAAGAAGTTGAAATTTTTCTCCATAAACAAATTTCAGACAACTCTTGGGATTGTCTAGTTTACCCAGGAAAAAAACTAAAACCTTGAACCAAAGTTTATTTTAGTGTAAATAATAATACTCCCTCTCCTATAGGAGATGAAACTAGGGGATGAGGTTATTCACTAACCGCAACCATAAAATCTATTTCTGATTCCTGAAGAATAGTAGAGTTCAATAAATCTAATCTAGAATTTTTAGAAATAATTGAACAACTGTGAGAAACTCCTCTTCCTCCATATATAAAAGAGAAACTAGATAATTCTGAAAGATACCAAACTGTCTATAATAAAACATCTTGAAGTGTAGCAGCTCCAACTGCATGACTACATTTTACTAAAGAACTATTAAAAGAATTAGAAAAAAAATGAGTAAAAGTTGAAAAAGTTCTTTTACATGTTTGACTTTGAACATTTAAAAATGTTGAAACAGATGATATTGAAGAGCATAAAATGCATAGTGAATATATAGAGCTTGAAAGTGATGTAGCAAATAGATTAAATGAATATAAAAAACAATGAAAGAGAATAATTTCTGTTGGAACTACTAGCACGAGAGTGCTTGAAAGTTTTTCTGATGAAAACTGAGTTTTGAAAGCCTGAACAAAGGATACTGATATATTTATTTTTCCTAGTTATAAATGGAAATTTGTAGACAGTTTGATAACAAATTTCCACCTTCCTAAATCAACTCTTTTGATGCTTGTATCAAGTCTTGCATGAAAGGAAAACATAAAAAATGCCTACAAACATGCTGTAGACAAAAAATATAGATTTTTTTCTTTTTGAGATGCTATGTGGATAAGGTAGTTTTTAGCCACTCAAGACTGTTCTTTAGTTTCGCTTCGGTACAAGCTCTTTCTTTGGTACCGGTCTCAAGTTATTAAAATGTGTACACGAGACCGGTACCTTTTGCCTTATTCTCCAATAAACCAAAAACTATTCCTCATCAGGTTGCTTATAACTATGCTTGTCTCTATATTGATCAGCTAAATTAAGAACTTTTCTAACCATTTCTAGAGGTGCTGGTACTAATCACATATGAAAGTCTTCTGTACTTCATGCTGTAACTATTTTCAGATCTCAATATCATATCAAATTTGCAAATAGTCATGTAGTGGTTGATTTTACTTCTTGAATTTGTCAAAGGTTACATTCTGTTTTTGATCTGCTTAAGAATGATTTCTGTTCTATAAAAATTACTCTGTTGTTTGTTATTATAAACATGTCTAATTCGTGATTTAACCGTTCAATGTATAAAAATATCAAAAAATACATCCAAAAGATAATAATTAGTAGACAAACCCATAAAACAAATCAAAACAATAAAAAAAATATTGAACTAAAAGCTATTGCTCCTAAAACATATCATTTTAGTATAACAAATATTATCCAGTGTCTTCTAATTACAAATTCTAATTTTTCTCATGGTCTTAAACCTTCTAACATCATAATGTGAAAAGTTAAGTAATATTTGGCTTTTTTATATATAGAGGTTCTATAATAGTTTTATTATCAAAATGTACTTCTGAGATTACTTTTTCATAATCTATTTCACTGTCTATAGTAATATTATTTTCTATTGTTTTGTCTAAAACATCTCAATAAGTTTTTTCTATATTATTTTTCTTTGTATATTCTAAAAAATCTTCATTTTTTACTATATTTATTTTATCACTTTTTGTATATTTTACAAATAAATCTCTTTTTGAGCTTGATTTTATTATTGGATAATTTTGAAATAAGCTAAAAAAGTCTATTGGTGTTAATCTTACTTGTTTATTTGCAAATGCTATTGTGTTTACTATCAGGGATATAATCCTAATTCAGGTAAAACTTCAAGGTCAGTTTACCACAACTATATTTTCAAGTTGTTTATAGCTTATTTTTTTTTCTTCTAGAAAATCGTCTATTTCTTTCGTAAGTTTCGAACTTTCGTTTCATAATATATGAATTTCTTTTTTTTCTAATATCTGTTTACTGTTATCAAAAAGAATAAGAATTCATTTTTTTGATATAGCATTTATAAATAAGTTCATAATAAAGTTTTTGAAGATGTAAGTTAAAGTGTAGAGTGTCTCTCGGTAATATTCAGTTTTTTTAGGTTGCCTCCAAACCTATAGCATTGATACTGTTTTCTTCCCTTTGGTACCGGTCTCGTGTACACACTTTAGTAACCCTGAGACCAGTACCTTTTTATCCGTTTCTATTTTATACCTGAACATTATATAAAAAAATATAAAATTGATAAATAAAATTTTTTATATAAGCTTCTTGTTGTTTAGGTAGCAAAAATATAATCATGATAAAGCTAAAAAATAATGTAAGTTATATTAATTCTTGAAACTATTTTTCTAAGGGATTAATTATAAAAGATAATTTAAAAGATAAATGAAGTATAATTGTAGTTGTTGAAAAAGATGATTATGCTAGATTTTTTAGTAGTATATTTTCTCAATTAAAAATAAATTTATCAAATATAAATACTGTTTCTGATTTACTGAATATAACTAAAAATAAGAAATGACTTTATTATTTATTATCTGATGATTTAGATAGAGTTATTTTAAATGAATATAATATTTTACAATCAAGTCTTGAGGTAAAAATTAATCAAGAAATTTCAGAAGAATCTTTAATTAAAAAATTAAATGATTTGTGATATAGCTTTAATGAATATGAAAAAGCTTGAACTTATAAGAAAGTATGAGATTTAATCACAATAACTGATTTTAGTTCAAATTTTCTATATAAAATAAATTTTTGGGGAAATAACATAGAAGATATATGGATTGAACATAAATATGAAGATATAAGACTTAAGCAAGAAAGTATAGAAAATTTAATAATATGAAGTAATAAAAATATATATTTAGAAGACAATACAGAAGTATCAAATAAAAAAAAGAAAACATGACAACAAAATACTTTAATAGAATTTTTAAAAGATAGTTATTTTGTACTTGATTATCTTGATTTTTATAAAAATTATGAAAGGCATATAAATATTTTAGAAAACTTTTCTTGTTTTGATGTAATTTGAAATAAAAGCTTAGAAATAGTAGACTTAAAAATAAATGAATTAAATATAAAGTGTATTGAAGAGTTTAAAGAGTTATTAAAAGATAGGAATCTTGAAAAAACTATAGTGACAAAAAATATTAAGCTTATAGACAATTTTATCAAATATAATAATTTGGAAAACATAAAATTAGAAGAAGCTAAGGTTAATAACTTAAAAAGCTTCCAACTAAAAACTATAAACCAAAAACCAAAAACTATTTTGTGTGATGACATTATTTCTAAGATATTTATAAAAAAGAGAGTAAATAAAAAACTTAGTGATAATTTAGATCTGCTTTTAAAAATAAAAGCTTGAGATTTTATTGTCCATATAGATCATTGAATATGAGTGTTTAATGGAATAGTAAAAAAACAATTATGAGATATTACTAAAGAGTATGCTGAAATACTTTATAAAGATAATGATAAACTTTTTGTTCCTATTACAGAAAGTTCTAGACTTAGTAAATATGTTTGAGTAGACAATCCTAAACTAACTCCTTTAAATACAAAAGAATGGGAAAGAAAAATCAAAAAGGTATCAGAAGATGTTGAAATAATTGCAGAAGAATTACTTGAGACATTTGCTAAGAGACAAAATAATAAATGATTTAGTTTTGTACATTTTCCGGAAAAACAACAAAAATTTCAATCGTTGTTTCCATATACTTATACTGAAGATCAATATAAAATTATAGAAGACATAATACAAGATATGTCTTTAGATAAAACTATGGATAGGCTGTTAGTATGAGATGTAAGTTTTTGAAAGACAGAGATAGCTTTTAATGCTATATATAATTGCTTTTTAAATAAGAAACAATCTGTTTTAATCTCTCCTTTAGTTGTACTTGCATATGAACACTATGAAAAGGCATTAGATAGATTTAGATGACTTTGAATGAAGATTAGTGTATTAACAAGATTGGAAAGTGTAAAAAATACTAATGAAACATTAAGAGATTTAAGAGAATGAAAAATAGATTTTATAATATGAACTCATAAACTTCTAAGTGAAAATACTCATTTTAAAGATTTGTGACTACTTGTAATAGATGAAGAACATAAGTTTTGAGTTAAAGATAAGGAAAAGATTAAAAAATATAAAACTAAGATAGACATACTGTCTATGTCTGCTACTCCTATTCCGAGAAGCTTAAATATGGCTTTGGCTTCTATAAGAGATATATCCATCCTAAGAAATCCTCCTTTTTGAAGAAAAAGTATAAAAACTTATGTATCGAAATTTTCTGAAAATATGATTTTTGAGGCTTGAAAAAAGGAATTTGAGAGATGATGACAAATGTTTTTCATACATAACAAAGTTAGGAATATTGATATGTTTAGAGAAAAATTACAAAAGATTTTTCCAGACAAAAAGGTAGTTATAACTCATGGACAATTAGAATGAATTGAATTAGAAAAAAGAATAATTGATTTTAAACACAAAAAATATGATATCTTACTATCAACTACTGTAATTGAAAATGGTGTAGACTTTCCTAATGTAAATACAATCTTTATAAATGACTGTGAAAACTTTGGAATTTCGCAAATTCACCAATTAAGATGAAGAGTCTGAAGAACAACTAGACAAGGATATTGTTACTTAATGTATAAAAGTGAGGATATATGAACTGAAGCAGCGAAAAGAATCAAAACAATAGTTGAGTATAGTTATCTGTGAGCATGATTTGAATTGGCTATGAAAGATCTAGAAATAAGGGGTTCTGGAGATATTTTATGAATAAGACAAAGTGGACAAGCTACTTTAGTTTGAATAAATTTATTTATAAAAATGCTAGAAGATAAAGTTGAAAAACTTAAGAAAAATAAAGAATATATAGAGACAGACAATATGGACATAAAAATAGATTTAAGATTAAATGCTTATTTACCAGATAATTTTTTCTTAAATGAGTCTGATAAACTAAATTTTTATAGAGAAATTGAAAGCCTAAATAATGAAAAAGATTTAGATAATTTAATAGAAGATTTCAAAAAAATAAATGATGATTTCTCTGAAGAGGTAGTAAATTTATTTGATATGCTTAGGCTAAAAATAAAGGCTAGTAAATTTGCTATTTCTTCAATAAAAAAAGTGTGAATTAATTATCAAATAGATTTTTCTGAGAATATTTCTCTGGAAAAATTAAAAGAATTTTTGAATTTGGATAAAGAGGTAAAATTTACAATAATAAATGTCCATAAATTAAGAAGTTCAATAAAAAATTTTGAAAATGATAAATCTTTCTTACAATATCTTCTACAGCTTTTTAGCTCTGACTTTAAGAAAAGAAAAAGAATAAAGCTGAAAAAGTAGAAATATAGTATCTTTTGATGCTTTATGTGTATAATTTTATTTGTTAACACGGACCTATGAAAAAATTTAATATAATACTTATAACTGTTCTAGTGTTAATTATATTAACTATGTCTAGTTTTTTAATTTTTAATAATAATACTATGGTAAAAGAGACTGTAAAAGAAGTTTTGAAATGATCTAATATAGCTGTTAGTTATACAGGAAAATTAGAAGATTGAAGTATATTTGATGCTACAAGTAAACATTGATGAACTCCTCTAGAATTTACAGCTTGAGCTGGTCAAATGATAAAAGGTTTTGATGATGGAGTAATTGGTATGAAACTTAATGAAACAAAAACTATAGAAATAGAAGCAAAAGATGCTTATGGTGAGTATGATCCAGCAAACGTACAAGTTGTACCTAAAGATCAATTGAGTAGCTTTACAGCAGCTGGATTTAAACTTGAAAAGTGAGAAAAACTTCCTACTTGAATGTGAGATTTAGAAATCCTAGAAGTTACGGAAACTTGAGTTACATTAGATGTAAATCATTCTTTAGCAGGAAAGAAACTTATATTTGAGGTTAAAGTAGTTGATATAAAGTAAACGCTTTTAGAATTTTAATTTTTTCTGCTTAATTTAGAAAAAATACAAATATTAATATGATAAAAAGCACCAAATAAATTTGGTGCTTTTTATCAAGTTTGGAACATTTTTAAAAGATTTTTATTGACTTAATTCAACTGTCCCTCAACTTGAGACTTCTATCTCTTTTACTTCTGGTTCTGCATTAAAAATCTTATTATATTCATCCATAAATTTCTTGTATTTTTCTTCATCTCAAAGCTTTTTCCATATATTAGCTATATTTCTTAAATAATCTGCTCTGTTGAAATATTCTATTAAAAAACTATATCTACCTATTGCTTGTTCATAGGCTCATAGTTTTTCATATAATTTAGCCATATTATTGTTATATGCTAGAGATTTATCATTGTTGTCCTTATCAAAGTTTTCTTCATATAATTTTAGAGCCTCTCAAGTTTTTCAGGTATAATCTAATAATCTAGCCTTTTCTACAACTTGATTAGAAGTTATACTTCAGGTATTTGACTCTATTTCTTTGTCTAATTCAACTAATCTTTTTTCAAAATTGTTTAAATCATTTTGATCTGAAAATGTAATTGGTTTTATATTATCATATAATTCCGTCTGTAAAGTTATACTATTTTCAATATTTTTATCATTTTCCATAGATATCACCTCAGGAGAAGATCAACAAGAAAAAAGTAAAAAAACACTTAAAAACAAAACTATGTACTTCATAATTTTTCAAATTAAGTTATAAAATGTGTTAATATTATATTTAAATGTATAATTATTACAAATAAAAATCGAGACCGGTCTCGATTTTTTACTTTAGAATTCAAGTTCTTCAAGAAGAATATCTTTATAATTTTCTATTTTATTTCTATTCTTTAACTGATGATAACTTGTGTAAGGATAGTCTTTTATATCTTTAACTATTTCGTGTTTCAGAGGATTAAAATTTACATATGCTAAACATTGAAATAAATATTGTTCAGTATTTATGTGTTTTGCTTTGAATCTTCACTCAAAGAATGGTCACCTAGAAACAAGACCGGTCTCCTTATTTTTAGCCTTATAGTACATCACATAGGATCATTGTACCTTTTTCATAAACTTTGAAATATCGAGACCGGTCTCGATATTTTTTAAGACAAAATGAAAATGATTTGGAAGCAAACAGTATGAAACTACTTTTATTGAAGGAAATTCTTCTAAAAATTTTAACACGTATGTGTAAAATTTTTGATAGTCTTGTTTATCTCTAAAAATTATTTGCTTATCAAATCATCTATTGTAGATGTGATAGTAATTGTTTTCCAAAAACTCTAATCTTGAATTGGACATAGGAGACCGGTCTCAATAAATAACATTCTTATAATATCACTTAATATTCTTTTAGTCAAATTGAGAAAAAATTCTTTTTGAAATTTATTCTTATTTAAATGCCTTTAATTTCTCTTTTTTAACTTTTTATGATGTTGAGTGTATCAAGGAAATTTAAAACGCTCTAATGTGGAATAATTTAAGTTTTATCTATTTATAAGCCTAATCTTGAGACCGGTCTCATTTTTAGGCATAAAAAAAGAGCTCTTTCCGAAGAAAGAACTCTTAAAAATTAAGTTAATAATTTTTTGGGATAATCAATGATTATTTTTCTAATGTTGAAGCATCAGTATCTAATCCAACAACTTTGTAACCATTGAAGTAGTCTGCAGTAGTAGCAGAGTGTGGAGCACCTGAATTATCTGACCAAACGAATTTAGCGTTTGTATCAGCAATAGCATTAGCTCTAGTTTCTGCACCAGCAGATAATGAAGTAGTGTCTTCTACTAATTTAGTTGTAACATAATCGTTATCAGCTAAAGTTCCACCTAGAGTAGCTTTTAACTCAAAAGTTTTAGTAGTTCCAGCAGCTACAACAGCATCTTTATTTACATCAGTAAATTCGAATGCTAGAGTACCAGAAGCAGCACTTCAAGTAAATGCACCATAAGTAGTAGTTTTATCTTCTCCATTTACAAGTAATTTGTAAGATCCGATAGTACCAGCAGCAGATCCAAGAGTAACATCAAATTGAACTCTTGCAACACTTACATCTTCTTTAGCATCAGCTGTAACAGTGAATTTGTATATAGTTTGTTCACCAGCAAGTAGTTTAGTTGTACCTAAAGCTACAGTAGCTAAAGTAGGTTGAGTTTTTCTTATATACATAAGTTCACCTCTGATATCACCAGCAGCTTCAAATGTACTTCATACATAGTGAGTAACACCATCGTCTATAGTAGTAGCATTTACTACTGTTAGAGCTTTAGAAGTAACAGAAGTGTTAGCTTTAAGATCTGTTAACTCAAGAGCTATTTTTTTATTAGTTTGAGTATCAGCAGTTATTGAGTTGAAGTCAGCTTCAACAGTTACAACCATAGAACCATCTTTAGGAACAACTATTTTATTAGCAGTACCTAAGTTGAAGTTTACTACTCAGTTTGAAGGAACTCTTGAATCAACAACTGTTCCATTAACAACTAAGTTATAAGCAGCAACTCTAGCATCAGCACCAGTGTTAACTACAGTTCCTGACATATTAGCAAAATATAAATCTTTTATATCTACATCACCATCAGTAGCTGAGAATTTATATCTAGCTATTTCTGTACCACTAGTATTAGCTAATACTAATGCAGAAGTAGGAGTATCACCATCTAGGTTAGCTGTCAATACAGCATTTTCTTTAACAACTGAAGAGTCTCCAGTTAAATCAGTTAGAGCAACTTCGTTATCATTAGAATCAAAGAATACTGAATCACTGTCATCATAGTTAACTTGTAGACCTGTAGCAGTAGTAGAAGTACTAATGTCTGCAACAAGTTCATAAGTAGCTTGTCCTCCAGCAGGTATTACTTCGTTTATAGAAGCAATAGTAAGAGTTTTAACTGAATCTAAATCTTCAGTTGTACCAACTTGAGTACCTCCTCTCATAAGTTTGAAGTTAGTAAAGTCTGAATAACTTCCACCTGTAAGAACAGCATCAAAGTTCATATTTCTAATTTCTAGAGAACTAGAATTACCAGCATTAACAACGAATTTCATTAATAATGCTTCTTTTTGACCAGCTAAGTAAATTTCATTAGATAGTCCATCATTTCTAACTATAGAAGCACCAGAATCAGCACCAACAACTTCAATTACATTAGAAGTAGCAGTACCAGTTAATTTAGCTTGAGCAACTGTTTCACCATCTGATAAATATTCTACATCTACTAGAGATTTAGAATTACCAGCTGAAGTACCAACGTTGTCTATTTTAAATTGAACTTTAGTTCCAGCAACAGCATCTTTAGTAAGATCTACGTATACTTTGATTAAATCATTATCATTTAATTCAAATGAAGAATCAAAATTATAGTATCCAGTACCACTATTAGGTAGACCAGAAGTAGAATCAATTACATCAATTGTATCAACTTGAGTGTCGTTTACGTATAAAGCAACACCTTCAATTTCTTTATTTAACTGAGCTTGTGTATTAGTAACAAGATTACCTATAAAGTATAGTTTGAATCCGTCTACTACAACAGTTTGATCAGTATCAACTTTAGCAACGAAAGCTAATACATCATCAGTATCTTTAATTTCTTCTGTAGATTCTGGAGTAGATGTATCTTGAGATACAGTAACTTTACCAGCATTTAAAGTGTATACTGCTAAGTCACCTCCATCAACTACATCAGCACCTATGTTAGTTCCTTGTTCTAATGCGTAGATATCAAAAGTATCTTTAAGTTGTAAAGATAGAGTATCTCCATCATCACCAGAAGTAACATCAGCTTTAACCTCAAAGTATTTAGATTTAGCATCTTCTATAAGTAAATCATCAAATTTGAAAGTAACATAGTCACCGTCAATAACAGTTGCAGTTGAAATTTGTACACCGTTATCGTAAACAGCTATGTTTTCAAGATTGTCAGATAAATTTACTCATCCAGAAGCTTTTAGTCTAATAGATTTAAGAACAGCTCCTTTTTTAGAAGAAGTTTGAGTTTCTTCTAATTTGAACTCACCTATAATTTCACCTTCAGCACCTGCATCTATGTTAGTAGCAGTTCCTTTTGGAGTGAAAGTAAGTTGAGCTACAGAGTAATCAACTGTAGTCATTTCGTTACCTCTAACTGTACCAGCTTCAACTTCGCTAGAAGCAGTAACTGATTCTACTTGGAAAGCATTAACTTTAGTTTCACCAGCAGTAACATTCATAGAAGCGTTAACCATGAAAGTTATAGTTTCACCAGCTTTAATAGTAGTAGTCATAGGTAAAGTAACTGTATCATCAGAAGCTATTGATTTATCGTTAGATACAACAACTCCATCTTGAGTTAACCATACTTTACTGAAATCATCTCTAGATCCTAGACCAACTCTTTTAAGAACAATACTTTCAAGAGTTACGTCCTCAGTTCCTGCAGTTAAATCAAATGCCATATATTCAACATTTGGTGCAGTAACAGGAATACTAGCAGCAGCAGGAGTATCAGGAGAAAGAGTAACAGTTAATTTATCAGTTCCTAAAATTGGACATCCTGGTTTATTTGGATAATCAGCACAAGTACATTTACTTTGATTAACATCTTGTTCACAAGTTTTCTCAGTTTTTCCACATACAGCGTCACAAGAATCACAACTGTCATCTAGAACACATAGAAGTAGACACATATCACATTCTGGATTTGTAATATCTAAATCTACTGCTTGAGCAGCTACAACAAAAATCCAACCTCTAAGAGCAGAAGTATCATAGTCTGTAAATGAACCATACATTCCAGAAGCATCTAGAATAGGAGCGTCAACAGCAGCTACAACATAACCAACTCTCCAATCAGCTTGAGAAGCATCTTTTTCAATACCTCTAGCTTGCATTATCATTTTTAATGCTTCTATCTTAGAAACATTATCATCAGGTCTGAAATTAGCGTTAGGAGCTATGAATCCAGCTCATAGTGCTGCTTCAGCATATTTACATCCCCAATCTAAAGCAGATAAATCTGCATATTTTCCCTCACATGTATCTGTAACAGTAACTGATGATAAATTCATCATTACTTTTAGCATTTCTCTTCTTGTTATAGTATCACCTAATCTGTATTCAGCAGGTGTAGACGATTTGTCTACTATAACTCCTAGAGTAGCTAGTTTGTTAGCTGCTTCTAACTCAGTGTAATCAGCAGCGTTTGTTCCAGCGATAGGAGCAACCGTAGAGAAAACTACAGCTAATCCAGCAACAGCTGAAACAACTCTTTTAACTAAACTCATAGTAAATAGAGTTAAAAAAATAAAATAATGAACGGTTAAAGCCTTAACCCATAGTTATTGTTATGCATAACTTTGGGAAAGAAATTAATAACCTTTAAAAAGTTATTAACTTTTTCCCCAAAGTATACTATTAACTATAGTTTTAAAACTTCAATTAATTTTTCGGGTCATTTTAAAGACCAAAAATAACGCTACATATTTTATTCTTTAAATATATGAAGTCAAATATCTAGTAAACAATTTCACACAATCTTCACATTCTTTTTTAGATTAAAATTTCTTAAATTGTTTTTAAAAAAGTAAAAACTCTATTTTTAGAGTTTTTACTTTTTTATATTCTGAAGATTTTGTGAAGACAATTAACCTTGACTTATTGTATCAGCTAAATTCATAATTGGTTGCATTATAGCTACTGCAATAAATCAAACTATTACAGCAAGAGAAACTATTATAAGAGGTTCTAATAATTTATTTATTGCTCAAATAGTATTATCAACTTGTTCATCATAAAAATCTGCAACTTTGATTATTGTAGTATCTAACTTCGCTGCTTGTTCTCAAACTTGTATCATTTGTACCATTATATCAGGAAAGAGTTTATCTCAGTCCAAAGATTCCCATATTTTCATTCATCATTTAACATCTTCTTTTAATAAAAGAATTCTTTGTCTATATGTTTCATTTCAAACTGCATCTGATACAATATTTAAAGATTCTACTATAGATACCCCAGATGATATAAGTCCTGAAAATATTCTAGCAAATTTTGATAAAACTACTTTTTGTATTATGACTCCAAAAATTGGTATACTCAACATTGTTCTATCAAAAATATATTTTCATCATGGAGTTTTTTTCCAAATAGATATAGCAGCTATTACTAAAATAACTCAACCTATAATAAAATACCAGTAAAACCTGAGAATATCTGATATTAATATTAATGTTTGTGTCATTGGAGGCAGGGCTGACTTATCATCGAATATCTCTAATAACTTTGGAACAACCATTGTCATCATAATGAAGACAACACCTACTACAACTAAAAGAACAAATGCAGGATATATAAGTGCTCATTTTAGTTTTCATGAAATAGAGGCTACCTTTTCTATCTGTTCAGCCAATCATGTTAATACATCATTTAATTTTCATGTTTTTTCTCAAGACCTAACAACTCAAATTTCAGCCTTTGAGAAAGATTTAGGATGTCCTTCCAAGCATTCCGATAACTTATCTCACTCCTTTAACCTTTTTAGAAAACCTCATAGCATATATTTAAATACTTTATTTTTTTCTTGTCTTTCTAATACTTCAATTCATTTTATCAAACTCATTCATGCATTTAGCATAGTTGAAAGAAGACGATAAAAAACAATTTTTTCTTTTAATCAAATTTTTTGACTTTTAAGAAAATAATTATTTATCTGTTCTAAGAGTGATTCATTTGTTCATATAACCGAAGAATCAACTTCCAGACTTTCTTCTATGGCTTCATCTAATATAACTACATCTGACATATACTTTTATAAAATTTTAAAAATTATTTTTGTTTACTTACTATTCTCCTACTCAGCTTGACTTTTAGCAGCACGATAAACTTCCTCTAGTGTAGTAAATCAAGCTAACGCTTTCATAACTCAATCTTGTTCTAAAGATATCATTCATTCTTTTATTGCTTGTCTATTTATGTCAAAAGCTGAACTTCAATTTAATATCATTGATTTTACTCAAGGAGTTATTTCTAGTATTTCATAAATTCAAAGTCTTCATTTATATCACTTATTTTCACATTTTTCACATCAAACTGCTTTATAGAATATTGGATTTTTCAGCTTATCTCCAACTCTCTCTTGTAATTCTGCTTTTGGTGTTATACTTATAGCATTTTTTATATCTGCTAAAGTTTCCTTTCATAGCTCAGAAAGAGAAATTTGTTGTTTACAATTATCACATAATCTTTTAAGAAGTCTTTGTGCAATAACAATGTTAAAAGAGGCTGGTATCAAAAAAGGCTGTACTCACATATTTAGTACCCTTGTTATAGTCTCTGCTGCAGAGTTTGTATGTATTGTAGACAAAACTAGATGTCATGTCAGAGAGGCTTCAACAGCTATATCTACAGTTTCCTTGTCTCTCATTTCTCATACCATTATTATATCTGGATCTTGTCTAAGTGCGGTCCTAAGTCAATAAGCAAATGTATATCCTATTTCGGGTTTAACTTGACTTTGATTTACTCAATCAACTTGATTTTCAACAGGATCTTCTAGTGTCATTATATTTACTCAAATTTCATTTAGTATTGTAAGTACTGAATATAAGGTTGTAGATTTACCTGATCATGTAGGTCAACTAGTCAATATAACTCCATTAGGTAATTTTATTGCTTTCATTAATAATCTCAGGTTAGATCATTCTATTCATAGTTTGCTAAGCTCAGGGATTTTTTTACTCTTGTCTACAATTCTCATAACCACTTTTTCACCATGAACTGTAGGAAGTGTTGATACTCTAAGATCTAAAGCTTTTCAATCTATTGTTTTACTAATTCTACCATCTTGAGGTTTACGAGTTTCATCAATTTTTAAATCTGAAAGTATTTTAAATCTTGCAACTATTCATTGATGTAAGAATGTTTGATATTCCAAAATCTGATTTAACTCTCAATCAATTCTATATCTTAGTCTAACATAAGTAGACAAAGCTTCTACATGTATATCTGATGCATTTGCCAAAACTGCTCAAAGTATAATATAATCACAAATTTCTTGTACATTATCTCATTGAGAAATAAGATTTTTTAACTTTCCTATAACTTCTGAATATTCCATATTTTTTTATTTAATTTTAATTTTATTCTGTAGCTAAACTTCTAGATATCTCTTTTAATATAGATTTTATGTTATCTATTTTATTATGATAATCTAATATTTCTTTATATAACTTTTCTTTATTTATATCTTTTTTTATAAGATTAGTTTCAAGTTTTTTTATGTCTTTCTCTATGATTTTCATTACTCCGTCAACAGTGTCTATCTTTTTAATTGCTAAAACAATATTTCATGATTCAACTTCTGCATTTTTTATTTCTTTTCTTAATTCTGAAGTATCAATTCCTATATCTATAACATCTTGCTCCATTGAATCAATAAGCTCCTTAATTTTGTATGAAGGAATTCCTCTCATATAAAAATTTATACTTAAATCCATCTTAAATCCTTCTTTAGCTTGGGTCTTTTTTACTAATTCATATAAACTTAAATCCTTATAATTTGAGTTATATTCAGTTGATGAGTCTAGATAATCTAATGTTTCAACTCTTAAAATTTCCATTATTTGATTCTCATATATATTATAGTCTTCTGTATTTTCTTCTCATTCAATAGGTTTCTTTATTTCATTATCAGAATATATTGATATATCATCTTCATTTAAACTTAAATCTCAAACGTTTTTAGCATAATGTAAAAATTCTAATATGTCTTTTTTTTGTCATAAAATAGAAACATTTAAAGGTGTATAAAATATTTCTTTATCAGTTAAATCATTGTTTTTTTGTCAACTAATTCATGATTTATCTTCTATAGGAAGAACTTCAGAAATTCAAATTTCTTTTATATTAGACTCTAAATTGAATGTTTCAAATAAGGCTTCTATATAGCTTATAAATCTAGGATTATTTAAATCTGATTCCAGAACAGAAAATTCACTATATGTAGGTAAAATTTTTTTAATTTTTTCTTGCTTTTCTTTGAATTTATCTGAATTTATTTCTTCATGTATTTTTTCTTGCTTATTACTTAAAAACTCTTTATATGAAGGAAATTTTCTATTAATAAAGTTTTTAGTATAAAAACTGTTGTCTATTTTTCATAATAAAGTTCTATCTACATCGTTTCATGTAGAAAATTTTTTAAAATCTGCAAAGTTTATTCACTCTTTTAATAATTTATTTTTTTCTGTAATAACATCATATAGTTCATTTTTTTTCTCTTCTATACTATTAAAAGAAGGCAATATATTTAATATAAATAAAGACAATAATAATAAGATAACAATCATATTAAACGTAAAAACTGTAATTGTACTATTTTTTTTATTTTTTTGTTTCTTTTTAATTGGCATTTTTCTATTTTTATAATGATAAATTATTTAATTGATTATATTTCATTTTCAGTTCTATAGTCGTTTCTTTTGAATAGAATCAAACTCAAGTAACATCTTTACTTGAAAATGATTTAGGTTTATCAATAAGAATGAATGTCTCGTCTTTATCTAAGAAATCGACAAATAAACTAGCTCTAGTTAGAGAAGTTCCTCACTTTCTATCTAAAACGTTATTTATATCATTTATTTCAGAATCCCAATAAGAAGAATATATTTTACACTCCATTTCTATTTCTTGTTGACTAGTTATAGATATTTTTGAACATTTTATTGTAGATTTATCTAAAGATGCAAATTTATTTTTTAATTTATCAAACTCTGATAGTATTTTTATATAATCTATTTTTTCTTCCGTTTTTGTTAACAAAAATATAATACTTTCTGAATTTATAAAGTTTTCTACTGTATAGGCATCTGGTAAAATTTTATATATTTCTTTTTGTTGTTCTTGCTTTAAATTTTGAAGCTTAATTTTCTCATCTTCTAGAAATGAAGAAACTCAAAAACATGTATTCAATTCTAAACTAGGTTCTCACAAAAACATATTACATATAGGTTGTAATACATTATATTCTTTCAACTCTTCTCATTTTTGTATGTAACTATATGAGTAAAATAGTATTATACAAATAAAAAATAATATATTAAACACTTTTAAAAATGTACTAGAAATTCTCAAATAATAATACAAATCTTTTTCTTGTTGTTTGTCTATTGTACTTATTTCTTTTCACAATGACTCATCTGAAACAAAGTCCTCAAATATATTAGTTTCATCTATTTTATTTTCTTCTGACATAAATTATTAGTAACTAATTAATATGAATATATATTAACATATGCCTAATTATTTATCAAAGAAAACAACTTTACAAAGTGAGTTTTTTTATATATGAAATACGTTTAAAAATTTTTTACTATCAGATATTTTTACATTTATATCATCTGGAAAGGCTTTATAAAAGGCATTTCCCCATAGGGTAGAATTTATTCTATCATCCAAAAATATCACTATTCAAGTATCTTTTTTACTCCTTATTAACCTACCAAATCATTGCTTCAATTTTATTATTGATTTTGGGATTGAATAATCTTTAAATGAATCTTTAAATAACCTACTTCTTGCTATAAAAATAGGATCTGAAGGTACCATAAAAGGTATTTTATGTATTATCAAATATTTCAAATCCTCTCATGGTATATCAACTCACTCCCAGAAAGTATCTGTTCATATTAAAATTGAATTTTGAGGATTTTCTTTAAAGAAACTTATTTGTTTATATTTTCATCATCATATAGATTGTGCTAAAAGATTTATGTTTTCTTTTTTTAATGAAATGTTTAGTCTTGTATAACATTCTTTTATCATAAAAAAGGCTGTAAATAAAACTAAAGTTCTTCATTTAGCTATTTTAAAAAAATCTCATAAAAACTCTATAATTTTTACCATATTGTTTTTTATACTTCATATATCATTTGGCATAAATAAAAGAGCTTGTTTTTTATAGTCAAAATCTGTTTGTAGTTCATAAAAATCAAAGTCTTCTAAAGAAATAATATGTTTTATGTAATCAAAATTTTCTCCTGTCTTTAATGTTGCACTAGCTAAAATAACAGATTCCATTTTATCCCAAAGATTTTTCTTTAAAAAATCTCAAGGTTTTAATAATGTGTATTCCAAAGAAATTCATTTTTTTTCAGATGAAGATACTATTGGGATGTATTTTTCTTTATCTTTGTTTTTTGTTGTTATATTTAATATTTCTAGAATCTCTTCTAAAAACATTTTTTCTTTTGATAATGCTATTTTGTTTTCTTCTGTTAGGGTATCAAAAAAATCAAAAATTTCCATTATATTTGATTCTATGTTTGATATTAATCCGTCTATTAGATTATTTTCCTTAAAAAAATCTTCTGATATTAAGATTCTTTTATATATGCTTTCTTGACTTACTTTGGTTGATATGTAATTTTCTAATAAACTAAATAAAGTATTTATGTTAAATATAAGTTTTTCCTCTATATAACTTATGCTTGTAGGATTTTGTTTATATTTTTTTAATATCTTTCATATTTTTGAAAAATTTTTTTCTAGATCATTTAAGCAAAAATCTTTTTTCAAAGAATTTGTTATTACATCTTCTAAACCATGTGCTTCATCTAATATTAAATTTTTTACATCTCATAAAATAACTCATTCTAAAGCAATGTCCTGAAATAGTATGTTGTTATTTATTACAACTATATCTGCTTTTCTAGCAAATCTTCTTGCTTTTAAAGCATATTCATATAATTCAAAATCATTTTCTCTACTGAATGTATAAGGATTATTTGCATTTATATCTTTTAAATATCCAAATTCTTCTCAATAGTAATTTAGTTCATCTAATTCTCAGTGTTCTGTTCTAAATAACCAAAATATTATCTTTAGTATAAAAGATATTTTTTTCTCTCATATTTGTTCTTCTAAAAAAATAAATTCTAAAAAAGACAGTATTCATAAATAATTAGATTTTCACTTTAATTTTGCATAAGAAAAATCTATATCTAAATTTTTACTTAAAAAATCTAAATCTTTAAAAAATATTTGGTCTTGCAATACTTTTGTACTTGTTGATACATATATTTGTTCTCACATATTTTTTGAAAAAAATATTGATGGCAATAGGTATGCAAATGTTTTTCATATTCATGTAGGTGCTTCTATGGCTATTTTTCAAGATTTTTTTAATGCTTTGTCTACTAATTTAGACATTTTTACTTGATTTTCCCTAATTTCAAGATTTCATATATTAGATAGAACTTCTTTAAAATTACTTTCTTTTATTTCTACTTTTTCGTCTTCATCTTCTATTTTTTCCCATTTTCATACTATTTTAAGAATTTTTTTTATAAATATATCCTTTTTTATTTTATTTATATCTTTATCTAGGTATTTATCATTTATAAATTTCCAAGAATTATCAGTTGTTTTTGAAATAATATATTTTAGTATTTCTTTTTTATTGTTTGGTAATTTTTTTAATTTATTTATTAATTTTTTAAATAGTTTTACTGTAGCCTCTGTATCATTTAAAGCTCTATGTGCTCAAGTTAATTTTATTTTTAATAAAGAACAAACATATTCTAAATTTAGAGATTTTCATTCTGATACTAAGAAATTAGCAAGTAAAAATGTGTCTAAACATACATTTTTTTCTATATTTATTCCTTTATTTATAAGAAAGTCCCTATCAAATGTAGTGTTATGTCATAAGATTGGGTATTCTCATATAAAATCTCTTATCTCTACTTTTACTTCCTCAATTTTTGGTGCATTTTTAACATCTTTATCAAAAATGTTTGTAATATTTGATATAATTTCTGGAATTTCTATTTCTGGATTTATAAGAGTTGAATATGTTTCCAATATTTCAAAAGTATTTTCATCTATCTTTATTAAAGCTACCTCTATTATTTTATCATTTTGTTTATCTAATCATGTTGTTTCTAAATCAAGAGCAATTATCATAGTTTTTTATATAAATTGTTATTATTAAGATTATAACTTATAAATAAAATTTATAAAGTAAATATTTTTTTGCATATAATTAGTATTAATATATAATGTGAATGATTAATTATTATTACTTTTTAGTAAAATGAAAAAAATTGTAGCATTATTAATCGTTTTTTTGGGGCTATCTTTTAATGTGTCTGTTTTTGCAGATACTGAGTATAATATAAAACAAGCAGAATTAATTGAAAGATATATAACAAAATATAAAAAAGAAGTAACTACACTAAGAAATAAATATAAACTTTATAACTCTGAAGTTATAAAAAATAATTTTTCTGAAATAGAATGATTGTTGTTTTGGTTAAAAATAATCAAAGAATGAAAAACTTGAAATACTCCTCCAGAAGAAGTTTTAAAAAAAGTTTTAACAAAATTTAAAACAATAAATTCAGAACTAAAAATTTATCTTGAAAAAGAAAAAAGGTTAAGTGAAAAAAAGTCTTATTATGTAAATATTTGAGGAAAAATAAAAGATAAGGTTTATAAGCTTTCAAGTAAAATGAATACTGTCTTGAAAAAAAATAAAAATTTGACAGAAAAAGAAAAAAAGATCTTAGAACATTTAAATAAGTTGGAAGAAATTGTTAAGTCTATAGATTATATGGAAAGAGGAAATTTTGAGAGTTCTGAAGAGATGAGAAATTATTTAATTAAGGTGGTAATAAATATGAAGGGGGAAATAATTTTGCTTAAGAAATCATTGAAATGATAGCTATTAATAATAAAAAATAGTCTTAGGAATTAAGACTATTTTTTTAGTTATTTTTCGGATTTAAGTCATATTTTATTGAAAAGTATTTTTTTCTCTGTTTCTGTTAGTGCTTTATATTCTCAGTATTTTAAATTTCATAGTTTTATGTTTTCTATTCTTACTCTTTTTAATTTTTTTACCTTGCTTCATATTTTTTCTACCATTCTTCTTATTTGTCTATTTTTTCATTCTGTTAGTATTATTGAAAATGTTCAACTTGATATTCTTTTTACTATTGTTTCTTTAGTTTTACTTCAAAGTATATACATAGGTTTTGATAGTCTATCTAATTGAACATCTGTAAGAGGTCAGAATGTCTCTACTATGTATTCTTTTTGATGTTCGTATCTTGGATGAATTAGATAATTTGTTAATCTTCCATCATTTGTAAGAAGAATTAATCATGTTGAGTCTTTATCTAATCTTCAAACTGGAAATATTCTTTCTTTTATGTCTACTATGTCTATTATGTTTTTATCTCAATATTCAGCACATGTTGTTACTATTCATCTTGGTTTGTTAATTTTATAGTAGACAAGGTTGTTTTGTTGTCTAACTGCTTGTTCTAATAACTCTACTTTATCTTTTCATGATATAACAGATTGTCATAATTCTGCTATTTTTCAATTTACCTTTACTTGTCATGATTTTATATATTCTTCTGCTTTTCTACGAGAGCAAATACCATTTTGGCTCAGATATTTTTGTAGTCTTATTTTTTCTTGCATATTAATTTCTTATAATTCTAACTTCTGGTTCTAAATCATAGCCATATTTTTGCTTTACTTGCTTTTGAATTAATTCTATCAAATCTAATAAATCTTTATGTGAAATATTTCAATCACTCATTAAAAAACATGCATGTATATCAGAAATAGAAGCTCCTCATAATCTATATCACTTTAATCAGGCTTCATCTATAAGTTTTCAAGCAGGATTTTCCTTTGAAGGATTTTTAAAGAAGCTTCCACAAGTATTTCACTTTGGTTGTCTATGTTCTCTAAAATATATATTATCTACATCACTTGAATATTTTTCATTATTTTCAGATAAATTAAAATAAGCTTTTATTAAAAAATATTTTCAGTTATTTTGTTTTAAATACGAATTTCTATAATCAAAATTCATATCTTCTTTGCTTAGTGTTTCTATTTTATATGTTTCTAAATTCAAAACTTCTGCTTTTAGAAAATTTCAACTTGTTTCAAGTCAAAAGCATCAAGCATTTCAAAATACAGCTCATCATACAGATCAAGGTAATCATACAAATCTTTTCCATAAATTTTGTTTATAGTTTTTTAATAAGTCTATTGCTATGTCTGATATCATTTCTGAGGAGTAAGCTTCTAAATTCTTTGTTTTTTCGTTGTATTTATAACCCTTTAAATTATTTTTTATCACTATTCAATTGTAGATCTCAAATGCAAAAAGCATATTTGTTCATCATCAAATAAACAATATTTTTAAGTTTTCTTTTTTAGAAAAATCTACAATAGTTTCTAACTTTTTAACATCTTCTATAGTGTTTATTTCAAAATAAAACTTAGCTTTAGCTATTGTTTTAAAATTTGATAATTCTGTGATATCTACATTTTCCTGTAAAAAACTAGGAGTTTTCATTATTATTGTTATTTTATTGAATAATAGATTGATGTATATTATATAAAAATAAAAATCTTTCTCAACAAAATTAATATTTATATAAAACTAACTATTTGCTTAAATAATCTAAAATTGCTTTTCACGTATAGCTTCTTTCACAATTTTTTACTTTTTCAATACTTCCTGATACTACAACCTCTCATCACAAATCTCATCATTCGGGTCATATATCTATTATATAGTCTGCATTTAATATTACATTCATATTGTGTTCTATTATTATAACTGTATTTCATTTATTGACCAAAGAATGTAATACTTTTAATAATTTTTCTACATCTTGAAAATGTAATCAAGTAGTTGGTTCATCAAGTATGTAAACAGTTTGAGAAGTACTTTTTTTTGAAAGTTCTGTAGCTAATTTAATTCTTTGTGCTTCTCAACCTGACAAAGTAGTACTTGATTGTCATAATTTTATGTAACTTAATCAAACTTTATCTAAAACTTTAAGCACACTCATAACTTTTGAGTGCTTTTCAAAAAAGTCTTTTGCTTCTTCTACTGTTAAATCCAATACATCTGCTATTGTTTTTCATCTATATTTTATTTCTAATGTTTCTTTATTAAATCTTTTTCAATTACATTCTTCACATTTTACATAAACTGGAGGTAAAAAATGCATTTCTATTTTTTTAGTTCATTCTCAGTCACAAGCATGACATCTTCAATCCTTTGTATTAAAACTAAACCTTCATGGTCCATATCATCTTAGTTTAGCATCATAACTTTCTGCAAATATATCTCTTATGCTTGTAAAAACTCCTGTATAGGTAGCTGGGTTACTACGGGGCGTTTTTCAAATTGGAGATTGATCTATTATTAATGCTTTATCAAAATTTTCTACTCATAATATTTTATCTACTTTTCAAACTTCTTTTTTAGCTCTATTTAACTCATTTTGTAGATATCTTGATAGTATTACATTTATAAGACTTGATTTTCAACTTCATGAAACTCAAGATACTACTGTCATATTTCAAACAGGTATTTTTACATCTATGTTTTTTAAATTATTTTGTTTTGCTCAAATTATTTCTATGAATTTATCTATTTTTCTATTTTTTTTGTCTATTATAACTTCTTTTTCTCTACTTAAATAAGGTCATGTTATAGAATTTGGATTCTTTATAAATTCTGTTATATTTCCTTCTGCAATTATTTTTCAACCATTTATTCAGGCTCATGGTCATACATCTATTAAGTAATCACTTTTGTGCATTATATCTTCATCGTGTTCAACAATTATTAGAGTATTTCAAAGTTCTTTTAATTTCTGTAAATTTTCAATAAGTAAATTATTATCTCTTGGATGTAATCAAATAGAAGGCTCATCAAGTACGTATATTATTCATTCTAATTTTACTCATATTTGAGTTGCTAGCCTAATTCTCTGTGATTCTCATCCTGATAATGTATTTGCTTTACGAGATATAGTTATATATCAAAGTCCTACTCATAAAAGAAAATCTAATCTTTCTTTTATGTTTTTTAAAACTTTTTCTGTTAATCTCTTTTGTGAACTTGAAAGCTTTAAGTTATCAAAAAAATCTTTTGCTTTTGAAACACATAGGTTTGAAAGTTCTCAGATATTTAATCCGTTTAAATAAACACTTAAAGATTCTTCATTTAATCTCATTCAATCACAATCTGGACAGTCTACATGAGTGATAAATTTATCATAATGTGATTTATCTGCTCATGATCCAAAAAATCTTCTTTCTAAAGTATTTATAATTCATTCAAATTTTGAGCTATATGTATTACTTGTTCATTTATCACTTAAAAAATTTACTTTATATACTTCTTCTCATGTTCAAAACATAATTATATTTCTTTCTTCTGGTGTAAGGCTTCTATAAGGAATATCTATTCTTATTTTGTGTGTTTTTTGGATTTCCTTCATAAGGTTTGAAAAATAGCTTCAACCAAATCAAGGTGGCATAATTGCTCACTCTTCTATTGATAGTCTTTCATTAACTATGTTTTCTTCTAAAAATACCATCTTCATTCAAAGTCAATGACAGCTTTTACAAGCTCAAGCATGAGAGTTGAAAGAAAAACTTGATATTGTTAGTTCTTTGGGAACTAAATTACATTTTGAACAAATAAAAACATCTGAGTAATCATTTATTTCTCAGTCTAGGGTTTCTACCCTAATTTGTCATTTTCATGTTTTAAAAGCTAATTCTAAACTATCTTTTAATCTTTTTATATCACTAGATTCTTCCTCTTCTTCATATTTTTTTGAAATAAGTCTATCTACAACAATATAAATATCATATCCTTTTTCTGGTTCTAAATCAAAATCATCATTAACTGTATATATTGTATCTTCTCAATTAATAGTATCTAATACAGAGAATCTAATAAATCATAAATCTAGAATTTCTTTTTTTAGTTTATTCGGTTCTATTAACTTTTTTCAAATATGAACTAAAGATTTTATCATATACTTAGTTCATTCTTCAAGTTCACTTATATCTTCTATAATACTTTTTAAAGAGTCTTTTTTTACTATTGTTCAACAATTAACACATCTTCTTTCTCAGATATTTAAATATAATAGTTTATAATAGTCATAAACTTCTGTAATTGTTCAAACTGTTGATCTAGGATTACGATTAGTTGTTTTTTGATCTATTGAAATAGTTGGTGATAATCAAACTATTTCATCAACCTCTGCTTCTTCTTGTATTCATCAAATAAACATACGAGCATAAGAGCTCAGACTTTCTAGATATTTTTGTTGTCAGACTGCATATATAGTATTAAATGCTAGACTGGATTTTCATGATCAAGAAAGTCCTGTTATAATTACCATTTTGTTTTTTGGTATTTTTACATCTATGTTTTTTAGATTGTGTGTTCTTGCTCAATATACTTCAAGATATTTTGACATAATGATAAAAAGATATAATTTTAATGTACGAACTTATATTTTATTGAAAATTTTTTTTATTCAAGTTTCCTTGGTAAAATTATTTTTATGAATATAATGATTGGTTTAAAAATTTTATATAAAATTTTAATAAATTAGATATTATGGTATGCTTCTAGAACTTTTTTGATAAAATCTATTAATTCATCAAAACTGATTCATAAGTGTTTATAATAGTTTATTTTTTCTTTATACTCTCTTCAAACTTTAATCTTTTTTCAAATTTTTCAAAGACTTATGTTCGAAATTCTATATTCATTTTTAAGATAATCTTCTACAATAACCTCAAAATTTTGTTTTTTTGATCAAATATCAGTAAAATAAAATTTTACAGAAACTGCTTTTCAATTTATAATTTCTACTTCATAGGAATTATAATTTTTATGTGAGATTTTAAGTATTTTTTTCTCTAAATTTAAAATATCTTTTACTGTTCAGTGAATAGGATGTTTTTTTAATAAATCTGATGAATATAATCTTTGGTCTTCATTACATCAATTTACATATCAACAATTTACACAATTGTATCAATCATAACTTCCTTTTACTTTACAATTAGGACATATTTCTTCACATTCTGATTCTTTTTCCATATATTAACGTTATATCTTATATGAAATATTTTAATATAAAAAGTTTTATATATTTTTTAAAATACAATATTATAACTTGTCTAGTCTGTCTATATTTCATATCGTCTATACAAAAGTATTTTTTATTTTTGAATATACTTCTTTTATAATAAATAAAATAAAATTGTCTAGTATTTCTATTATGAAATTTATTATTTTTATTTAATTAAATCTAAAAACTCTTTTTTTATTTCTTTTTTTTCAAAACATCCACTAAACTTTGATGTAATAGTACTTGAATTAATATCTTTTATTCCCCTTGTAATTACACAAAAATGTTTTGCATCAATTAAAACAGCTACATCTTCAGTTTCTAAAATTTCACAAAGTTTTGAATGTATTTCTTCTGTCATTCTTTCCTGAATCTGAGGTTTTCTAGCATAAAAATCTACTATTCTATTTATTTTTGATAGTCATATAACTTTTTTATTTGGGAAATAAGCTATATGAGCTTTTCAAATAATAGGAACAAAATGATGTTCACATGTACTATGAACTTTTATATCTTTTTCTATAAGCATTTGGGTATATCAAACTGTTTCTCAATCTCAGTTACTAACAGTCATAACTCTAGGAAAATTTTTTTCATCTAAACCATAAAATAACTCCTCTACATACATTTTTGCTACTCTTTTTGGTGTTCAAGATAAGCTTTCATCTTTTAAATCTAATCAAAGAGTTTCCATTATCTCTCAAAAAAGTTTTGAAATTTTCTTTTTTTGTTGTTCTTTATTCATTTTATAATCTTTAATTTTTATAAAAAATATTTTAACCAGAGGCTATACAAAGTCCTATAATTTTTCTTATTCAAGCCTTTCTTAGCAATTCACTAATCTCATTTATTGTTGCTCAAGTTGATATTATATCATCTATTAGAATTATTTTAATCTTTTTGTCTAGTTTGTCTAGTATTTTTTTATTTATTTCAAAGGAATTCTTTAAATTCGTCAATCTGTCTTTTTTTGATAATTTACTTTGTTGTCCAGTGTTTTTCACTCTTTTTATCAACTTTGTATTCACTTTTATTCAGGTGTATTTGCCTATATTTTTAGCCAAAATTTCGGAATGATTATATCATCTAGAAAATTTTCTAAAGAAATACATAGGCACAGGAATTATTAGATAATCAATTTTGTTTTCAAAGTTTTCATTTTCTAAAAGTAATTTTCATAAATATTTTCAAAAGTCTTCTAATATATCCTTTCTATGATAGTATTTTGAATCTTTTATTAACTTTTTTATAACAAAATGTTGATAATGTGTTAAAATAATCATTTTATCAAAAAAGGCATCTTTTTCACAAAACTTATGAATTGAAAAATTATCACTATATGTTTTACAAACATAACAATGGGATTTATATTTTTTTATTTTTCAAAAGCATTCTGGACATAAAAAATGTCATTCTTTTTTACAAAAATAACACTTTTTTGGAGATATAATATCTTTAAGAAGTTTTATAAGTTTCATTTCATATATATTTAAATCTTGGAATTTCTATTCAATCTATAGTTATATTTTCAAAAAATATATCATATGGTCTTACCCAAAAAGAATCTTTTCAGGCTTTTTTATGTAAATTTACATCTTCATATAATCATCTATATAATACTAACTTTTCTTCTGTTTCTGTATGTATAGATATTCACAAAACTTCATAAAGTTTTCATTTATAATGTCTATATATTCACTTTTTCATTGAAAATATTTAATAAGTAATTTTTATTTTAATTCTAAAAAAACTTTACTTAATGAATCTACTCAAAATCCTGTCATTCATTTATTCATAAATCAATATGGTTCATACATATTTATAGATGCTCATGCTATATCTATATGAACATATTTTTCTCAATTATCCAAAAAATGGCTTAAAAATGCTCCTCACATAGAAGAACCAGCATAAACATTTCTATCCAAATTATTTAGGTCTGCAATTTCTCATTTAACTTTCTCTATAAAATAGTTATCAAGTGGTAATTCCCAATATTTTTCATAGTGAGTTTTTGATTTTTTTAATACTAAA
Source organism: Patescibacteria group bacterium UBA6489 (assembly GCA_002435385.1). Lineage (GTDB taxonomy): Bacteria > Patescibacteriota > Gracilibacteria > BD1-5 > UBA6164 > UBA6489. Next base: position 39,898 of record DJMN01000017.1, read on the forward strand.
TCAATAAAGCTTCTATTATCTCACATAATTGCTGCATATCTATGTCATAATGCTATAAGAGAAGCTCATGTTAATGTGGCTATTGTTACAATATTTTCTAAATTATAATTTTTTGATATATAACTCATAGCATCTGCTAATACAAGTCTTCATTCAGCGTCTGTGTTTACAATATTTATTGTTTTAAAATTATATGCTGTTAGTATATCAGATGGTTTATATGCTTCACTTCAAAAACCATTTTCAGCTAATGGGATACAAGCTACTATATTTATGTTTAAATTTTTTCTATCTAGTTCTTTCATTATAGCAAAAACTGTTGCTGCTCAATTCATATCTCATTTCATTTCATAAAGCCAATTTTCTGGCTTTAGATTTACTCATCATGTATCAAATGTAAGTCCTTTTCATACTAATCCATATGTAGTTTTATTTTCATCTACTATTCTTTCTAAAATAACCATATGTGGTTTATGTGCACTTCATTTTCAAACTGCATGTATTAAGTTTAGTCTTTCTTCTTCAATCTGTTTAGGTTCAAAAATTTTTACTTTAGTATTCTTAAATTTCGTTTTTTTTACTATTTCAGAAAAACACTTTGGTGTTAAATCAGATGGGGGTGTTTCTCACAAATTCCTAGCTAAAATTATATTTTCAAGTGTCAATAATCTATCTTCTATTATTTTCTTTGTGTTTTTATTGACAATAATATTTAATTCATCTTCTTTTTTTTCAGTTTTATAATCTTGGAATTTATATCTTGATAATATAGAAGCATCAACTAAATTTGATAAATTTTCATCTTTATTTGATAAAATTGTAAATTTTTCAGGTAGCTTTAAAAAATTTTTTCATAAAAAATCTATTTTTTCCTGTTTTTCTTTTTTATTAAAATAAAATATATATAAATTTTCGAATTGTTTTTCTCAAAGAAAAAAAGATAAAAACTCATTTTTTCATTCGTTTATGACTTTTTTTATTTTTTCTATAATTTTTTTATTTAAATTTAAAAAATTTATTTTTTCTAAATCTGATAACTTTTCTATAAAAAAAATAAGATTTGAATCTTCTATTTTTTTTATGTATTCTATTAATTTCTGCATAACTAATCTTTTAAAGAATTTATTTTGTAATAACTTAAGAATATAAATACTGATTCAATAAGCATAACTATTCCTAAATTAAGTATATTAAAGTTACCTAAAATAAAGAAATAAATTATTCAATATAAATTGACAATATATGAAATAATATGATAAAAATAATAAGAAAAAAGATATTTTAATTTATATAAATAAGTGTAAAATATTATTGAGAATGAAATAAATAATGATATTATTAAAAATTCTATACTTTTTTCACTAGTATAAAAGTACTCAAAGAAACAAAAATATATGAAAAAAATTGAATTTACAAATACAAAAAGTAAAGAAACATAATTTTCAAATTTTTTATGAAAATAACCATTAAATATGACTCAATATAATAAAATTAAAGATACAATTATATTAAAATCATTTTTTATAATGTAAATAATTCAAAAAATTGATGATATATAAAGAGAAAATAATCATAAATATTTTAAAGTTTTTTTGTTATCAGAAAAAAATTTTAATTTAATAAATATATAAAAGAATGATACTGAGAATAGAAAGGAATTTATAGTGATAAGAAATAAAAAGTCTTTGAGTATGTAATTTAAATAAAACGAGAATAAAATAAAAAAATATACAAAAAAATATGAAATTAATGTTTTATCTCTTTTTTCGTCTTCCAATAAAAATTTATTTCAAGATATTGTTAATATAAAAAAAGTTAATAAAAAAATACAATTTATAAAATCTATGTAATTAATGAAATTATCTCAAGTTATCATAATATATATATATGATACTATGTATATTATTGAAAAAATTATAGTATTAACTTTTATTAAATCTTTAAATATATAAAACTTTTGAGTTATAAAAAAAAATATAGATATAATTATATTTACTACTAAGATAAAATAAGATAAGCTAAAATAATTATAGCTTTTAAATATAAGATATATTGATAAATAGAAAAATAAAAATCATAAATAATATAAGTATTTTTGAAAAAAGATTTTAACATATTTCCATACTTTTGAATAATTTATAGTAGTTATATTAGAATTTTCAGAATGAAATTTAAATTTTGAAAAATATATTAATAAAAACAATCATAATATAAAAAAAATAATTGTTTCTATAAGTAAATTTCAAGATAATGAATTTATTTTATAACTTATAATTGAATCATCTCAAAAAATCTTTTTTCAATTTGATAATAGAAAAAAACAATAAAAAATGAATGAAAAAATCAGTGATATAAAAAATAATAGGAATCCCATTTATATATTTCATAAAGTAAAAATACTAAAAATTTACTATTCAAAATATAACAAAAAAAACAAAAATTACAAAATTAAAAATTAATGTAAATATTCCTTTTGAATAAGAGAAAACTAAAAATACTAAAATAAAAAATATATAATATCCTACTCATACATAATTTATTTCTCATAGAATATATCAACTTTGAGTAGCAGTATAATAAAAAATAAATAAAACAGAATATATTAATATAACTCAAAATAAAAAATTTAATGATCTATTAAAAATAAAAAATAAAAAGTCTGTAAGAAGATTGTATATACTTGCTATCCAAGCATAAGATAGCTCTCATGTTTTTTTAGCTTTCAATATAGTTATATTTTGTTTTATTACTCTTCTTTTTATTATTAGATGATCTTTTTTATCAAGATTTTTTCAAAAAGGAAAAAGAAATACCCAGAAACTACTTAATATTTCTAAAGTATTTTGATTTAACCTAGATTTATATTTTTTTAAAAGTAAGACTGTTTTAAGAAAAGAGTATGATTTTATATCTATTTTTTCTTTTTGTTTTTTTATTTTAGCTCTATCTAATCTACTTTTCTTAAAGTCATATAAAAACTTATTAAATTTATATTTTAAGTCTTTTTCTTTTTCTATTATTTGTTTTTTTGATCATATTTTTTTTAATAAATCATTAGTTTCTTTTAAATATGCTCTAGATTCACTAGTATCTTTTTTTTCTATTATACTTAATTCCAATTCTCAGATTTTTAACAATGCTAATTCTCAGATTTGTTTAAGTTTAGAGATATTAGTAGATTTTTTTAATTTTATAATATTATTATAAGCATTTTTTATTTTTTCTTTTTGCAATTCATCTATGTCCTCAGATTCAACTATAAGATAGTTAAGTTTTTTTATTATAAGGTCAATTATATAATAAGTTTCTTCTAAAGATTTTTTTAAATAAAAATTACTAGCTTTCTTGTTTTCTAAATTTTTATCTAATTTATCATCTTTTCCTATATTTTCAAAATTAACATATCATTGTTCTAAATCTTTTATTATTTTTCTTTTATATTCATCATCTTTATCTTTATCTGATTCTAAATATAACTCTTTTACATCATATTTTAAGTCTTTTCTTAATTTTACATAAATTTTAAAAATATCATCTCATATAATTACTCATTTTTTTTCTAAATTATTTAAAAAAGCTCTAAATATAAATTTTTGTCATTTTATATCTTTCTCTGAAAAAAGTTCTACATTTAGTATTGTATATCATTCATCATGTGCTTTTTGTCTAGCCTCATTTTCTGAATCTGCACCAATTATAATATTATACTTTTTTTGTCATTTAGATACAGCAACTTTAAATTTTTGCATATTTAATTTAATTAATTAATTAATGTTGATTATTTATTTTATTTTATCATATAATTATAGTTATTTCAATTATATAAGTATATTATTATTAATAATTCAATATGTTAAAAACTTTTTCCCTTATTAATAGCCAATTTTTATGATAATTATAGACAAGAAAAATAATGAAAAGTAATAAGAAATATTTTATAGTAGACAAAAAAATAAAATATTAACATTTTTTGAACAAAAAAATAAAATATTAATTGACTTGATTTTATAAATAAAAGATTATATTAAAAAGTGTGAAAAAAATTTTAGTTTTAATTTTATGTATTAATGAGTGAAAATTTAAAAAAGTGAAAAATGTTAAAAGTTTTTATATTTTTTTTAACAAGTTTTTTGTTATGAATTCTATTTTCTTTTGTTGTAGCGAATAGTGTTGATGAATGATTGTTAAAAAGTAGTAAAAAAGATCTTAATCAAAATTTTAACACAGGAAGTTTAAATACTGTAAGTTCCGATTTAGATCTGTCAGAATTTTGGAGTGTCTATAATTTGGTAAAAGACAATTATTATTGAGTTGATGAAGTGAGTAAAAAAGATCTTGTTGATTGAATTATTAAATGATTTGTTGATTCTTTATGAGATAAACATACTTCTTTTATGAAACCTTCTGAGAAGGAAAGTTTTAGAAAAGCCTTACTTTGAGATTTTGAATGAATATGAGCAGTTGTTGAAAAAGTTAGTATCTGAGTAAAAGTGGAAAGATTAATAAAAGGCTCTCCTGCAAAAAAAGCTTGAATAATAGCTTGAGATATAATAATCAAAGCTAATGATGAAAAACTAGAGGATTTGGGATTATATGATGCTGTTGATAAAATTAAATGACCTGCTTGAACTAGTGTTTTGTTGACAATTTTAAGAGCATGAGAAGTTGATTTACTTGAAGTAAATGTTGTGAGAGAAAAAATAAAAATACCATCTGTTGAAAGTAAATTTTTTGAAGAAGACAATATTTGATATATTTCTTTAAATATTTTCTGAGATACAACAGCTGTTGAATTTAAAAAAGCTTTGGATGAGTTGAGGGAAAAGAATGTAAATGGGCTTATTATTGATTTGAGAGATAATTCTTGATGATATCTTCAACAGGCTATAGAGATACTTTCTAATCTGGTAGATAATTGAAAACTTGTTGTTGAAACAAGGTATAGGGATAGCCTACTTAATAGGCAGTATTTTAGTATTAATGATGGAAACATTTTTGATAAAAAAATTGTTGTGTTGATAAATGGTAATTCGGCTTCTGCCTCTGAAATAGTTTCTTGAGCTTTGAGAGAACATAATAAGGCTATTTTGGTTTGAGAAAAGACATATTGAAAGTGATCTGTTCAACAGCCTTTTGATTTAACTGGTTGATGACTACTTAAGTTGACTATTGCAAAATGGTTTACTCCAAATTGAAAAAATATAGATAAAGAGTGAATAGATCCAGATATAAAAGTAGAATTTAAAAAAGAGGATTATTTATTTTCTGAATGTAAAAATAAATGAGTGTGTGCAGAAGATATGAACGAGGATGATTTTGAGCTTTATGATAGACAGTTAGAAGAGGCAAAAAATATTTTGAAAAATTTTATGGGAAAAGAGAGTATACAGGCTGTTGTAGTAGAAGAACAGAAAAGGTTAGATGAGGAAAATGTTGAGGAAGAAGAGATAGAAGAATAGTTTTTTGGCTAATTTATATGATTTGTAAAAAAGTGAAAAATTGTCTAGATTTTTCACTTTTTTTTTATATTATTAGACAATGTTTATATTTGTATAATTTATTTAATTATGAATTATAGATTTACAGAAAAATTGGTAATTTTTTAATAGAATTTTCTTTAGATATAAATTAGTGTTGTGTAATGAAAATATTTTAGTATTTAATAAGTTAGTTATGAATTTTGATAATTTAAAAAGGACAGATACTCTTTGTTATGAGCTTGTTCAGAAAGAAATAGAGAGACAAGAGACTTCTATAGAGCTTATTCCTAGTGAGTGTATAGCTTCTTTGTCTACAATAGAAGCATTGTGAAGTCCATTTACAAATAAGTATAGTGAATGATATTATAAAAAAAGGTATTATGCTTGATGTGATGTTGTGGATGAGGTTGAAAAACTTGCTATAGACAGGGCTAAACAGGCTTATAAAGTGGCTCATGTTAATGTACAACCATATAGTTGAAGTCCTGCAAATTTGGCTGTATATAATGCTGTTTGTAATGTTGGCGATACTGTTATGGGTTTAAAATTAACAGAAGGTTGACATTTAACTCATGGTTGGAAGGCTTCGGCTACTTCTAAGTTTTTTAATACTATTCAATATTGATTGAAAGAGGATTGATATATAAATTTAGAAGAAGTTGAAAAAATGGCTTTAGAACATAAACCAAAATTAATATGGATTTGAGCAACTGCTTATTCTAGAGAATTTCCTTTTAAGGAATTTTCAGTTATAGCTGAAAAGGTTTGAGCTTATTTAGCCGCTGATATTGCTCATATTTCAGGGCTTGTGATTGCTTGAGTTCATACTTCTCCTGTTCCTTATGTAGATATTGTAACAACAACAACACATAAAACTCTTAGGTGACCAAGATGAGGTATGATTATGGTTACAGATAAATGATTAAAAAAAGACTCAGATTTAGCTAAAAAGATAGATCAGTCAGTTTTTCCTTGATTACAATGATGACCACATAATCATCAGACTTTAGCTATAGCTGTTGCATTATGAGAAGCTTTGAAACCAGAGTTTATAGAGTCAAATAAACAAATAATAAAAAATGCAAAGGTGTTAGCTGAGGAGCTTATGAATCATTGAATAGATGTTGTTAGTTGATGAACAGATACTCATCTTGTTTTGGCTAAGGTTTGAGTTTGAAAAGGGATTTTTATGCATGAGGCTTGTGAAATAGCTTGAATAAGTTTAAATAAGAATACTATTCCTAGAGATCCTGCTAGTCCTTTTTATCCAAGTGGTATAAGGATGTGAACACCTATTTTGACAATGAGATGAATGAAAGAAGGAGAAATTAAAAAGGTTGCTAGTTTTGTTTGTAGAGTTTATGATTTAGTAAAGCATTTTGAGTTTAGTGAAGATAAAGAAAAAAGATTAGAGATATTAAGAGATTTTAGAAAGTTTGTTAAGGAGAATGAAGAGTTGAAAAAAATAAGAGAAGAAGTTAGAGAGTTGTGTCTGAAATTTCCTATTTATAAATAAAAAGTGTTTTATATATGAGAAAGATATTGGAAACTTGAGAATTTTATGAAGGTCTTGCTAAAGTAAAAATAGAGGTTGAACCATATTATTTTTCAGTGGATGGAAATTTAATTTTACCTTGAGATAATAGTAATAATAAATTGAATTCTAGAAAATTTTATCAGGTTGCTACTGATTATTCTGATATGGAAGAACACTTTGTTTTTGATGATTATGATGAATATGATAATTGATATGGATATTATAGTTATATAATGTATAATTATATTGATAGATGATGAAAAATATTATCAAAACATAATTTTACAAAAGCATCTAATTTTTTAAACACGGAGGCTACTGTTGAGTTGTTTGGTAAATCATTTATTATTGATAATAATTGAAATTTTACACTTAATGAGGATACCAAAAATAAAGGGATAAGTAAAATATTCATATCTACTAATTCTTATGAATGGTGGTATTATAATTACATTAATAGTGAGTGAAAGATTTTAAATGATGTTTGGTGGGATTCATATTATAGTCATGAGTGAAAATATTGTCAGTATGGTGGGATTGTTGAATTTTGCAATTGAGGTTATAATTTTGTTGATAGGACTTGAAAATTGTATAGTAAAGATTGATATAAAGAAGCTTATATTTTAAGCTGATGAACAAAAGTCAAGTTAAAATCAAAATATGATAGTGTTGTTTTAAATACGAAAACATGAAAAGAGTTGAAATGAATATTTAAATATTTATAAAAAAGATGAAAATAATATATTCAAATAGACAAAAATTTGATGATACAGTAGATAAATTTAAAAAAGATTGATTTGATAAACTTCATGTAGTTGCTGATTTTGATAGAACTTTAACAAAGGCTTTTTCTGCTTGAAAGAAAAGACCTAGTTTAATTTCAGTTCTTAGAAGTGAAGGATATTTAGGAGAAGAATATGTAAAAAAGGCTTATGAGCTTTGGGATAAATATATTCCTATAGAAGCAGATCCAAATATTGATATAAATGAAAAAGCTAAAGAGATGACTGATTGGCGGAATGAGCATTTAGATTTACTTGTGAAGTCATGATTAAGCAGACAGGATATAGAGTCTGTTATTGATTCTGAACTTATTGAGTTTAGGAATTGAGTTGTTGATTTTTTGTCTATTTTAGATAAAAATAGTGTTCCTCTAGTTATTATTTCTGCGAATTGATTGGGAACAGATTCCACAAGGTTGTATTTTGAAAAACAAGGAGTTTTAAGTCATAATGTGTATGTAATTTCAAATTCTTTTGTATGGAATGAGGAATGAAAAGCTATTTGATATGATAAGAGAGTTGTTCATACTTTTAATAAATGAGAAGTTGTTTTAGAGGAGTTTCCTGAGATTTATTCTAAAGTTAAAGATAGAAAAAATGTAATTTTGTTATGAGATAGTTTATGAGACCATACTATGGCTGATAGTTTTGAATATGATAATGTGTTAAAAATTTGATTTTTGAATGATAAAGAGGATAAATTACTTGATGAGTATAAGAAAATATATGATGTGATTGTGACATGAGATTGAGATTTTAGTGTTGTGAATGAAATATTGGAGAAATTGTAAATTTTAATACTTTAAATATGTGTAAGGAAATAGATTTTGAAGCGATAAAAAATGAGTTGAGAGAAATGTATGAATTAGATCAAAAAATGCGTAGTTGACTAAAAGAAAATAAAGAGAATTGGGATAGTAGTATAGATAAAGAAAATACAGAAAGATTAAAAGAAATAATTAGGCAGACCTGAGTTCTTACAATCTCAAAAGTATGAAAAAACGGTTCTATGTATGCTTGGTTATTAGTTCAGCATGCTGATAATGATATTGATTTTCAGGAAAGATATTTGAATCTTATGAAATTAGAGTCTAAAGATGAAATTCATCAAGATAATATAGCATATTTAGAGGATCGAGTGGCAGTTGCAAAATGAGAGGAACAAGTATATTGAACACAGTTTTTTATAGATCAAGATTGAGTTTTAAAACCTAGACCAATAATTGATATAAAGAATTTAGAAAAAAGAAGAAAAAGTATGTGACTTGAATCTTTTGAGGAATATGAAAAATTAATGCTTAGTAATATTTAGAAAAAAATCTGAAAAATTTTTCAGATTTTTTTATCTCTCATATTTTCATTTCAATTCATCTAAACCTATTTCATAAATAACAGGTCTTCAATGTGGACATGTCATAGAATAATCTAGAGTTGAATCATTTAGAAGTTTATTCATTTCAAACAGATTTAGTTTATTTCAAAATTTTATAGCACTTCTACAAGCTGTGTAGGCAAAAATTTTGTTTTTTATTTCGTCTAGAGTTTTTGATTTATTAAAATTTTCTTCTCAAATATCTTCTAGTATTCATAAAAATACTTTTTTTATGTCTTCTTTTTTTATAAAGTCTGGTATTCAGTTTAATATAATTATATTATTAGACATTATTTCAAAATCAAATCACATAGATGAAAAAATATCTTTAGAATTTTCTAATATGGACATTTCTTTTGGAAGTATATTAAAGCTTTCAGGGAATAAGAGTTTTTGAACTTTTTCTTTGTAGTCACTTTTTTTTAATTTTTCATAAATTATTCTTTCTGCTAGAGCATGTTGATCTAGAATTTTTATTCATTCTTTTGTTTCAACTAGTATGTAGCTGTAATAAATTTGTCAGATGATTTTTCATAGAGGTGTATGGTGTAAGTCTGTGTCTAGGTGTTTAGGGGGTTCATCATTTGAGTTATAGAAGGTTTCTTTTACTGTGTTATCAGTATTGTCATCTAAAATACTTCTTGAAAATTCTAGTGCTTCTTTTATTTGTCATTGAGCTGGGTTTGTTCTTATTTCTTTGTATGGAGAATATGATTTAAACTTTGTTCATGATCATGTGTAGTAGTTTTCTTTCTTTTCTGTACTTTTAAATCATCATCAAAAATTGTTAATTGTTCAGTTTATTGTTTCTTCTTTGTTTTTTGATAATGAATTGTCACTTATTAAACTTACATTGTTTAATTTGCTTTCTATTGCATTGTAGACTCCTCTAAATATAGAACTTTCATTTGCAAATCTTATTTCAAGTTTTCTAGGGTGTACATTGACATCTATTTGAGTTGGATCTAATTTTAGGTTTATTATAAATCAAGGAAATGTTTTTGGTGGTATAAATCTGTTGTAAGCATTGGTTATTGCTTTGTAGATTAGAGGAGAATTAACTAGTCTATTGTTTACAAATAGTGTTTGTCTTCTTTTGTTGGGATAGTTAATTTTAGGATTTGTTATGTATCAGGTTATATCAATTCATCAGAATGAGAAGTTTAGTTCTATTAGGTTGTCTAGGAATTCTTCTCAATATATGTTATAGATTCTTGTTTCTATTTTTTCGTTTTTGTTGTATTTGAATACTTTTTTATTGTCAGATATGAATTCAAATCAGATTTCTGGGTGACATAGGCTGATGTTGTTTAAAAAGTCTAGTATGTGACTGTATTCTGTTTTTTCTTTTTTTAGGTAGTTTAATCTTGCTGGGGTGTTGTAAAATAGATTTTTTACAGTTATTTTTGTTCATTTGTTAGCTTGTTTTTCTTGTAGTTGTCATGTTTCGTTATCTTCTATTTTTATAGAATATCATGTTATGCTGTCTTCGGTTTTTGAAATGATTTCAAAATTTGATACAGATGAAATAGAGGCTAGGGCTTCTCATCTGAAACCAAATGTCATTATGTTGTATAGGTCTTCTAAGTTTTTTATTTTTGAGGTTGAGTATTTTTCTAGAGATAATGGCAGGTCTTCTTTTGAGATTCCTTCTCAGTCATCAGTAATAGTGATTTCTTCTATTCATCAAGATTGTATTTCTATTTTTATATTTTGACTACCTGCGTCTATACTGTTTTCAACGAGTTCTTTTACTATTGATATAGGTCTTTCTACAACTTCTCAGGCTGCTATTTGGTTGGCTAGGTTTTTGTCTAGTTTTATTATTTTTGACACGAGAGGATATTTTTAAGGTGTAAGATATGTACAGAAGTAATTTTTCAAAGGGTTAAAACCCTCTGTTAACAAGCTGTTATTTATATGTTTATTTTATTTTTTAGGAGGGATAAGTCAATTTCTTGTTATTATTTGTATAGTGTGTTAATATTTAATTGAATAATATTTAATAATTTTATTTTATGGCAGATAAATGAGTTGAAAGAAGATTTGGTGAAAATGAAAAAGCTAATAGTAGTCTTATTGATGATTTGACATTAGATGTATGAGATACTGTAAAGGAGGTTAACAAAATATGGTCTGAAGATAGGGATAAAGCTAATGTTCTTATAGCTTTAAATTATGTTGCAAATAATCCAGGTAGGAAAAATGATTTGGAAAATATAATTAAGTATTTTCAATCTCAGTGATATGTGTTTTTTCCAAAAGAGGACTTTTTTCCTTTCACTATTATAAAGGAAAAAATGGGTATTCTCACATCAAATACAGTTTTATATGATATTTTTCCTGAAAAGATAATACCTAATAATATGGACGTGTGAGTAGTTTATTCAGATAAAGTAGGTGTTCCTCAGGGATTCACTTATTATGGTAAAGCTTATATTAATAAATTAAAATTAAATAAGGCTTTTGAATCATATGAAAGCAAGTTATTTTATTTTAAAACAATAAATGAACATGTGGCTTTCAATTCATTTTCTTATGAAGATTTTGAAAAAAGAACCATTATTAATGAATTGGTTCATTCTATATGGTATCAGAATAATGAAGTTTTTGATGTTATAAATTGGAGTATATTAGATGGTAGCATTAAGTCACCTTGAGAGGCTGAGGAATTTTTATCTGATGTTGCAAGTATAAGTTGCACTCCAGACCAAGAAATAATTAGAATTTTATCAAATTCCCTTATTCCATCAGATAATGTTAGGTTTAATTATGGTTTTTCACATAGGTTTATGCGAAGGCAAGTTGAGAAAATTTGTAAAAGAAAAGGAATACCTTTTTGAGAGAATTTAGTTAAAGCATTAAAAAATGTTGAGGGGAGTTATAAAACAGTAGAAATATGAGATAAGACTGTTCGTTTTTCAAATGATGCAAATAGAATTAGAAAAAATTTTTCTTGGGATATCTTAAAAAATTTTACTAGAGAAGATATTGATTCAATAAAAAAGGCTTATTTAGATATGTGAAAGAAGATAAAAGCTATAATGGTTGAGAAGTTAAAGTAGGTAGGTAGAAAACATCAAAAAAATCTATAAGTTTTATTAAACTCATAGATTTTTAAATTTTATCTAAACATATTTTGGTGTCAGTGGGTGGATTTGAACCACCGACCACAGGGATATGAATCCTGTGCTCTACCCCTGAGCTACACTGACAGAAGTAGTAAAATTTTGGTTGCGGAGACCCGAATCGAACAGGTGATCTTCGGGTTATGAGCCCGACGAGATACCACTTCTCCACTCCGCGATAGAAAATGGTACGGCTACGGGGAATCGAACCCCGGTTGCGTGGATGAAAACCACGAGTCCTAACCACTAGACGATAGCCGCATATTCCTTAATGAGCTTGGGTATTATATTTATATTTTTAATTAGTCAAATTTTTTATAAATAGTTTTTTAAAATTTAGTTAACAAGAATTTGTTTTTTGTGAAAAAATGGTTATAAAAAGATGAAGTTTTTTATGAGTTGAAGGTAGAGTAAAAGTTATATCACAATAAAAATAATAATACTACTTAAGAGGATAAGATTTTCTTACAAATGATTTTTAGTATAAAATCATTATGACACCTCGTTTGATTATTATTTTTTACAGATTAAGAGTTTTAAGTAACTCTGATACAATTATTCTAATTATTTATATTTTAAGATTTTAAGGAATATGACTTATTCAAAGGAAAGCTTGGATAGAATTCAAAAAATTGAAGATCTAAAAAGTGCATGAGTTATTGTTTATGCTAATAACTTTAGAGGAAAGGAAGATATAGAAGATATAAGAAAAAATAAAGAAAAAATAAAAGAATTAGAGGAATTAACTAATTCATGAATAAAATGAGAGTTTAAAACTGCTTGAAGAATTATTTCTAGTAGAAGTATGTGAAAACTTGTTTTTGGAAAGTTGAGAGATAATACAGGTGACATACAAGTTTGTTTTATGAAATGAAAAGTTGTTTTTAATACTTGAAGAGAGATTGTTGAAAGTATAGAAATTGCTGGAGAGGAAAAAAAGGCTCATAAGATAGCAGAAAAATTTTGTCAGGTGTGAGATTATGTTTGAGTTGTTTGAGATTTGTTTTTAACGAAACATTGAGAACTGACTATTTTAGTTAGAGAGTTTCAAATTTTGTCTAAAGCTATTAGACCTCTTCCTGAGAAGTTTCATGGGATTCAGGATCAAGAGACTATATATAGACAAAGGTATCTTGATTTAATAATGAATGAGGATTCTTATGATAGGTTTAAACTTAGATCAGATTTCATAAGAACTTTGAGAAACTTTTATGTTGAAAATGGTTTTGTGGAGATAGAGACTCCTATTTTATGAAGTGCTGCTTCTTGAGCTGCAGCAAAGCCTTTTATAACATATCATAATGATTTTGATTCAGATTATTTTTTGAGAATTGCTCCAGAGACTGCTTTAAAAAAAGCTACTGTTTGAAGGTTTGAGAAGGTATTTGAAATGTGAAAGAATTTTAGAAATGAAGGTTCTGATCCTAGTCATATGCAAGAATTTTCTTTTGTTGAGCACTATGCTGCTTGGTGGAATTTTGAGGACAATATGAAATTTACAGAAGAGATGTTTGACTATATTTTTGAAAAGTTAAAACTTGATAGGACTATAAAAATAAAAGACAAAAATGGAATTGAGAAGACGGTAAATTTTACTACTCCTTGGGAAAGAATAGATTATATTGCAGGGGTAAAAAGAGAGTCTGGTATAGACATTGAATCTTATTCTACATGAGATGAGGAAAGATTAAGAAAAGATATAAAGGAGGCATGATATACTTGGGAATGAATAGAAAATCAGTGACTGACTACTATGATAGATTATCTTTATAAGAAGGTTTTGAGACCTTGAATAGTAGGACCTGCTTTTGTTTATAACTATCCTAAAACAATGCAACCTCTTGCTAGAGCTAGTGATAGAGATGAAAATATAGTTGAACAGTTTCAACTTCTTTTGAATGGTTGGGAGGTTTTGAAGGCATATAGTGAACTAGTTGATCCTAAAGTTCAACAAGAAAATTTTGATGCACAGGCAGGGGCTTTAGAGGCTTGAGATGAAGAGGCAACTAGTCCAGATGATGATTTTGTAAAAACTATGGAGTATGGTATGCCTTGTCAGTCAGGTTTTGGTATGTGACTTGATAGGATTATTTCACTTTTAACTGGACAAGATAATCTTAGGGATGTTGTTCTGTTTCCGTTAATGAAAGATGATACTAATGAAAGTAAAAAGCAAACTAATTTGGCTGTTGCTATAATTAATAAGGAAATGTGATTAGAGCCATGGCAAGAATTAAATACTATTGCACACTTAAGTGCTGCTTATTGAGCTAGGGAGTGAAAGTCTTTATTTCGGTTTGATAAGGTAAAAACAAAGGATGGAGTAGACATAAATATGAATACAACCCATTCTATAGTTATAAAGGAAGCTGATAAACAAGATAAAATGGTAAAGGCTATTAATTTTGCTAGAGAGAAATGATTATTGGTTACTGAATTTACTAGAGAGATGTTGGAGACTAGTAATGATGACAAAGTTTCAGAATTAACTGGTAATAAAAATTATAGTGATATAGACTATTTTGGAGTTTTGATTTATTGAAGAAAATCCGATGTAGAAAATTTAACTGAGGGGTTTGATTTGTATACTTGAGGTAGTCAAAAAAAGACTGTATCTGAAAAATTAAATGATTTTAAGGATATTCCTGAAAGAAATAAGATATTAGAGATTGTAGACAAGTATTCAACTTCTACAAAAGAGCATTTATTGCAAGTATGAGGTGTTATGGAATATTTTGCTGAGAAGTTATGAGAGGATAATCATTATTGGTGGACAGTTTGAGTTTTACATGATATAGATTGGGATGTTGTGGATAAGGAATCTGCTAAACATTGTAAGGATGTGCTTATAAAGATTTGTAATGAAAGTGAAATTCCTTGTAGTGTTATAAAAGATATTCAGTCACATGCTGGTGTTGAGAAGGCTGATACTCTTGTTAGAAAATATTTGTCTTCTGTTGATGAGTTGACATGATTTATGCGGGCCTATTTTAGGATGCTTCCATCAGAGAATCCTGCTGATATAAAACCAAAGTCTATAAAGAAAAAGATAAAGGATAAATGATTTGCTTCTTGAGTTGATAGAGAGGAGGTTATGAATTGTGAGACTATGCTTGGGATTTCTCTTGAGGAGTTTATTGTAGATATTTCTAAGGCGTTATCTAAGATTTATGTTAAATAGTATTTTAAAATTATTAATTTAGTATAGATTATAGAACATTGCAATAAAAAATAAATAATTAATTGTTAAAATAATTTAAAGTGAAAAAAGTATTAAAGAAGATAAAATTGTGTTGGAAAGGTTTGAATTGAAGGTTTGATAATCGTTTTGATAGACCTGAGATTTGAGAGAGTCTTTTAGTCAAGGATAAATATGAAATTTGAACAACAGTTGGGGGGAATCCTATAAATTGTTATAGTTTTTGATATTGAGATGAAAAGGTTTTGTATATTTGATGAATTCATTGAAATGAAATTTGAACTGTTAAGTTAATGAAAAGATGGGCTAATTTATTGGGAAGTGATTTGGGGTTATTTCCAAAATCTTGTTTAGAGCAAAAGCAGATTTTTGTTATACCTGTTTTAAATGTTGATGGTTATAAAAAAGCTAAAAATACTCCTGATTATCTTAATTGAGGTAAATTTTGAAAGATAAATTTCAATGGAGTAGACTTAAATAGAAACTTCCCTACTACAAATTGGGAGAAGGAAGCCTGTTTTTTTTCTTCTTGAAAAGAAAATTATGTGTCAGGTGGAAGTTCTCCTGCAAGTGAACCCGAGGTAAAAGCATTATTAGATTTTATAAATGCTCAAAAAATTCAAACTATTTATGCTTTTCACAATTGTAGATGAACTGTTTTTGGTAGATGAGAAAATTATGAAAAAGATAAAAAGGATTATTCTCTAGAAAAAAAGGTTAGAGACTATTCAAAATTTTCTAAATATAGAGTTTTTTCTGAAGTGGAATGGAAAGCTCTAAAAAAGAAGTTAAAGACAGGTCATATGATGTCTTGGGCTAAAGAAAACGAAATTCAAGTGATTGAGGTTGAGACTAATACAAGATGGTGAAGTGAATGGAGAAGAAATAAGGGAGCTCTTATTAATAGTTTGAAAATATAAAATATGGATTTGTGGTTTTTGTATTGAGTTTTATCAGCTTTATTCGCTTGATTAGCTTCATTTTTATTAAAGGTTTCAGCAGAAAAGGATTATAATTACTTTCTTTTTTCTACTTATTCGTTTTTTACCTGGGGAATAAGTGCATTCATTTGTTATTTATTTTCTTGAGTTTATATAGAGGAAATATTTTTGGTGATTATACTTTCAATTATGATGTGACTATCATATTTTGTTGTGTTTGTTCTTAGATTGGAAGCATTGCAAAACATTAGTACTACTTTTTATTTTTTGATTTATAAGGTGTTTTCTGGGATTTGAGCAGTGATTGTTTGAATTTTATTTTTCAAAGACATTTTGGCTTTAAATGAAATTATCTGAATATCTTTATGATTATCTGTCCCCTTTTTTATTATGAATGGTAAGGATAAGTGAGAACAAAAGAATCTTTATAAGTGAGTTATATTGTGTTTATTGTCAGGTGTTTTTGTTCTTGTTTCAGTTTTTATATGAAAGATAATAAATTTGTATGAATTTAATTTATTTTTCTATGTTTTTGTGTGATGAATTGTTTGATGAATAGCTTCATTGTTTCAGTATAAGAGAAGTAAATTAAAGCAAAAAACTAAATTTAAGATAAAGAGAGTAGCTATGTTGAATTGATTTCTAACTTTTATAAGTTCATATTTCTTCTTGAAAGCTTTGTCTTGAAATGTTTGAGTTGTTTATACTATTAATTCGTTTTCTATTTTAATTCCTATTATTTTATCAATTATTTTTTATAGTGAAAAACTTAATCTTAGAAAAATTACTGCGATAGCTTTGACTATTTTGTCAATGTTGTTTTTTAAGGTGTTTTAATATAGAATTTAGTTCATTTAAAATATATTCCCCTTGATTTATTGCTTAAGTCAAGGGATTTTTAATTTTTGAGTTATTAGTAAAAAGTTTTAATTCATCTATATTAAAAATTTTATTTTTAAATATGTATCATTTGGGAATGTCTATTCTGTCTACATGTGAAAATACCTATACTAAACCGTTTTTTTTAGGAGATTCATAATTATTAAAATTAAGATAAAAAAATGTTACTTTTTTTATTATATTTGTGTCTATATTATTTATTAATGATTTTTAATGAAAATAAGTATTTTTGTGTCTACATAAGGAAAAAGTCTATTATTTTCTTTTGAAAAAATAGATTTTTTTGTTAGTATATTTTTGAGAAAAATTTATTTTATTTCAAGTGAAAAATCGTATGTTTAATAAGTCATTGTTTTTTAAGAAAAGTATATCATCTTTGTTGATATTTTCTTTGTTGTTCTCTTTTACCTTTAGAATACCATTTATGGCATATATAAATTCTAAGGTATTTGCTGAAAAAGAAGAGTTTTATAATTTGGTTTCAATAATAGTTGAAGAAGAAATATATGATAGTATTAAGGAAAAAATAAAAAGATATGCTTTAGATATTCAAGGTGTTATGGAGAATACCAGAGTGGTAATCTTTCCTACTCCTAAAGATACAGATCCCTTTAATATAGCATCTTTAAATGAAGCTCTTTATTATGAATGATATAAATGAGTAAAAGATAATATAGATTTTGAGTCAAGGCTTATTTGAACAGTTTTGGTTTGAGATTTACCGATTCCTGTTGTTTATGATTGAGAAAAGGTTGCAAAGACTTTGTATCCTTATGTTGATTTTGATGACAAACGGTATGTTTATAATAATGAAAATCAGAGATATGAAAAAAACTTAGATTTTCAAGAAGAATTTAAAGCAGAGATATGGCATTGAGTTATAAATCCTAATTCAAGTGATTGAAATGATGAGGACTTAATAAAATGATATTTTGATAAAAATCATGATTTTTATGAGTGAGAATGATTGTTTAAGTCAGGTTCTTGAATTTTGAATTGAAATTTTGATGAGAAGATAATTTTTTATGATAAGTCTGAATGAGAGATTGATGTTACTAGTTCTGGGACAAGAGAGGAAACAGAAGAATGAGAGGAAACAGATACATGAGCATTGTATAATTATGAGCCTTATGTTTTCTACTATGATCAAGAAAGAGAACAGGCCGCTTTGAATAAGCAAAAATTCAAATGATATGATACATATATGAACAATGATGCAGATATGACATATTATAAATATGATAAAGAGTTAGCTGAAAATATAGAAGAGTCTTCTTTTGGTGACCAGCATTGAGAGATAACAGATTTGGCTAAAGAGGTTCAACAGGAAACATGAAAGCAATTTGATTGAGACCTTTCAGAAGATTATGAGACTAGGGATAAGGATTTATATCCTGATATTCAAACTAGGCATATCACAGAAGAGTCTACTAATGTTTTTTTGGAAACTTTTTGAGATGCTTTTATCTGAGATGAAAAGAAATTTATTTATAATGCTTGAAGGTATAATCAGTGATGAACCAATGTAAACGTTGATTTGGTTCCTTATTTGATTTCAGTTGAAGATCAAATGGGGCAACAAACGATAAAGGCTGTTTCTAATGCAGTTGAGACAAAGGCTGATGATGAAATAAAGGCTTGAATGTCTAGGTATATAGCTATGCCAACCAAAATAGATTTTTGACCTTATCCTTGAGAAGAACATATTTTTGAACCAACTGGTTGAGAGGGGTGTTTTAGGCAATTGACCAATTTTAAACACTGAAAAGAAGGGGAGCTGATAAAGAACGCATCAGAGTGTACTATTTATAAATGAAATACTAATTGAACTTTAGTTGAGTCTAATAGATGATATAATTTATGAAACTTACAGTCTGATTTGGAAAGAGTTACTGCAGATGAAATTCCAGATGAACATAAGTGAAAAACTACTTGATATTGGTGAGGATGTAGTCCTATAAATATAGATCAGGAAAAGGCTTCTCATTGAGAAATTGAAATAAATGATTGTGTTTTAGAAGATGCTATAGAATCTTTATTTGATATACAGTGATCAAAGCAAATTTTTGATGATGAAAAAATACCAAATCCTGAGTTTTGTTTTGAAAATAATTATGTGTTTTCTGTTTATGCAGAATGAGATTGATGTTGAGGTTGATATGTTGTACCTACTAGTGAACATGAGTGAGTCGATTGGTGGCCTTGAAGCGAGGTTGTTCATATTGATTTTCAGAGGCAATTTGAAGATATGTATCAATATCCTACTCTTAAACCAGAAAATGGTTTAACTGCTCCTGTTTGATGATGATGTGAGGGGCTTTGTTATATTGCATGAGAGGCAGAAGCTGGAGCATATGATTATAATGGAGATAATAAAAATAGAAAAGTTGTTTTGTGTAGTGAACTAAAAAATATGTTTTTTTGATGACTTATACCTAAAGTTAATGCAGGTGAAAAACCGTGATTATGAGTAGTTCCAGAAAAACCTGAAGAATGAGAAGAGTGTGATGGTTTTTTATGAGACTCTATAGAATGAGCTCATGGATGAAATCAGATGCGGTGTTGTGTTAAAAGGAAGATATTTTTAGATAAAGAACAGGTACAAGAATATGAATCATGATGAGCATCTGCTTGTACAGATGTTAAAATTAATGGTATTAGTTGAACATATATGTGAAATGCTTGGTATAGAGGAGCTTTTTGACCTCAGGTATTACAACCATTATATGATTTTGAAAATAAATGACTTAGTGGAGTAGCTAAGAAAGTTACGGCTAGTTGTCGGGAGCTAAATTGAGATGTTTATGAGGCAGTTGATTATGAATGGGAAATTCCAGCTCATGGTGGTGGAAATAACTATGGAGGAACTAATTGATTATATCGGCATATGAATTCTGATGGGGAGGATTTCTTATATATATGGTTGCCTGAACAGTTTAGAATTCGTAATGAATGTGCTGAAACTTATTATTGGTATAAAAGGATAACTTCATGGGTAGAGCATGAATCTCCTACAAATCAAGAAACATGAGCAGAGTCTCAAGCAATAATGACGAGTAGTTTACCTATAGATAATGATAGATACATAGACTTTATTTGAACTACAAGAGGATATCATAAAGTTGATTATTTTAAACCTTTTAATGAAGAGACTTCTTCAGAAAGAGAGTTTGATATGGAAAAAATTTCTGATAATTTATCAGATGATTTGGATGTTTTGGAGTCTTCTCGGAATAAAGCATTAGAAGAGGTCACTATTGAGGATTTATGATGACAACAATTAGAGATATATATGCTTTTGAAAACAGGTGAAATTCCAAGTGAGAATTTAGATGTAAAAAAACTTCTTTGAAATGAAGAAGTCTGAGGAGAGAAGGAAAGTCAAACATATACATCAAATTGAAATGAAAAAGATTTGCATTATTGGGATGTTTTTACTCATAATGTTTATATGAGAAATATGCAAACTATAACTGAAAAATATAGGTATGTGTTTGAAAACTTTTTAAATGATCAGTTTGGAAATGATTATAAGTATGTCCTGCCAAAAAATAAAAAAATGTATGAAGTTTCTTATATTTGAGCTCCATGAGATTATAAGAATATGTATATAAAAGTTGATTCTGAGGAAAATGAAGATAATCCTTATGCAGATATTGTATCTGAAAATATGATATTGGATTGATATTTGGAGTCTTCTAGTGCTACAGAGAATTTTAATGATTTAGAGCAAGCTTCGCTTAGTTATATTGATTCTGGTAATTCTTGAACAGCGACTTCTTGATGAGGTTTTAGTTGCTGATCTTCAAATTGAACATCTGTTTTTGGGTGGATGTCTAGTGTTGATTGTTGGGTATCAGAAAGTATGACACCAAAGATGAATTTTCCAAGTACTGGTGGTTCTTGATGAGAAAGTAATTCTGGTACAGATGGTAATCCTTCAATAAGTGAATCTGAAGAATCTGGTATTATTACTAGTGATGATAATATAGGTGGCTCTAATAATGGATGAACTGATGATAAGTCAGATGAAGTAACTTTAGATATAGAGAGTGATTTTTCAAAATATTATTATAATGATAAAGGAGAATTAAAAGTAAACGTTGATTGATTTGATTCAGAAAATAGGGGCTATGTAACTTTTGTTTTAGAAAGACTTGAAGAAATTGATGATTGATGAAATAATCTTGTTTATGATTCTATTGAATTGAATTCTGAAGAAGCTTATAGTGAAGCATTGAGATATATTAGT
Organism: Patescibacteria group bacterium UBA6489; assembly: GCA_002435385.1. Lineage (GTDB taxonomy): Bacteria > Patescibacteriota > Gracilibacteria > BD1-5 > UBA6164 > UBA6489. The sequence continues at coordinate 61,489 of DJMN01000017.1, forward strand.
TTTAGTAAGGAAAAAATTAGATTACAATGAAATACTGCAAAAAGTTTTTTTACAACAAAATCAAAAGATATAGATGTTTCTTTTAGTGCTGTTTTGGATGAAAAGGACTCTTTAGGAAATTCTGAAAAGATATCAAAGTCTTCTAATGTAGAGTTTGAAGTTAGGTGAGATAAGCTTTCTATGAAATCATATAAAGTTACAAATTCAGGTTCTTTAAATGTTGAGTTGTGACAAGATTCCATAATTGTATCAGATGAAACAAATATTTATTTGATGGATAATGATAAATGAGATATAGAAAGTTTATCAGGTGTTATTTTTGATGATTCAGAGTCATATGAAAAGATGGTTGTTAGCATTGATAGTTATTCAAAGGAATGAAATGATTTTTCTATTACTTATCCAATTAATGTAAGGATTTATAAGGATAGTGAACTTGTTTTTGAAGAATTGTGAATTAAAGAAGATGCTCTTTCTAGTTTTAAGTGATTAACAGCTTTGCAAGAATCTGGTGATTTTGAAATTGCAATAACAGATGGTAAATGATATAAGGTAAAGAAATTTTTGACTATGTTTCCTGAAAAGGCTGATAGTGTGGAAATTGAATTATCACCGAGTATTATTGAAACAGGTAGGGTTTTAACTAGACATTCAGTTTCTGTTTTAGACAAATTTGGGAATTTAGCTTCTTGAGATTTATATGATATAAGTATTGATATTGATTGAGATGGTGTTACTTTCTATGACGAAGAAAAATTAGAAGAAGTAGACAACATTTCTGTAAAGACTGTAAAGTGATATACAAAGTTTAATCTTATATCAACAGAGGAAGAGGGGGAAAATGTTTTATCCTTTACTCTTAAAGATTTTTCTTGAGAAGAGATATCTACTGAAACTAAAGAAATTACAACTGTTGAATGAATTTATTTAGAGGCGTCTTCACAAGTTTCTAATGTTTGATGAAAGGAAACAACATTTATTTTAGAAGTAAAAGATAAGGAGTGAGAAATACTTGAAGATTTTAACTCTATTGCTTATATTGATGTAAATGGTTTGTATTGAAATATAGAAGAATCTTTTGTTGAAATAGAGTCTTGAAAATGAAAATTCACATTTATTTCAAATAATTTGGCAGCGAAAGACGTAAAAATTGAATTTTGGGCAGAAGGATTAAATACTATAGATAACAAATTTATTTCAATTTTGCCAGATGATCCAATGAAGATAGAATTGGTTTTAGATGATAATAATATGGAAGCTGAAGAAGGAAATTATACAAAACTTCAGGCTCAACTTAGAGATAGATATTGAAATCTTGTTTTTACAGACAGTAATACAAAACTTGTTTTAACTATACCTTCTAATACAGGTTGAACTTCTCCTATTACATGACCAAATAATGAAAATCTAACAAATCAGCCATATAGAAGTATTAAGGCTGTTAGTAAATGAAAAGTTGATTTTAGTATATATGCTACAATGTACCCTTGAAGATGATATTTTACAGTAGGGACAAGTAGTGGTAGTCAAGATTTGAGTAAGAATTATTTTGATTTAATATGACAGTATCCTTTTTCTTGAAGTAAGTTGGAGAGTATAAATTGAATGATTAGCTGACAAGAGTTAACTGAGAGATGAAAGAAGTTCTTTACAGATGCTTGAGATTATACATTTCAGTCAAAGTTCCAAGATAAAGAGAAGCTTGAATCTGATGATAATTTTTTATCTCTTAATGATTCAATTCAAGAAAAGCTAAAAACTTTGTGGGATGAAACTAACAAAAAAACTATATATGGAGTTTCAAAAAATGCTGGTAATATACAGACATCTTATTATTGGAATAAAAAGGCTTTTTCTTGAAAAAGGTATAATGGTCTTTATTCGGTACTTTTGTGAGCTCCTTATTGAGATATTAGTAAGGAAAGTAACTTATCTTCAGATATATTATTTGATAAAGAAAATAGAGCATTAGCAGTGACTTCTATTATGAATGATCCTTATAAGTATGATGATGTTATAGCCGTTGATAATAAATGAGCATTGATAAATATGCTTGAGGATGCGACGACTACAACCCAAGATATAAGGTCAGAAATAAATATAGATTCTGAGGATAGACTTTATATAGATTTATTTAATGATTCCCTAAATACTTATATTTGAAAAGTTTATTATAATTTTCCTGAGGATGGTGTAGAGTTGTTGGATTGTAAAGAGGATAATATTGAAGATTGTTTAGATAAAGAAAAGACTTCTATAATTTTAGAGTCATTAGATGAAGATAACTTTTCTGTCTATTTAAAAGATTCTAATTTGATATTGAGAAATAAGTATGGTAGAGATTCTTTGATAATAGATGAGAGTTGAAAAATAGTTAGAAAATCATGAATTTATTTGGATATTGATGATGGAAATGAAAAAGATTATTTGGTTTTGCTTGTGAAATCTTGAGAAGATATTATTTGAAGGATACTTTTGAATTTTTCTGATGCAAATATAAATGTAACTAGAAATGAGGATACTTTGTCTACAAAGTTAAAGACTTTAAAAAATACAATAGTTCTTTATTTAAAGACAAAATCTTATTGAACTAGACAGATATGAGATAGAGTTATAGTGTTTTTCTATGATCCTCTTGTTGTTAAAGGAGAATTAGATAGTTTTCATAAAGATAACTTAAATTGAATAGAAAATTATTTAGAAAAAGAATGAATTTGATGGTGATGAGAAAATAAATTTTTACTTGCTTTTTCATCTTGAGATAGTGTATGAAAAGCTACTCAAGATTATATGAGTTTTTCAATGATAAATTTATGAGATCCTGTGCTAAGACTGAAACAAGCACAAAGAACTTTTTTTAATAGTAAAACTAAATTGAAGCATTTTAATTCAAGTCTTTGAACCAAGTTAAATAAAGATCCTGTAGAGAATTATGAAGTTTTTGATTATAACAATGACGACAAACTAGATATTTTATTTGTATGAAAGGACAAAAAATTAAAGTTATTAGAAAATAAAAATATAAGTAATAATTTTGTAGATAAGTGATGATTGGTATATCCTGTTGATATTTGACCAACTAGGCATGTGAAAACTTGAGACTTTTTTGGAGATGGCTATGATGATATATTTTTTGTTGATACGGATTGAGATCCTTTTCTATTTAATAATGACGAAAAAGATTTTTCTAGAGTTGAACTTAAAGAGCAGTTTTCATTGTCATGAACGATTGTTCATGTAGATACTTTTGATATGGATAATGATGGTTATGATGATATAGTTATATTAGATGATTCTTGAGAATTGAATATATTTTATTGAGAGAAGAAGGGGGCAGATGAAGAGGTTAATTTTACAAAGTTAAGTGTTTCATGAGATTTTTGAGTGGAATTTGATGATTCTACTACAAATGATTGATGGGCTATATATTATGATTGAATTGACCAACAGACATCTGAGGATATAGATACGTATAGATATGAAAATCTTCCATATAGTGTAGAGGGGGCATGAAGTGGTGTGTCTATAACTAATAGTACAGAGGTTAATTTAGAGGAAGATATTTCTACTAGTTCTAGCCAAACGACTTTTATAAAGAGTGAATATAGTACTAACTTATCTCTTGAAAAAACTTATACTGATAAAAATTGAGGATTTTTACAGGCTGGTGATGTAGTTGATTTGGAAATAAAATTAAAGGCTAATAGTAAATTGGATGATGTTGCTGTTATGTATGATATTCCAAATAATTTTAAATCAAAGACAGAGTTAGAATTAGAGGGAGAATGAAAAACAGTGAATATTTGAAATGGTGCTGGTATGTATAAAGGTGTAATTGATGGTTTTTCTATGACAAGTTGAGAAGAATTGGTGTTAAAACAAGAGTTAGAAATGCTGCCTATGGTTTATTGAGAAATGCAGGTTTGATTATATGAATCTTCAGGGTCTTTAGCAGATGATGAGTATTGAGATATAATATTGAAGGATAGTAATAAAAATAAATGAGGAAGTGCAACTTTTTATGAATCAACATCTGCTAGAGCTTACTTTAAAACAACTATTTCTCCTTGAGATAATAGTGAGGATTGAGGTCAAGAGGCAAGATCGTGTAATTGATTATTAGCAGCGGATAATTTAACTTCTAATTTATTGTTAGCACAGGCATGAACTAAAACTGGAACTGGTTCTAAGAAGGAAACTATTGTAAATATGCCATGACTTTTAGATAAGATATCTAAGGATAGTACAGGTTCGATTGATCCTAAAACGGGTGAAGGGACATGAAATTATTTACCAGATTATTTAGATGAAGCTTTAGGTGGTATATTAGATGGTAGTTGAGAAGCTTTACCTTATGAGCAAATGAAAATAGATGATTTTGAGGAAGTTGCAACTGAGTCAATAGATATTACAACTACTGATTATGATTGTGACTGTATTCCTTGATGAGAGGAGAAGGGAATACAAGTAGCTGATGATCGGTGTCCTAGTTTTGATGAATCTTCAGATACTTTCTCTGCTATTACATCTTGTGAGAATCCTTTTTTTAGGAGATGTACTGCTATGGTTGTTGATTGAGAGTATTGAAAATATATATGAGTTCATCATGGAAGGCCTATCTTTCGTTTTAGTAAAGAATGAGGTGAGTATTGTGAATGATGATCTTGTACTGTTGAATTAGAATGTAGTGATTGAGTGAAAAAATTTACAGTTGATGCTACATGAGTTGAAACAATGTATTCAGATTGATTTCGGTGGAATCCTATTTCTACAGTAATGAAAATGGAGGTTTATTTACCTTATAGTTATGAGAAACGTATCTATGCTCCTATTGATAATCGTTTTCATGAATATCACTTTGAGCAGGTAACAAAAGATTTAGATGCATCTTCAAGTGATGCATTACAAAAATTAGCAGAAAAGCTTGTTGATATGGGGTATGATGCTTGTGCTTATGAAGAAGAAGATGGATTCGTAGATAAAATTAATGTAAATGGAGAAGTATTTGATGTAATTGATTGAGATCAATGGAAACAGGATCAGTATGAAACGATGAAAAGTATGGATGTATGAGAAGATGTTATGGCTTGTTGAGAGAGTAAATTTAAATGTCAGATACATACATGAGATGGTTGTAATACTTCTGCTGATGCGTGTGGGGGAAAAATGGCATTACCTAAATCTTGTGAGGATATAGAGTGGTTAGATGGGGATATATGTGATCGGGAGGTTACTTCGGACTTACAGGTATCATTAAATGAAGCCTTTATAACCTTAGATCAGACCATAACTTCAGATTTAGCTTCTCAGACAAATTGAGATAATTGAACTGTTGCAAATCCTTGGATTATTTTTGCTCATGATTGTCAATGGTATGGTAAAACATTTGAACGGATGAGACCTAACCAAACAAGCAAACAATTGAAAGCTGTTGCTTGAGATCATATGAAGGAGCTTGTTGAAACTTGTTGGAAACCTATTCCATGAGAAACATATGGTTTTATGGTTAGTGGCTTGGTTAGAATGTGAGCTTCTAATTCTGAAGTTAGGTCTGAAATAGATTGGTGAATACGGGATCCAGAAGCTTGAACTTTTGATGAGCCTGTTCAAACGGCGGAAAACAATCCAAGAGCAATTTGAAAAGGAGAATTTATGTCAACTACAAAGTGATTTGATAATCTTGATAATCAGATTGATGCTGTTTCAGAGGTTATAGACAATATACTTGAATGATTTAGTTGTGGTTTTGGATGATGTATATCAACACCTCTTAATTGGGCTCCGTTGGCTCCTTGAGGTGATCCTGTTATGTTTTGAGAACCTGTATGAGATTGATTTAAAATAGATGAGTGAATACCTGTTTTTTCTGCTTTGACTCATGTTCAATTATGATACTATTGTTGACCTTTTGTTTGGCCTCCTTCTCCTTTAAAAAAGTGAGGTTCATGTGTTGGTTGATTAGGAGCATGATGACGGCTTTGAACTGATAATGATGCTGATTTTCTTAGATTGTATTTGACACCAACTTTAACTGGAGCTATGTGAATGGCACTTTGTTTTTGATCTCCAGCCAAGGATTTTTGAAAAGATCCTCCAGAATGAGAGCATCCTATACTTATGTGATGAAATTGTATAGTCTTAGCTTATCCTTTCTTTGGATGTGATTGAGATAGTACTGGAGAGCCTAATTCTATGGGATATCCTAAAGTTGATGCATCTGGTGATTTTTCTACTATAAATTGAAATGCTGATGAGGATACTGATAAGACAGGAAAATGATATGATAAATCTTGAAGGGGACCTCTTGTTAAGATTTGAAATTCTAGTACTGGAGTAATGGATGCTAGTGTTTCTGTTGATGCTCAGGCTTTAATAAATGGAGATTTCAGTGCTGATCCTATCAAGATAGAACTAGAAAGTATAAAGTGATTTCCCGAGTTTTTAATGGATTGGGTTGATAGACAAGTTAAGGAAATAGTAGACAAGATTACTAATCTTCCGACAATTTATGTTGTATTACCTGATTTTAGTTGAATATTTGATGATTGATGGAATAACTTTAAAGATAGTTTGTCTAGTTTTACAGATGATTATGAAAAGAAAACTACAGAAGAAAAAGAGAAAATAGATAAAGAAATAGATGAATTAAATAAACAATATAAATGACTTGATTGTGATTGAGATGATTCTCTAAAATGTCTTAGTTTAGATGTTGCTTTGGGTAAAAGTAGGATTCAAAGAAATTATGGTATAACAGAATCTGTGTCTTGAATAAAAACTGTTTATGAATTCTTAGGAAGTATCCCTTTAGTTAGAGTTAAAAGAGAGGTTGTTGATATAAACATACCTATGGTAGATCAAACTACTATAAATAGAGTAGAAAAAGATCGGGAAAATAAAGTTCAAAGACGGAAGTCTGAATTAAGCAGTCTTGAGGATGGTTCGGCTATTCATACTAATTTTTTAGAGCTTATCAATTCAGTAGAGAGAAATATAGAGATAATAGAAGAATATAAAAATATTCCAAGGGAGATTAATAAGTTAATGAGTATAAAGGAAAGGCGGTTAAATCAAATTTTAGATAATATAAATAATGCTTTTTATGTATTATTACAATGGATTCCTGAAAATTGAGAAAGATTTAAGGCTTGGGTAGAGTTGTATGTTCTTATAAAATCTATTCTAAAAACTTGGCAGCTTTTTGTAGATGTGTTTAATGATTATGATGCAGAGTGTCATGTTTGTAAAAATGAGAGGCATGATACTTTTGGACGGATTGTAAAACTTGTTAGCATGATGGTTCCTGAAGTTCCTATAATAGAATTTCCAAAGTGGCCAGATATAGTTATAGATTTACATAATATAAAAGCTTGATTAACTATTTATCTGCCAGATTTTGATCCAAATTTTAGACCTATTGTTTTGCCTTTGTTACCTGATATAGATGTAAATGCTGATGTTAAGTTACCTGTAATTCCAGAATTACCAAGGTTTGAATTGCCTACTTTACCTGATATTCCAGTATTACCAGAAATTGATTTACCTGATTTACCACCACCTCCAACAATTCCAAAATTGTATGGTTCTGTGGAAATTGTATTAAAAATAGTGAAACTTATTTTAAAAATAAAGTGTTTAAAGAATAATTTTCCGTTTTTTCCAGAGCATAAAGCTGGTGACCAAATAGCCTTTCTTACAGAGAGACAATGATATTTACCTATAGATTTTATAGATGTTTCGTATCCTAATTTTTCTTATTCATTTGTTGATGTAATAAAACTTACAACTTATGTTAATTTGGAATTTGAAACAGACTTTATAACTGAAATGGTAGAGAATGTTGTTCAGCCGTTGAATGTGTTTACAAATGATGTTGTAAATATGTTTGATTATAGTGTAAAGGACATAGATGTTCAGGTTGATATTGATACCACAAATTCAACTTCAATGAGTCCTAAGGATAGATTTGATAATACTATGTTCAAATTAGCAAAGGTTGTTTCTACTGGTATAGAAGATATGGTTGTTTATATGCAGGAAAATAAAGATGTTACATTATCAAATGATGAATTTATAGATTATATAAATTTTCAATTAGCATCTGAATATGTTACAAAAGATAAAGAATTAGATAAAATAAGAGATGTATGGAAATATGTTTGAAATATAAATTATTCAAAAGAAGACAAAATTATAAAAGAGTTAACTGATAATGCTAACAAAAAATGGAATACAGTTAGAACTATTATTGATTTAGAGAAAGAAAAAAATACTAATGTGATGAGTCAGATTAAAGAGTTGACAAGTGGACAAATGATGAAGCAAATAGATTTTGATGATTATAGTGTAGATGTTGATTGATATAATAGTTTGTTGGATAGATATAATCAAGGTTTTTATGAATCTGCTGTTAGATTAAGTAATATTTGAAAATATGAATCTGAAGAATCTGCTTATCTTAAAGAGGAAGGTAAAAAAATAACAGATGCTGTAAGTAGTTGAGTTGATAGTGTTATGCAAGATGTAGAAAATGTGGAAGATTTGTTAGCTATAGATTATAAGACTTATGATGAAACAGATTTTTCTGTTTTTCCTCCAAGTATGAATACACCTGAAAAAATAAGAGAGGAATGATTTGAGACGTTAAGTTGATCTTATTTCTATAATTATAAATGAATATATATAACTCAAGAAGATACTAGTTATAATTTATTTGATTATTTAGATGAGTTTGAATGAGATGAGCCTAGTTTAAATATAGATGTTGATGGAGATGGGGATAATGATATAATTTATTTAATGAAAGGAAATCTTTATTTTAAAGAGAATCTTAAAGAAGATCCTGATAGAGTTTTCTTAACTTTGCCTCCTTTAGTTCTTGATTCAGATGACAATAAGTTTTATAATTGAGATATATTTTATGAAGCTGTTAATTGATTTAATGAAATTAGTGTTAGTAATTCATATATAAATGCCAATTTTGCTAAGCCGTTGAATTCTTTGGTTAATAATTTTAGGTTAGAATTTTATCCAATAGTAGATAAACTTGTAAATAAAGATAATAATGATTATGTTCCTGAGGATATAAAACAGTCTGTGATAGATGCTTTTGCAAATACAAGTGATTCTACTTTGGAAGAGGAGGAAGATAATTATAAAATAAGAAAAAATCTAGCATATATAGATTATGTTTGAAATAATGTTCCTGATGTTGAGTTAGTAACTAATGATATAAAAAACATAAAAGATGATTTAGAGGAAAATAAGGCTGTAGTTTTGACTGCTTGAAAGAAGTTATATTCATGACAAAATAGTTTTTATATGGAATATTTTACATGATCTTTGGATAGAATAAAGGATGTTGATATGGATTCTTTCACTTGAGTTTTAGAAATGGTTGTAGGTAAATATTCTAATATAGAATTTGATGAGAAAATAAATATTATAGGGCTAACTGGAGATGCTTATTTAGAAATTGATTCAGAGGTTGTTCTTAAATGAATAAAGGATGAATTAGAGGAAGAGCCATTTGTTGAGGTTCCTAAGTGGACAAATTTGTATTCTCCAGATGAGGATGTTGATGTGGATTACCATACTATGGATTCAACAGAAATAATGACATTAACGATTGAAAAATGAGAATATATAGAGCTTGATGAGGATGTCAGAATAACAGGGGTAACAGGAGAGGTCTATGTTGAAACTGATTGAAGAACTAGACTTGTTTGACAGGATATTGCTGAATATATATGAAAACCTTTATTGCCTTGAGCAATTATTAAGGTAGATTCGGAAGAAAATAACTTTACAGAGTCTTCTCATATAGACATAAATTATTATGATGAATCAAAAATGGAGATTGATGTAAGAGATATTGATTATTATGAGCTTTATGAATTAGCAAGTAGTACTGATACCTATTCTATAAGGTCTAATCTGGCGAATGATTTCTATTATGCAAGGATAAAGGCATTTAAAGATGATATATATTGAACTCCTTCAAAACAGATCTTATTATCACCTCAAAAGGAAGCTGATGATAAAGCTCCAGAGTGGGATTTTAATGAGGATATAAACGTTCCTATAAATAGAATTGGGGAGTATGATTTTACTTCAAGTATTTATGAAAATTCTGGGATTTGAAATATAGAGGAATTATATGTAGATTTTGATTTAGATGAAGATAGTGATGGAGATGGTATTACAGATAATGATAACGATAATTTAGAAAATAATGTAAATCCTATTATTAATATTAATTTAGAAAATACAGGAAGTATAATTAAGGAAAAAGATAAAATTGCTTTAGAGTTTGGTCCTTATGATGATGTTGAGGAAAGGCAAATTAGAATTATGGCAAAAGATAATAATAATAATGTTTGATATGTTGATTTGAATTTTAGGGTTTATGCTCCTGATTTATCTATAACAAGTATAAATAATAATTTAATAGAGTGAGAAATAAAAGAACCTTTATGAACTGAGTCTATAGGTTTTTATAGAATTAGATTTTGAGAAGAAGAGAGGTTAACTAGTGCTAGTGGCTCAGAACTTGTTTATTCTGATGAAGAAGGAAAATTTGAATTTGATATTTGAAATACTGCTTCTTGAGTAGTTCTAACACATAGTTGAGAGACAATAGCCGAGATTAATGAATATACTTGAAAAATAAAAGTATTTGATGAGTGAAAAACATATATTGATGTTGATGAACCTAGTTTTGTATCATCTCCTGAAATATCTATTATTTATGATTGAAATAAATTGTTTACAGAAAAATTGGATTTATCGGATACTTATGAAATAAATGTTGTGGATAGTTTTGATGATGTGATTTCAGAATGAATTTACGTAAAATTAGAAGATAAGGTTAATTATAATTATTATAAAGTATGACTTTGAATTCCTTATAATCCTTGAGCATTTGTATTGTATGATAATATGGATAATAATAAAAAGTCTTTATTTACTTTGCTTATGGATGGTAAAATCCTTGTAGATAATTCTAATTTTGATATAAGGTATGCTTATTATTGAGATTATATAGTTTATAGTATATATAATACTGTTTATAAAAAAGAGATTGCTCAAATTCTTGTTAGAGTTGAGGGGAATTATGTTGTTGAGTAGGGACCTCACCCCCTAACTCCCTCTCCTTTAAGAAATGGGGAAGTTGCAAGGAGTTACTTTTACAAAAAAAGCATTTTGAAATTATTTTCAGGGTGCTTTTTTGTTAAACTGATCGTATAGATAAGATATTATGTGTACTAAGATATGAATCCATCACCTCGTTCCTCGGTACTTTACCCCAGGGCATCCTCTCTTGCTTCGCAATTCACCTTACCTTTGCAAAAGGAAGAAATTTTTAATATGTAGACATAAAAAATGTTGTCTATATAAGAAAGGTTAAATTATGTTTATTTTATGCTAAAATATGATGTAGTTATAGAAGATAAAGATAAATAAAAATTTTCAAAAAACTGTCTATAAAGCGAAAAAGTCTATGAAAAAGTTTTGACTTTGGGAGAAAAAGTTATAGCTTTGAGTAGTTTAGTAGTTATATAATCCATTAGCAATAAAGGAAGGAGGCTACAAGGTTATGGAATATAACAAAAAAATTTTACTTTATTTATTTATTATTTATGAAAGGGGCTAAAAGGTTTGTTTCGATAGTGTTACTAAATACATTGTTACTAACAAGCAATTCAGTATGATTGCTTCAAATTACATCAGCATATACATGAGAAAGTTCAACTTGAACAGTTTTAGAATGAGAATGACAGGCAATCTGTTACAATAATAAGACATATTATTTAGATTCTGATTCAGAGATGTTGGAGGAATTTGTAAATTTAGGAGGAAAGTTGGGAGAATGTTGAAGTGAGGTAAATGAGATAAGTGAGATAAAAGACGAAAGATTAAAGACTAATGGTAAAGATGATAAGAGCTTAAATGCAAAAGATAAAAGAGAAGAGTTACTAACCTGAAGTACAGAACCAACTTCAAAAAAAATAACCATCTGCCACAACTGAAAAACTCTGGAAATAAGCCAAAATGCACTTAGCAGCCATTTACAACATAACGATACTATTTGAGCCTGCAATGAAAATTCAGAGAAGAAAGACGAAAGCTGAAAGAAGAAAGAATCAGGGTGTCAACGGATAGACCAATACGGACGCAGTAAATGAGATGCCAAGAATAATAATGGGTGGTATAAAGATGTCATAAAATGAGAAGAAATAGAGTTATACAAAATATGTTCTGATTCATGAGAAGAGGCAAAAAATAATAAAAAAGTATATACATTAGAAAAACCACATCCATGATGTGCTAAAATAAATGAGCAAATAAAGAAGAGGCAAGAAAAAGGCTTCACACCAAAATGAATAATGATGAAGATTTTTAACTGTGAACACTATCATACACCATATCCTCAAAAAATATCAATACCCTGACTAGAAGAATTAGAAGAAAAACTAAAAGCTACAGGTTCAGTACAAGTGAATAATGATAATCTATTTACAGAAGATCAAAATGTAATGCTGACATTAAGTCCAACAGAACAACCAATACAAATAAGAGTGAGTATTGATAACACCAACTGGACAGACTGGAAAAGCTATGAACCTGTTATCCCATATATCATAGAAAACAATACCTCAGGTATTAAAAAAATATATGTACAATATGATTATTGAACAAACACTGAAACAGAATACGATGCCATAATCCTAGCTCCAAAATATGATGCCGAGTACAGTATTCTTTCCCCATCTCCTGTAGGAGAGGGGGCTAGGGGGTGAAGTTATACAGAACCACAATACCAATCAAACAAAAATTACAAATTCACAATAAAAGCTATAAATAAAGGTTCATTAACTTGGAATCCTAGTGACCCACAATATCCTGTCCAATTAAGATATAAAATACTAGACAATAGTAATCAAGAAATCACAACACAAACCACAAATTTTTGAATATTACCCCAAGAAACTCCATATTTGCATTCAACAGAAATCCCTATAATTGTACACTTGCCTGAAAATTATACATGAACTGCAAAAATAGTATTTTCATTAGAACATTGGGGACAAACAGATTTTGAACAGGTATGAGTAGAACCACTAGTTCAAAATATAACAATACAACCATCAGAAGAAGTTCAAAGACAAAAATTGATAAATACCCAAAGCCTACCTATGGGTATTTGAGAATACACTAGTCTAGAAAATCAGCCAATTCCAGATGTTGCCACAGTTTGTCAGTCAAGAGAAATGCTGTATCACCTAAATGATGCACAAGATACATTTACGATACAATATTCAGTACCATTTTGAAGAAGTATTCATACTCCACATATTTATGATATACGGACAGATGTAGATGATTCAACGACAGCTTTTTATGAACTAGACTATAGTGAATATGTAAATGATAATGAAAAATATTATCTATACTATGATTCAGCGGAAGAATCTGAGCTATGTGCTATAGAAAGAGACCAATTTCCAACAGCAAGACCATGTGATGAGATCTATCCAGATACACAAAACATTTCAGATTCTCAATGTATTGATTTAGCTAAAGCTACATCTAGAAAATGGATGAGTTGATACAAGGATGGAAGTTTTGAACCTCTAAATCCAGTAAACAGAGTTGAGTTTGCAAAAATGATAACATGAGCAGCAAGCTTGCCATTGTCAGAGTACAACATGTCAATTCCAGATGTAATAGCAACAGAGTGGTATGCTACATATGTTCAAGCGGTACTACAACAATGAGCAATGAGCCTAACAAACTGAAACTTCTATCCTGCAGACTATGTAAACTTTGAAGATGCAGTAGAAATGGTAATGAAAACATTCAACTTCAATATACAAAATGAATGTAACTATACCCAAATTTACCCAACAAATTGATATATCTGAGCAGCACTATTCTATTGAATAATTGGGAAAGGTGATATAAAAACAGGAGATGTAGACAGAATAACAGCAACATCAATGATGGTAGTAGCAGAGAGCCAAAAAGCTAATCTGTCATCAAGTACACAAGTGTGTCCTAATAGTAAGGAAGATAAATTTCAAAATGAAATAAGACAAATATGTTGAGAAGATAAACCAGTGACACTTTCAACAACATCAGATTTAGAAGAAAATGGAATGACACTGACAAACTGAACCCAAGTAGAAATATTATCAGAAAGTACAACAGTAACAAAAGTAAAAGAAATATCTACAGGAACTATAGGATATGTATTAAATACTCAACTAACAGACAATTGTACAATACCTACACCAGTAGAACCATTGAATACACCAACAGGAAAACAAGTAGTGATATCAAGTCCAGTATGAATTTATGGACATATATTAGCAAATGTAACAAGTGAAATATTCGATTATAACAAAGATGGAGAATCAAACAAAAATGATGTAATTCCGTATAATACAGTACTAGAAGTATTGAAAACAGAATGAAATTGGTTTTATGTACAACTACCAGACCAAAGAACAGCATGGATCTTTAATGGATTTGTGATAACTTGACCAGAGGTACCAGTAGACATAACAACACCAAAAGAAACAGCAACTATTTCTTGGGCTCATAATATGACTGTGGATTTGAGGACGAATACAAGTACAATAAGTAGAATATTAAATAGTGATAATAATGCTATAAATAGATATTCTAATTATCATGTGAATAATATATTATGGGAGACATATGAAGATACTAAAGTACAGATAGTAGACAGGGATGAAAGTAATGAATTATACTTAGTAAAAATAGAATCAACTCAAAAAGATATTTCAGAGGAAGTGTTTAGTCAAAATTATGCTAGATTATATCCAAATTTTTCAGCAGAAGATTTGAAGAGTCTACAAAAATGAGTAACTTGATGGGTACATAAGGATTTTGTGAAAGTGGACAATGTGGATTATACAACACAACAAACATTAAACTATCCATTTGATTATGATAAACTAAAAACACTAAATAGAACTACAGATCAATTAGTTACACAGATATATTTAGAAGAATTTAATTCAAGTATTCATTCATGAATAGATTTTAATTTGAAAAAGTGAGAAGAAGTAAAATCTGTAGCAAATTGAGTAGTTGATAAAGTTGAGAAAACAACAGTTACAGTAAAACATGATGATTGAAAGATTAGTATTTATGCTCATATACTTCCAGAAATAGAAGAATGAGACAAAGTTTTTGTTTGAACAAAGTTATGAGAAGTGTCATGGTCTACTCCTTCATATAAATCACACTTACATTTTACACTGATAGATGAAAATTGAAGAGAATTAAATCCAAGTAAATACTTCAAAGTATACAATAAAAATGATAGTCATAAATGTGTAAGAGAGTTGATTGTTTGAGAAGGTGTCTATGATGGAGAAATTGTAAAGAAAAGATGTGATGTTTGAATATGATTACAAGATACACCAGATACACCAGAACCAGGTATAACAAGATGTTTGATAGATGAAGTAGACTGTGAGACTAATCCATGAAAATGTGTGTGACATTTTTGAGTTGTAAATGAATATTTTAGAAAAAATATAGATTTTTATTATCCTAGTGATTTTTGAGAAAAGTATAAGTATTATGAATATATAGACTTTAGAAGTGAATTATCTAGAAAGAATTTAGAACCTATAGATAGTTTTATTGTAAAAGAAGAATATAATGAATTTGAGATTACTGGTTTTGCTATGACTTCAGCAAAGACATATTTGGAGGTTAGATTTATATGAACAGAAAGTAGAGCATATATAGATGCTAAGGATATATATGAAAAATGAGACATGTTTAAGAGGATTGAACTTGTACCATTTTTGGATGTAAATGATTATTATGGTTCTGATTATTGTAATGAAATAAAGTATTGAAAAGAAAATAAATGGATAAATGGAAATAAAGATACAAAGTGGAAAAATTGAGAAAAATATGAATTAGCAACAGGTTATTTGTATCCTGAGGCAGGGTTAAAAAGAGAAATAGCTTTAAAAATTATAATAAATGCTTCTTTAGATTATCATAAAATAGATAAATCGGTTTTAGATAAATATGATATAAATAAGGTAAGTAATTCAAATACTCAAAAGTGTTTGAGTGAATTAACTGACTTAGAGGGATTAGGTTTATGAAAATATGCTTGTTATGCTTATATAAATCATATAATAGATTGAAATAATAAGAAGTTTTTGCCTGCTGATGATGTTAGTTATGCAGAGGCTCAGAAGATTATAATGAATGCTTTTAAGTTTGATAAGATAGAAAATATTACAGGTCGTTTTTGAAATGTGATGCCTGCTATGACTAAAGCTATGTTGGTTTATTTTGTTCATGATGCTAAGAGGTATGATTTATTTGATGTTAGAGAGTATTGAAGTTGTGTTATATTTTCTAATGAATTTTGAAGGCATGTTTTGAAAGAAGGGGTTACGGTTAAGTCTGTTGAGAATTTGTATCCAGAATGATGGAGAGGTAGTAATATTCAGGAATTGTCTTTTAAAGAGAATCAGGTTATTAATTTGTTTAGAGGAGGAGCTAGAAATACAAGTGAGTGTACTAGAGAGAGTATAGTTAAGGAAGCTGAAAAGGTTTGGGTAAATGAAAATGATGAGAATGTTTGGTTTTTTTCTGTATGAAAATGAATAGACCCATGACATGCTGGATTATATTTTATATATAAAGGTAAAGAATATTTGATAAGCTTTTATCCAATAGTGAAATCTGTTTATAATAAATGAGTAAATAAAGATGATGAAGATACTTTTTTAAAATGGGAAAGATGGCATATTAGCTGAATTGAAAACTTTGCTATTTTTCTTGATGCTAGTAAAGAAAGTGAATATTTATTGGAATGATATCCAACAAAATTTCATATTCCTAGAACTTACACATATGTAAAAACAAGGTTTCTTAATATAGAAAAACTTTATAATTGGTATTCTAATTATAAAAATAAAATAGCTAGTGGTAATTATTACTATGAGGTACTTCATAATAATTGTTCTACTAATGTTAGAGATGCTTTATTCTATTCTGGTTTTTTTAAGTATTTTGTTGTTAATATAAACCTAACAAATACTCCTGATTGATTAAGAGAAGATGTTGAAGATGAATTAAGACTATATTATCTTTATAATTAAAATATAATATGAAAAAAATTAATATAAAACTAAAGAAAAAAACTATATATTTATTAATATTAATACTATTTTTATTGGTAAAATATTGATATGAATATATAAATACTTTGAGAAATTATTATATAGAGGAAAAAATAGTGGTACAGTTTGATGATCCATATGAAAAATATTTAAAAGAAGATAAATATATAATAGATTTAAATAATTGAACTTATGAAAGGTTTAATTGAAAATATAAGAAGTATTGTACTGATTTAGATGGAGGTCTGGTATATAATAAGGATCAAAATTATTATTTTAAGATTACTGAGGATTCTGTTTACGATAAAAATGGTAAGTTAAAATATAATGATAAAATAGATTATATACATTGGACTAAAAATTGAAGATATTTCATATCAGTAGTTTGAAGAAATACATTATTTTGAAAAATATTTTTTTCTGATATGTACGACATGACTATTGTTGTATGAAATCCTGAAAATTGAAATAGTATAGATATTCCTATTTATGCGAATAATGATAATTGAAATTTTTTGAATATTCACAAAATATTATGATATGTAGACAAAGAACTAGAAGAAAATCCAGATATGGATTTAGAGTGAAAAAGATTTTGTACATTTGGAGAGGTTCGTTATGAGGATGATTATGATACATATACAGACTGAAAAAAGAAATATTGGTATTATTCAGGAGAGGCACATATTGAGGATTTAGAGTCTAAAGAGGAAAATTAGGAAAAATAATTTTATTATATAAATCGATTTTTATGCTTGAAAACAAAAAAATATTTAAATACATAGCACTATTTCTGGTTTATTGAGTTATTTTTAATATCGCTATTTTGCTGATATATTATGTGTTTCATACAACTATATATTTAGTATTATATGCTATTAATGAATATATAAAACTAAGTATGTTTTTTCTTATTGTACCTGATATAATTACATTTATTATTTTAATATGTAGTATTGTCTTTTTTTCAAAAAAAATCATAAATTCAAATATAATATATAATTGTTTTAGGAAAGAAACTATAGTATTTGACTTATTATATTCGGTAATAAGTACTCTGATTCCATTATTGTTATTAAAAAACTTGTTTTATACTACTATTTTTCGAAATTATATTTTTCTTTTAATTAAAGAGCCAATCTGGGAGTTTACCTTTAGAAAAGGAATTTATATAAAATATATTTCTATAGATTATCTATTTTTAGTATTATTATTCGCTATCATAATTTGTTCTGTAAATTTTTATTTTATAAGAAAAAAATTGAAAAAAAATTATTTTCTTTTGGATGAATGTGAAGAAACTTATTATGATAAGGAATGAAATAAACTCAAATATAACAAGTTTATAAAGAAATATTTTAAAGATATGTTCAACAAAATATTTAAATATAAGAAAAGTATCCTTTTTGTAATTTTGTTTACTATATTTATAGTTTTTACTTCTTTTTATATAAGAAGTAAATATTAAAATTTTAATTTTGACAGGTTTCTCAAGGATCAAACGGTCTAGTTTAATCAGATTTTAATTTTTGTATGTTGAATAATGATAGTTAAAAAAAATCAGATGAAATCTCATCTGATTTTTTTTATCTTTTCTAAAGTTATCCTGTATAGACCCAAGGAGCAACAAGATGAAGAACAACTCAAGAGAGTAATAATAAAATAAGTCAAAGAAGAGTTTTTATTATTCTTCCTTTTATCTTTGCTTTATCTTCTCACATCATATACATAATTCAGTTTAGTATAATGAAAAGTACTCATCACATCATTGCAATAAAAGCTAGCCATCTAATCATTGCTTGTAGCATTCACATAACTGAATCAAATCATGGTTCTATACTACAGACGATGTCTTCTCATCATTCGGTACAGTTTGCTCAAGGTACATATTCACTAACAACAACATCTACAGCATTTACTTTAAACATTCAAAAAATGCTAAGAGCTAGTGTGATTATAAGTAAAATTTTTATTATAGTTTTTATCATAGTATTTTTTTATTATTTAAAGAGACAGTAGATCTACTAGGAAAGTATAGCAAGCAAGTAAAAGAACCATACCTATGAGAGTGTTTATAACAATGGATTTTGCTTTTTTCATTTTTTCTTCATCTCAAGCAGATGTTACTGCATAATATGTAGCAAGTACTAAGAAGAAACTTACTGTAGCTCAGACAAAGAATAGTCATATATTAAATAGAATTCAGAATAGTGAGAATGTTCCATCAATATCACCTGTAAATGATATATGTTTCCAAGTCTCAATTATTCATACAAAAATTAATCATATTGCTCAGTATAAGAGCTTGTTTTTTCATTCTTTTACTGTGTCTTCTTTTCCTCCAGATGATATCATTTGAATTCATGCTAAAACAAACATAAATACAGCTAGAATGAATATGATTACTTCTATAAACCATACTATGTCATATATAATAGTTTCAAAATTTGAGTTAACAAAGACTCAGGATACACCACTACCTAAGAATCAAGTTTTACTTGTTGATCATCAGGCTCATCATCAGCTTGTATTTAGGGCATCATATATTGTTCAAGGGATGTTAATGAATATAAGTCATGCTAGAGCATACCGTATTTGTCTTTTTGAACTTGATAAATCTTCTTCATTGTCTCACATAGACATTATCATTGTAGCTCATATGTAGACAATATATATTAGTAGCACTCAGCTTAGAATCATTTTTATTCCTTTTAGTATGGTGATTCAAGAGTCTTCTATATTTTCTATTATGTCTCATCAGTTTTCTGCAATAGATGCTCATTCTAAGGTTCAACTGGGATCTGTTATGTTGACTATTCATGCTATAGAGAAATCATAGTTAAACAGGAAGAGTCACAATGTTATTATTATTAGAAGTATTTTTTTTATAGACATAGGTTCTATTTAATTATAAGAAAAAAGTTAGTATTATATAATTTAGGGCTAATATTAGTAATCCTATTGCTATGTAGATAATTGAGCTTTTTCATTTTTTAACTTTATCATCGTCTCATCAAGATAATAGTATATTAAATCAAGCATAAACTATCATAATTATAACTACAATTGCAAGGAATGAGTTTGCCCAGTTTATTATGGTAACTATTATTCAAGTTGCTTTTGATAGGTCTGCTTGTCATATACAACTACTTGTTGTTCATGTACAATCTACTCATCCGTAAGTTGCTTCTGCTAAAACTCTAGCAAATTTAATTACTATATATCACATTATAGCATATAGTATTGACATTTTTCAAGTTTTTACTGCATCATCGTTTCCATTTGCTGTTACAATTTTATAGAATGCAATAAGTGCTGTTGCTAAGAAGAATATGGAAGCTACTGTTTCTAGTAGTACTATAAGTGGATTTATCAGTTTTGCACTTAGATTTTCTGCTAATCATCATCATATATCTTTATCAAATAGTATCGTTACGAATGAGAATGATATTTGCATAACCATTATTCATACTGTTATCCAAATTACTCATTTCTTGAATTTTCCTAATTCTTCCTCTGTGTTTTGTGATAGTATTAGTTTGATAACTATTACTAAGAAGTATATGGTTGCTAGTACATAGAAAGCATTTTTTATATCTTTTGCTATCAAAACAAGTACTTCTGTTAATCATTTATCAGAGTAACTTCAAAATGACATAAATTTGCTAGCAAAGAAGCTTTCTAAACGGCTATTTTTATCTACACCTCATACTTGTCATCAAGTCTCCAAATTGGTTGTTGCAAAAGTTGGATTTGTAGAAATTAAAAATGTAAACGGAATAATTATGAGTAAAAGTATTTTTAGTAATTTTTTCATAAGGGGGAAATTATATTTATATTTTATGTTGTTATTCATAGTCTTGCTTCTATTTCCATATCTACATATTTTTTCTTTCTTCAGTATTTTTTTCTAGAGTATTCTTTTATAATTGCTGCTGCTTTTGGATTTTTATAATTGTTATCCCGGATTGTTTTCAAATCAAAAGGTCTTGTTGTAGCATTGTCTACATTTAATTTACAGTATGCTGTATAGTTTGCAATACCTATTATATCTTGTTGAGATAATAGTGGAGCATATTCTTTTTCCATATATTCTGCATCTTCGGCTCAAACTTTGAAACTCATTATTGTTCAGGCATTACCAAATACTGCATCTTTTATGCTTGGTTTGTCTCATTTTTTTGCTGTGTTTCATCAAATTTGTGCAATAAATTGGTGAGCCATAATTAGAGATAGATGATATTTTCTGGCTTCTGATAATATTTCTCCAAATGTTTCTGTTGCAAAGTTTTGGAATTCATCAACATATAAATAAAAATCTTCTCTTTTTTCTTCTGGTATATCAGCTCTACTCATTGCTGCCATATTTACTTTAGATACAAATACCAAACCTAGTAATTGGGCATTTAGTGATCAAATTTTACCTTTTGATAGATTAACAAGTAGTATCTTTTTGTTATCCATAATGTTTCTTAAGTTGAATGCTGATTTTGGTTGTCAGATTATATTTCTTATGGTTGTATTTGTTATGAATGGTCAAAATTTCGAACTGAAGTATGGTATCATTTCTTGTTTTTCTCTATCTCATGTATTTGCATATTCATGTTCCCAGAAAGATCTTACTACAGGATTAGTAACCTTACTTGTTTTATATTTTCTGAATGCATCATCTACAAAAAGTCTAGGTACATCTATAAGAGTTCCTCAGTCTTCTCTGTCTTCCATTAGTGTTAGACATCAGTTTCTAAAGTAGTGTTGTATACGAGGTCAGAATATTTCATCTCAAAATATTTTTATAAATATTTCTGTTGCATCTAAAGAAGCTCTGTCCATTTCTCTTTTTCTTATTTCTGGGTCATCACTTATTACTTCCAGCATATTTAGTCACATAGGTCTTTCATCATCTGCTGGATCAAAAAATATTACATCTTTTGCTCTTTGTTTTGGCATAAAGTTAAGAACATCTTCAACAAGATCACCATGAGGGTCAACAACACATATTCCATCTCAGTTCCGTGTATCTTGTCTAGCTAGATAACCTATAAATACAGATTTTCATCCTCAAGATTTTCAGATTACATAATGATGTCTACCTCTGTCTTTTCTATGGAAATATATAGGAGTTTTTTTGTTTCTATATTCATTCCATCAAAGAAGTACTCAGTCTTTAAATATAGGAAATCATCAAAGATGTCTATGTACATTTTGAGTTTCAAATATAGGTTCTCAATCTTTTTCTCAGATTTGTTTTTTCTCTTCAAGTATTGTTGGTTCACTAAGATGTTTAAGTGTATGTGGGACTGGTAGTTTTTTATAACTTAACCAGTCTATAATAGGAGATCTATTATAATTTATGTCTGGAAGGTGATACATTGTTGCAACTTCGTCAGATGAGAATATTGATTTATCTTGAAGGATTCAAACTAATTTATGTTTGAATGCAAATCTTCTTATTGGTCATAGTATAAAATCTAATCATTCTTCTAATATTTGAGGATTGTCTAAAGAGTTGTTATATTCATCAGTAAATATGGATGCTGATGAAATTATTGCATGTAAGTTATCAACTGCAGCATGTTTATCATCACTGCTTACTAATATTCTTACGGATCATAAGAAAGATGGTTGTGCTGCCGCTTCTCACATTATTTTCTGACTTTCTGTCTCTGTTTGGTTGAATATTTTATACGCATCTCATTCTGATGCTCATGGTGCATTATTTTTTCAAACCATATTTTCTGGTCCTGATAGTATTGCAACTACGGGATTCCATAGTATATCTAAGAAAGGAATTTTTATTTTTTTACCTTTTTTATATTTTCATTTTGCTACTAATCATGCAGCTTTTTTAGCTTTTTTATTCCATCATGATCATACAGGTTTTATTACTATTTGAAATACTGCTTTATCTTCTTTTTTTAATCATCCAAATACATTGGTCATGTTGTTTAGAGGATCATTTTCAAGATATTTATAAGTTTTTATTGGGAATACATCATCGTGTTCTTTTCAAAGGGATGCAGATTTTACATAGTATCCTTTAGGTTTTATGTTTATATATTTTCCTGGTGTTAATTCTTCTATTTCAGCGTTTGTGTATGTTGATGTTAGATGTTGTGTTACTAGATTAACTAGATTTTTATATGTAACTATTATAAAATGTACCATTCCGTCTTCATAAACGATTTCTAGTGATACTTTGGAGTGATTGAAAATAAAGTTTAATACTGTTTCAATTAAACCTGTTTCACTTAGTTTATGTATAGATTTGTAAAACATTGTCATTATTCAGACTTTTTCTTTGAAGTCTTTTGCTGTTTCTCTTTCCTTGTCTAGTTTTGAGTCGTTTCTTGGTAAAGTGACTTTTAGATATACTAAGTTTTTTGAATAGTATAATTCAAATAAAAGGCGAATTAATTTTAGAGTTAGCCACATTCAAATTATTGCTATAATTCACCATAAAATTATAATTCAATAATTATATAGCATTTCAGGTATACTATCGTCTTGAACGGCTTCTTTTGTTGTTTCTGTTTGTGTTATTGTTCCTTTCTGTTCTGGAGCAGAGTTAAATTCATTGATACTATCTATAAGCTTAGCTTGTGCTGTAGAAATAGATATTATCAGTGAAAAAAGAATAAAAAAATATTTTCTCATCTAACTTTTTTAGTTATATATCCTTTAAATTATATCATAGTATTTTTATATAAACAAAAAAAGTGTTTGACAAAATATTAAGATTAATTAGATGAAAAAGCTAAACCTCTCTCTTGAATCTTTTCTCATTCTTAGGAAATTTTATTCTTGTGTAATTACTGTAAAAATTGGTAAATATTTGTTGATGTTTTTTAGGTATACTATAAGTACAGTTAGAGGCATAAGTGTGAAGCAAATAGTTATTCCTAAAATTTCTCATTTTATGAATTCGTTGTAGATTCAATAACTTCATCAGATAACAAAGCCTAAAAGTCATATTAATCATATTATATATTTGGATTTTTCGTATTTATCTGTCATTATAAGGCTTGTTGGGAATAGGATGAATCATATGTATTGTAGAGATATTTGTGTATCAAAAGAAAAAAATCAATATTTATTTCATAGTATCATAAATATAATTCCAATTATAAATAGGGTTAATCAGTTTATATGTCTAGAATCAATTTGTAAATTAAATTTTAATAAGTTTTTCATTGCAGATAAAAAGAATGGAACAGATGCCAATACATAGTGAAATTGTCAGTGTTGAAAGTAATTATAAATGAAAAGGCTTGTAAATATAGAGAATCATAAAAATTGAAAAATAGAGGATATTTTATAGTTTTTTTCTGTCATTAGGGTTACCATTATCATTGTTGTGAGTTCTCATGTAAAATATATGGTAAATGTAAATAAGACTTCTGTAACACTTCATTTTCATGTTATATATATTATTATTAGGCATAGTAATAGTACAAGATATACCCACCAGTTTTGTTTTGAGAAGTTTTTAAGTTCTTTTATTAATTTGTTCATGTTTTTAGATTTTAGGGAAAATTATATAGAAGAGAAAATTTGGTAATTGTTAGTTATAGTATTAGATTTCTATTTTTTTGAAAGAGAGAACTCAAATTATAAATCATGAAAAAGTTAGAATTCATAGTAAAAATAGTGATATTTGTAAAGAAAAAAAGCTTAAAGTAAAGAGCATAAGTGATTCAAATAATCATATTATCATTAGAAATATACTTCTAACAGTAGCTTTTTCTTTTATGTTTGTTAATCACATAACTAAATGATTCCATGTTGGTCAATAGATTCATATGGTAAAAGATATTAATATAAACAATATTGTTATTATAAGGTTATTGTTTACATAAAGAGAAGCTGTTATGTGTAGAATAGAATTTACAAAAAGTAGTATTATAAAAACTTTTTCCCAAGTGAATTTATCTCACAGTTTTTTAGGTATTAAATTTCAAAGTATTCAAGCTAATACTGAAAACCAGATAATATAACTACTTAAGAAATCTTTTACTCAATTTTTTGTTATACTTGGAAGAAGTGTTTTTGCTAGATATCAAAGATTATTTCATAATATCATAAGTATTAATAAAATTAGAAGAGACTTATTTCTTATTAAAAATTTAAATCAATTTTTAAGTGTTTTTATCTGTAAGTCTATAAAATCTTTTTTTCCATTAGTTTTTGTTATTTCTCAGATTTCTATAAATTTAAAAACAAAAAATACTGCTACTCCAAAAGCTAGTACATCTAATCAAGCTAGTATTGTATATCATTTTTCAAAATATTTTAGTACAAGGTATATTATAATAGGAGTAAAAAGCTTTCAAACATTTTGTAATGCGATAAGTCTTCATATGACTTTTCAAAATTCTTTCGTTTTTTCAGCAGCTTCTAAATCTTCTTGTAATTTTGCATGTCCAGTTCAACTCCATAAGGCATTTCATAAAGCACTAAAAAATAATGCAATATAAAAACAGTAGATATTTGGAAATAAAAATATAATGATAAAAGCTAATAAATCTGAAATAACAGCCATTTTCAATACTTTTACTCTTCATATAGTGTCTCATATGGTTGAAGTTGGAATTTCTAGTAATGTAACAGAAAGGCTAAAAAAGGATGTTAAGATAAGGATTTGTTGTATGTCTAATCAATGAAATTTGTAGTAGAGAGTAATTATTGGAGCTAGAAATAATACTGATGAAAAAAAGGTCCATATATAATGGATTTTTAAATTATGTAATCAGGTTTCTTTTAAGTTCATAATTTTACTTCTTATTTTCTATTAAATATTTTTTATTATAAGCTATTATTGGATTGTACATCATAAAAGCATTGTTTTCTGTTATAAATTCTTCTCATAATAGTTCTCAATTTAGGGATATTTTTTTTCTGTATATTTCATTGTGTCTAGTATATATTCATTTATTTAAATGTAAAATTTTGTGGTTTTTTTCAATAATTTCGTATTTGTATAACATATTGTTGTCTGAAAGAATTTTTCAATGAAGATATCAACCTTTTAAAAATAGTATTATTTGATATTGATTTTGGGTGTTATTTTTTACTTCTAAGTCTAAGAAAGGAAAATAGCAAGTTGCTCATGTTCAAAAAGGGACTTTTCTTTTGTAGTCTGGAAATACATCATAGCTGTGTCTATATCTTTCTGTTATTGTAAGGTTTGTATGTAAAAACATCCAATATAGTAAGTTTGATAGCTGACATATTCATCATCAGTATCATTCTATAAATTTTCAGTGAGATAACACTACTCCTTTTTTATATCATTTTCTTTTTGTTGGATTTCATATTAATTTCCAGTATGAAAATTTTTCTCAGGGTTTTATTATTATTCAATTTATATTTTTTATTGCAATTGATATATTTGTGAATTTGTTTATTTGTAGTTGAGGATCTACTCATTCTAATTTCCTTAAAACAAGAGATTTGTGTTTAAAAATTTCTTGTTTTAATTGTTTTTTGGAAGTGTATTTTGAGAATTTATTAAGAGTGAGATACCAGTATAAATATTTTTTAATTGAAAAATATATTTTTCATAAGATTAATCTAGTTTTTGATCTTTTTATCATGATAATACAAATTAAATATTATATTATAGTGCTTAATCTGTATTATATGTTTTTATTGTAAGGAGGATGTAAGAAAGTTAAATTTTTTAATTTATAGTTGTTCAGATTTTTTCTCATAGTATGGCTTTATTTATAGTTCATTCTTTATTGAAGTTTACTACTTTTAAAGGTAGGCTTCAGTCTCTTGCCATAACTAGAGCTGTTTGATCCATAATCTTTAAATTTTTTGATATAGCTTCATTGTATGATATTGTCTCAAAGAACTTTGCATCGTCATATTTCATAGGATCTTTGTTATATACTCAGTCTACTTTGGTTGCTTTTATCATCATATCACATTCAAGTTCTAGACTTCTAAGAACTCATCCTGTGTCGGTTGTAAAATATGGGTTTCATGTTCAGCATACAAATATAGCAACTTTTCATTTTTTCATTTGTTGTTTTGCTTTGTCTTTGTTGTATGGAGTAAGAAATTTTATTCCGACTGGGTCAAAAACTTCTGATTCTATAGAGTGTTTTTTTAAAATGTCTTTTAATATAACTCAGTTGAAAACTGTTGATAGCATACTTAGGTTATGAGAATCTGAAGATGGTATTCAAGATTCTATTAAGTTGGATCATCTGTAGATATTTCATCATCATATTACTACTGCTAGTTCTATTCAATTTTTTAATATTGAAGAAATTTTTTCTGCTACTTTTTCTACAGATTTGATGTCTATTCAAAAGTCTTTGTCTCAAGAAAAGGCTTCTCAAGAGATTTTTAAGAGAATTCTTTTTTTCATTTATTATATTTATTAGGTTATTTTTACATATTGTCAGATATTGTTCTGAATAGTTTGTCTACTTCAGTAGTTTTTTCAAAAGTACTATTTATTTCTTTTAGTTCATTATTTTTTTCTTCTATGTTGTCTTTTGTTACATCTGTTCCTACTGCTAGTTCAAGAACTCCGTAAAGTCAATTTGTATAGTCTATATAGTGTTTTTCATAGATGTAATTATCTCAATCTAATCTTATTACGTATACACTGATTCCTTTATCTTTTACTATATCTCTACAGGTATTCCAGTAATACCGAGAGCTTGTTTCTTTTTCTATCAGTTTTGATACTAAATCAGAGTTTCAACAACTCATGGTAGGAACTCATTTTGAATATATTTTTAGTCATTCTATAGATGGGTATGTTATTGTGTCTCATGATACAGAGGGACTTCAATATTCTATAGATGTTGGTAAATTACCTTCGATATTTTCTATATCAGCTCAAACTAAATTTTCATCATTTATTAATTTTTCTAATGCTTCCTCTGAATCAAGTTCATTATTCCCTGCATTATCAACTAAATTTATTACGACTTGTGTTTCTGCTGTTTCATCACCGGAATATGCTTTGAAAGTATAAATATTTTTTCAAAAGTCTAATACTTGGTATCTTGAAGAAGCTCTATATTTGAATGTTGTGTCTCATAACTTGAATGTTTGTAGTTGATAATGGTCTTCTTTAAAATCTGAATCATGGTTCACAAAATCAACAATTATTTTGTCTACTTTTGTTCCTTCAATTATATTTCATGTTATTTCAATTTCTCCTGTTTTCAAAGTAGCTAGGCTTTCTAAA
This sequence comes from Patescibacteria group bacterium UBA6489, assembly GCA_002435385.1. Taxonomy (GTDB): domain Bacteria; phylum Patescibacteriota; class Gracilibacteria; order BD1-5; family UBA6164; genus UBA6489. The sequence goes on from DJMN01000017.1 coordinate 89,896, forward strand.
TCAACATCATCAAAATTTAAGAATTTATTGTCTGTTAAATCAGTTATTTCAACAGTAGATTTTTTTTCTTCTTCTGTAGGTATGTTTTCTGTAGAAGTTGTATTATTACTTGTTCAGGTATTATTGTTTTCTCATATGGTTTCTGTTGTATTTGAGATATTGTTTTGTGTTATGTTTTCAGAATCATCTCAACCAAGATAATAAAACAAAGCTATAAGTACTAATAGAATTAGAATAACTTTTTTCATAATATTTAAGTTAGTTATGTAAAAACAAGTATATGATAATAATTTTATTTTTTTTGTAAAAGTTTGTTATTAAAAAAATCCTGAATATTCAGGATTTTTTTGTTTTTATACTTCTAGTATCATTGGGATTATCATTGGTTCTCTGTCTATTCTTTTTAGTAAGAATGTTTCCATGTCAGTTTTTATTACTTTTATCAGATCTTTTTCCTCTATATCAGGTATATCTTTTATAGTGTTTTCATAAGATTCTTTTGCTTTTTTTATAATTATTTTATGTACATATCTAACTTCTTCTAAGTAGACAAGTCATCTGGTTTCAAGTTTTAAATGTCATAAAATTGCTTTGGTTTTTTTATCTATTCTAAATAATATAACAAGAACTCAAGAATTCATCATCTTTTCTCTTGCTTTTAATACATGACTTGTTGCGGTTCACATACCATGTCCATCTACGATTAAGTCTTGGATAGGTACTTTTATTCTTGACTTAAATACTGCTCCATCAGGTGCAAAGTCAACTATGTTTCAGTTTCCTAGCATAAGAACATTTTCTTCTTTGAAACCTATACTCATAGCTGTATTTTTATGTACATGTCTAAAATATAGATCTCCATATATTGGCATAAAGTATTTAGGTCTAACAAGTTTCAACATAATTTTTTGTTCTTCTTGGAATGCATGTCATCATGTATGAACTTCTCAGTCGTCTTTAGTTATAATGTTAGCTCCTAATTTTACTAGTTTATTTAGTAGTCATCCAACACTTTTTTCATTTCCAGGAACAACAGAAGAAGAAAATACGATAGTGTCTCATTTTACTATTTCTATTGAGTTGTGTTTTCCTTCTGACATTCTTGCTAGTGCTGAAAATTCTTCTCATTGGCTTCAAGTTGTAATTATTACTTGTTTATGGGGAGGTATTCATTGTGTTGTTTTGGGAGTCATTTTTTTAATTATTCATGACTTTACTTTTAAGTATCCTAAGTTTCTAGCAATGTTTACATTCTCTATCATACTTCTTCAACTTAAAAAGATTTGCCTGTCATGTTTGTTACATATGTCTACAAGTTGTTGTACTCTAGATATCCATGAAGAGAAGGCTGCTATTATAAGTCTTCATTTTGTGTGATTTGCTACTATTTTTTCCAGAGATTCTCCTATGTCTTTTTCAGATTTACAGAATCATTTTCTAATTGAACCTGTTGAATCAGATAAAAGTAGAGATATTCATTCATCTCATATTTTTTTAATTCTTGTAAGGTCAGCAGGGGCATCAATCGCTGGAGTAAAGTCTATTTTAAAGTCTCAGGTATGTACAAATTTTGCTCATCCAGGAGATTTTATGTAAACACCTGAACTATCAGGAATAGAGTGATTTACTTTAAAAAATTCTACTTCAAGGGGTCAAATTTTTTCTTTGATTCATTTTCCTGCTTCTACCTCAATTAAAGTTGCTTTTTCAAGTAAGTTGTATTCTTCAAGGGATTTTTTTATTAATCATATTGTTAATTTTGTTCCATATAATGGAGGCATTCATAGTGCTGGTAAAACGTGTTTTAGTGATCAAATATGATCTAAGTGAGCGTGTGTAATTATGAATCATTTAATTTGTTTTTTGTATCTTGTCAAAAAGGATACATCTGGAACAGAATAGTTTGCTCAAAACATATCTGTTTCAGCAAATTGTACTCAACAATCTATCAAAACTATATCATCTCAGTATTGAACCATTCACATGTTTTTTGCTCATGTTTCGTTATTTCAACCTATTGGAATAAATCTTGTATATCAATCTCTAAGTGTTGGTAAGTAAAATTTTGTTTGAGGAAAATTTAGTGATTTTTTATTTAAATAACCTGTTATGTTTCAAGTATTTTGGGTATTATTCTTTTGATTGTTATTTGTTGGTTGTTTTTGTTGTGTTTCCGTCTCTTCCTTTTTTATAATCACAGATCGATTATTTGTATTTTTATTAGTTTTTGGTAAAGGATTAGATTTTTTTTCTTCTATAGGAGTTTCTTCTAAAACTCAATTTAATTCATTATCTAATTCATCTAAAAAATCTTTCATATTTTTAATATGGTTATAAAATAATATAATTTGAAAAGTAGGATATTTTTATAGGAAAAACCAAAAGAGAAGATGTTTGAAAAAATTTGTTGAAAATTATATTGTTTTAATTAGACAATATGAAAAAGGATAGAGATGAAATTATTCCACAAATTTTATCTAAAAAATAGATTTTTGTTCTCAAGATGTTTTTGATTTTCCTTTAGAATCGTACTTTATAAAATCAAAAAGTTATTAAATAAATGTAAAACATTTAATAGCTTTAGAAATTTTATCAAGTTTTATTGATGACTCATTTTGTTGAGAAAACATATTTTTATTATGATGTATTATATTTCTTTTTGTACATATTGCAAAAAATTTTTTAAATTTATATCTATTTTGGTTATATCCCAGTAGTAGTTTTTTACTATTTCTGATGTAGAAAAATTTGTTTCAATAAATTCTTTTTTAGTAAAAAGGTTTTCTTTGAAAAACTTGTATTTTTCTTTTAAAATTGTACTTTTTTCTGTTTTTTCTAAAAAGTCTTTATTATGTAATACATAATATGTGAAACTTTCTGCAAAGTCTTCATATCTGTTTGTCATAGCGTATCCAGAAACAAAATCATTGTTTTGTTGACCATGTTTTATGTTTTTTATTCAATTCCAAGATATATCGTAGAATTTTACACTTTGATCTGTTAGATTCTTCTTAGAGAAAAAATATAAATCAATATAGTGTCATAGTTCATGAACAAAAACTGTCATAGTTTCTGTTTCTCACATATTTTCAGGTCAAAACAATAGTATTTTCTGATCTTTCATTTTTCATCTTACATCTACTAATTCTTGATAGAATTCAATTGTTATTTCTCTAAGCTTATTATTTGTTATGGGTGCATTTAAATAGTTATCTATGTTGTTTGAATATGCTTCTATTAGGAGTTTAAAGCTAGATGGAATATATACAAAAGAAATTAGAGGGTTATCTTCTGCTTCTTGTTGTAATTTTTCTATATATTTATCTTTTATTTTTTCTTTTTGATCTGTTGTTATAATACCAGTAAGGTATTTTTCTTTTGATTCTTCAGATGTGATTTTCTCTTTTCAGATTTCTACACTTTGATAAGTTATTTCTTCTTTTGTTGTAGTGTCAATATATTTTTCTTCTTCAATCTCTGTTATTTTATCAGAAAAATAATAAGTTCTTACGATAAAGATTAGAATCGTAAGAAATATGGATAAGAAGAAAATTTTTATTATACTTCATTTGAACATGTTCAATTATTGTTTTATACTATTAAAACTCATATGATAACTTTTATTAAAGTTCAAGCTCATATTACTCATAAAAATCAAATGATTCACCATTTTATAATATCTTTTCACTTTTTTACCTTATCATCTTCTCATATACTTGTTACTAGAGTGAATGAACCATAAATAATAGCAAAAACAGCTAGAGTTCATAAAACATTTGAAATTGTATTTATCCAATTTTCTATCTTTGCTTTAAATTCTCATTTTAGTTCCATGTTTCAGGTGACTAGATTTCTTCATTCAGGATCTACACATCATTCTATCAGGCTTTTTGATAAGTTTCATACTCAGTCATAGCTACAAGACGCAAAACAGTTTGTAATTTGTATAGATACTACTGTAATAATTAGGAATAATAAAAGTTTTTTTAACATTTTCTTTAATTAAGGTTTTAAAAGTCTATTCATGAAGAGAATTTTATTAGAGCCCATGCAAATGCTATTACAGCGATTCAGATTACAACATACACAAAGCTTAAAATTGATTTTTTAAACTCTTCTGGGTTTCATCTTGCCATAAATAATCTAGCTCAAATGTATATAAATATTCATAAACAAGTTATTAATATTAGAGAAAATATAGAATCTCTAAAAAATTGGAAGATTGTTTCTAATCAAGCATATCAATATTGTTTACCTAATGTTTCATTTCAAGGGTCTACATCTGTTTGGGAAAAGCTTCCATTAGCTTTTAATGTAAATAAATTTATGTAGGTTATTAATAAGAAAAAAAGTTTTTTTATCATTTTTATTTTTTAAAGGTGTAAGTTATTTATTGAGTGAATTATGTACCATGCTGATACAGAAATAATCACTCATACCATAGACCAGATTACTCATTTCTTAGCTTTTTTAGTTTTTTCTTCTTCTCACATAGATATTAAATAATATATACCACTAATCATAACAGCCATAACAGCTATTACTGCTGTATACTTTAAAAATTCTCCTATAAAATCAGATATAATTCTAAGAGGCTCATCTCCTCATCAACATCATATTAGACTTGAGCATATAGTTGGAGCTTCTGCAAATGTTTGTGAAAAGGTTAATATACTGAGTATTATTATGCTTAGGATTTTATTTTTCATATTTTTTTAGTTATACAGTAAGTAGTTTACAAAATTTACTATCAATCATGAAAGTAGAGCTATAGTTAGTGAAATAATTCATGCCATAAAAATCTTTTTTCATTTTGATAACAAGTCTTCTTGTCCTGTGTAAATAATCATATATCAGGCTCATATAATCATAACTAGTAAAGATAGCACTCAAAATGCTATAATTAGACTGTCTATTATGTTTTCTAAAATGCTGTCTGTGACAGTTTTTATATCTCAGCTTGTAGCACTTCAAGCTCATGGAGTGAATCCACTTGCTTCTATTGTAAAATCAGAATCTGTTATGTTACCAGCAGAATAAACGGGAGGTAATGTTATTAACATGCTACTAATAACTGTAAATAGTAACAATACTTTTTTTATTGTTAAGGTCATTTTTTGTTTTAATAATGTGTTAACTTTTTATAATCTCTCCCCTCTGCATTACATTTCGGGTACTCTATCACAGGGTATTCTCTCTTGCTTCGCAATTCACCTTACTTTTGGGAAAGGGAGAAATTTATAGATAATATAAAATATTATATTAATCTGAATAAGTTTAACATAAAAGTTTTAATTTTTCAAAAAAATTAGATTTTATAAATTATTTTATAATTCATTTTTTAATTCCTTCCTTAGTAATAAAGGAAGGAGAGTACAGAAGATATAATTTACAACTTAATATACTATAAAATACTATTTTCACTGAAGCTAAAATAGTCGTTTTTTGTTATTATTATGTGATCTAGTATAGTAATTCAGATTATTTCTGATACTTCTTTTAGATTTTTTGTAATTTTGATGTCTTCATCACTTGGTGTTATGTTTCCTGATGGATGGTTATGAACTAGTATTATGCTGTTTGCTCTGTCTGAAATAGCATCTGCAAAAACTTCTCTAGGATGAACTAAGCTTTTGTTTAGTAGTCATATTGTAATGATTCTTTTGTTTATAAGCCTGTTTGCTCAGTCTAGAGTGAAACAAAGTAGATATTCTTGTTTTTTGGTTCTGTATTCTTTAGTTTGCTCTAGTATATCATCACTAGATCTTATTAGAATGCTTTCTTTGAGAAAGTGTCTTTTAGCTAATTCAAAGGCACATATTATACTTTGTGCTTTTACTGGTCAGATTCATTTGATAGATGTCAGGTGTTTTATTTTTATGTTTTCTCATTTTTCTTCTATAATTTCGTTTACTTTTTTTGATAATTTGAATATGTCCATTCATTTTACTCATGATCATAAAAGTACTGCGACTAGCTCCCATGATTTTAATCTTGGTACTCCATATTTTGATAATTTTTCTCTTGGTTTCATAATTACTTGTTGTGATAGATATAAAATATATAGTGGGTGTATAGAATATATACAAAAAATATATGGAGTCAAAAGTTTTGTGAAAGATTGTGATTAGAGCCTTTATTTGTTAAGGAAAATAAATGTGAATTATAGGTTATTGAGATATAGTTTTTAAAATAAAAAAATTTGGAAGCGTTATAAAAAGTTTTTATTTATCTAAAAAATCATTAAAATTCAGGAAATTATTTATTAACTAAAATTATGAAAATAGCTATAGTACATGAAATGCTTATTAAATTGGGTGGAGCAGAAAAAGTTGTTGAGAGACTACTAAAAATTTTTCCTGATGCTGATTTGTATACTCTTATTTATGACGAAGGTAAGGTAAAAAAGATGTTTGGACAGTATGGGGTAAAGATACCTTTTATAACTCAATTTGTCTACAATGTCTTTAAAAATCAAAGGTTTTGTTTACCTTTTATGCCAAGGGCTATAGAATCTTTTGATTTTAGCAGTTATGATTTAGTTATTGCTAGTTCTAGTTGATTTGCTCATGGGGCTATAACAAAACCTGAAACAAAGTTTATTGTATATAGCCATTCTCCTGCTAGATATATGTGGGATTGGACAAATGAGTACAAAAGAGATATTTGATGGAGTAAATGAATAAAATGATTTATTTTAAATAGTTTATTTTTGAAGTTGAGGCAGTGGGATTTTTTGGCTAGTTCTAGAAGTGATAAGATTTTAGCTAATTCTAAAAATACACAAAGTAGAATAAAAAAATATCATAAAAGAGATTCTACTATAGTTTATCCTCCTATAGAAGTAAAAAGATTTGGTTGAAAAGTAGATAATAATATTTTTAAGGGATTGTCTAGTGATTATGATTTAAGCTCAGGAGATTATTATATAATAATCTCCGCTTTAACTGAATTTAAGAAGATAGAAGTTGCAATAAAAGGTTTTAATGAACTTAAAAATCATAAGTTAGTAATTATTTGAGATTGAAACTATAAAGAAGAGTTAGAAAAAATGGCAAAAAATGAAAATGTGATTTTTGTTGGTGTAAGATATGATAAAGAGCTTGTAGCTTTAGTTCAGAATTCTAAAGGACTTATTTTTCCTTGAGAGGAAGATTTTTGAATGGTTCCTGTTGAGGTCATGGCAGCTTGAAAGCCTGTATTTGCTTATGAGTGAGGATGACTTTTGGAGACTGTTGAGAAGTGAAAAACTTGAGAGTTTTTTAAAGATAAGGATGGGAAAGATTTTGTAGAAAATTTTTTAAAATTTGACAAAAATAATATTTCTTGAAAATATAAGGATGAAGTTTGTAAAAAACAGGCTTTGAGGTTTTCTGTGGAGAGGTTTGAAGAAGAGATAAAAAATATAGTTTTTAGTTGATAGTTTTTTGCTAAGTTTGTTATGTAAAATTTTCTTCCTTTTGTAAAGGAAGTACCGAGGTACGAGGGGATGGATTCGTATCTTAGTACACAAGATTTGTAATAAAAATTTATTTTATAATTAAATAGTGTTTTATGAGATATTTGGTTGCTGTGCTTGTTTTTCTTTTGCCTATGCATGCACTTTTGATTACATTTTTGAAATGTAAGGTTTGAATAGATACTGATATACTTAGGTTTTGGAAAGAGTTTATTTTGATAGTACTTTTATTTGTGTCTAGTTTCCATCTTTTAAAAGGAAAGAACTATTCTATAAAAAAGGTTTATGAAAATAATGATTTGTTATGAACTTTGACTGCTTTTATTTTATGTTCTTTGGTTTATATATTTTTCCCATTTTTTCAAGTTCAAAAGTTTAACTTGCTTGGTTTCAAGTATGATGTTTTTTTCTTTTTTGCTTTGATTGCCTGACTTTATTTGCCTAAGTCTAAAAAAGATTTAGATTTTTTCTTGAAGCTTGTTTTTGCTTCTGTGTCTATTATTTTAATAGTATTTTTGCCTTGGTATCTTTTTGGTGATATTGAAGCAACTTCTAGTATATTTGGGTATTCTAGTGAAGTATCAACTTATAATGCAAATTCTTGTATAAGTTTTGCTCAGAATGTAAACTGACAGCATAGATTTCAAGCTACTTTTGGTGGTCCTATTAGATTTTCGGTATTTTTAACTTTATTTTATTTATTGAGTGTCTGATATATTCTGAACGTTGTTAAAAATAGATGATTTATGAATTGGTTGTTTTGAAAGACAAGTATTTTCTCAAAGAAAAATAAGAATGAACTAATTTTGATAATTGTTTTATCTATTTTTGTACTTCCTTCTATTTTTCTATCTTATTCTAAGACGTCTATTTTATGATTGTTATTTTGAGTAGTATTATTTGTTTATTTAATTAGGAAAATTATATATAAAAAGAAGTTGAGTAGAAGATTTTTATCTTATTTGTGAATAGCTACTCTTGTTCCCTTGCTTTTACTTTTGTTGTTTAAAATGGATTTATTTTTACATTTATGATCTACTTTAAATAGGCTTGATAACTTAGAAATGTCTTTTGAAAAATTTAGGTATAATCCTATATGACAATGACTTTGAACTGCTGGTCCTGCTAGTCAAATATGAAAAAGTATAGAGTCTGTTTGATCTTGGGAAATTGCTGCAGCTACAGTTGATAAAACACATAAATTTCTTCCAGAAAATTGGTATGTGCAAATTCTTTTAGAACAATGAATAGTTTGATTTGCCTTATTTGTTGCGGTACTTCTTATAATTGGATTTCAACTATATGGTGTAGCTTTGAAGAAAAAAGATTATTTTAGTATAGCTTTATTTACTGCTTTTGTGACTTTGTGTTTTATGGCTAATTTCACTCATGCTTTTGAAGAATCTGCTACTAGTTATATACTATTTTTTATAATTTGAGCTTATTTATCAACTAAAAATGATTAGTTTATGAGAAAATATATTATTTTCATTGTTTTCATTTTATGAACTTTATTACATGTTTATTTTTTACAGTTAAATAGTGTTTTAAAAATAGCTGATAGTTTTGCTTATCTGCAAATGAGTCATTACTTGGCAAATTTTAATATGAATTGATTCTGAACTGGCTGGTTTGGTTTTTTGTACTCTTTACCTATTGCTGTAGTAAAGTTTGTTATAGGTGATGATTTTTTATCTGCTTATTTTGTGAACATTTCTCTTTTTGTTGTTTCTGGAGTGTTACTATATCAAATTTGAAAAAGATATCTTACAAGGGAATATAATGTACTTTTAATGATAGTTTTTTTTCTGTCTTCAACTTTGATTCATTATAATATAAATATTCTTTCAGAGAATATTTATTTGCCCTTGTTTTTGTGATTTATATTGTTTTTATGTAATTATATAGATAATAAGTCTTTAGGTGATACAGCTGTGAATGTTATGGCATGAAATAGTTTATGATTTTTAGGGACTAAATGAACTGTTGTATTTTCTTTAATATCAGGTTTTTTCTTAGCTTTGCTTTATCTGACTAGATGAGAGGCTTTTATTTATGTTGGAAGTTTATTTTTACTGGTATTCTTTTTGGCTTTTGTATGAGAGTTTTCTTTTAAAAAAGCTACTGGAATATTTATTTGAATTGTTGTTTCTTTCTTTGTTTTTATTTCTCCATATATTGTTTATCTTCATGGTATAACTTGAGATTGGTGATTAACAAATAAGTGATCTTCAAATATTAGACAAGCTAATATGAGGTGAGTAGATGTTATGGATGATTCTGGTTTTGAGAAGTCTGTTTGAGAGTTAACCGAGGATAAACATCATTTAATTGCTGGTTTTGCTGGATGATTAGCTTATGATAAGCCTCAGACTAAAGAATCTTTGGTTGGTTATTTTTTGGATAATCCTAGTATAGTTTTAGGGAGATTTTTTGTAAATCAAAAGAAGCTTTATTCTCAGTCTCTACCTAAACTTATACTTTGAGATGCTCTTAGAGAATATCAAAATTCTGATTCTAAGTTTTACAATAATAAAATATTTTTTGTAATTTTAATTCTTCCTTTGTTGTTGATTTTAAATGGTGTTTATAAGATGATAGTTAATCAGACGAGTTTTATTACTATTTCAGCCCCTTTCTTTATTGTTGCTTCTGTATTTTTTACTTTGTTTTTTGTTATTGATAGGTATTTTTTAATATTTATTCCTGTTGCTTTACTAGTAATGGTTTATGGAATACAGGAGTTTCCAAGTAAAGAGTCTTTTCGGAGGGGGAGGTATATTTCGTTTTTAGCAGTTTTATTGGGTATTTATGGTTTGGGAGCTCAGGCATATTTCTTTAATCATATAGGAGATGATGGAGAATATAGATTAAAGATGGAAGCTGGTGTTTGGTTGAAAAAGAATATTTGTAAGAGAAAAGTATGTAGTTATAAGGTTATGGAGAGGTTTCCTGTTGTTACTTATTACTCTGGAACTAAGGTTAGATGGTTGACTCCTTATGTTGAAAATTTAGATGATTTGTTGGAGTATGCTTATTATAATAAGGTTGATTATTTGGTTGTTGATTCTGTGGATTTTGAAAAATATAGACCTAAGTTGAATTTTTTATTGGATAGTAGTAGGAAGTATAAGGGGTTAAAGGTTTTGAAGAGATTTGAAGATGGGGAAGATGTTGTAGTTTTGTATGAGTTTGAGAGGTAGAAAAATAAAAAATTAAGTTTTCTAAAAATTGTGAAATAAAGTAAAAAAATAAAGATAGATTTTAAAGTCTATCTTTATTTTTTTCTTGTTTCTTGAATTTAATTATTCATCATCATCTAATGTGAATCCTCTTTCTTCTCTAATTTTAGCAGCTATGTTAGACGGAACTTCTTCGTAGTGATGGAATTCCATACCATAGTTAGCTCTACCTTGAGAAGCTGACCTTAATTCTGTTGCATAACCAAACATTTCAGATAGTGGAACATAACAGTTTATGATTTTTGCTTGTCCTCTATTTCACATTTCTTCAATTCTACCTCTTTTTGAATTTATTTGTCCAATTACATCCCCCATATATTCTTCTGGAGTATTTACTTCTACTTTCATTATTGGTTCTAGTAGAGTTGGTTTGGCTTTTTTACAAGCCTCTTTAAATGCTTTTGATGCAGCTATTTTAAATGATAACTCAGAAGAATCAACATCATGGAACGAACCAAATGTTAAAGTAGCTTTTATATCTACCATAGGGTATCCAGCGATATAACCTCTACCATAAGCTTCATTTAATCATTTTTCTACACCTGGAATGTATTCTTTTGGTATAACTCAACCAACAATTTTACTAACGAATTTGTTAGTTTTTTTAACTCCGTCATCATCATCTTCTGCTTCTTTATATGGTTCAAATGTAATAACAACATGTCCATATTGTCATCTACCTCATGTTTGTTTAGAGTATTTATGTTCTACATCTGTAGCTGTTTCTTTTATTGTTTCTCTGTAAGCAACTTGAGGAGCTCATACATTACACTCTACTTTAAATTCTCTTCTCATTCTATCTACAATGATATCAAGGTGAAGTTCTCCCATACCTGATATGATTGTTTGAGCTGTTTCTTCATCTGTTCTAACTCTGAAAGAAGGATCTTCTTCTGCTAATTTATTTAGAGCTAGTCACATTTTTTCTTGGTCAGCTTTTGTTTTTGGTTCAACTGAAACAGAAATAACTGGTTCAGGGAATTCCATAGATTCTACTAAGAATTTTTTGTTTATATCACAAATAGTGTCTCCTGTTTTTGTATCCTTTAATCAAACGATTGCTCAGATATGTCCAGCTGATATTTCTTCTATTTCTTGTCTAGTATTAGCATGCATTTGTAAAAGTCTTCATACTCTTTCTTTTTTTCCTGTAGAAGCATTGTATACATATGAACCTGATTTAAGAGTTCAAGAATATACTCTGGTAAATGCCAACTTTCAAACGAAAGGATCTGTAACTATTTTAAATGCTAGTGCTGCTAGAGGAGCATCAGCAGATACTTCAATTTCTTCTGTTTTTTCAGGATCGTCTATATCCATAACTTCTAATTTACCTTCATTTACATCAATTGGTGATGGTAAATATTCTACAGCTGCATCAATAACCATTTGTACTCAAATGTTTTGAAGAGCCGAACCACAAGTTACAGCATATAAATCATTATTACAAACTCAGATTCTAAGTCATTTTTTGATATCTTCTACTGACAAATCTCAGTTTTCAAAGAATTTTTCCATAAGTGCATCATCTTGTTCTGCTACTTTCTCAATAAGTACTGTTTTTAAAGCTTCTACTTTGTCTTTTAGGTCAGCAGGAATTTCTACTTCTTTTACTGTTTCTCAAGAGCTTCATTCAAAATGATATGCTTTCATTTCTATAAGGTCGATTAGTCCTTTTAGTGTTTCAGCAGCTCCAATAGGATATTGTATAGCTACTACTTTGTTTCAAGCTAATCTTTTTCTAATAGATTCTATACTCATATCAAAATCAGCTCACATTTTATCCATTTTATTGATAAATGCGATTCTTGGTACGTGGTATTTATCTGATTGTTTCCAAACTGTTTCACTTTGAGGTTCTACTCATTGTGATCAGTCAAATACAGCTACTCAACCATCAAGAACCCTAAGCGATCTTTCTACTTCAATAGTAAAATCAACATGTCAAGGAGTATCAATTATGTTTATTTGATAATCTTTCCAGAATGCTGTTGTAGCAGCAGAAGTAATTGTAATACCTCTTTCTTTTTCTTGTTCCATCCAGTCCATTTGAGATTCTCAGTCATGAGTTTCTCAAATCTTGTGAGTTTTTCATGTATAATAAAGTATTCTTTCAGTTGTAGTTGTCTTACCAGCATCTATATGTGCTATAATTCATATGTTTCTAACCTTATCTAAAGGTTTTGGTGTACTCATAGCTTTTTTTATAAAGAATTAAAAATTATAAAAAGAGGGCGTCTTTTTTAATTTGCCCGAAGATTTTATACAAAAGGGTTATTCTGTCAAATCTTTTGATATATTATTCATTTTTATTGTTTTTCCAAGTTTTCTTTATTTTTTAGTGATTTTGTTAGTTCTCAAATTATAAAAGAACCATAACTATTTGATTTTTCTTCTGGTACTTCAATATTGATTTCATTAAAGAAAAATTTAAATACTTTTCAAGTAAATATTTTTATTGATTCATCATCTTTTAGTAGTTTTTTTATTTTTTCTGTTATTATTGATGAACTTTCTATAAAAAGTACTGATTCTATGTCTTCTATCCAAGAGTTTATTCTATTTTTTAACTCTGAATCTATTTTTTCATCACTGAATTCTATTCTTCCATCACTTATTTTATAGTTGAAGATAATATATTCTTTTTGTGTGTTTTTTCTTATTTCATCACTTATGGGTAAATAGACTAAAGATAAAATTCAAAGAAGAAAATTTGTTCAGTATCATTTATCTAAGCAACTGAATAAATAAGAAAGTAGGTCATCATATTTTTTCTTTAGAATTAGTTGTACTAAAAAATTTGCCAACATAAAATCATATTTTTTGGCTTTTTTTTCATCTTTTTGTGTTTTTTTTCTTTTTTTGCTAGCTTTTTTAACAGAGTCTTTGAATTTTTCAGAGACTTCTGTACTGGCTTCTGCAGAGGTTCATCAGTCTTCTCCAGATTCAATGTCTGGAATAAATTCTTCTAAGCTCACAATTAAAAAGTTATTTTTAAAGTTCTTATTATTGTATTACAATCGTAAAAATATTCAAATTTTAATTTGTTATTTTGCAAAAATTCTTTTGAGATTTCATATTGATCAAATCCTATTTCTATGAAAAGTAGTATTTTTTTTAGAGAGCTTTTATAATCTTGTTTTAATTTTATTGTTTGTTCTATAAGTATTTCATATAGTTCAAATCCTGTTTGATTTCATCCATATAGTGCTGTATGGGGTTCATATTTTATGACTGATTTATCCATATTTTTAAAATCATCTTGTTTTATGTATGGTAAGTTGGCTGTAATTATTAATATTCAGTTTTTTATTTTATATTCTCAGTTTAGAAAATCATTGAGTAGATTTCAATTTATTGTTCTTATATTATTTTTTAGATTATATTTATTTATATTTTTTTTAGTTACTTCTAGTGCTTTTTTTGAAATATCTATAGCAAATATGTTATTTATTTGCTCAATATAAATAGGGATGTTTTTTAAAATTGATATAGGTATACATCAGCTTCATGTTCATATGTCTATTAGGGTTATTTTATTATCTTTATTTTTTTCAAGTTCTTTTAGTGTTTGCTCTATGATTATTTCTGTTTCATTTCTCGGTATAAGTGTTCTATTGTCTACATAAAATTCTAGGTTGTAGAATTCTGCCTTATTTATAATGTATTCTATTGGTTCTCATTCTGAAAGTCTTAGAAAATTTTTTTTAATATTTTCTATGTATTTGTCTTTTATGTCTTTTATTAAAAATAACTGATTTTTTGTTAAACCAGTTACTTTTGTAATTATTAAATCTATATTGTTTCTATCTAGTCATAGTTTTAGACCATGATTTATTATATCTTTTTTAAGCATATTTCTTTTTAATTTTCAAACTTTTTTCTTTCAAAGATTATTATAGTGAAGGATAGTATTATTATTATGTATGTTAATACATAGAATGTATTGAAGATAAAAAAGCTTGGTTCAAAGTTTGTAAAACTTCATATTTTATCTTTTATATTTAGAGCTTCAAATGGAGGGAAAAATAGTTCTAAGAATTTTGTAAAGAATATTAGTATTTGATTTTTAAATCTATTTGATAAATCTAAAATTAATGAAAAACTATGAGATAATACATATATCATTAATGAGAGTGTGATTGTTAGTATGTTTGACATAAATGTTGATAGGAAAAAGACTATAGCAAGTAAAGCTTCTAGTTTGAATAGTGTAAATAATATAGAAAATATTATTAAATGTGTTATTTCTATATCATTTAAAAATAATACTCATAAAAATAGTAGTGCTTGTAAAAATACGATAAGTAATATCGTGATAGAAAATCATAGAAATTTTCAAAGTATGAATTCGTATCTTTTTATTGGTTTACTTAGTATTAGAAAGATGGTTTTTCATTCTACTTCTTTGAAAAGTAATTGACTTCATACAAATAATACTCATATAAGTCAAAATACTTCTATCATACTTAATCAAAAGTCTACTATTATTTTATTATCATCTCATATAGTGAGTTTTCAAAGCATTATAGAAAAGGCTATAAATGCAAATGCAAAGAATATTATTATATATAGAAATTTATTTCTAACTATTTCTTTGAATGTGTTTAGTGCTATGTTAAACATAATTTTGTATTTAATTTTAAAGTGTTTTTTTTGTTTTTAAAGATTAATTTTATTATTTCAGGAACTCAACCAATCAGAGATTGGGATTAAAACAGTGTTCAATAAAAAAAACAAATTTTAAAAACATCATAGAATCAATCTAGTATATATCCTTACTTGGCAATAATAAGAACTTTAATTATTTAAATTTATAATTTAAAAATTCTTTATTTCAGTTAACGAAAGAGAGTATATCCATAGTTTTTTTTCCTTCAAGTTTTACTTGTTTTAAAATTAGTATTTTTTTGTCTGAGCAAGCTACTCATATTGTTTTTTTGTTTAATTTTACAACCTGTCATATATTAATATTTTCTAAATTATTTTCTTCTAATATTTCACAGTCTTTAAATATTATTTTTTTATCATTATAGAAACTATATATTTCAGGCCAAGAGTTGTATGCTCTAAATTTGTTGTAAATTTCGTCTGATGTTTCTTTTGAAAAGCTTACTAATCAGTCTGTTTTAATTATTTTTTGACAGTATGTAGCTTTTCTATCGTTTTGTTTCTGTCATTTTATTTCTCATGATAAAATTCATTTTAGTGTATCAACTAAAAGTTTTGGTCAAATTTTTTCAAATTTTTCAAAGATATTTATTGTTTTGTCTTCTTTGTCTATATTGATTTTTTCTATTTTAAGAATATCTCATTCATCCATTTTTTCATTCATGTACATGATTGTCAGTCATGTTTCTTTGTCTCAGTTTTTTATTGATTCTTGAATAGGACTTGCTCAACGATACTTTGGTAAAATACTTCAATGTATATTTATACATCCATATTTTGGTATATCTAATATATCTTTGGGGATTATTTTTCCATATGCTACTACTATTATGAAGTCTAAATTTAGTGAAATTAGTAAATTTTTTATATCTTCATTATTTTTAAATGAATCTGGTTGTTGTATTTCTATGCTGTTTTCTTTGGCTATTTTTTTTACAGGAGTTTCTTGTATAATTTTTTTCCTTCATACAGGTCTGTCTGGTTGACTTATGATTAACGGTACTTCTATTTCTTTATATTTTAGTATACCATTTAATATATTTTTTGAGAACTCTCAGGTTCAAAAAAATGCTATTTTCATAATTTTTTCTTTTGGTTAATAAATATTTTTACTATTTTGTTTATGTATACCACAATAATGGCTATTATTAAAAAAGCTATTATTTTTCAAGTTTTATTTAGAAAAAGTGCAGATATTCAGAAAAACAGTGAAAGAGAATATATTATTCCCAATATTTGTTTTTCATTTAATCATATTTTTTGTAGTCTATGGTGTAGGTGGGTAAAGTCTCAAATAAGAGGATTTTTTTTATTTATTAGTCTTTTTATGAGTACATAGAAAGCATCTACTGTATAAATACCAAATACCACTAACACTGTTGCTATTTTTCATCCAGAGATTATTGCTAGTGTTGCTAGCATAAAACCTAAAAACATAGTTCAAGAATCTCACATAAGTAACTTTTCTTTTATATCAGAGAACCAGAATGGTATAAGTATTCAGACTAGTATGGCTGTTATTCACATTATAAATTGAGCATTTTTTATTCATCATTCATAGTCATCATTGAAATACAGTTTTACTCATAATAAGAATATAACGAAAAATGATATTATTGACAATCAAGAAGTATTCCCTTTTATTCAATCTGTCCAATTTAATGCATTGAATATAAAAACAAACCAACAAATTGTAAATATAAGGGGGATTATGTATATAGTGTGATTAAAAATTGTAAAATAATGTGTTTTTAAATCAATTATTCAACCAAATATATTACTTATGTATCATATTTTTATAGATGTTATTCATATTGTGGCTCAAATTATTATTTGAAATAATAATCTCCATTTAGCACTTACGTTAAGCATATCATCAACAAAGCTTATGGCTGTTATAAGAGCTCAGAAAAACCATATTAGTCACAATTTGAAATTATGTTCAACAAAAAAGTAGCTTATTATAAAAAAAGAAATAAAGAATATTATTCATGTACTGTATGGTATTGGTTTTCTTTTTTTATTGTATTTTTTAGGATTATCAAGGATTCAATATTTGAAAAAGATTTTTGTTATTATTTTTATTAAAAGAAAAGATGTAATTATAGATAAAAGAAAAGATGTAATTATAGTATGCATTTCATTAGTATTTTTAGCTTTAAAATTTTCTATGGGATTTTAATTGAATATAAAAAATAAACAACTTTTATTAATAAAAAATAAGAGTTGTATTTAAATACAACTCTTATTTTTTATATTGTTTTGAATTATTGTTCAAAAGATTTTCTTCTTAATCTTAGTACTCCAAATCCTAATATTAGAGCTAAAGCTACAAGTAGAATATGTTCTGGTCAAGTTTCAGGAACAACAGTAGGAGTTACTGGTTCAACAGGTTCTACAGGAGCAGATGTATTTGCTTCATTTTCTCCTGATTTGAATAGTACACATTCTTTATGAGTTTCAGAATCATCACTTACAACTCCATCGTTTATATCGTGAGTTATTATTGTATAAACTAATAAACCAATATTTCCATCTTTTTCAACATCATTTTGAGTTAATCCGTAAGCATACCCAACAGAAGATTGTAACCATACAACTTCATCATTAGCTCATAAGATATATGCATCTTCACTTTCATTGTATCTACTATCAAGTTCACTTGTATATTTCCAAAAACCATCAGAAGAAGGTCTTTCTTTCCATGCAACTTTATCTGAATTTAAGTTAATCATTTGTGGCATTTCTTGTTCTTCTTTGTATAGTAATCTACTAGTAGATGTATTGTTTTCCCAAAGATCAGTCATCATTCAAATATTATCTCATTCTACTTTAGTTCCACCGTTAAAACATTGATTACAATTATTAGCAGCAAAAGCATTGTCTGTAGTACAATCTATTTCTTCATATCATGCTAGAGCTGGTGTGATACATAAAGATGTAACTAAACATGATAGTAATATTTTATTTTTCATAAACAAAAATTTAAAAATTAAAATTAAATATATTAATTACTAATATTAATTATACTAGCAAAATATATCTAATAAGTCAAAGAATACAAATATTATTCACATTAATTATCTTGACTTTTTGAATACTTTGTTAACAATAATTTGTTGAGCAATAGCGAATAAAGTTGACATTCACCAATATAGCCCAACTCAAGCAAAAAGACTATAAGTAAAGAATCATACCATAACAGGCATTCAATACATCATAAATTTATTCATTGAGTTTGGATCAGGCATCATACTACTATAATCATTTTCTCATTTTTTCTTTTCTAGTACAACAATTTCTTTTTGTTTATCTTTTTCTTTTAAACTTAGAGATAATTTAACTTGGATGAATTGAATTATTCCTATAAATATAGCTAAAGCTAGTCATACTATTCATCATTTTGATGTTAAATCTATTCAGAAGAAATCATATGAAATCATATTTGTGTTGAAGTCAGAGAATACATTATACAAATAAAAAGTATTTGATGGATCTTTTATGTTTAGTATTATTCTATACATTACAAGTAATATAGGCATTTGAATCAACATGAAACCACAAGATCACATTGGGTTTACTTTTTCTTCTTTATAAAGCTCCATTAATTTTATTCACATTTTTTGTTGATCTCATTTGTGTTCCTTTTGTATCTTTTTTATTTTTGGTTGTATAGCTTGTAGTCTTTTTTGGCTAAGCAACATTTTATGTTGTGGCCATAATAAAAACAATCTTACAAGTATTGTAATACTGATAATTGACCATCATAAAGAGTATGAAAATAAATTTAAGAATGATACCATCAAATTATATATTGGTGCATAAATTAGTCCTACAAATAGTTTTCATATGGTTCATCTATGTTCTATTTCAAATTGACTTGTGAGTTTTCTTTCTTCTACATCTAGGTTAAATGTATAGATTCATTCATTTTGGAATTTTTCAAAATATGTAGAGTAATCTATTGTTTCAGATTTTCAAGGTTGTATTATGGTGTTTTTACAGAAATCTTTTGGAAATTCTACTATATTTCATCAAGAATCTCTAAGTGCTATATTTTCACAAGTGTTTAAACTAAGTTCTTTTTGTGTATTATTTTCAATAAGTAATTGAACTCATGCGGGTACTGCATAGTCTGGTTTTATTGTTTTGAAAATAACGTTTTCTGTTTTTTGAACATCTTTATTTTTTTCAGAATTAAAAAGGTTGAAAATAAAGAATATTAATAAGAAAACAAGTATAAAATCAAGTATTTTTTTCATTATGAGATTTTATTATATAAAAATTATTTATCTGAGAATGTTTTTTTCATTAAAAAATCTAGGTTTTTCTCAAAGGAAATGATAGTTTTTTTATTGTTTTTATCAAGTTTTGTTTTTTTCTTTACAACAAAAACAAAACTACATCCATTTTGTTGATTTTTGGGAATTAAATTATCTTTTGTTAAATCATAAAATTTTCTTCTGAAATAATTTCTTGTTATATTATTTGTTACTGATTTTGATCATATTATTATAGCAAATTTGTTTATGTTTTGATTGTTTTTTAAGTAGTTTAAAACTATATCATAAGAAAAAAAAGGTTTTCATTTTTGTAAAACCTTTTTCAATTCTTTTTCTTTTAATCTATTTTTTTTTGGAATCATACACTTGAATCTTATTTCTATTTAATGAAATAGTTTGAAATTATTTTCTTTTTATATAATTTCATTTTCCATCAAAAGGAGATTTTTTAGCAGTTCCTCAGGCTATTATATGAAGTTTAGCTTTTCAATTGATTTCTTGAAATCTCTTAGGATAACTTACAGCAAGTTCATATCTTCCTTTCCTTCTCCTGTTTTTTAAAACTTTTCTACCTCAAACAGTTGAGCTTCTTTTAAGAAAACCATGAACTCTAAGTCTTTTTCTTTTCTTTAATTTTGCTAACATCTTATTAAAAAATTAATAATTAATTACAACAATTTATCATTTTAAAATTTTGCGAAGTGATTTTATAGTAAAAATCATAAAAGTCAAAAGAATATTTAAGAAAATTTTTATTTATCTTTGTAAGAACTCCAATTTTCCTGAGAGTATCTTCCTGTTTTTTTATAGTTTTGTTTTGGGATTGAACTTATTGATGAAAATAGTAATTGTGCAATTTCCATCTTAGGTCTAAGTATTATCGGTGTACTATTTAAGTTACATAGTTCAAATGCTATATTTAAGTAATGTCCTGGATTTATTAGTCCTGCTGTGTTGTGTACTATTAGTCAGATTCTTGCTAGAGAGCTTTTTCAAGATAGTTGAATTAAATATTTATCAGAGCCAAAGTAATCATGAGATATTCATAAAATACTGACTCAAGGGTGTAGAACAAAGGAGTCATCATCATTAACAATTATTTCTTTATATTCTGGAAGTTCTTTTTTTACAGGATCAATGTAAGGAATTTGGTGTCTATTAAATATTAGGAATTTATTTCAAAGGAGAATATCATAACTAGCAGGTTGTAGTCTAGATAAATCAAAATCAGATATTGTTATTTCTCCTTGTTCTATTGCTTTTTTTATATCTATATCAGCTAAAAACATGTTTATTTATAATAAATATATTATTTAATTTTTTAATCTACAACAAAATATTTTTCTGTACCATAGTAATCTTTCCAGTTTTTGTTGTAATAAGCAAACATTCTTGCTAATCTATCTTGAGGTAATTCCTCTACTCCTAATTCTCATAGAAGTTTTCTAATACTTTCTTCTGCTTTTTTTGCTTCTTCTTTTGAGTCAACAACCATTTCAAATTCTGATAAGTATCAATATCAAGCATTTTTATCTATGGTTATGTTTATGTTGTTTTTTGAAGAATATTCTTCTCTTTCTCTTGACCATTTTGCTTGGTATTCAAAATCTGAATGAAGTAATTTTTCGTCTAATTCATCTATTTCCATTTTTTTAAATGTGTGTTCCCATTCTAATCTTGATACTCCATTAGAACTTGATGTATTGTCTATTGCTAATTTTATAACTAAGATAGAGTTTCAGTTTAAATAACGAGTTCTAAAAGAATGTCTTCAAGGTGCTTTTAGTATATTTTCAAAACTTTCTTTTTTATCTTCAGGAAGATGGTGAAGTACATTTTCTCTTAATTTATCAAAATCTCATCAGATGAAATAGTGATTTAGTTGAGAATTTTTTCATAAATATTTTAAATCAATAAGCTTATGTTTTAGTTTTTCTTTAAAATTATCACGATTTTCTTTTGTTGTTAAAAGAACTTTGATTTCAACTTCATATTTATTCATAGTTAATAAGTTTAATATTTAAAAGTTTAAATGATTATATAAAGACTGTTATTTTAGTCAATTTTAATATTTGTTAGTAAGAAAAAATTATTATTCTTCCTGTTTTTTTTCTTTTTTGAAGGTTTCTTTTACTTTTTCTTTTATAACCTGAGGTATTTGAGAATAAATTGCTAACACTTTTTTTATTTTTATGTAGATGTCTGCAATTTCTACTGCAACATTTAATACTTTTAGAATTCTTAACATGGCTATTATCATAAGTGTTCAGATTATAGTAATGAAAAATATTGAGACTAAATATAGAAAATCTAGAATTGTTAATTCTACCATAGTGTTTATTTAAGTATTAATGTTATATTTATAATGAAAGTTTATTTTTTTACAACTTTATATGTTACAAAAGATACTAGAATTTATTTTGCTTTATTTTATCACAATAAAAAATAATAATCCATTCAGAGGATAAGATTTTTTACAGATAATTTTTAGTATAAAATCGTTATGATACCTCATTTAATTATTATTTTTTACAGCTTAGTAAGTTATTGGAATACTTTTATTTTGAATAATTACATCTCATCAATACTTTTATTTATATCTAGGTGAGTTTCTTTTACTATCTTTAATATATTTTCTTCTCATTCTATAACTTTATGTATTTTTTTGTTTTCAAATACTATCATAGAAGGGAAAGTTTTTATTTTATATTCTTCAGGTTTTAAATCTTTTATATTAGATTTTGCGAGTTTTATCTGAATGTTTTGTGAAAAAGATTTTGTCCACAAAATAGGGAGTCTATAAAGAGCTTTTTTGAAAAAATCAGTTTTTTCCTCTCCAAAGATAACTATACATCTTTTTATAAATGTTTTTTCTTCTCCAGTTTTTGAATTTTTAAAACTTGTGTTCGCTGATTTTTCTATAAATCATTTTAAATCATCAATTGATGATAGTGTAAAATTTGAACTACTTAGCTTTTGGGCTGTACTTTCTAAAAATTTTTCTTTAAGTTCTTTGAATCACATTTTTGTTATGTTTAATAATTATTATATATAGATTATCATATAATAGCTTTTTTTACAAAAAATTTGCTTTTATTTAGTTTTTTTATATGATATGCGTCGAAAAGTTGATTTTAAAACTTCTTAAATTTTAGAAGTAGAGTTTATTTTTTTATATGTTTTTAGTATGACAAATTTTGGTTTAGTACAAAAGATTCAATCTGAATTTATAGTTGATTGAAGACCTGAAATAAGAACAGGAATGGAAGTAGAGGTTTATCAAAAGATAAATGAATGAAATAAAGTGAGAATACAAAGATTTAAAGGTATAGTTATAAAAACTGCTTGAAAAACTTCTTTGGAAAAAACTATAACTGTTAGAAGAAAAGTTGGAGCATTTTGAGTAGAAAAAATATTCCCAATTCATTCACCTAATATTGAAAAGATAGAAATCTTAAGACAATTTAAAGTTAGAAGAAAATCTATTAAATTTATTAGAGATTTAACTTGAAAAGCAGCTAGACTTAAAGAAGTAAGAAATAATACTCCTAAAAAAGCTTCAAAAAAATAAATTCATTGATATATAAAAACTCTTCAAATTTTTTTGAAGAGTTTTTATTTTTATTTATGAAATTTTTTTATATAATACATCAGTTTAATTATTAAGATAAAAAAATATGGAACTAAAGGATATGTCTTTGGAAGAAATTATTTCTGAGATAAAGGAGTCAAAAGTTACTAAAAAAGAGGTTTTTGACTATTTTATGGATAGGATAAAAAAATATGATAAACAATTATGAGCCTTTAATTCTATTAATAAAGATTGACTTAATGATAATGATTGAATTTTATGTTGAATTCCTATATGATTAAAGGATCTTTATTGTGAAAAATGAATAAGAACAACAGGAGCTTCTGTTATGCTGGAAGGTTTTGTTCCTCCTTATGAATCAACTTTAACAAGTAAATTAAAAGATGCTTGAATGAGTTCTATTTGAAAAACAAATATGGATCAGTTTGCAATGTGATCTTCTTGAGAAAATTCAGCTTTTGGGAATGTATTTAATCCTTGGGGAGAATGAAGAACTCCAGGATGAAGTAGTTCTGGTTCTGCTGCTGCAGTTGCTGCTTGATTAGTACCAGCTACATTATGAACAGATACTTGATGAAGTATAAGACAGCCAGCTTCTTTATGTTGAATTGTTTGATTTAGACCTAGTTATGGTAGAAATTCTAGATATTGAGTTTTTCCTATGGCTTCAAGTTTTGATTGTCCTGGAACTTTTACTAGAACAGTAAAAGATGCTGCTTTGTTATATGGTTTAATGAATGGAGAAGATTCAAAGGAAAATACAACTATTCCTTGAAAAGATGAAATAAATGAAAATATATGGGAAACAAAAGATTTGAAATGAATAAAATTATGAGTACCAAAAGAATATTTTGAAGAGTGATTAGATGAATGAGTTAAGAAAACTATTGAAGAGGCTATTGAACATTTAAAATCTTTGTGAGCTGAGATTAAAGAGGTTTCTTTACCTATGACAAAATATGCTATGGCCGCATATTATATAATAGTTCCAGCCGAAGTATCAACTAACCTAGCTAGGCTTGATGGTATAAGATATGGTCATAATTCTGAAGAACATAAAGGTTCTTTAGAGGAATTATATTTAAATAACAGATGAGAAGGACTTTGAGATGAACCAAAGAGAAGGAGTATTATATGAAGTTATGTTTTGTCTTCTTGATTTTATGATGCATATTTTATAAAAGCTTCAAAAGTTAGAACTCTTATAATTGAAGATTTTAAAAAGGCTTTTTCTGAAGTTGATGCCCTTATTACTCCAGTTAGTCCTGAAGTGGCTTGGAAACTTTGAGAGAAAGTGGATGATCCATTAAAATTGTATTTGGCAGATGCTTATACTGTACCTTCTGCCTTAGCTTGATTACCTTGAATTTCTGTTCCTTGTTGATTTGCTGAAAGTGAAGATGATGAAAAGGAAAAAATGCCTGTTTGATTACAAATAATAGCTCCTTATTTACATGAACAAAGGCTTTTTGAAATAGCAAATGTTTATGAGCAAAGTGCTGGTTGGAGAGAAAAAATGATTCCTAAAGGTTTTGAGTAAGAATTATCGAATATTATATAAAAATTATCTTATTATTCCCAAATAAAATGCAAAATAAATTAAAAGAATTAAAGCAAAAATTCATAAGCAATTTAAAAACATTAAAAGTAGAAGAAGAGTTAGAAGTTCTTGAAAATAATCTTTTATGAAAAAAATGAGAATTAAATAATATATTGAAATGAATAAAGGATTTAAATGTTGATGAAAAAAAGACAGTATGAGTAGAAGCTAATAAACTAAAAAATTTTATACAGGAAGAAATTTCTAAGAAAAAAGTGGAATTAGAAGAGTTGAAATATAATGAAATGGATGAGAGGGAAGCAATAGATGTGACTATTAATTTTCCTTCAAAGGAATTATGACATAAACATCCTATAAGTATAACTACTTCTTTGATGGAGGAGATATTTATTTCTTTGGGATTTAAAGTAGAGGATGGTCCTCATATAGAAATTGAAGATTATAATTTTGAAAAACTTAATATACCAGATGATCATCCTGCAAGAGATGTTTGGGATACATTTTGGATATCAGATGATATAAATAAAAATAGAAAAATTTGAGATAAATATTTACTTAGAACTCATACTTCTCCTGTTCAAGTTAGAACTATGCTTAAATGAGAATTACCTATAAAAATTATAGTTCCAGGGAGAGTATTTAGGTATGAACAAGAGGATTCAAGACATACATGTAATTTTTATCAACTTGAAGGTTTGGTTGTTTGAAAATGAGTTACATTTGGAGACTTAAAGTGGACATTAGATACTGTTATGAAAAAGCTTCTTGGAGAATGAGTTGAACTTAGGTTCAGACCAAGTATTTTTCCATTTACAGAGCCTAGTGCAGAGATAGATATAAGTTGTCAAATATGTAAACAAAGTGATCCTAATTGTAGAATGTGTTCTGGTACTGGTTGGGTAGAACTTTTGTGAGCTTGAATGGTTCATCCTAAGGTTTTAACAGATTGTTGAATTGATCCAGAGGTTTATAGTTGATTTGCTTTCGGTATTTGAATAGATAGAATTGCGGCTCAAAAATTTTGAGTAAATTCTAGTCGTATGTTTTATCAAAGTAAATTGAAGTTAAATGAACAGTTTTAAGTTATAAGAAAAAAATAAAAAAATTATGAATAAAAAAATAGTTTTTATAGCACTATCTTTTACATTGTTATTACTAATCCTTTCTTTTACATATACTCCTATAGAAAAAACTAGAGATGAAAAAATTATTGATATAGATAAATTTGATTCAATATCAATAAATATACCTGAATGAGAATTGTATTTACTTCAAACAAAAAATTTAGAGAATCAGGAAAGATTAAATTTTAGACAAATTGAAAATATTAATGATTTTTATAACATTAAGGTTGTTAATAAAGAATTAATTGTAACAAAAAAATGGCGGAAGTGGTCATTTGATAATACTTTCATACAATTGTGAATTTATGTTAATGATTTAAAAAATATTAATATAGGAGGAAATACAAAAGTATTTGCTGGAAGAACTCCTCTTTCTCATTTTACTAGTAATATACCTTTGGAATTTTCAAAGATTAATATTAATATTAATATAAAGGATAATTCTAAGCTGAACATTGATTCTAATTTTGGAATTATTAACATTAATGCTAGTAATAATTCTGAAATTAGAGTAAAATGAAGAGCAAGTGAATTTTATGCTAATATTGATGATAATAGTGAGTTAAGAGGATATTTATTAGATTCTCAAAAAGCAAAGATAATAGCTAAATGAAACAGCATTGTTTGATGTAAAAGTAATGTTGATATAGAACTAAATAACAACTCAAAATTTTATTATTTTTGAGATGCTCCACTAGAAGTTTCTAAAAATAGTTTTCCTTATTACAAAGATAATAAATTTTGATTTTACTCAAATGGAAGGATATATGAAACAGGATATTATTTAGAGAATTGAGAAATTTTCTTAAAGTCTGATCCAAGATTAAAGATAAAGAAACTTGAAAATGTAGATGTTAGTAGTTTTGAATTGGTTACCTTTTCTTATGATAAAGAAAAAAATACTATAAACTATTGGCCATTGGCTAAAGATAAAAATAATATTTTTACTTATGGAGAGATATTAGAATGAGCTAATCCAGAGACTTTAGAAGTTGTTGATTTCAATTTTGTTAAGGATGACAAAAATGTTTATTCTATGTGACAATTTTTAGGAGGTAGTGAAACAATAAAATGATTAGATAGTAAAAGTTTTGAAGTTTATTTTGATAATTATATATCTGATAAAAATGGTTCATATGAAATTATATGGGGTACTATTTGAATGTCTAATAATGAACTAATTAAAATAAGTGATAAAGTTTTTAAAAAATTCAAACTTATATGATTGTCTTATTTATGGGATACTGATGAAACTATTAAATATTTTAATGGTGATAATATTGTATATTTTTCTATCTATAAGAATTCTTTAAAGAAAATTATTGGAGCCGATGTTGAAACTTTTGAAATAGTTAGAAAAAACAAGGAATATGATGCAAAAGATAAAAATCACAAATATAAAAAATGACAAATTGTTGAATAATATAACTAAAAAAACAGTTGTTTGTAATATAGCAACTGTTTTTTTTATGTTTTTACTGAGAAATATATTCTGTTAAGAACTTACCTATTAAAGGAGCAGAGTTTTCAAAGGTTTGGGAGTTAAAATTTATAACTGTTCATATACTTATTTGTTCATCATCTATTGTTTTTATTTGTATTCTTTTGTTTATTATTTTATCTAAATTTCAGTATATTCAACCATTGATTATTAGGGTATTTTCTGTTTCTTCTCATATTCATTTAATTTCACCTCAGTCACATAAGAAAATGCCATCTATTTCTGTAACTTTTGGTGATATTTCAATATCTCATCATCTTACAACGAATGCAATGTTTTCTGAATATTTTAGGTTTCAATTGATTACTAAATTTCCATCTTCTATAATGTATGTTCTTGCTCATTTTAACAATTGAGGGATTGATTCTAGTTCTAGGTTTTGTCATTTTAGTATAAATATATTTTCCATTCAGTTATAGTTTTGTAGTTGAGGTTCTTGTAAGTTATTTATGGTTATAGAAGGTTTTTTATATGTAGTTCAGGTGTTTGTTACTTCTTTTTGTTGGTCTTTTATTTGTAAATTTATTACATTTGAGTGACTAGATAGTGTTCATGTTGATATTAGTATTCATGCAAAATTTTTATTTTTTTCTCATGATATCTTTGATATGTCTGATATTGTAGATGTATCTTTTATATAACTAATTCATCATCAAGTTGTCACTAAACTTGGTTTTGATACTTTTACTGATAATTCAGCAGCAAAATATGATTCTGAAAAAATTTTTGCTCAATTTTTTATTGTTGTTACTAGTTTATTATTTCAATAGCTTTCACTTTTAGATATATTGTTTTTGTTTCAGGTGTAATTCGGAAATTGATTAAATTGCATTGTTTCTCAAGGTTTTAGAATACTTTCTATTCTTTTACATATTATTGATGTTCAATCAAGTGTTTCTCATATTTCTTTTACACATAATTTATCTACAAATATTTCATAGCTAGATTTGTTTTTTATGAAAGGATATACTCAGAGTTCTTTCATTGGATTCATTCAGTGTCATATTGTTATATGATCGTTAGGTCAGAATATAATTTCTCATTCATTTGGTATTATTATTCTTCATTTTCTTTCAGATGTATTATCTGTTTGTTTTACTTTACAATTATTATCACAAAAATTTGGGAAATCTCATAATTTTCAGTCTGATTCTAAATATTTTTCACATTCTTCTTGGTTTCAATCACTATTTGGTATTTGTATTACTCCATCTCAACAATTACTGTTTCATCAAAGGGTTAGTTTAGCTCAACAGTATTGATTTGATGTATATACTTCTTCATTTTCTGTTGTTTCACTTGAAACGTAACATTTTGCTTTATATGTTATTTTTTTATCTTCTGTGTATTCGCATTTTGTTTTATAGTATGTTTTTGACAATATTTTTTGAGCTTCTCAGAATTTTATTTTTCAATTTCAACAATCTACTTTAAACTTTTTAACTTTTTCGTTTCATATACATTTTACTTCTGTTTCAAGATGATTAGATATAGATGAATTTGTTCATATTTCTATTTTTTCACAGGTTTCTCATCAAAAATTAGTGTTTGATAAGTTTTCTTTTAGGAATTCTTTTATGTTTTTATTTTGATTGTTTTGAGTTAGTATTTTTCAGGTCTTTGTTTCTGATAATTCTTTAGAATCTTGTTTTTGTGCTATTCAGCAAGAAAAAAATATAAACAACAATGGGATGATTATTATTCTCTTCATAAAATTCAATTTTTATTTATAAGTTGTTGATATTTTTATTAAAATCCCTTTAAAAGCAAATTATTATTTTATAAAGATTTTTCTATTCAATAAAATAAACTTTTAAAAACAGATTAAGTTGATTAAAATTTTATTTTTTATGTTTTTAAACTAGTTTTTTCTTGTTCTTTAAAAGAGAGAAAATAATAAGTTTGATTAATAAATACAATTAACATTATTTAGACAGTAAAATTATTAAATTTGGCATAAAAAAGTAAAAAAGATGCTTAATAGCATCTTTTTTACTTTTTTATTTACACTCCATAATTTTAGACTCTGATTCTTGGTTTACACTAAAGAATAAACTTCAATTTCTTTCAATAGCATAGTCCTCATCAAAAACAACATTTGGGTTTCCTATAAATTCTAAAATTTCAGAATCATTAATATAAATATAGTTTTTTTCATCTAAACTAAAAGCAGATAAAAAATTTTCTTTGAAAAATTTTCAACTCATAAAATTTCATTTAGCACTTAAAATTTCTCAATCTAAGAATATCTTTTGTTGATAATCTATTAAACTTCTTAAATTAAAAGCATAATGTTCTTTTTTGTTTGATATAAATAAATAATCTGAGAAATCAAATCAATTAATTGTTGTTTTTCAAGTGATAAGCTTTATCAATATTCATTCATATTTTGGATAAGTTGAATAAATTAATTCTCAGTTTTTTAAAAATCAATAATTTTGAAGCCGCCCTTTATCTTCTACAACCTCTCCATTTTTATATAATTGATATCAAGTATAATATCAATTTATATCTCAATTAAATACCTCAAAATAAATATCTTCTCAATTTATTTTAGGATTTCAAATGTTACTTTCTGATTGATAAATTAAATTTGTTCATAAATATAATTTACTAATTAATGAATCAATATCTTTTATATTAACATAAATAGGTTCACAAGTATTATTTTTAAATCAATAAAAATTTAAAATTTCATATCACTCCTCTCAATAATTTACTCAATCAAAATTTAACTTTTCTAAATAAGGTGAAGTATCTAAACTACTATATAAATATCAATATTTATTACCGCATTCATATATTTGTCAATTAAGATTTTTTACATTATCAAGTCTTGTTTCGTTACTATTAACAATTAAAAGGAAATCTCAATTATATGTATTTTCTTCTCACCATCATCATAATGTAACATCTCCCTTAAATGCAAGTATTACTTTATCTCAATTTTCTCATTCTTTTACTCAAAATATATAATCATATTCTTCTGAAAAAGTGTTATCAAAGAATAAAACTTTATGCTTTCAATCTTTTGAAATTATTATATTTCTTCATTTTTGAAAATAATCTTGATATATCATATCTCAAGAATAAGTTTTATCTCAAACTTTTAAATATTCTTGACCATTATCGTCATATACAATATATGGGATATTTCATCTTAAAAATCAAATAAACCTTATTGTATTATACTTTTCTATATTTACTACCTTTCAATTCTCTTCTTCAAAAAAGTAATAATCTCATTCAAATGTTTCTCATCATGGACATTTGCAAGAAACATATTTTCATTTCATTGAAAAATAAATTTTTTTAGTTCCATCTTCTGAAACTGTAAATTGTTCCATTATTCAATATTCTTCTTTATTTAATGTTGTAGAAGTAGTACAAGAAACAGTATCAAATACAAATTTTTCATCTTTATAATCTCTATCCACAATATTTTCTTTTAATCTCCAAATTATTTCTACCATTTCTCATCTAGTTATTTGAGAATTTGGAAGATTTATAGAATAAGGAGTAGCTTTTTGGCTTCATATATAATAACCATATTTCTCTAATCAATTAATTCAAGTACTCTCAGCCTCAGTTTTTTTGTCTAATCCTAAAATAATAATCTTAGTAGCTTCTAAAAAAGTTATATTATTTTTAGGTCAGAAAGTACCATCTTTGTATCAAGAAATAATACCTTCTCTTTTAGCAGTACAAATATATTTTTCAAAATCTCATCAAACTACATCAGGAAAACAATCTTCTCAATATATTTGTTCCTTAGAAAAATTAGAATTTACTATAATTTTGGTAAATTCTTCTCTGGTAATTTTGCTTTCTGGTTGAAAAGTACCATCTTTATAACCATTAACTATACTATTTTCTTGAGCATAAATTATAGCATCATAATATGGATGATAACTAGAAACATCTGAAAAATCAGCAAAAGATTTAGTTGTGAATAATAAAATTGTCACCAATAAAACAATTTTTTTGTAGTTCATATTATAAAATAAATAAATAAATTAGTATTATAACCTCAATAATAATATATTATAATAATTTTTACTATGCAAGTTATTTTACTATTTAAATTATATTTATTATATGTAAGAACAATGTAAGAATTATTAGGGAATTTAATAAAAAAGCTTGATAAGAAAAAAACTTTGTTTATTTTAAATAATATACTTGGTTTTATAGGATTTGGATAACTATAGTATTTTGTAATTTGTATTGAAAAATAATTATTTTGAATATACTACATTGGATATGTAATACTTCTTATTATTAATTTTTTATATTTTGTACCCATTTTTTGAAATATATGATTGATTTCTTATATACACTTTTTGATTAACATTAACTATTTGTTTTTTTCTTTTCTTGTGGCAGCTTAAAAAGATGTCTTTTAGGTTTGGGTATAATTTTTCTTTCTTCTTAAATAATATATTGTGGTATTTTCTAAGTATTTTTATTTTTTCTAGGCTTTTTTATATTGTTGCAGATTGGAATAATATGAAATTTATAAAAAATCCTTTTGAATTTTTTATAATGAGTGATTATAATTTCTCTCTATTTTGAGCGGTTTTTTGATTTTTTCTAGTATTTTTTATAATGCTGAAAATAGATAAAAGAACTGTAGTTAAATATATAGATGGTGTTGTTTTATCATTTTTATTTATACTTATATTGTGATATATTGGAGCTTTTTTTGGTGGACAGGTTTATGGTTTGGAAACACATTTTTGAATAGAGGTTTCATATAATCATCCTTTTTCAACAATTCCTTATGAGGTTCCAATTTTTCCTTTGGCTATTGTTTATGCAGTGTTGTTTTTTATTGTTTTTTCTGTTTTGTATACAGTATCAATACTTGTTAATATTAGAGGACTTATTTGATATGTTTGATTAATTTTGACTTGATTAATATTGTTTATTTTTGAATTTTTTGACTGACAAAATGATATTTTTAAACTTAATCTTAATTTAAATTTAACTCAGATTTGTTCAATTGTTTTGATTGCTTTTGCTTCTTATGGTTTGTATAAAGTTTCTACGAATAAGAGTATAAATAAGGAGGTTAATATTTAAAATATGAAAATTTCAATTAATCTTATATTCAATTTTTTTGTTGTATCATTTTTATCTTGAGTTTTTATAAACAATTTATTGTTTGATGTTTTAGTTTCAGTTTTGGTATTGTTATTTGTTACAATACTTTTTTTGAATTTTTATGTATATAAGAGAAAATTCTTTGTTTATTTTCTTTTTATAATTATTTGATTTTTGTTTTGAGTTTTTATATCAAACAATCAGTTACAGAATGTAAAAGAAAATAATATCTTATTGTCTAGGTATTATTGAAATAAGGTGAATATTTCTTGAAAGATAGATGAAGTTTATAAGGTTAAAGAGGATGGTATAGAATATAAGATTAAAATTTATAGTATTGGAAAAAAAGACTTTGTAGACAATGAAATATATTCTATTGTGTCTATTCCATTTAATTTTAAGTTAAATTTATGAGATATTATTAATTTTGATTCAAAGGTTTATGATGTAAAGAATTTTGATGGTTTTAAGTATAGGGAATTTTTATTGACTCAGGATGTATATTTTAAGGCTTATGTTTCTGTTTTGTCTATTGTTGATCATGAGGAGTTAAATATTATTATTTCTAAGTTGTATAAATTTAGGGAGAAGACTTTGTCTGTTATAAATAAAATTTACCCTGAAGAAGAAGCTATATTTTTATGATGAATATTACTTGGTGCTAGAGAAGAGTTATCAGAGGATTTGAAAAGTAATTTTAATAATTCTTGATTGACTCATCTTATTGCTGTTTCTGGTTTCAATATAACTGTATTGATAATATTTTTTTCATATATATTGAAGTTTGTTCCAGTGTATGTTAGAACAGTTTTTATCGTTTTTTGAGTAATTATTTTTACTATTTTGGTTTGAGGTTGAGCTTCTGTAGTTAGAGCTGCTATTATGTGAATAATTGGTTATCTTGTCTTGATTTCAGGTAGACAGTGAAATCCTTTGTCTATAATATTACTCACTGCTCTTATTATGATTTTATTTTCTCCTTTGAGTTTAAATTATGATGTTTCTTTTCATTTAAGTTTTTTGGCTGTGTTTTGAATAGTTTATACTCAGAAATTTTTTAATAAAATATTTTTCTTTTTACCAGAATTTATGGCTATAAAAGAAGCTTTTGTGTTAACTATGGCTTCTCTAACTTTTACTTTGCCTATAATGATGTTTAATTTTTGACAAGTTTCTTTGTTGGCTCCAATTTCAAATATATTGTTAACTTGGACTATTCCTATAGCAATGTTTTTGTGATTTTTGTCTATATTGGTTTATTTTTTCTTTCAGGTTTGAGGTGTGTTTTTGTGATTTTTTGCTTGGATATTTTTAAAATATGATATAACTATTGTTCATTTATTTTGAAGTTTTGATTCTTTTGTTATAAAAATGGATTTTGGAAATTATTCTAATTATTTAGAGTTTTTATATTTTTTGCTTTTAGTTTTTTGTGTAATTTATTTTGGAAGTGAAAAAAGAAAAGTAGATGAGAAAAGCCTTGCTTTAAGTTAAGTTATATAAAGAAAATTTTTTTGTTGCTTTTTGTATAAAAAAGATTATTCTAGCTTATGGAGTACCATCTATTGTTTGATGTATTCTACTTCAAGTTTTTTCTTGATTTAATTGAAGATTAAATAAAAGTTAATTTTTTATATTTTTTCCTTTATTATAAGGAGATTCTCTTAAGACATCAACATAATCATAAGAAATATTTTAAGCAGTTTATTGAGGAAAATGTGCTTTTTAAGGGATTATAAAATGATTAATTTTAGTTAGGGTATTTTGTTTTCATAGTTGATTTTATTATTTAAATAAGGTAAAAAATGGATCCTTTAATGAATATTGTAATGTGAGTCATTTTTTGAATGGCTATTAGTGTTGTCCTGTTTTTCATTTGGGAAAATAGAAAAAGTAATAAAGCTTTATCTAAGTCCGAGTGAATATTAAAAGATGCAGAGAAAGAGAAAAATAAACTTATTTCTGAAGCTAAAAAAGAATCTATAAATGTTTTAAATATTGCTAAGAGAGATTCTAGAGAAATAATTAAAAGAGCAGAGGATTTAGAGGAAAGAGTTAGAAAGAGAGATGAAAAGTTAGATGAGAAATTAGATAAATTAGATAAGAAGCAGGAAGAGTTTAATAAGTATGAAGAAGATCTTAAAGATAGACTTAAAAAGCTTATAGAGAAAAAAGAGGAGTTAAATTGAAAATTAGCAGAGTTATCTAAATTATCTGAGGAGGAAGCTAAAGAGTTATACTTATCTCAGATAAAAAGAATTTATGAGAATGATGCTATAACTCTTATTGAAAAGTATAAAAGAAAAATAGAAGAACAAAAAAAGGAAGAGGCTAGAGAAATTATATTAAAGTCTATTCAACAATATGCTTCTGATGTAACTAGTGAGGTTACTACTACGGTTATTGAAATACCTAGTGATGATGTAAAGTGAAAACTTATAGGTAAGGAATGAAGAAATATAACTACTTTTGAAAAAGAAGCTTGAGTTTCTCTTATTATAGATGATACTCCTGATACGGTTTTTATTTCAGCTTTTGATTTGTATAAAAGATATATTGCTAAAAAATCTTTAGAAAAGCTTATTGAAGATGGTAGAATTCAACCCGCTAGAATAGAAGAGGTTGTAAAATCTACAGAAGAAGAAGCAGAAACTCTACTTAGGAATTTATGAAATAAGGTTATTGAAGATTTGTGAATAACTGGTATTCCTAGAGAAATTGTTCCAATTATTTGAAAACTTAGATTTAGAACTAGTTATGGTCAAAATATATTAAAGCACTCAAAAGAAGTTGCTGTTATTGCGGCCGCTATGGCTGAAGAGCTTGGTGTTGATAGTAATATTGTAAAAAAATGATGATTGCTTCATGATATATGAAAGGCTTTGGATCATGATATAGAATGAACTCATCCAGAGATTTGAGCAAAATTATGAAGAAAGTATGGTTTGGAACCAGAGGTTATAGATATAATTGAACACCATCATGAAGACGCTTTCTCTATAAGTATCTATGCTGCTATTGTACAGGTTGCTGATGCTATAAGTTCTGTTAGACCATGAGCTAGAAGAGAAGCTATAGAAGAATATTTGAAGAGAGTTTGAGAAATGGAGGCTTTAGTTCAAAGTTTTTCATGAGTAAATAAAGCTTATGCTTTGAGTGCAGGTAGAGAAGTTAGGGTTTTTGTTGATGCAGAGACTATTTCAGATATAGATGCGGCAGAGATGGCTAGAAATATTGCAGAGAATATTCAAGAAAAATTGAGTTATCCTGGAGAGGTTAAGGTTAATCTTATAAGGGAGATGAGGGTTATAGAGTATGCTAAGTAATTTTCTGAGTATGAATAGAAGAAGAAAAGCTAAAAAGGCAAGAAAATTATGAGATTATTATTTCTATAAAAAACATAGTTGTAAGGGATCGGAGGTTTGTTTAGATAAATGTGAAGAAATAGATAGAAGAGTGCGAGGAGAGGATAAATGATAATTTGAAATTTTTTTAAAACTAGTTTAAGATTATAGTTTAATCAGTGTTGTTTAATATTTAATAAAATTATATGTATAGTTGAAATGATTTAAAAGTTGGAAGAAAATTTATTATGGAAGGACAACCTTATGAAGTTGTTACTTACTCTCAAAAAGTTGTATGAAGAGGTTGAAGCATAATAAATGTTAAGGCTAAAAATTTAATTTCTTGATCTACTATCACAAAGACTTTTTCTGATAATGATAGATTCGAGCCAGCTGATATTGCGACAAAGAGTTATGATTATTTATATAATGATTGAGATAATTATTTTTTTATGAATCAAGAAACTTATAATCAAGTTTCTCTTAAAAGAAGTTCATTAGATAGTGCTGAGCTGTTTTTAAATGATTGAGATAGGGTTATGCTTCAAGAGTTTAATGGTAATCCTATAAATATTAGTTTAGAACCAAATGTCATTTTGGAAGTTATGGATACTCCTCCATGAGAAAAATGAGATACTGCTACAGGTTGAAAGAAACCAGCTACATTATCTACATGATTAGTCGTGCAAGTTCCTTTATTTGTTAATATTGGTGATAAGATAAAAGTTGATACTAGAACAAGTGAATATATGTCTAGAGCTTAAACCACCTTTAATCCCCCCTTTTTGTGAAGTAGGGAGGAAAAGCTACAGTTTTCGTTTGAAGATTGTAGTTTCTTTTTTTATTAAAAGACTTGTTTATTATTGAATCTGTTTTATAATTAGTTTAATTAATATATTATTTAAATATCATATATGTTTATAGATGAAGTAAAAATAAAAGTGATTTCATGAAAATGATGAGATGGAATTGTTTCTTGGAGAAGAGAAAAATATATACCAAAATGATGACCTCGGTGATGAGATGGAGGTAGGTGATGAGATGTTTTATTACAAACAACGTCAAATTTAAATACTCTCTCAGAGTATAGACATAAAAAGGTTTTAAGGGCAGAAAATGGTGAAAGATGAGGAACTAATACTAAGCATTGAGCAAATGCTCCTGACTTAGTTTTAAAAATTCCTGTTTGAACTATTGTTCGTGATGCTGAAACGCATGATATTATAGTGGACCTAGATAAAAATAATGCAAAATATTTAGTGGCTAGATGATGAAGAGGTGGTTATGGTAATGCTCACTTTTGTTCATCAACTAGACAGGCTCCTGCTTTTGCAGAACTTTGAGATATTGAAGAAGAGAAAGAATTAATATTAGAGTTGAAGTTAGTGGCAGATATTTGAATAATTGGGATTCCTAGTGCAGGAAAATCTACATTTATTTGAAATGTTACAAATGTAAAACCTAAAATAGGGGATTATCCTTTTACAACTATAACTCCTAATTTATGAGTTTTAGAACATAAATGAAAGTCTTTGGTTTTGGAAGATGTTCCTTGACTTATTCCATGAGCATCTGAATGAAAATGATTATGAATAGATTTTCTTAAGCATATAGAAAGAACTTGAGTATTATTACATTTACTTGATTTGTATAGGTTAGATAAGGTTTTTGATGATTATGAAGATATTAGAAAAGAGTTAGAGTTGTTTAGTGAATTATCTAATTTTGAAGGGGAAAGTTTGAATAAAAAGGAAGAAGTAGTTGTTTTTACAAAAGCTGATTTGCTTGAAGCTGATATGAAGGATTTTATAATGAAGGAATTTAAAAAGAAGTATCCAAAGAAAAAGGTGTTTATTATTTCTTCTGCGACTTGAGAGTGAGTTGAAGAATTGAAAGATTATTTAGTGGATAATTATAGTGATTTAAGGTCTGAAGAAGAAGATACTGTAGAATCAGAGGAGATAAAGGTTTATGATTTAAAAGAAGATTCTGATTCTAAGAGAGTTGATATAGAGTATTTGTGAGACATGGCTTTTAGAGTTTCTTGAGAGAGATTGGAACAAATCGTTAGAATGACTGATTTTGATAATAAAGAAGCTGTGATGAGAATATATGATGTTTTGGATAAGATGTGAGTTATAAAGGATTTAGAGAAACAGTTTGCTAAAATTATTGAAAATGAGGGCATTGATAATAGTTTCTTTTTTGAATGAGAAAATGATATAAATCCAAGAGTTTTGATTTGAAATAGAGAAATTAGTTTGGATAAGTTGAAGTATAATTTGTAGATTTAGCTTCTTTTATGGTTCGAATCCCTCCCCCTTCGGGTTACTCTACCCCAGGGTATTCTCTCTTGCTTCGCAATTCACCTTACCTTTGCAAAAGGGAGAAATTTTGTAGCATATCTTTATATAATATGTAATAATCTCTGTGTTTATGGAATGAAAGAATCCTAATGTGTTTTTGAGGTGAATTATAAAAAATGATGATTGAAAGTATTTGTTTGTTGAAAAAAATGATACAAGAAGGGTTGCTCCATGAAAGGCTTTGTTACCTTGATGATGTCTAGAATTTTGAGAGGATGTTGAAGATTGTTTAATTAGAGAAATAAAAGAGGAGATAGATTTAGATGTAGAATCTTTAGAGCTTATTGGGACTCAAAAAATAATTTTAGATTGAGTTCATTGGTTGTGAATTTACTATATTTGTAAAACCAAAGATTTGAATTTTAAAAATAATGAGCCAGAAAAGCATACAAGAGTTTTTTGGTGAGATTTTGATAATATAGATGAGTATTGAAAGGCTGTTTTGAAGAAAATTTGAAAGTAGATTTTTTATTTTTGAAGTCCTCTATTTCTTGATATTTCAATATTTTTTACTATACTTTGTAAAGTTTTAATATTAAGAGAATTTTTTATGAAATTTAATCTAGATAATTTAGTTAAGGAATATAATAGTTTAGAAATAAAACTTTCTGATCCTGAGATTTTTAAAGATCAGAAAAAAGTAAGAGAACTTTCTCAAAAAAAGAAAATGATGGAAGATGCAGTAACTCTTTATAAAGAATATAAAGAGTTAAATGAGAGTTTATTTGAGAACAAGAAGATGTTAAATGAAGAAAAGGATGAAGAAATGAGAGATCTGATAAAATCAGAAATTTATGAAGCTGAAGATAAAATTCCTGAATTTGAAGAAAAATTAAAAATCGCTCTTTTACCAAAGGATGAGAATGATGATAAAAATATAATAGTTGAAGTTAGAGCTGGTACTTGATGAGAGGAGGCTGCATTATTTGCTGCTGAGCTAGCTAAGAGTTATATGTTATTTGCTGAGGAGGAGGGATTTAAAATTGATATTGCTCAGAAAACTGATTCTGAAAACGGTTGAGTAAAGGAAATAATTTTTGAGGTAAAATGAGAAGGTGCTTATAGTAGGTTTAAATATGAATCTGGGACTCATAGAGTTCAGAGAATTCCTGAAACAGAGAGTAGAGGTAGAGTTCATACTTCTGCTATAACTGTTGCTATAATGCCAGAGGTTGATGAGATAGATATAGAGTTAAAAGATGAAGATATAGAGATGGCTTTTTGTAGAGCTTCATGAGCTTGATGACAACATGTTAATAAAACTGATTCGGCTGTTCATTTGAAACATATTCCAACTTGAATACAGGTTTTTTGTCAGGATTGAAGAAGTCAACATAAGAACAAGGATAAGGCTTTTCAAATATTGAGAAGTAAGCTTTATGCTTATGAGGAGGAGAAAAGAGCAAAAGAGATGTGAGAGAAGAGGTTAGCTCAAGTTGGTTCATGAGATAGAAGTGAAAAAATAAGAACATATAATTATCCTCAGGATAGAATTACTGATCATAGAATCGGACAAAATTTTTCTGGTATCCCTTATGTTATGATGTGAAGGCTTTGACCTATAGTTGATGCTTGTGCTATTGCTGATGAACAGAGGAAGTTGGAAGAGGCTGGGAAGTAATTTTTAGTTTTTATCATATATTTGTTATGAGAATATTACTATTTTTATTTATAAGTTTTTATATTTTTTTTGATAGTATAGTTTTTGCTAGAGGTGCTATTTTGAAGCATTATTCTTCATCAGGTTTTTCATTTTATGAAACACTATCTCTAATAATATTTTTGTGACCAATATTATTGTTTTTATTAATCTTATATATAAGATTAAAATTGGATTGATTTTGATGATTCAAAAAAGACCGTAAATTACATGTTATTTTATTTTTTTTATTATTTTTTCCTTTAATTATATTTATTTTATCGAAAAGTACTTATGAAAAAATAGATGAAGAATATAGCTCTTGTATAAATACAGAATACAAAAGATTTAAAAATAATATGTATGATTTAAAAAAATGTATTTCTCATGGAGACTATCTTCTCAATGATTTAAAAACATCAATTGTTTTCTCTCAACATAAAGACTGTTTTAATCTAGCTAAATATTTTTTATTAGATATTAATTTTGATTATAAATGATTTTATTCAAGTTATGAAGAATGATTTATATGATGAGTCAATAAGTGTCAGTACTTTGCAAAGGAAAAATTATCAAGAAATTTGTATTCATCATATTTAAATAAAAGTATTTCTAGGTGGTATGATTATAGCGATATAGATTGGGATATGCTACAAAATTTAATAGAAGAAAAAGAGAAATGAAATATAAAGACATTTAATGAACTAATTGAAATATTAGAAAGAATAGATAATAAGTAATTATTTTAAAGTGATAATCGTTAACACATTACAATCAAATTTTTGGAAAGTTTTTACATTCATGCTTACTTGAAGAAGAAACTTTATACCTATACTTTCTATCTATTTTATGACTTTGCCAAATTCCACGGCAAATATGATAGGATTGTATACTGGTATTTGAAATTTGGCAGGTTTTTTGCTTGAAATTCCGTCTGGGTATTTTGCTGATAGATTTTGACATAAAAAGACACTAGTTTTGTCTAAAATATTGATGTTGTTGTCCACATTGTCTTTTATTTATGTTCAAAATTTTTATGGATTTATTATAGGTTCTTCTCTCATAAGTGCTTCTTTTGCTTTTACTTCATGAACTATGTCTGCTTTTATGCATGAGACATTAGAGTCGTTGTGAAAAGAGGGGGATTTTTCAAGGATTATGTGAAGGATAAAGTGAAATGTTTCTTTGGCTAGTATTTTACTTATTATAGGATTACCATTTTTAACTAAAATAGACATTTTAATTCCTTTGAAGGTTTGATTATTTTTAGATATTGTTGGTTTGATTGTATCTATTTTGTTAGCAAAGCCTAAAAAACATGAGGATGTAGAAGAAATTGAAATAAAGTCTGTTCTGGAGATTTTTAAAGAGACAAAGAAATTGAAATTTCTTCCTTTTGCTATTTTTACTTCTTTGATTATGTGATTTTTGACTTGAGAGGCTGCTTTTAGGACTGTCTATTTAGAAAGTATTTGATATCCTGTTATCTTCTTAGGTTTTGTTATGTGATTGTCTAGGTTGGTTTGGTTTGTAGTTTGAAGATATGCACATTTGATAGAAAAATATTTAACTATGAAACAACATTTGTTTTTTGAAATATTTTTCTTTAGTTTATATTTTATTTTGGTGGCTTTTTTCTCTAATCCTTATTTAGTGGCTAGTATTTTTATAATAGGTATAGGTTATAAATGGTGAAGAGATCAGGTTATTGTTGGTTATCTTTTGAAGAATTATATTTCAGATAAAAACTATAAGGCTACAATAATTTCTATAAAATCACAAATTGTTTTGTTGTTTTGATTTATTATTCCTTTGGGGATAGGTTTTGTTATGAATTATTCTTATAAACTTTGATATTATGTTTTAGGTGGAAGTTTATTTGTATTTTTATTAATTTCTTTTTTATTTATTGATTTTAGGGAAAATAAAAATTGGAAGGAGAAGTTTTTAGATTTTATGTGGAAATTTAGTAAATAAAAATTTTCTTCTTAAACGGTTCTTAAATAGTAACAATATTATAAAGTTACTATTTTTTTTATTGTAAAATTTATGTCTGATACAATTCGTAGTTTTAATAGGTTTGAACTTAAATACTTGCTTACTCTTAAACAAGTAGATGATTTAAAAAAAGACTTAAAGAAATATGTTGTTCCAGATAAATATTGAGATGGATGAGCATATAATTTGAGTAGCTTGTATTATGATACTGATGATTTTCAATTTTATTGGGAAAAGATAGAAGGTTTTAGATTTAGAAGGAAATTAAGAATTCGTAGATATGTTACGAATGAACCTCTTACAGATGATTCTATTGTCTATGTAGAAATAAAACAAAGAATAGATAGGGTTACCCAGAAAAGGAGGGTTCCTATGACATATAAGGAAGCATTAGCTTTAGTTCATGAAGAAAAAATTCCTGAAAAATTTAACCCTAGAGATAAACCTGTAATAGATGAAATTTTAAATTTTGTTATAACGTATTGACTAAAACCATCTGCTACAACCATTTATAAAAGACAGGCATTTTTTTGAACAGAGAATGATATAGGTTTAAGGATTACATTTGATACAGATATTGGTTTTAAGTTAAATGATACAGATTTAGCTAATCCTCAACCTGAGTGACTTATGATGTCTCCAAATTATTCAATATTAGAGGTAAAGGCAAATGAGAAGATTCCATTTTGGGTAACTGAACTTGTTGCTAGTCATGGTATAAGATTAATTAGGGTTAGTAAATATTGTCAGGCCATTGAAACTGCATGAGTTTACCCTCAAACTGTTTTTAATTTGGCTTCTCATATCCCTCACTCTTACCCCTCTCCTTTGAAGGAGTAGGGGAAAAACTTAAAAATTAAATAACCTGTAGCTTCCTTCTCCTCTCAAAGGAGAAGGAATTCAAGGATGAGGGGAGGAAGTCACATTATTAGGAAAAACACTTTATTTTTTAATTATTTTTTATTATGGATTTTAATTCTTTTTTAGACAAGCTTACAAATATACAAGATTTAACAAGTTCTTTTTCTATGTTAGATGTTACATTAAGTTTGACTCTAAGTTTTGTTTTAACTTCACTTATAGGTCTTTTGTACATGAAGACACATAAATGAACTTCTTATACACAATCTTTTGTGCATACTCTTGTTTTGATGTGAATGATTATATCTGTCATAATGCTTATAGTTGGTTCAAATATAGCGAGAGCATTTTCTTTGGTTTGAGCATTGTCTATTATTAGATTCAGGAATGCTGTCAAAGAAACTAGGGATGTTTGATTTATTTTCTTTGCCATGGCAATAGGTATGGCGATGTGAACAAAGTTTTATTTACTCTGAATAACAGCGACAGCGGTTATCTCGCTTTCAATACTTATAATGAATAAATTTGATTGGTATGCTAGACCAGTGACTAGTCAAATTTTAAAAATTCAATTAGAAAATAATATTGATTTTGAAGGTTTATTCGATGATATTTTTGTGAAGTACACTATTTCATCGGAGTTGATAAGTATAGACTCTGTTAGATGATGATTGTTAACAGAGCTTGTCTATACTGTAAATGTTAATCATAAGATTAATAAGCAAAATTTCATTTATGAGATAAAAAAGCTTAATAATGGACAGAAGGTTTCTTTAATTACATGATATAATTCAACAGATTTGTAGTTAAGTTTTTTACTAATTAACTAATAAATATATGAATATTTTAATGAAAAGGTACTACAAATTGATAATAGTATTTGCTGTAATTATTATTTTTGGTTTTGTTTTTGGTTCAACTAGAATTATATCTTATAATTTTTGAAAATATGAGACAGAGCTAAAT
Organism: Patescibacteria group bacterium UBA6489; assembly: GCA_002435385.1. Lineage (GTDB taxonomy): Bacteria > Patescibacteriota > Gracilibacteria > BD1-5 > UBA6164 > UBA6489. The sequence goes on from DJMN01000017.1 coordinate 133,609, forward strand.
AGTGGTGGATATAATTATACAAATTCAAAAAATATATTAAATGATTGAATATTTCATGAGATTAGTATTGATATAAGTGATAAAAAATATAATTATATTTTAGAGTCTTATAAAAACAATAAGGAGAAAGAATTTGTGAAGGTGGACATTGTAATAGATTGAAAAGAAGTAAAAAATGTGTGATTAAGGTTGAAATGAAATATAGATTTATTAGAGATTTTATCTTGAACAGATGATGAATTTATAAAACCAGCATTGCTTATAAAATTTGATAAATATGAGGAGTGACAAACGTATCAATGACTATCTGAACTAGCTCTTAGGGTGGACAACAATGACTCACTTGTGTGACAACTAATTTCTTTTAAAATATTTAAAGAATTAGGGCTTTTAGCTCCTAGTGCATGATATACAACTCTAACTTTTTGAAATAAGTGAACATATGTCTATATGGTTACAGAAGTTGTAAATGATGATTATGTAGAAGAAAATTTTGATGATTCACAGTGAGTTTTATATAAGGCTCTTAATTCTTTGTCTTTTTCTTACTTGTGAGAAGACCCAACTTTATATGTAGATTTGTTTGAACAAAAAACTGCTGTAAATAATTATGATTTAAAGCTTTTGATTAATGTTCTAAGTTTTGTTTCAAACTCTAGTGATGAAAAGTTTGAAGAGAATTTTGAAAATTATATAGATATTGATTCTTATGTTGGAATGTTGGTTATGGATGAAATATTATGAAGAAAGGATATGCTTTTATGACTTCTTAATAATTATTATATCTATATTGATACTGAAACTAATGTTGCATCATTTGTAACACGGGATCAAAAAATGTCTTTTGGAAATACAAATACTCCTTTATATGATATACTTTTAAAATATTACTCAAAATGGGATTTAGAGAATCTAGATGATTTAGAATCTCTTATAAGGTTTACAAGAACTTGAGTAAAAATGGAGAATATTGAAAAATGAAATTCTAATTTATACGAAAATGACTTAAAAAGAAGATTTTTGGAAAATAAAAAATTTAGAGCGTTATATGAGAAAAAGCTTAAAGAATTCAAAAAACAAATATATGATTATGATTTAGCAAATGAATCATTGGATTACTATAAAAATGTGTTTTTGAATTATTTGGAGCATAGTGATTTTATAGATGATGATACTTATAATAGGCTTATTTTAGATATTAAGATGTATATTGAAAATCTAAGTTATTATTTAGAGGAGATTGTTTTGAAGAGATAGTATATTAGAGATTTATTTTTTCTTTTCTTTCACTGAAATATGAGATAATAGTAAAAATGGTGTATGCAATTAATAGGATTATAATTTTGGCATTAGAAGAGTTTTCAATGTTCTCAGGATCTTTAATAAATGTAACAAATGTGAAAAATCAAGATGTTAGTAATATTAATATTAGTATGACCATATTCTTAATTTTTGGATTATTGTGATATAGAAAGTATCATGTAATTGAAACAAATACCAGTTCTGTTATAAATGAGAGACTTATGTAGTCCCATAGTCAAAATCCAACTTGATAACTATCAAAGAAAATTGGTAAATTTGATTTTTGAAATGGTAAATCAAGAAACCAGTGAGATAGAACTCAGGCTCAAAGAACTAATCCCCAAGTTTTATTTTTTATTTTCCAGAATACAAGGAATATTATCAGTGAAAATATGAATGTAGAAAATAAAGAGTGAGAATAAGGTAAATAGTCTATTACGACTCTATAAAATGGATTTGGGTTTTCTACAGAGTGTATTTTTTCAATTCATAGTAGAATAAATATAAAGGCTAAAAAATCTGCTAGTTGAACTGAAATAAACATTAACCATAATGGTATTTGGTTAAACTTTTTCTTCATAGCAAATGCTACTCCATAGTGCCCTATATACATATAGCTTACTTTTAAATGATAAAATATGAAAAAACTAAAACATTGTAAAAAATGTGGATTATAAATTGATAATAAAAAAGAAAAGAAAAAATACAAATAAATGTTTCAATTATTTATGAAAATCACTTGTATTTCAGATTTTAGAATAAAAATTATGTATTTTTCTTAAACACTCCTTAACTTATATTCATATAATGTGAATTATAAAATTTTATTTCTTTATTAAATAATTATGGAAAATATAAAAAAATTTATTTCAGTGGTGTTATTGTTAATACTATTGACATCATGTGGTAGCAATATAACAACAGATAGCGATAATTCAAATATTGTAGGTAATGTGACTACAGAAAATGTAGTGTCTAAGACAGAAGATAATACAATACAAGAGGATTCTGAAATAGATAAATTTGAAAAGGTTACTCCTGAAAAAATAGAGTTAAAAACTAGTAACTTAGTAAAAGAAAAAATAACATTGAATTGAGATTCTATTGATTATTCTTGAGATAAAGCATTTGTAAGTTGAAGTAAATTGACAATAGTAAAGGCTTGAAACTATGAGATTTATTGAAAACTGGATGATGGACAAATTATAGTGGAGACAGATGATGATGAGGCTGTTCAAATTATTTTGTCATGAGTAGAAATATCAAATTCAAATACATCTCCAATATTTGTAAAAAATGCTAAGCAGACAATTATAACACTAGCAGATTGAACAAAAAATATATTTAAAGATACAGAGAATTATAGTTTTGAATGAGATGAAGATGAACCTAATGCTACAATATTTGCAAAGGATGAGTTAGTGATTATGTGAGAATGAAGTTTAGAGATAGAGGCTAATTATAATGATTGAATGTCTAGTAAAGATAACTTAGTAATATATTCTTGAAATATTTCCATAAAAGCAGCAGATGATTGAATTAGATGAAAAGATTATGTTTTGATAGAATGATGAGATATAGATATAAATGCTAAATGAGATGCAATAAAATCAGACAAAGAAGATAAGTGAGTAATTGTTATAAATGATTGAAATATAGAAATAACTTGTTGAGATGACTGAGTTCACGCAGAAAATAATTTAGAGGTAAATTGATGAAATATTTTGATAAAAGAGTCATATGAATGATTAGAGTCTAAGATATTGACAATAAACTGATGAAATATAGATTTAACATCTAGTGATGATTGATTAAATGCTGCTTGATGAAGAGGTTGAGAAATGTGATGACCATGATGAGATAGATGAACTCCACCAGAAGATATGGTATGACAGGATTTTGATCAAATCAGAACCATTATGGACAAGCAGAGAAATTGAGAACCTTTAACCGAAGAAGAGCAAACTCTTTTAGATGAAATGAAGAATAATAGGCAATGACAAACCCCTCCGGATGGTTTTGATTGAACTAGACAATGATGACCTCAGATGTGAGAGATGGCATGAAGTTCAGATTATTTCATCTATATTAATTGATGAGTTATAAAGGTAAATGCAAATGGAGATTGACTTGATGCTAATGGTTCTATTATTATGACTGGATGAGAGGTTTATGTAAATTGACCAACTTCAAGTTGAAATTGACCACTTGATTATGATGGAACGTTTAATATATCTTGATGAATAGTTATAGCAGCTTGAAGTTCTTGAATGGCTCAAAATATAAGTGACACATCTTTGCAGAACTGAGTATTGTTTGGTTTTGATTCAATGGTGTCAGCTTGAACTGTTTTTACTATAAAGGATTCTTCTTGAAATGAGGTTATAAATTTTACTCCTAGTAAAAATTATCAATCTGTAGCAGTGTCTTCTCCTGAGTTGAAAAAATGAGAATATAGTTATTATTTATGAGATGAAGAAAAGTGAACATTTACAATTTTTAGTGTAACAACAACTGTTTGAACAATTTGAAGATGATGAATGATGTGAGGGGGAATGAGATGAGGTATGAGGTAATAAATATTAGGTTAAAGAAAGGTTAAAAAAGATTCTGAAAACTTGTTTTCAGAATCTTTTTGTAATGTTTTTCCTTAGGCTTTTGTTTTTAATATTGAGATTCTAAAATTTTTTAATCTTTATTTATCTAGATGTGAATATATATATCTTTGGATTTCGTTGTAGCTTGATAGCATTGTTATTAATTCATTTACTTTCATTTTAGATAAACCTGAAAAGATATTCTGTATAACGGCTTCTTTTTCTCTATTAGGAAGATAATATCCATTAAGTCTTCTGTTCATAGATACCATAAATTGAGCAATACATACATTACTAATAGGGAGATTATTAGAAGTAGTTATTTGTTTAAATATGTTATATGCTATAGGGAATCCTTGGGTTGCATTACTTAAAGAATCTAGATACTTTTCATTAATATTTCCTTGTTCTGATAGAAGATGTGTTGATATACATTTTGTGTTATTCATTACCTCTTCAGCTCAATTTGCTAAAGCTGGTTTTCATGTGTTAATTTGAGATGCTAATAGAGTAGCTCATCATATACAAATTTTTTTTAAGTTATTCATAGGATAAGATGTTAGTATGTAAAATGTTATATAGAATAAATGCTAATAATTTAAAGTCAATTTTTTTTTGAAGAAAAATTCTATTTTTATTTAAATTTACAAGCTTTTACAAATTCATATCATAAGTGAGTTATTAGTATTAGTAATCTTCTCATGTGAAAAGATGTATATGTTTTATCCCTCATTCATTCTTTATTTCAATCTCTAGTATGTATTAAGTTAAGTTTAATCAGACTATCTACAATAATTTCAAACTCATTATCTTTAATATTTAAGCTGTTAAAAAAAAGGCTTTTTGAAAATCACCTATTTTTTATATCAACTTCTCGTGTAACAGCATTTGCTAACATATTATTCCAAAGACCTTGTAGATTTTTTGAATCTTCTAGACTGGCATTTTCAATTAAGTTGATAGCTGTTTTGGTTGGAATTTCTTTTCATTCTCATTTAAATCCAGATTCTAATAAATTTTTTCTGTTCATCATATCACATTAATTGTATTTTGCTTTATCTTTTCTCAAAACAAGTTATTTTTTAAATGTAATAAGGAGTTTATTATTAAGTATTGTTTATAAATTTTTTAGCATTTTCTAGGTTTTTAGACGGTTCTATTTCATCCGTTAATCATAAATTAAGCCATGTTCATATTTATGAACCTTTTCTTTTAATAACTTTGTTCATTAAAATAAATTAGAAAATAAGTGAAAATTTGTTTTTAATAGTATAGATTTCTTTGTTTTTCTGTAAAATATATAATTTCAAAACTTTAAAAATTTCCCTTCTAACAGCTTTTATAAAAATTCTCGTCTACTAGAAAAAATCTTAAAAACACTATTTTAAAGAAAATAGTGCTTTTTCTATGAAAATTTGCGATTTAAGAGTTTTTGTATTTTGTTTCGTCTAGAAATGGCTAAAACTTGATTTTAGGGAAAATCTGAATATATTTAATTATATTGTTTTATAAATTTAATATGATTTATTTATGGCAGAACAAAATTATTGAGCTGAAAGTATACAGGTTTTAGAATGATTAGAACCTGTTAGAAAAAGACCTTGAATGTATATTGGGTCAACTGATGAGAGATGATTACATCATCTTGCTTGGGAAATAGTTGATAATTCTATAGATGAAGCTATTGCTGGATATTGTAGCGTAGTAGTTATAAAATTAGGGAAAGACGGAAGTTGTCAGGTTGAAGATAATGGTAGATGAATTCCTACTTGAATACATCCAAAGACTTGAAAATCAGCACTTGAAACTACTTTAACAGTTCTTCATGCATGAGGTAAATTTGGATGATGATGATATAAGGTCTCTGGTTGATTGCACTGAGTTTGATCTTCAGTTGTAAATGCTTTATCAACAAGAATGGAAGCTTTTGTTCATAGAGAATGAAAGATTTTTTATCAAGCTTATGAACAATGAAAACCAGAAAAAGATGTTGAAGTGATTTGAGAAAGTGAAAAAACAGGAACTATTATTAAATTCTGGCCAGATCCTGAAATATTTAAGATAACTACAGATTTTGATTACAAAACTATTCTTAATAGACTTAGACAACAAGCTTATCTTACAAAATGAATTCAAATAGATATAATTGATGAAAGAGTTGATAAAAAATATAGGTTCTATTTTGAATGATGAATCAAATCTTATGTTCATTTCCTAAATAAGAATGAAAGTACCATTTGAAAAACTTTTTATGTTGAGAAAGAAAAAAATGATATAATGGTGGAAGTTTCTTTGCAATATAATAAGGATTATTCAAATAATATAATATCTTTTGTTAATAATATTCATACTCCTGAATGATGAACACATTTAACAGGGTTTAGAACAGCGTTAACAAGAACTATAAATAAATATGCTAGAGATAAACAAATATTAAAAGAAAAAGACCAAAATTTAACAAACGATGATGTTATAGAATGATTAACTTGTGTAATATCTGTAAAAGTTTTGGATCCTCAATTTGAATGACAAACAAAAGCTAAATTATGAACATCAGAAGCAAGATGAGCTGTAGATTGAGTTTTTAGTGAGAAATTTATGGAATTTTTGGAGGAAAATCCAAAATCAGCAAAGGGTATATGTGAGAAGGTGTTTTTAGCCGCAAAGGCTAGATTGGCTGCAAGAGCTGCAAGAGATACTGTTATAAGAAAGTGAGCATTAGAATGAATGACTTTGCCTTGAAAATTGGCAGATTGTTCTAGTAAAGATCCAAAAGTTTCTGAATTGTATATAGTCGAGGGGGATTCAGCGTGAGGTTCTGCAAAACAAGGTAGAGATAGAGAGACTCAGGCTATATTACCACTTAGAGGTAAAATATTAAATACAGAACAAGCGAGAATAGATAAGATTTTTGCTAATCAGGAAATTAAAAACCTTATAATAGCACTTGGTACATCTATTTGAGAAACATTTAATGTAGAAAAACTTAGATATCATAGAATAGTTATAATGACGGATGCGGATGTTGATGGGGCTCATATTAGAACATTGCTTTTGACTTTCTTTTATAGATATTTGAAAGAGATAATAAAGTGAGGTTATTTGTATATAGCTCAACCGCCTTTGTATAAATTAACAAAATGAAAGAAGTCATGGTATGTTTATACTGATGAGGAAAAATTTTTAGTACAGGATAGAGAGCAAATTGTTTGAGATAATATACAAAGGTATAAAGGTCTTTGAGAAATGAATCCTGAACAGTTATGGGAGACAACAATGGATCATGATAATAGAAAGATGTTCAAGGTAACTATAGAAGATGCTGAAAGAGCAGATGAAGTATTTAAGATTCTTATGTGATGAGAAGTTTCTCCTAGAAGAAAATTTATACAAGCTAGGGCTAAGAGTGTTAAAAATCTAGATATTTAAGAGAAAAAGTAAATGTTTAGAAAAGTTCAGGGTAAATTTTATCTTGGATTTTTTTATGGTTTTTTATTTGTAAAAATGGGGGACTCCTTATATACTTTATGTATATAAGAAATATTTCTAAAATTTGATATATGATTAAAGGTGTAAAACAATATAGTAAAAAAATATCTATTTTTGAATGAAAAGAAATAAGGAAAATAGTTTATAATGATGAATGGTGGTTTTCTGTTATTGATATTATTGAGGTTTTAACTCAAAGTAAAAATTCTCGTGATTCCTAAATTCAATACCCAAGTG
>DJMN01000006.1 GCA_002435385.1 Patescibacteria group bacterium UBA6489
AAAGTTTTGTCGTGTACTTAGACAAAATTCAAACACTATACCTGATTATAAAAATCCCTCAAAAATTCACAAACCCCTTGATTTTCTCACCATATTAATTATACATAGACTATAATTTCTTACCAAAATAAACTATATGGATGCACAAAGTCTTTCTATAGTTCTACAAATTATAACGCTTTTATGATGAGTTTCAGTTTATTTCTTCTCCATCAGAAAAGACTTAGAACTTATAAAAAAAGATATAAATCTGATGAAAGTAGATGTATCTAAAGTTGAATGAATAGAATCATACATAAAACCCCTTAGTAATTATTTTAGTGACTGAAAATTTAAATCAGTTCCAGATAGACTAAAGAACTATAAAGTCTCTGAAGAAAATAGACAAACACAAAACTAAAAAAATAAGAAAAAATAAACCATAACCCAAAAAAGATGTATTCCAAATACATCTTTTTTAAATTAAATTTCTTATATTATTTTTTACTAAAGCCTTTGTTCTCTCAAAGTCAGGAGGAATTTGTAATAAGGGTCTTGCTATATGAAGCTTTGTCTTTTCATGTTCACTCAAAGCATGCCTATCTCATAATTTATCAATATTCCCATCTAAAGTTATGTTTATCTTTCTTCTGAAAGAATCCCATTTTTCAGGAGAAGTATTTTTTATATAATAATATTGCAATTTTTTTACAAAATTAAGATCTCAGTAAACAGTTCATTGAAATAGTTTTAGGGGTAATTTTTCATTTATGGGAATATCACCTTTTGTTAGCAATACGGTAGAAAATATATCGACTTTTGTTCAATCATTATATCTTTCCTCAACCGTCTTACAGAAATACTTATAAACCTCTCAATCCTCAGCAATCATCATTATATCTAAATCACTTCCAGGTTTCCAAAAACCTCCAGAAGTACTTCATCACACGACAATAGCCTTAAATCTACTTCAATATTTATTTTGAACTTCTTGAATAATATCATCAAGTATTTTTTGGTGTTCTAAAAATTCTTTTGTATATCTTGTTGCAAATAAAGGAGTACTATCATAAAGTAAATCTTTATTCGGACTAGTAGTTAATGCTAATTCACTTTTATCAACTATATCTCAAGTAAATAGGAAACCTATACGAATAAAATCAGCCAATTTTTTTACGTTTGAATTGGATGAAAATTTTTCTAAATCACTTAAGATTTTTAATCACTTCTTTCATAATAAGACGATTGCTTTTCTATATATAGATAGACTATCTATAACTATATAATCTATGTTTGATATTATATGATTTATAGGATTATCCATTTTTAGTAGTTCATCCTTTACTTTTATAGTATTTATATATATTTTTATGCGAGTGCTATTAATGCCTATATTTTCGATAAAATCAAAAAACATTTTTTTATTATATTCATTTAAGGTTCTATCTGCGATATCTATAATATCATTTCTACAGTTATCATCAATATCATTTTTCCACATCTCTTTTATTCTAGGATTAATATAATCTTCAGTTTTATTCAAAAGGCAGTAAATTCATTTTCTTTGTAAATCATAACTTTTTTCTTTCATCAATAAATCTGCAATTAGAATAGCTTCATCTCATAGTTTTTGAACAATAGGAAGAATCATTGCTTTCCAGTCCTCATCCTTTGAATTATATATATTTAAGACATAATTTATAAAATATGATGATACTTTGTTTGGTAGTTTTTCTTTTTCTAAAATAGCTATAGCTTCTTTTACTACAATAAAATCATCACTATCAATTAATGTGACAATTTCTTTTAGTTTACTTTCAGAAAGGATATTATCATTTAAAATATCCAATAATTTTTTTCTCTCTCAAGAAAAGGGAAATGTAAAAACATTTTGAGGTCTTATTTCTATATTTTTATTGACTAAATTTTTCTGAGACTTCATGCATATATGTAAAAAATAATATCTTTTACATATTGTATCACAAATTTTTGTTTTAATAAAAAAATAGAGAAATTAGTATATTTCTATTTTAAATCCCCTCACCCCACTCAACCACTCTTTCCTCAATCTTAGTAATATCAAAAAACTTACTATCAAGAATTTTAGTCTCCAAAATTTTATCATATCACAAGATAATACCAACTCAAATCAACAAAAAAACAACTCATAAAACTTTCTTAAATATACCACTAGGAGAACTAATCCATTTTAGCTTTCAAATCAGCTTTTGTCATAAAAATACAATAAAAAATAAAGCAATTCATAAGCCAAAAACATAAGTCAATAAGTATAAAAATCAGCTAAAAAAATTTGTAGGCAAGATGACAGCCAAGATAAGTAAATAAGTAGGACTACAACTACTAAAAACAGGACCAAGAGAAAATCAAACTAAAACATAACCCCAAAATCATTTTTTCTCGGAACTTTTATTTAATCCCTGACTAGATTTATTTACAACTCTCCAAGAAAAATATTCCCAAACCCTAGGAAAAAGAACAATCAATCAAAAAACTATCAAAATCCCACCACTAAAAAGTTTCCAAACAATAGGATTAACTCACAAAAGCAAAGTAGAAGACTTGAGCAAAATAGAAAAAACAATTATAGAGAACATAAGAGAAAAAATAACCACATAAGGTTTTCTCTTATCCTCATCTCCCTCTAAACTAGCTCACAACACCACAGGTAAAACAGGCAAAATACAAGGAGCTAAAATAGTTAAAACTCAAGCCAAAAAAGAAACAATAAATAAAGCCATAGCAAATTATTTATCAAATAATATTAAATACCTTCAATATCACTCTTTTTCCAAATCCTCTTTTGGAATAAACTTCAAAGCAGCAGAATTTATACAATACCTAAGACCTCATTCATCCTTTGGTCAATCATTGAATACATGTCACAAATGTGAACTATCAGATCTAATCTCAGTTCTATTCATTCCCAAAGAATCATCACCCTTTTCAGAAACAAAATTTTCATCAATAGGCTTTGTGAAACTAGGCCAACCAGTACCAGAATCAAACTTATCAGTAGAAGAAAAAAGAGGAGTTCAATCAATAACATCAACATAAATTCACTCTTCATGATTATCCCAATACTCATTATCAAAAGGAGGCTCAGTCCCTCATTCTTGAGTAACCTTATACTGCATAGGAGTTAGCATTTTTTTTAACTCTTCATCTGTATAAATCTTAGGAACATCAGATAAATCTTCAGTTTGTTCTATAACATCTTCTATGGACTTACCTCAAATCCACCTCTTCTTTAAATTTCACTCATTATCAATTAAAACAAAACTAGTTTGAGTTAATATATTGTACTTTTTTCTCAATTCCAAATTTGTATCAAAATCAACTTTTAAAATAACCATATTTTCAGGAATCTCTTGAGTTAAAACCTTTTCTTCAAAAGCTCTACAAATAGGACACCAACTAGCATGAAAAAACAGTACAATAAATTCCTCTTCTGCATTTTTTAACCTCTCAGGAGTATAATCCAAATATCTAGATTTATCATTCATCTCAAATTTAAAATCATTCCAGGTTCATATTTTATACCCCTCTCTACCAGATCACTCAGAATACAATTTATACCTAGTAGAGTTTTTCTTATAATAATCCTGATGATACTCCTCAGCCTCAAAAAACTCACTAAAAGGAATAATCACAGTAGCAATATCTTTATCAAACTTTCAGGAATTCTCTAAATAATCTTTACTTTTATTTGCAATACTTTTTTCAACATCATCTTTATAATAAATAGCAGTAGTATATTGAAAACCTCTATCAGAAAATTGACCTCACTTATCAGTAGGGTCTATTTGTTTCCAAAAAATTTCAACCAAAGTCTTATAACTTATCACATCAGGATTATAAACAACTTTTATAGACTCCCTATGTTTAGTTTTTCACGTAGAAACAGTTTCATATGTAGCCTCTTCCTCAGTTCCTCAAATATAACCTGAAATAGCTTCTTTCACTCATTCCTGAGCTTCAAAAATTGACTCCATGCACCAGAAACAACCTCATGCAAAATATGCTTCTTTTAACTCCGTCTCTAACTCAGAACCAGTCATAACATTATTTTTTATTTCCTCTTCTATTTTATTATCATCATTATGATTAACTGGATGATAATAAAATAACATAACAATACCAACTATTGATAACAAAATTAGAAAATATCTCATAATACAAATATTAAGAAATAAAAAATAAATTTTTTAGAAAACATATTTAAGAACAACTTACCTTATAAATCATACTATACTAAAAAAATAACTTTACAAATTTAAATTTCATAAAAAGACTATCTAGTTTTGTATTATTCGATAATATAAATATTATAAAAAATATTATTAGACAAAGCATAAAAATGAATTAAGAGTATTAAAAAATTTAGTATAGCATGAGAAAGGGGCGTATTTTAAAAGATTACATAATAAATAAGAATCTAAAAGAAGAATTTCAATTGAAATTCTTCTTTTAGATTCTTATTCTATGATTACTCAGCAAACCATTTTTTAGAAAGTTTTAATTCTTTTCATCAAACAAGTAATGTTACAGCCTCCCAATCTGCACATTCATTTTGATTAAAGCTTAGAGTATCTGCAATTCTTAGTATTTTAATTACCAGCACTAAACCACCGGCTCTGCCGGTGGAATAATACAGGTTCTACCTAGTAATCATTATGTGGTACAATGTTTGTAGAAGTCTCAAGAAGGGGATTTAACCACTAAGAGATATGAAAACAAACAATTACGAAAAGCAGTCCCATACGAAATGGGACTGCAACTACCACATAGTAGTAGTACCAAAATACAGAAAAAGTAAACTTTTTCAAGCAGTAAGAAAAGAAATTTGAGAAATAATAAGAGCTTTGTGAAGGAGATACGATTTTGAAATTGTGAAATGAGCAGTAGCCTCAGATCATGTTCACATGTTGCTGAGGATATGACCAAAGTATAGTGTATTCAAGATAGTATGAATCTTGAAATGAAAAAGTGCAATAATACTTCACAATAACCATGGTAAGAGAGAAATGTTATGTCAGAAGAGTTTTTGGAGTAGATGATATTTTGTGAGTACAGTGTGAACGGATATAGAAATTGTGAAGAATTATATCGAAAACCAAAGAAAGAATGATATACTTGAAGATGGCAACCAATTAGACTTTAATTGGTAGAGCATCGCTATTTTAGCCCCTTCTAGGGGCTTCAAGTTAAAACCACCAGCTCTGCTGATGGATACTTACTTATCCTCAAGAAAATATGATTATTTTCTTGACTATATAATAAAAATATTTAATATATAGTATATTTTAATACAATTGTCAATATTATGGAAAATATAACATTTTGAACTACTAATAGGAATAAGCTAAAAGAAGTAAGTTGAATATTATGAAAGGAAATATCTTGATATACGGAAAGTGATCTACAAAAGATTAAAAATCTTCCTGATAGTGATGTTCCAGAAATACAATCAAGAGACATTAAAACAATTGCAGAATTGAAAGCTAAAGCAGTTCACAGTCTACTATGAAGGTTAGTTATTGTAGAAGATACTTGATTTTTTATTAATGCATATAATGGATTTCCATGAGCATTTATAAAATATACAATAACAGATATCGGTAACAAATGAATTTTAAAGTTAATGGAATGAGTTAGTAATAGAACAGCAAAAGCAATTACAGCAGTATCTTTATATAATTGAAATGACTATATTACAGGTTATTGAGAAGTAGAATGAATTATTACAAATACAGAAAGAAAGTGACAGTGAAAAGTTTTTTGATATGATTCAATTTTTCAACCGAATTGTTCAAACAAAACTTATGCAGAGATGAGTGATGAAGAAAAAAATAGTATTTCAATGAGAAAAATTGCTCTAGAAAATTTTCTAAAAAAATATAATGATTATTATGAATCATTTAAATGAAATTAAGAATAAATTCCGATTTTTATATTATATAATCAAATACCATATGCTTGATAATATGACAAATTTAGATAATTATGACAGAGAAATCACTGAAAATTTTTGATGAAATTTAGACCTTTGACGGAAAAGTCTTTTGATAAGATGAAATGTTTTATCATGATGAAAGGCTCAAACTTGATCTTGAGATTTAACTATTATTTGAAAAAATGAATGAAAAACAGAAACATGATCATGACATTTAGTTATGTATTGAGATAATTTATGATTAGCTAAAACATGATCATGAGGAGTTGAAATCTGATGAAATAATGAAAATAAGGTAGAATCATCATGAAATGTTAAGGTAAGCCAAGATAACTTATGAGGGATAGAAACATCTCATCATGTAAATATATGATGAAGCAACTTCTGAAAAATTAAGTGATGATATGAAAATATATATATATCCTGATCTAATGAAAAAACTATAGAATCTAGTTCTTGAGGTATAGTGGTTTGAAGAAGTAATCTATGACAATTGACTGCTACATCTGGAAAAATAGATGTTACTTGAATTAACAAATGAGGGATAAAAACTTCCTCTTGAAATATAAATCTATCAGAAGATAATTTGTGAGAGATATATACTAATAATTGAAAAATTAAAATCGGATGAAGTAATAATAAAATTATTGAATGAGGTTCTGATCTGATAACAATAAAATGAAATAATAGTTGAAAAATAAAGAGTTCTTCATGAAAAGTAGAAATAAAAGGTGATAACACATGAAACATAGAAAATACTACCTGATGAGCAAAAATAAATTGAAGCAATAATTGAGACATTGTAACTACTTCAGGAAAAGTTAAGGTAAAACTAATAAATAATAAATACATAAGCACCTCATCTGGAAGTATATCAGTTTGAGAGAATAAAGGTATTATAGAAACAAAGTATTGAAATATAGAAATCTGAGATATGAATATATTTGTAGAGAAATATATAAAAAATACAATAACATCTACAGGAGAGGCAACAAGTATTTTTTCAAAGCTTTTTGAAAATATTTTTAAAAAGAAAAAGAAGAAAGTAATTACTAAAATTAGATGAAATAATATAGTATCAAGTGGAAGTATAAGTTTCATTGGTAATAAAGTATTTATTGATGATAAAATGGTAGAAGACTGAGATAATTCATCTTTGGAAGAGAAGCATACCATAAATATAGATGAATTACAGATAGATATCTTAAATAACAATTTTATTCTAGATAAAAAAATATATAGTAGTATTGAAGAAGTCAATTCCCTTTGGGAATGAACCATAGAAAAAAAATGAAGTTGATTTAAAATATCTTATAAAGGTCAAAACATAAATATTTCTAATAATAAAATAAGAGTAGAAGCAATGTAAAAAAATAAAAAAAGAATTTTTAAAATTCTTTTTTTATTTTTTTACTCATGATTTGCTTTAGTTATTTTTTTATGTTACACTAACAATATAATAAAATACTTAAAAAAAATTATGGCACTATTACTATTTTATCTATTTCTTGCTTTAATAGTATCTTTTCTATGCTCTATAATGGAAGCAGTTCTGTTGTCAACACCTCAATCATTTTTGATGGTTCAAGAAAGAGAATGAAAAAAACATGCAAGAAATATGATAAAATTTAAAGATGATGTAGAAAAACCATTATCAGCAATACTTTCCCTAAACACTATAGCTCACACAGTTTGAGCTGCATGAGTATGAGCTCAAGCAGTTGAAATTTTTGGAGAAGCATATTTTTGAATAGTATCAGCAATACTTACTCTATTAATACTAGTATTAACAGAAATCATACCGAAAACAATTTGAGCAAAGTATTGGAGACACCTAACACTAGTTGTATCTTACCTTATTAGATGAACTTTATTTATAACTTATCCATTAGTTATACTATCTACTTTTATTACAAAAATCATATCAAGAAATGGAAATAGTGAAGTATCAACAAGTAGGGAAGAGATCTCTGCACTTGCAGGTATCTGAGCAGATGAATGACTTCTAAAAGAACAAGAGTATAAGATTATAAAAAACCTACTTCGTCTGAAAAATATAAAAGTTACGGATATTATGACACCAAGAATCACGGTAGCCATGGCAGATGAAGAAATATCTCTAAAAGATTTTTTAAAAAGTAAAGATTATTTAAAATTCTCTCGTATACCAGTATATTCATGAAAAATAGAAAACATAACCTGATATGTAATTAGGCAAAAAGTCTTTGAAAAATTAGCTGAAGATCAAAATGGTTTAAAACTATCAGACATAAAACGTGAAATAGTTGTTTCTTCAGATGAAATAATGTTATTCACACTTTGGGAAAGATTATTAGAAGAAAAAGAGCAAATAGCTCTTATAGTTGATAAATATGGATGAATGGAATGAATAGTTACTATGGAAGATATTATAGAAACACTATTATGACTTGAAATAGTAGATGAAAAAGATACAGTTGCAGATATGCAAAAATATGCACAAGAAAGATGGAAAACAAGACAAGAAAAGTATAATTTTTTAGAAAAATTAAAAGAAGAGTGAAATTAATAATTTCACTCTTCTTTTAATTTTAAAGCCTTTATTTTATCATTAAGCCAATATCATTGATAAGCCCAATTCTTATTTCATATAATTTTATTAAGAACATCAGTCATTCCTTCATGTTCTATTCATTCAATAGTTATTATTATCCCTTTATCTTGTAGATATCTGATAAATTTTTGAAATCTATAAATTCTTTTAACTCTACTATCTGTATTCTCATTTATATATAAGTCTTCTAAGTTGAAATTTTTAAGATTTACGATTTTCTCTTTCCACTTATATGCCTTTGTACCATCTTTAAAACCTAGTATAGGATTAAATATATCCCAAATGAAGTCTTTATCAACTTTTATTCATTTTATCAAATTAACTTCACTTTTTATTCATTTAGTACTCATTTGAGCATGTTCTATTATTATTCATTTATTATAAGGAGGTTTAGGAACATCATCAAATATTACATGAATTCACATCTTACGAACTTCAGCAACATCACTCCAGAAGTTACTTTCGATTTCTCATCCAGATTCTAGAACCTCTATTGCGATATTTATATCAGATTTAAGTTCTACAATTTTTTTTGCAGCATAACAAAGTAAAGGTCTAGGAACATTTATTGATAATTCCTTACCTTCATTTATTTCTTTTGGTAAATTATTTAAAACATAATCAATTAATTTTTTTCAAAATTCTAAAGAATAGGTTTTTTCAATCATTCTCATAAAAGACTCTAGATTTATTTTTTCCCCATCTATTTTTATGTTATTTTCTCCTATGATTCTTATGAAATCTTCTGTAAATGTTGATAGAATTTCATATCAGACAATTTTATGTGTATTTGAATTTGCTTTTGCTTCAGCTCTAGTTCATATAGCCCAACTTAAAAACTCTTCAAATTCTTTGTAATTAGCTATTCAATCTATTACTTTAAGAGCAGTTTTTGATCTATTTAATATATTTGTAGTTTGTTCTGCATATTTAAAATACTCTTGTCCTTCGTCATCAATAATTTCTAAATCCTCTTGTTTTTCGTCAATAACTGAAGCTAATTCAGACATAATTACTTATAATGTAACAAAATAAAACCTAATTAATCATATCATAAAATTAGGACAATTACAATATATTTTATATAGAATAAAATATATTGTAAATGAAAAGTATTACTATTGTGTAGTAATTATCTCATCTACACTATCTTCTGTTTGAAGTACAGCCGTTACACACTTCTTACAAGGCTTCACTCAATTTTTCTCTAATTCTTGAAGTGTTGTGTTTATATCTTTCCCACTTTCTTGATATACGTAAATTACTTTACTTTTATTTTTTTTAGGACAAGTTCCTCCTCATCCAGGGCAATTCCCACATCCTACAGAAATAGTTTCTAATTCTATCATAAATAAATTTTATAAAATAAAAATCATTTTATATTATAAAAAGAGAATGTCAATCTTTTTATAAATATATATAAAGAAAAGACAAGTTAAAATTTTTTCTATATTTGTCTTTAATTAGCTAATCAATATCATAAAAAGAAAAATAAAGGATAAAAAAGGGGACTATAATTTTTTGATTTAGTTATCATGAAAGATAAAAATCTTAGATGAATTACAATGGCAGAGCTATTCGTTGTTGTTTTTATATTAAGTATATTAGCTACTTTGATATTTATAGCTCTATCAAGATACTCTGTACAGGCCAGAAACTCAGCAAGGGCAACAGATATTGATACCATTATACAATCACTTGAAATATGTTGAACAAAAGCTTCTAGATATCCTTTCCCTACAGATTGAGTTGAGGTCACCTATAGTTGATGAGAATTATGGACTCAATGAGTAATATGAGAATCAATGATGTATTCACTAGAAAACTTGGCTAAAGAATATAAAGATCCTTTGACTAAAACATATTATTCTTATTCAAGATTAAATACAAGAAGAGAATATGAAGTTTGAGCAGTTATGGAAGAAGAATGAGAAAACTTAGCATATATAAGATGAACATACAATAGAATCGTTGTTTTATTGGTAAATACAGGTTCTGTTGACTATATACTAACAATTCCAAATATAACTTCTTCAAATCTTGATAATACTGATATTGTAAATTTACAGGAAAATGGGAAATTATCATTTCATGAATCAACCAATTTACCAGATAGTTATAAAAATACAGTATTGAAATCAAACTGATTATCTGAGGAGTTTACTTTAGGTTCAATTTTAGCATATACATGAAGAATAAGAGATTTATCTGAAACAGAAAATCAGATTAAGTTATTAAAAAAACTTCAGGAAATATATACCCCAACCAAAATATGAAAAACAAATCATACTATAAAAACTATAGTAGATTTAGAGATTGATGAAGAAAATCCATCTTTAGAAGCAAAATTATTTATTCAAAAACTAATAAAAAGATGAATAAAAGCTAATATTATTTTTAGCGAAGATGCGGAATCATGTTCTGAATAGGTTAGGAAAATTTGTCTTTTGTTTAGTAATACATAAAATATATGTTATAAGTACAATTATTTTTATAGTTAAAGTTTTTTGTTCACTTGTTTTTATTTTTTATCCTTACTACCCAATGAAAAATAAAGAGAGTATAAAATCAACAATAGTAAGAAAACTTCTTTGAAAAGAAAGAAAACTTTCTCATAAAGCTGTAACTATTGTTGAAATAGTAGTAGTTGTTATAGTTCTTATTATATTATGAGTTATTGCATATATATCTATATCCCAATACTCTCAAAAAGCTAGGAACTCAGCAAGAGTCTCAGATATTAATACTATGATGGATGCTCTTGAAGAGTATGCTTTAAATACATCATTTTATCCTATTTCTACAGATTGAGTAGAGATAACATATAGTTGAAGTGAAGTACGGACACAATCAGTATTTTGAAAACCACTTGTTGATATGCTTAATGGACTATCTAAAGAACTTAAAGACCCTTTAACATGATCGAATTATGCCTATTCTAGATTAAATACCAGAAAAGAATATGAAATAGGAAGTATTATGGAATGAGAAATATCAATGAATACTATAGTAGATAAGACATATGCGGATTCAGGAAAAATAGCATATTCCTATATTCAATGAACATATAACTGAGTTGTTGCAACTGTAGAAACAGGTTCTTTAGAATATATTTTGGCAGTCCCTACAATTATATCTTGAGATGTATCTCTGACAGATATAATAGAGCAAAAAAACAAAGATAGATTTGCATACCATAAATCAAATAATCTACCAGATAGTTATAAAAACTCTTGATTTAAAATGACCTCAGATGAAGAAGTTTTTAGTCCTGATAGTATTTTAGTTTATGTTGGAAGTAAACAGAGCTTATTAAAAACAGAAAATCAAATAAAATTGCTAAAGGAACTTCAAGACATTTATAATACAACATCTTTAACAAACAAAGGTCCAATAAAGGATATACTAAGTGTTTTGATAGATGAAGATAATCCATCATCAGAAGCAAAAACATTAGCAAGCTTATTCACTCAAAATAATTTAAATCCCAATGTAACTGTTTATAATGATAGTTTAGATAATATCCAAGAAAAAATAATAATACCAGAAAATACAGATTTATGATGTAGTTGAATTGATTTTAACAAAGCATATAATAATAGTTGATGATTTTTCAATTCTCCAATGTATCCAAATGAATGAGCTTTTGTTGCATTAAAATCAGATTGAAAAATTGTTGTATGGGGAAAAAATTCTTGGTGATGAAGTTGAGTTCCAGATGGAAATAACTATATTCAAATAGCATCAACAAGTAAAGCTTTTGCGGCTTTAAAAACAGATTGAAGTATTACTGCATGGTGAAGTTTTGGACTTTGATGAGGATGAGAACCAACAGATTCAGGATATGAAAGGATATTTTCTAATAAAGATGCTTTTGCAGCACTAAAAACAGATTGAAGCATTGTTTCTTGGTGAAATCCTGCTTATGGATGAGAATGAGCACCAACAGACTCATGATATGAAAAAATATTTTCTACAGAGCAAGCCTTTGCAGCCTTAAAATCCGATTGAAGCATAGTTTCTTGGGGGAATCCTGTTAAATGATGAGAAGACACTCCAACAGGTACATGATATACAGATATTTTTTCTACAGAACAAGCATTTGCAGCTTTAAAATCCGATTGAAGTATTATTGCTTGGTGAAATCAATCTTATGGATGAGAATATGAATCAACAACTAGCTGATATACTAGTATTGTTTCAACAGAATGAGCATTTGCAGCCTTAAAACCAGATTGAACAATAAAGGCCTGGTGAAGTAGTATAAAAGGAGGAGTATGAGAACCAACAGGTTCGTGATATACCCAAATATTTTCAAATGAAAGAGCTTTTGCTGCATTAAAATCTGATTGAAGTATATCAGTTTGGTGAGACGAATCAAAATGATGAAGCTGAGCTCCAACAGATAATTGATACATAAAAATATATTCAACAGAATGAGCCTTTGCAGCACTAAAATCTGACTGAAGCATCTCGGTTTGGTGACATAGTTCTTATGGATGAACTGATGGACCAGAATGAACAGGATATACAGAAATTTTCTCAAGTAGTAGAGCTTTTGTTGCACTAAAAGACTGAATGTTGCAATCTTGGTGAGGTAGTTCATGGTGATGAAATTGAGCTCCTATAGACGCAGGTTATGTTAATGTATATTCAACAGATAAAGCATTTGTTGCAATAAAATCGGACTGAGACTTATCAGCATGGTGAAATTGATCTTGGTGATGAGATGATGAACCACAAGATAAGGGATATATATCTGTAAATTGAATATGTAAGGAGTACCAAAAAAGATAGCTTTAGCTATCTTTTTTGGTATTTCAATTTCTCTTAGTTTTCTTTTCCTCATTTTCATTTACTTCTTCATCTTTACTAGCATCTACTATATCTTTTAAAACCTCTTTTTCCAATTCAGGTTTTTTTCATCTAGCTGGTTTAAATTCTTCTAAAGGAAGTAAGTCTATTTTATCTCAATATTTCTTTCTTATTCTTTCTAAAGCATCCTCAACACCTGTGAATAAATGTTGTTCTTTAAATTTCTTTATAAATTTATTTTTACTTAGTTTCTCAATAACCCTGGTTCTTAAGTTTGTTAAATAAACATTTATTCATCATTCTTCTAATCTCTCAATTAGGTTTTCTAGGGTTTCCTGTCCTGTGTAATCAATATTATTTACAAGCTCCATATTTAGAATCAAGAATTTTATTTTTGTCTTGTCTGCAATATGATCAAGTATAGAAGACTCAAAGTGTCCAGCATTAGCAAAATATAAATTTGACTCAAACCTAAGTATACTAATATGTTTACTTTTTCTTAGTCAAAACACATCAACATCTCTTAGCTCTCAATCTTTATACATAGAAGTTTCGGCTAATTTAGGTCTCATAGAACGAAATACAAACAATCATAGAGATAATGCAACTCAAACAACTATTCATCATTCTACATTTGGAGTCAACATTAGGGTCAATATGAAAGTAAGTATTGCGATAGTTCCTTCCTGTTTATCAATCTCCCAAACCTTCATAAGAGGTTCAATCTTTATCAGGCTAAATACAGCTACAATAATTATTGCTGCAAGAGTAGCAACAGGAAGATTATATAAAAATTTTGTGAAGTATAATAAAGTTATAAGTACAACAATACCAGTTACAACAGAAGATAAACCAGTAATAGCTCAACTTCTCATATTTACAGCAGTTTTAGAAAAACTTCATGCAACTCAAAATCATCAAGTTAATCAAGAACTTATATTAGCAAGTCCTTGTCAAATCAGTTCTCTGTTAGCAGAAACTTTCTGTTTTGTTTGAGTTCACACAAACTTTGCAACACTTATAGACTCAGTAAAACCAATAATTCATATAACCATAGCCATCATCCATAAGTCTACCAATTGACCAAAATCTAAAAACCACATATAGTGACTGAAAAAAGGTACAGAAAATCAAGGTAGTTTATTAGAGATATCTCATACAATTTTTACTCATAAGTTATATTGTTCAAGTATAGAAGATACAATTATTGAAACAACTAATAAAACTAATACCCCAGGTACTTTAGGAGCATACTTTGCGAGAGCAACTAACAGTATAATTGAAAATATTCAAAAAATAAGAGTAGCAGCATGAGGTCATGTGAAACCAGCCTCTAAAGTCAACCATATACCTTTAAAATATCAACATGAACCATTACAAGACTCACTATTAATTGTTACTCAAAAAATCTTAGGTAATTGAGAAGTAATAGTTATTATCGCGATAGCATTTGTAAAGCTAACAATTACAGGATGAGATAAGAAATCAACTATTATTCAAAGCTTTAAAACCCCAAGTAATATATAAAACATTCATATAAAAAGAGCCAACAAAGAAGCATATAAAATATATCATTCAGTTCAACTAGCTGCAATAGGTCAAAGAGCAGTTGCTGTCATTAAAGAGACTATTGTTACAGGTCCTGTCGACATCTGATAAGATGAACCAAATAAAGCTCAAACTATAACTGGAATAAATGCTGTATATAGTCACATCTCTAATGGTAATCAAGCTAATCATGCATATGCCATAGATTGAGGAACCAGTATAAGAGCAACAGTTATTCATGCAATTATATCAGAATACAAGGTATCCTTATCTTTCAACATAGGAATCCACTCCAAAAAAGGAAGATACTTTCTGAAATTAAAGTTCATACAAAATAATAATTATAATCTATTTTTTTACATCTTATAGATTATATCATATTATATCAGATATATGCAAATATTTGATTTTCAAATAAATAAAAAATGTAAGTCCCCTCTCATGTAGGAGAGGGAGGTTATACTATTCTTCCACTTCAAAGATAATATTATCTAAAATATTAGGTAATTTTTTTATAAAAAAAGGTCTAATTTGTATATCAACACTACTTATTTTTTTATCATTTAATAACAATTTAATAGCCTCTTCTTTATTTAATCATACTATTTTATTCTTTAATCTATTTTGATATTCATTTTGGTTATTTTCAAAGTTGTAAGAGACAAGATAGTTAATAGAAACAGTTGCTTTTATACTTATAGGTTCTTCTATCCTACTTATTTCATCTGATATAGTTAGAGATGTTATATCTATTTCTCACATATCTTCAATTCATTCTAAAATACTTTTTCTTATAGTATTTCTTAGTTTATCAAGAACATTTTTTTTATCATATATATATGTTGTAGCTATAAGACTTCAATCCAATTCAAAATTATCAATTTCCTTTCATTCTTTAATATCCTCTATATTTAAAATGTTAAAATTTGAATATTTTGTTATATTATCAATTCATAATATTTCAAAAATAGCATCTGTATCATTTTCTTTATTATATTCACTTATTTTTTGTTTTAGTCTCTTTAATCATTCAGTTCTAAGCTCATTTTCAAGAATATCTCTACTATTCTCTATATCAGATTTCAAAATAATTTTATTATAATCATCATCTCATCAAGATATTTCTGTAGAACTAATAGCATAAACCTTTTTTTGATCTTCTTCTGATAATCATGGGACCAAAAGTTCTATATCCTTTCAGATATTTCATTTGCTTCATATAAAATTTCACATTGTATCATAGGTTTGAGCTATAATTTCTATTTCAGTTTCTCAAGGAGTTATATTTCAAGAATTATCTATTTTTCATGGAGGTATTGTAACCCGAGTCTTTGTTTCAAATAACACTCAACTAGCAGTCACTAATCTAGTTTTTGGTAAAAGCTTCATTTCATTAGGAAATTTATTAAAAAAAATGACTTTTCATTCAGCCTTCTTAGCACTATCTGGTTTTATTCCTGTAGCTGAAAATTTTTTAGTAATATGTATTTCCTCTGATATTGGTTTTAACTCAACATATTTATCAGATTTTAATATTTCTCATTCTGGACTTTCTTTAAATATAAAATTTCTTGATTTTACTCTTACATCAATTTCAGGGGTTATATAAATAATAGTTTTGTTTACTGCGAAATAGAAAATAAATAAAAATAAGATTATTGCTATCAAAAGAGAAAGAAAGAAAAATCATAGATTAGATTTGCTATCACTTTTTTTCCTATATCTACTTATACTATTTGATTTTCTATTAAATAGTATAAAATCAATGAATTCTCTGTAATATTTTTTTACGATATATTTCAGATATTCTCATAAGGTGAAGTTGTGTTTCATTAAATTTTGCTTGTAGTCACTCTTTTCAAAAAAATCCTTATCTTTTATTATTGAATATTCAATTCATAAAGGTTTTCAGATTTTTCTTGAGGTTAAATCGTTTGTAATTATAGTTAACCCTCATTTACTATATTTATCCTTTAATGTTTTTAGTGATAAGTAATTATGTAAAATAGGATGTCAAAAAGGGAAATCTAGTATAATATCATCCTTTCAAGACTCCTTTATCTTTCTTACAATATCTAAAATTGAATCCTCTGTATTTATTTTTATCATAATTTTTTTTAGTTGAACTTCTTGTATTTTTATTAAATTTTATATACTTTTACAAGTTAAACAAATTTTTTTTAGATATTCTAACCAAGAATTTTACTTTTTATAATCCCTCCCCCTTCATTTCATTTCGGGTACTCCCTTTGGAAAAGGGAGAAATTAACAGGGGGATTATAAAAAACTTTAAACTTTTACATTTAATCTTTAATCTACTTTCATGCAAGAAATACAAAAAATAATAGACCTACTAGATAAATCCATAAAAGAAGACCCAAATAATCTTATAACCTGATGAGAAATCATAAAAGACTGATATGATGAAAAAGTAGATGAATACAGAGAAATAATAAACAACTCAAAAAACTGGTTATTAAACTATCAAATGAGCCTTCAAGAACAAACAGGTATTTCAAACCTAAAAATAAAATATACCTGAGCCTTATGATACTTTATAGAAGTATCAAAAACAAATGTATCAAAAATCCCAGATGACTTTATCCATAGGCAAACTCTAGTAAATGCAAGTAGATTCACAACCCTAAAACTGAAAGAATTTGAACAAAAACTAATAGAATGAGAAAGTCTATTATTTGAAAGAGAATATAACATATTCTCCGAAATAAGAGAAGAAATTCTAAAGGAATTTTGAAGTATAAAAAAACTAAGTCAGAAAACAGCATTTATGGACTTTGAAGCATCTCTAGCACAAGTTGCTTATGAAAACAACTATACAAAACCTACTATATCAGAAAACAAAACAATAGAAATAGAGTCCTGAAGGCACTCAATTATAGAACAAAACTGAGAAGAATTTATAAGCAACAACCTAGCTTTAAACCAAGAAGACTACATACACATAATCACATGACCAAACATGTGATGAAAATCAACATTTCTTAGGCAAAATGCTTTGATAGTACTACTAACTCACATATGAAGTTTCGTACCAGCTAAAAAAGCTCATATCCCAATAGTAGATAAAATCTTCTCTAGAGTCTGAGCTCAAGATAATCTATACTTATGACAATCTACATTTATGGTAGAGATGCAAGAAGTAGCAAATATCATAAACAACTCAACAGAAAACAGTTTTGTTATAATAGATGAAGTATGAAGAGGAACAAGTACTTATGATGGTATGAGTCTAGCTTGGGCAATACTTAAAACAAACCACGATAAAATAAAAGCCAAAACCTTATTTGCAACACATTACCACGAGCTTGTAGATAAATCAGCATCTTTAAAATGAGTAACAAATCACAGTGTAGCAGTAGGGGAGAATGAAGATAATTTAGTATTTTTAAGGAAAATAATTCCTTGAGCCATAAAAAAAAGCTACTGAATAGAAGTAGCAAGGATAGCATGATTATGACCAACAGTTATAAAAGAAGCAAGAGCAATGCTAAAAGAATTAGAATTAGAGCATAACATATGAAAAGCTAATCAGTTATCTCTGATAAATATAGACCTAGAAAACATGTGAAAAACTCAGGATAGAGAAGAGGATAAACAACTAAATATGCTAAAAGAAGAAATAGAATCAATAGATATAAATAATCTAACACCACTTTCAGCACTGAATAAGATAAGTGAGTTGGTTGAGAGGTTTAAAAGGAGGGAAGTAGAATAAAAGTTTCTGTTTGTGAAAACTAAGAATATTAAAGGACTGCCATCAGGCAGTCCTTTTTTCATTATCATACTTCCGTTCAATCTTTGGGAGTATTAAACATAGAGCAGTAGGTTCTTGCCGTATGGGCAAATATATCGCAATCTTGTTCTTCTATTCCTTCTTGCTGGCATATTTTTTTTCCTTCAGATGTAGCACGCCAGAGATTAGAGGTGTTATCATAATATGACAATTCCTTACAAACTTCCATACTTTTGCCATAATCGGCAGCTTTCTCTCTTACTGTTTTTGCATTTGCAGAAAAAGGCATAGCAATTAAGAAAACTACGAGAAAGAATCTAATCATGATTTCATCCTTTTTTTAATTTTTGATTTTTGTTTATAATCCCCTTTGAAATTTATGCTAAATGTATTTTGCAAAAAGTCAAATAGACTTTTTATAAAAATCAATAGATATAAATAATCTAACACCACTTTCAGCGTTGAATAAGATAAGTGAGTTGGTGGAGAAGTTGAAGGAAGGAGAGTAATCAGTTTTTTTCTACGAAATCAAAAGAGGCGACCATTGCTGGTCGCTCTTTTATCTTTGGTTTCCCTAACATATGAAGAGATTCCATATATTAAGAAAATCCTTTAATCACGTACTGGGATAGGCTAGAGGTTCCACCAGTAATTTCCCTCTTCATCACAACTCAGACCGATTGATGGGTCTGGGACACAATCGGTATTGGATGATGTATCAGACGCTGCACACTCAGTTCTGAGGTAACTCACACAATCAGAAGAATTTGTTGGAATTTTTGCTTTTCGGCATACACTACGACCTAACTCTGTTGGTTGGTCCTCTTTCCATATTCTATTACCGTCTCCGACGGTAACTGTTTCCAAATACCCACAAGTGTGGGCTAGCACAGAAGAAGTGAGAAAGAGTGATACGGCAAGAAAAAATCCACCAACCTTTACACCTTTTAAACTGTACATAAAGACCTCCAGTCTTTTTAGGTTTCCAGCATAGTTCCGCTGGTTTTGTTTTGAAACCCCCTATTCTGTGGGACTTCCGTTTATTTTGTGCTTATATATTGCATATAAAAACATAAAAGTCAAATCTTTTTCAGATAAGCTTCAAAAACCTCTGAATCTTATCTTGCTCCACATTATATAAATCCAATGTAAGAAAAGTGTAAGAAAATGAACATTTTTTTATTTTTTTCTTACATACTTCTTACATTGAAAAATAAATGGCTAATTAAAGAGAAAATAACTAATTTTAAAAATACAACTTTTTCTCAAAAAAACTCAAAAAATATATAAAATTCTACAAAAAACTCTAAATTTTTAGAAAAAAATAGTAAATTTCTTCCTTTTGAAAAGGTAAGGTGAATTGCGTAGCAAGAGAGAATGCCCTGGAGTAAAGTACCGAGGAACGAGGAGATGGATTAATACTATAGTATTTAAAATTGCAATTCATAAATTCAGTTGTAGCCTCTTTCCTTTATATAAGGGAAAGAATTCAAGTTAGGGTTATTATATAGTTCACAAAAATTCCCCCTCCTTAGCAAGGAGGGGGCTAGGGGGTGCTTTTAATTTATAAACTACTCTTAACCAACCCCACAAACAAAGGATGAGGACTCTCAAGCCTAGACTTAAACTCAGGATGAGCCTGAGTCGCTATAAAATATGGATGATTCTCAAGCTCCACAAACTCAACCAACTTACCATCAGGAGACATCCCAGATAAAACAAGACCATTCTCTCTCAATACATCATGATACTTAGGATTCACCTCATACCTATGCCTATGCCTCTCTGAAATATTAACCTCACCATATAACTCATTAGCCAAACTTCACTTTTCCAAAACAGCATCATACCTACCAAGTCTCATAGTTCATCATTTATCAATATCATCATCCTGTCATTCCATAAAATCTACGATAGGAAATACAGTTTCCTTATTAAATTCGGTCGAATCTGCTCACTTCATACCACACACATTTCTAGCAAACTCTATAACAGCAACCTGCAATCACAAGCAAATTCATAGGAAAGGAACACCATTTTCTCTAGCAAATTTTACTGCATTTATTTTTCACTCTACACCCCTACCTCAAAAACCACCAGGAATCAACATTCCAGATAATTTACCTTCATCATAAAGTCATTTTAATATTTTTTGAGAATCTTCTCATTCTAACTTTTCAGAATTAATCCAATTCAATCTAACCTTTACATCATTTGCAACTCAAGCATGTATAAAAGCCTCATTTATACTTTTATAAGTATCTTCAAACTCTACATATTTTCAGATCACTCAAATAGTTATTTCTCTCTTTGGAGATATTATTTTCTCTACCAAATTATTCCAATTACTCAAATCTGATTTTTTTCATTTTATATCAAAATGCTCTAAAATAATTTTATCTAAATCTTGTTCTTTAAGTTTTCTAGGAACCTCATAAATACTATTTGCATTTTTTGCCTCTATTATATTTTCTTTATAAATACCACATAACATTGAAATTTTATCCTTTATATCATTACTAACCTCAGAATTAGTTCTACAAACAAGTATATCAGCTATTATTCAATATTCTCTAAGCTTTATTATAGAATGTTGAATAAGCTTTGTTTTAACCTCTCAAGAAAAATCCAGATACAACAAAGGAGCAACATGTACATACAAAACATTATTTTTTCAAATATCTTCTTTCATTTGTCTTATAGCCTCTAAAAAAGGTTGACTCTCTATATCTCAAACAGTTCATCAAACCTCAACAATAGTTACATCACAATTCCCAGAAGTCTTTAGGATGTTATCCTTTATTTCATTAGTTATGTGAGGAATTATTTGTACAGTCTTTCATAAATATTCTCATTTCCTCTCTTTATTAATTACATTTAAATAAACTTTTCAGGTAGTTATATTACTATCTGCTCATAGATTTTCTCAAGTAAATCTCTCGTAGTTTCATAAATCTAAATCAGTTTCACTACCATCCTCAGTTACAAAAACTTCACCATGCTCATAAGGAGACATAGTTCAAGCATCAACTTGTAAATATGGATCCATCTTTACCATACCAACACTAAGTCATGCAGACTTTAAAAGCTTTCAAATAGAAGAAGCAGTCACTCATTTACCAAGCCCTGAAATAGAACCACCAGTCACAAAAATTATTTTTCATACACTATCTTTCATAAAAAAATTTTAAACAATAAAATAATCCAAAGAGTTTATCTCTGTTCATATCAGTACAAAAAATGAAAAAAATGAAATAACTAAAAAACAAAAAAAACACCACATAATTTTTTTCAAAAAATATTTCAGGGAGTTTTTTTTTATACTAAGTATGTTACAAACAAGACTATACTTTTTTCACATTTTTGCAAATAAATTTTATAAAAAAACTAGAGAATATTATTTCTCTAGTTTTTGTTATGCTTATAGATTTTAATCAACAGTTCAACTTTCTCACCGTTGAGCTCAATATCATCAATTAACATATTTAGCAATAGAAGAACTAGAACCTCATTGAGTAGAAATTCTTCAACCACCTCATCAACCACAATAGTATCCTCAACTATTACAACCTCAACCTCAACTAGCACTCAAACTTCAGTTTCCAGAATAAGACCCAGCAATAATCCGAATACTTCATCAAGATCAACCTCAAGAATTAGTTCCACCTCAAGATCAATTAGCACTTATACTTCAGTTTAAGACTAAGCTACTACCAACAGTTAATTTAACCATTCATCATCAGCTTCATCACTCATCATTTCATCATCAACTACCTAAATAATTAGGAATACTAGCAACTCAGTAAGTTATACCTCATTTAGAGAAAACAGTAGATCAACTACCTCATCTTCATCAATAACCACCTCACCCTCACTCATCTTTAATAATATCAGTTCTTCAAGCTCAAATTCAGAATTTTGCTCCATATCCTTTTCAACTAACATTTATACTTCAACCACTATCAATAGTAAAATTAAGAGCAGTAATACTTAAACTATTTGAAACACCAGAAGAATTATCTTCATGAGTAATATATCCACCAGACTTTATATGAACATCTCAACTAGAGACACTGATAGGAGAAACACCAGAATGAGTAAACTTAGAAGCCCCAATTTCAAAAGAATCAGAAATAGTCCTTGCTCAAGAATGTTCAATATTAGCCCCTCAATAAATATATAAACCTTTTAAAGTTGTAGGTCCTCATAAAGTAGTTATAGCCTCTTGAGCACTAGACCTACTTCATCTTACATATAAATCTCAATAAGCAGCCCCCTTATCTTTGATATAAAAAGTTCAAACTCAACCATATTTATAACCTCATCATCAATAAGTAGTTACATTACTAACATTGAAAGTAGAAGAATTATAATAAATAGCAATTCTTCAACCAGCCCCACCTCAAGAATTATAACCACTACTACTATATCAACTTCATCAATTAGCACTAGCCCCTCAAGCTCAAGAAAGATTATTCGTATCAATCCGTATACTTCATCAAGAACCTCAACCTCAATAAGTTCATCAATTATCTCAATCAGCTCTGATATATCAATTTAAGACAGTATTCTGAGCAATTATAAGTTTGATTCTTCAACCTCATAAACCTCAATTAGTATTTCATCATTTACTTCATCACAAAGTAGGATTAGTGATACTACCATATCAAGTTCATCAAGTAGCTATAGAACTTTCTCAATTAGCTCAATTAGCACCATAGGCCCCACCTCATCATTCATTATTTGAAGCATCAGTTCATCAAATTGCTGATCATATTTGCTTTTCAACACTTAATAATCAAGCACTATCAATAGAAAAGTTTTGAGCAGAAAGTTGCATTAAAGAGGTTTCGTTAGCAAAGATACCTCAAGATTTTATATCAATATCAGCATTAGAAGTAGTTAACATAGAAGCTCAAATAGTTAGCCTAGCTTTTGAAATTTCAAGTAGTTCATTAACAGTACCTCATAATAATTTATTAACACTAGCCCCTCATCAAATATATAAATTATTTACAATAGAAATTAAACCATCAATTTCAGTTAAAGTATCTTTAGCACTTGTCTGATTTCCTACAATATATAAATCTCAATAAGCAGAAGCATTATCTTTTATATATATAGTACCAGCTCATCCCACATTATATCAAGCTCATCAATAAGTTGTTATGTTACTAGAATCATAGCTAGAGAAATCATAGTAGATAGCAATTCTTCAACCACTTCAACCTCAACAATTCCGAGAAGACCGATTATTTCAATTTCAACCATTAGAAGAAATAGTTCAAGCTCAAGCAATAGAAGTAGTATCAATCCAAATAGAACCTCACGCACCACCTCATCAGTTATAACCACTATAATTTGTTCAGTTAGCCTTTATAGTTCAATTAATAGTAGTATCTCAAGAAATAGCAAGTTTGATACTTCATCATCCATATCATCAAGAGGCTCAACCACCTCAACTTCAAAGATACTCAGGAGAAGTAAGTGATCAGTATCAAGTTCCTCCAATAGCATCAACATCAGCTCAATCTCATCAATTACCTCAATAAGAACCACCTCAGGCATCATAACTATTATATAATCCTTTTCATTGTCCTTCATTTTTATCATAACCTAGTCAAGAAACATCAATTGTTCCACCAGAATCAATAGTTAAATTAGTTGCAATAATATTAACAGTAGAGGCTTTAGTAGTAGAATTATCTTCATGACTAATTGTTCATCAATTACTTATAGTTAAAGAAGCGTTAGGAATATTAAGTTGTCATAACACATAAGCTCATTGTCCGACATACATATAATCAAGAGAGCTTAAAGTAGAAGTAATTTCAGTAAATGTAGAAGTACTAGAGCCACTAGTTCTAACATAAATACTTTCATAAGAGGAAGTTTTATTTTTTGTATACAAAGTACCAACTCCTCAATACCTATATCCAGATCAAGGGTTAGTATAAATAGAAGTTATAGGTAGTGTAAAATCATTGAAAAGAATAGCAATCCTTCAACCTCAACCACCTCAACAATTCCGAGAAGACCGATTATTTCAATTTCAACCATTAGAAGAAATTGTTCAACCTCAAGCTAAAGAATCTGTATTAATCCGAATAGAACCTCCAGCACCACCTCATCAATTGTAACCAGAATAATTATTTCAATTAGCCTTTATTGTTCAGTTAACAGTAGTATTTCAAGAAATTGCAAGCTTAATAGATCAACCTCAACTTCATCAATCAGATCAACCACCTCAACTTCAAAGCTCGTTAGGTTCTGAGATAGATCCATATCAAATTCATCCAGTAGCAACAGAATCAGCTCAATTAGCTCAATTTCATCAATAGGCACCACCTCAAGCATCATAAATATTTGATGCACCACTTCATGTTCACTGACCTTTATCGTAACCAAATCAAGAAACATCAATAGTCCCACCAGAGTCAATAGTTAAATTAGTTGCGATAATATCAACATCAGATACTTTTGAGGTAGAATTATTTTTATGGGTAATAATTCATCAATTATTTACATAAAGAGAAGCATTAGGGATATTGAGTTGTCATAACATATAGGCTCATTGCCCAACATACATATAATCAAGAGTATTAAAAGTAGAGGTAAGCTCAGTGAATACAGAAGTTGTAACTCAGCTAGTTCTAACATAAATACTTTCATCAGAAGAAGTTTTATTTTTTGTATAAATGGTACCAACACCTCAAGTTCTATATCCAGTTCAAGGATTTGTATAAATAGATGCAACAAGGAAAGTAGAAGAATT
Source organism: Patescibacteria group bacterium UBA6489 (assembly GCA_002435385.1). Taxonomy (GTDB): domain Bacteria; phylum Patescibacteriota; class Gracilibacteria; order BD1-5; family UBA6164; genus UBA6489. The sequence goes on from DJMN01000006.1 coordinate 25,439, forward strand.
GTAATAAAGGGCAATCCTACCTCCAGATCAACCTCAACAATTCCGAGAAGACCGATTATGTCAGTTACCTCAATTAGTAGAAATAGTTCAAGCTCAAGCTAGAGAGCTAGTATCAATCCAGATAGAACCTCAGGCACCACCTCATCAATTATAACCACTATAATTAGTTCAATTAGCCTCTATAGTTCAATTAATAATAGTAGCTCAAGAAACTATAAGTTTAATAGATCAACCTCAGCTTCATCAAACAGATCAACCACCTCAACTTCAGAGTTCATTAGGTTCTGAAACGGATCAGTATCAAGTTCCACCAAGTGTTTCTGCATCAGCTCAATTTGCTCAGTTAGCTCAATAAGCTCATCCTCAAGCATCATAAGAATTAGCGAGTCATTTTCCTTGTCCTTCATTTCTTGCATATCCCACTCAAGAAACATCAATACTTCATCAAGAATCAATAGTAAGATTAGCACTAATTAAACTTAAAATATTATCTTTAGTTGCTCCATTCGCACTATGTGTAATTTTTCATCCAGAATGTACATTAACATTAACACTTGGCATATTGAATTCTGAAACTTCATCAATTAAAATAGTAGCAGAAGTTATATCAAAAATAGAAGAAGCTACAACATCAACTAGTTTTCAAACATAGGCTCATTGTCCGACATAAATACTTTTAACAGAAGTAATACTTCCTTCAAGTTCAGTTAAAGTAGGAGTTACAGTTGCACTAGAAGTATTTCTAACATAAAGATATTTAGAAGTATCAGATTTATCATACATATATAGGGTACCAACTCCTCAAGTTTTGTATCCAGTTCAAGGATTAGTAGAAATAGAACTATTAGCTAAAGAAGAAGAGTTGTAATAAAGAGCAATCCTTCAACCAGCTCAACCTCAACAATTCCGAGAAGACCGATTATGTCAGTTACCTCAGTTAGTAGAAATAGTTCAGGCTCAAGCTAGAGAGTTAGTATCAATCCAAATAGAACCTCATGCACCACCTCATCAATTGTAACCACTATAACTTGTTCAGTTAGCTTTTATAGTTCAATTAATAATAGTTGCTCAAGAAATAACAAGTTTAACACTTCCTCATCAATATCATCAAGAATCTCAACCTCATCAACTTCAAAGGTCATTAGGTATAGTAGCAGATCAATATCATGTTCAACCTTCTGCAATAGCATCAGCTCAATTAGCTCAGTTTCATCAATAAGAACCACCTCAAGCATCATAGGAGTTATATAAACCTTTTCCTTGTCACTGATTTCTATCATAACCCAATCAAGAAACATCAATAGTACCACCAGAATCAATAGTTAGATTAGCTACAATTATGTTAACAGTATAGTCTTTAGTAGTAGAATTATCTTCATGACTAATCGTTCATCCATTGTTTATTGTTAGTGACGCATTTGGAATGTTAAGCCTTCATAACATATGAGCTCATAGTCCAACATACATATAATCAAGAGTACTTAAAGTAGATGTAAGTTCTGTGAAAGTAGAGGTCGTAGTTCCGTTAGTTCTAACATAGATACTTTCATCCGAAGATGTTTTGTTTTTTGTGTAAAAAGTTCAAACTCATCAATTCATATACCCAGATCAAGGATTGGTATAGATATAACCATTAGAAAAAGTTGAACTATTATAATAAATAGCGATTCTTCAACCACTTCAACCTCAACAATTCCGAGAAGACCGATTATGTCAATTCCCTCAATTGGCAGAGATACTTCAAACTCAGGCTATAGAGTTAGCATTTAACCATATAGAACCTCAAGCTCATCATCATCAATTATAACCAGAGTAATTATTTCAATTAGCTGTTATTGATCAATTAATAGTAGCAGTTCAGGAAACAGTAAGTTTAATAGAACCTCCTCAATTTCATCAATTACCTCCAGCACCTCAACTTCAAAGGCTATCAGGTTCAGAAACAGATCAATATCAAGTTCAACCTACAGCAATAGCATCAGCTCAATTAGCTCAATTCCCTCAATAAGCTCATCCTCAAGCATCCCGAGAATTGTATCCTCAAGTTCAAGGACCTTCATTTTTAATATAACCTCTTCCAGACACATCAATAAAACCTCAAGAATCAATAGTAAGATTAGAAGTATTTAAAGCAAGAATATTAGATTTAGAAGAAGTATTATAATCATGAGTAATCTTGTCTCAAGTATAAATATGTACCTCTCAGTTAGCAGTAAAACTACCAAGACCAGATAAAGTTAGTGTAGAAGTAGCAGTTTCTCATAATCTTAAATTCCAAACCTCAATCCCTCAAGAAGTATCAGCATAAACATTAACATTCATATTAATAATAACAGTATCAGATTCTTCAGGTACTCTATCTAAATCCCAGTTATCAGGATTTGTCCAGTTAACTCCGTCTCAAGCTCCATTCCAAGTAATAGCCCCCTCAAGTACACAAGTATCTCAAGAACCTTTAACTTTTCATTCTTCACACTTCCAACTACAAGCAGCAGTAGCAGAATCATCAAAAATCCAAACTTGCCCAGTAGCAGTAGGAGACCCCTCATTAAATATAGCTCAATCAATAGTAGGCTCAGTATCACAATAAGGAGAAATATCAATAACACATTCATCTCAATCACCTTTTAGATAACCATCCTCACACAGCCAACTACAATCCTCAGATCAAACTTCATCATAAACCCACACTTGCCCAGTAGAAGTAGGAGAACCTTCATTAAACACAGCATGATCAATACTAGGCTGAGAATCACAATAAGGAGAAACACAAGACTCTCAAGCTCCTTTTAGGTAACCATCGTCACACAACCAACTACAATCTTCAGATCAAGCTTCATCATAAACCCACACTTGCCCAGTAGCAGTAGGAGAACCTTCATTGAATACAGCATTATCAATAGTAGGTTGAGACTCACAATAAGGAGTATAAAGATCAACCTCACAAGACTCTCAAGTACCTTTCATATATCAAACATTACACAACCAACTACAATCCTCAGATCAAGCTTCATCATAAACCCACACTTGCCCAGTAGAAGTAGGAGATCAAGTATGAAACACGGCATTATCAATACTAGGCTGTAAATCACAAGAACCAGAAACTCACTCTCAAGGAAGAGAAAAAGAACCTTCACACTCACCAGATCTGAGAATATATTTAGAGATATTACAAGCCAAATACTCAGCATTAGAAGAAGGAGACTCTAAATCAATAGGAGTAAGCTGAATGTTACGATTAAGAGCCTCAGAATTCACAACAAGAGACCCAGAATAAGCCTCCTGTAAATTCTTTAATAATTGAAGCTGAACAGAAACCTCATCAAGAGCATCAAAAGACCCAGAAGAATAAACAACAATAGCCTTAGGCTTGTATTCAATAGACCCTCCATCAACTTCAAAAACAGAATTTCTATAAACATCAGGTAAATTTTGAAACCCATGATAAACAAATTTATTATTATCAATATAATTTACAACATCAGTAATCGATAAATCAGAAGAAACAATAGAAGGAATAGCTAAGACATAAGCAGTCTCTCAAGTACTAACCCTAGCAGCTACTCAGTTATAAGTACCCTTAACATAAGCACTAACAACTTGACCAGAAGCAGCAAAAGCCTGAGGGACAAGAATATTATAATCATTAAAAGAAATTTCACCTTCAATAGCAGAAGCAATCTGAAACTCATCTTTAGAATTTAACCTAGAATAAGTATAAGGAGTCTGAGTAATAGGATCAACAAGAGAATACAAAGAATCACTTAAAGCATCAACCTGATCAACAACAGACTTTCAAATAGTACCCTGAGTCCAAACTTCAGCTCAAGAGAAAGTAATTTCAGTTCATTCAGAAGGAACAGGATAAAATCAAGTTTCAATAGCAAACATCTCAATAGCAGTAGAGATAGAAGAAATTCAAGAGATACGAACAGAATCCCTAGAGTTTTTGGAATAACTCTCCATGGCAATGAAAGAAATAGCTCAAAGAATAGCCAGAATAACAATAACAATGATTAATTCAGTGAGAGTGAAAGCATTTTTATTTTTATATCTTGAGACAAACATAAAGTAAAAAATTAGACATAATAAAAGCAATTATGAAATATATTAACATAATTGCCTTTATTTTTTCAAGATATCTATTGTTTTGAAAAGAAAATAACGGTTGACGCTATAATAAAAATGTTTTTAATTCTTTATTAATTCAGCATCCATAATACTGATTCATAAAGTATAATCATCCTCTATATTATCAAAATCATCGTCAGGAGCTTTTAGAATAGTTATAGATTTTAAATATTTACTTCAATCAATAGTTTCTCCTTGTCTGTTTGGTGCAGAATTACTATATGAAACAGAATCTTTAGGAGCAGAAGAATCTTTATCAAGTTTTAATCATGCATTTTTAGCAAGTTTTTCTCATTCTTTCTTTAAAGTATTAAAATCTCAAGAATAAAGTAAGAACATAGATTTTTGATTTCACCTATCCCTAGAAACTCAATCAACAAATTTTATTCATTTTGGTTCTTCAATTTTCATCTCATCTTTTACCCACTCTGGCATATTTGTCACTTCTTTCTGTACTATTTCCTTTGAATAATCATCTTCTTTAGGTATTGCTCTAACTTCAACATTTTCATTTGTATTTTCTACATTAGAGTTTGTTGCATCCTTCACTGTGTCATCTCAACCACAAGAAGTCAAGAATATAGCTAATAGTATAAGAGGAAAAATGATTTTTTTCATAATATAAAAATTATAAATTAAAATAATAAATAAATACTATTATATTCAAATAAATTATCAAATTTTTAAGTAAAACTTTAGTTGTTAAACTTATTTTTTGTTTTTTATTACAATTTAATATGTTATTATTATGATAATAATTTTTATTTTATACATCTTTAGTTTATATGTATGGTCCCATTTTCTCAGTTCTGAGCAAGATTATAACCAACTCAAGGATCTACATAGGTAGAAGGAAAAGGAGTTCAGGAAGAGTTATAATATAGAGCAATTCTTCACCCAGCACCTCAACCTCAAGAATAATTAGCATAACCTCAATTAGCAGAAATAGATCAATTTCATGCTAGATAATTAGTATCAATCCAAATAGAACCACCAGCACCACCACCAGACCAACTACTTATACCATTATATCAATTTGCATTAATTGTTCCATTAATAGTAGTATTTCAAGAAATAATAAGTTTAATTAAACCACCTCAAGAACCTCAACCACTATATCCTCAACCGCTTCATAGATCATTAGGATATTCCTCGCTTCCATAATTTGTTCCTCATGCAACAGAGTAATAAGTACTTCATCAATAACCTCAATAACCTCCTCCACCACCATCCCGTCCAGTTGCACCAGCACCTAATCATTGTTGATGAACGTATCATTTTCCACCAACATCTATACTTCATCAGGAATCAATAGTAAGATTAGAAGCAATTATATTTAACACATATTCTTTAGTAGAGGAATTAGCTGAATGAGTTATTGTACCTCAGCTTTTAACTATTATATCAACGTTAGGCATATTGAATTCAGATATTTCATCTAATAAAACATTAGCAGTATCAATATTAAATATAGATGAAACTATAACATTATTTAGTTTTCAAACATAAGCACCTTGTCCTACATATATATTTTTAACAGAGGTAATTCTGTTTTCAAGTTCAGTAAGAGTAGAGGTAATGGTTGGTGTTGAAGTATTTCTAACATAAAGATACTCAGAAGTATCAGAGCTGTTATAGGTGTATAGAGTACCAACTCCTCAGTTTTTAGCGAGGTTATAACCAACTCAAGGATTTGTAGAAATGGAAGCAAGGGACATTGAAGATGAATTGTAATATAAAGCAATTCTTCATCCAGCACCTCAACCTCAAGAATAATTAGCATTACCTCAATTAGCAGAAATAGTTCAATTTCATGCTAGAGAGTTTGTATTAATCCAGATAGAACCACCAGCACCACCACCAGACCAACTACTTGTACCATTATATCAATTTACATTAATAGTTCAGTTAATAGTAGTAGTTCAAGAAATAGTAAGTTTAATTGCTCCACCTCAAGAACCTCAACCACTATACCCTCAACCGCTTCATATATTATTAGGTTCTTTTATGCTACCATAACCAGTACCTCAGGCAACAGAATAGTAAGTACTACCTCAATTACCTCAGTATGCTCATCCTCCTCAATCATATCATGTAAGTCAGACACCAGGTCATTTTTGTTTAGCATATCATTTTCATGCAACATTAATACTTCATCATGAATCTATAGTCATATTAGAAGCTATTATATCAACTTTGTATTCTTCTGTATTAGAATTATAATCATGAGTGATAATTCATCAGTTATTAACATAAAGAGAAGCATTAGGAATATTAAGTTCTCATAGCATATAGGTTCAATATCATACATACATATAATCTAAAGTACTTAGTGTAGATGTAATTTCTGTGAATGTTTCAGTAGTACTAGAATTTGTTGTTCTAACATAGAGATATTCAGAAGTATCAGAACTGTTATAGGTGTATAGAGTACCAACTCCTCAGTTTTCAGCACTATTATAACCAATTCAAGGATTTGTAAAAATGGAAGGAAGGGACATTGAAGATGAATTGTAGTATAAAGCAATTCTTCATCACCCACCTCAACCTCAAGAATAATTAGCATTACCTCAATTAGCAGAAATAGTTCAATTTCATGCTAGAGAGTTTGTATTAATCCAAATAGAACCACCAGCACCACCACCAGACCAGCTACTTGTACCACTATATCAACTAGCATTAATATTTCAGTTAACAGTAGTAGTTCAAGAAATAACAAGTTTAATTGCTCCACCTCAGGAACCTCAACCACTATACCCTCAACCGCTTCATATATTATTAGGTTCTTTTATACTACCATAACCAATACCTCAGGCAACAGAATAATATGTACTACCTCAATTACCTCAATAAGCACCACCACCTCCATCCCGTCCAGTTGCACCAGCTCAAGGCCCTTGCTGTTTAGCATACCCCTTACCACTAACATTAATACTACCACCAGAATCCACAGTAAGATTAGAAGCAACTAAACTAAGAGCATTAACTTTAGAAGTTGAATTACTACTATGAGTAATCATATCTCAACTATAAACATGAATCTCAGAATTCACAGTAAGAGTTCATAAACCAGATAAATTTAAATTAGAAGTATTATTCTCACCAAGAGCCAAACTCCAAACCTCAACCCCTCAAGAAGTATCAAGATTAACAGTAACATTAGAATCAATAATAACATTATCAGATACCTCAGGAACTCTACCTAAATCCCAATTACTAGAATCACTCCAAGAAACTCAATCTCAAGAACCATTCCAAGTAATAATTCATTCAGTAACACAAGTATCTCAAGAACCCTTAACATAACCAGTATTACACTTCCAACTACAATCAGCAGTAGCAGAGTCATCAAAAGTCCAAACCTGACCAGTGGAAGTAGGGGTTCATTCATTAAACACAGCATTATCAATAGTAGGCTGA
>DJMN01000033.1 GCA_002435385.1 Patescibacteria group bacterium UBA6489
GTTTTGTCGTGTACTTAGATATATTCTGATTGTTTAATTGACCTATCTGTATCCTTTTTATCTCTTGAATGCGTTCAATGTAGGTTGAGTATTTGTAATTTTTTACCTTTTATATTTAACTCTACAACAACAACCGAACGAGAATGATCATCAGTGTAAAAACTAGTTCTATCAGCACTATATTCATAGTGTTTGTGATAATGATGATTCATTGCATGAACTATAGGAAACCTAGAAAATACCTCATTTCACTGTTCTATAAAACCTCCGTAATCTCTATAAATTTTACCGTTTTTTATATTTACATCAGTTATCCATTGAGGTCAGAAAAAAGAATATTTTAGTTCTTTTCATATTATTTTATTTATATGTTCTCTAGACTTATATTGATTTAGAACTGAATCGTCAAAATGCCTGATAATTTCTTGAAATGCAACAATATCTGCATTTTGAGATTTTATAAATTCTCAAACTCTTTCTGAGTTATCTATAAATATTCATATATTAAAGCTTATTATTTTCATGTTTTTTTGTATAAGAGTTAAATTTTATTTATATTTCATTCTTACCTTATTCTAATGCTTCAGCTTTTTCACAATACCATCAATCATAACTTATCCAATCTATATTTCATAATATAGATTTTATTTCTTTTTCATCCTTTCTTATAATTTCTAAATCTACAGGATGTTTTTTGGAAATATAGAACATTTCCATTCAAAATATATCTTGTCTCTCTAGAGTTTTATATCACTTTTCTACAAGAAGTTTTTCAATCTCTGAAGTATCTTTGCCCTCTTCAAATATTGAGATGTTATAAAGTATATCTCTAGGAATTGTAATATCGTCTCCTTCCTCTATCAATTGATTAACTTGAAATTCGTCCATGTTTTTTATTAATGATTCTCAAAAATCATTTAATGCCTTTCATAAATCATCTTCTCAGATTGATTCAATTGGAATATTGTATAACTCATCTTTTATTTCTTTCATATCTTTTTCAACATTTTCTTGAAATTTTTCTTCTGCTGTTTTTGGTCCTTCACACGAAACTAAGAATAGAAGTAAGAGCAATATTATCTTTTTCATACCTTAAATTACCTGTTAATTAAATGAGAATATAATCATATTTTTTCATAAAGCAAAAAATGAGTTATTACTAGCTTTTACTTATTTTTTGCAATCAAACTCACATTATAATGTCTATGTTTGGGTAATCCATGAGTCTCCCAATCTGATAATTTTTCTTCGTAAAATCTTATTTCCCAGTCTTTATAAATATTTTTTAACTCTCATTCATCAAAATAATACTTTCCCTTAGATAAGATGGATTGTTTTTGTGCTTCGCTTTCTATAATAAGAGAAGCTATAATATTAAATCATCAGTTTTTAGTTTTAGATTTTACTTTATCAATCATAGAAAAAATATTTTTTTTACCTACAAACTGTAAGGAGTTCATACAAAATATTACATCAAATTCTTCACATTCATCTAAAAATTTTCACATATCAGAAACTTGTGTCTTTATATTTAGGTTATTTTGGTTTGCAAAATCTTTTAGCTTATTTATTCAGACTTCTGATAAGTCAACTGCTGTTACATCAAATCATTTTTCGGCTAGGAAAAAAGAGTTTCTTCATTCTCAACATCCTAAATCTAGTACTTTTGATTTAGGTGGTAAAAATTTTATTGAGTCAGTAACTAGTTTACTAGGTTTAGTTCACCGATAAAATGATTTTTTTGAGTATTTTAAATTATATTTTTCAGAAAATTTGTGGTAAGTGTTATCTTTCATTTTTTTATGTTAGTTGTAAAAATTCTTATTCATTTTCTTTGAAAACTAAAAAATATCAAGAGCATATCTTTATATGAAAGGTTATCCCAAAACTTTTCTTTATTTAAACATAAACAGCTCACATTTTGTAACTAAAAACAATTTTTTAACAAAACAAAAAAGAAGGTCTCACGACCTTCTTTTACAATCATGGCAGGGTGCGGAGTTACTTCTTCTTTCCGAGCTTCAATGCGGCTAACAGGCCGACAATGAATAGATTAACGAAAAATATCAACACCCCCCCGACGAACATGTACACAGGCGTCACGAAGACACTGATGGAGGTAAATGCGAACCATGATATCTGCCCGATCTCAAATAGTTTGAGAACAAGTAACGCCAGAAATGTGGGGCCTGTGATTCCAACTAAGATGTTCCCTCCTATAAGGGACAAAATAGTTGTAATAATACTCAGTACCAGAAGCACTGGCACGACCACAGGCGCGATTGGCATCAGTATCTTCTGAGAGAAGTCAACCATAGGTTTTACTGTTCTCTCGATTACTTCCTTCCCCTTCATCAGTACTTCGAGTACTCTCATCCCGTTCATTATAGTCTCCTTTTTGCTTTTAGTTAATTAGATTAACTATTATATCTTACAAATATTTTTACATATGTCAATAGAAAATATTTTTTTATTTAATATTTACCCACTACAACTCTCACACTCCCCAACCTCCAAACTCATACTTCTCACATAATAAACCGTCTTAATTCCTTGCTTCCAAGCTTTTATATAATAATTATAAAGCTCAACAGGAGAAGTCTTTTGTGGATTAATAATCCATTCAAAACTCACAGACTGATCGATCCGCTTATAAATAACACTCATCATATCTATAACATCATTCATATTCATATTTATGTACTCCTTATAATACCAAAAATTATCTTTTGTTAGATTTGGAGCAACTACTACAGAAGGTGCTACAGAATTTGTTTCTATGAAATATTTTTTATAGATTGGTAGCATAGCAGCTGTGGTTCAGACTACTCAGGCTGTAGAGGTGTTTGGTGCTGGTGCTAGATTGTAGGCAAATCTTAGACCGTCTTTTTTTATGTTTGCTATAAGTTTTGACCATTTTTCACTCATTTGAGAATTTTCTTTGAACCAATTTTCATCTTTTCAGATAAGGATTCATTTTGACCAATCTGATCATTCAAATAACTCGTATGCTCATTTTTCTTTTGCTATCTGGTTTGATGCTTTTAATGTTTCGTAGGCAAAGTTTTCCATAATTGAATCTACTTGAGTTCTAGCTTCTATGCTGTCGTAGGCTATGTTATTTACTGCTAAATATTCTGCTAATCACAAAAATCCTAATCAAACTGATCTGTATTTTTTGGCTGTTAGTTCTGCTTCTTTTATAGGATAGAAGTTTAGTGTTATTACATTGTCTAAGACTTTCATAACTATTGGTGTGACTTTGGCTATCATTTCTGGGGTATTTACCTTTGCAATGTTTATAGATGCTAGGTTACAGACTACAGAATCTCAAGGTTTGTATTTTATGTTTACATTTCATTCTTCGTCTTGGTATTCTTCTAAAAATTGTGATGGTGCTGTGTTTTGACAGATTTCTGTACAAAGTTGTGTTGAATAAATATTTCAGACATGTTTGTTTGGATTTAGTTTGTTTACTGTGTCTCTAAAAAATACATATGGCATTCCTGTTTCAACAGTTGATTTCATAAATTTTTTAAATATTTCTTTTGCTTCTACTTGTTCTTTTAGTTCTAATTTTTGATTATTCTCACATTCTGTGTAAAATTTTTCAAATTCTTCTCCGAAGTGGTCTTGTAGTTTTTTTCATGTCACATCATATACTTCTTTTGGATCAAATAGAGTCCATTTTTCTCATTTTTGCATTCTTTCCATAAATAGGTCTGGGATTGATACTGCTGGAAATACATCAAATGATTTTCTTCTGATGTCTCATGTTTCTGTTTGTAGGTCTAGGAATTCTGGAATATCTCTGTGCCACATATCAAGAGTTACACTTATAGCTCAGGCTCTGGCTCATAATTGGTTTACTGCTGTGGCTGTATCGTTTATAACTTTTATCCAAGGTGTTACTCATCCTGAGGTTCATTTTACTCATCTGATTGTTCATCATCTTGATCTGATGTTTCACATATAGACTCAGATTCCTCAACCGTATTTTGAAATTTGTGCCATATTTTCTACATTGTGGTAGATTCATCTTAGGTCGTCGTCTATGTTTAGTTTGAAACAGCTTGATAGCTGGTGATAGTTTGTTCTAGCGTTTAGTAGTGTTGGTGTTGGTAATGATATCATCGCTTGTGAACAGTATTTGTATATTTTTAATGCTGTTTTTAGTCTGTTTTCTTTTGTTTCTGGTATTGCTAGAAATAGGGCTATGCTCATGTACATTTCTTGTGGAAGTTCTTTTACTATTGAGTTTGGGTTTAGTAAATATCTTTTTTTGTACATTAGTGCTGTTGTGTAGTTGTATGAAAAGTCTGTTTCTTTTTGTATGGCTTTTCAGGCTTCTAGTATGTCTTCTTCGCTGTAGTATTTGTAGAAGTCTTTGTAGTAGAGTCCTGATTTAATGTATTCATCAAATAGGTCCTTATAATTTTTTGCTTTGTATAGGTCTTTTATTTTTATGTTTCTGTTTTTTGATGCTTGTTTGTATAGGTCTATTATTGCTAGTCTTCATGCGATGAATTGCCATGATGTATTTTCTACTGTGATTAGGTCTATTGATGATTTTATCATCATTTTTGTTATGTCGCTTGTTTTGATTCATTCTACTATGTATTTTTTTATTGATTCTTCTAATTCTTCAAATTTACATTTTCTAACTAGTCAGTAAGAGATTCTTTTGTATGTCTCTCTGATTTTTTCTATATCAAATATTTCTTTTTCTCAGTTTGCTTTTGTGATTTTTAGTGTTTTTTTCTCTAGTTTTTTTTCTGCTTTTTCTTTTTGTTTTTCTCTAGATTTTGTTCTGTCGTTTCTGTAAATGATGTACTGCTTTGCTATGTCAAAATATCATCTTTCCATAAGAGTGTTTTCTATGACATCTTGTATTTCTTCTATTGCTAGTGTTTTTTCTCATTCGTGTTCTATTATTATGTCTAGTAGTGAGTTTTCTACTTCTTCTGATAGGGATTCTACAAATGTTAATTCTTTGTAGTTTACTTTTTCTGCGGCTTTTTCTATTGCTCTTTCTATTCTTGTTATGTCAAAAGGTGCTATGTCTCAGCTTCTTGTTTTTATGATTTTTAGTGTTATTTTAGTTTGTTTCATAGGTGTTTTTTTTAAGAAGTAAAAAGATAGTTTCCCCTCACCCCCTCTCCTTTGGAGGAGTAGGGGGAAAAAGATTTTTTTATAATACGAATCCATCCCCTCGTACCTTGGTACTTCCTTTGAGAAAGGAAGAAATTTTTGTTTGTTTTGTGTTTAGATATCTCTCTTGAATTCTCCATATAATTAATCCCTCATCACTTGTCCTAAAGGATACATCTTCGGATAAATTCTCTTCTCCTTTGAAGAAGAAAAGAGGCTATTATTGTAACAATCAATTTAAACACAATAAATATTTAATCGTATTAATTGAAAATTAATGCGATGTGCTAATATAATGTTTTTTAAAGATTATGCTAAAAATTTTAGAACAATGTTGTTAAAAGAATGTTGAAAAATTGAGGAAAGTGTTTTGGGGTAGGAATTTCTTTGGGTATTGAAAAAATTTTATGGGGTTTTGGTTTATATTGACAGGTTTTAATAAAATTTTATTGTTAATGATTTTTTGATGAATGGGGTGTTTTTGATGGAAGGGATGTGGGAGAATGTTGAAAAGTTGGGGAGTTTTTAAGAAAAATTGTTTGGTTGGGTGTGTTTGTTTTTTTGGGAAAAATATGTGGACGAATTTGTGGGAGATGGTGTGGTTAAAAAACTAAGATAAATCTAATAATTTAAATTATCTATCTTTGTATTATTAGGTTTTGTTCTATAATGTCATTGAACATAGGTTCAATCTTTCCTATAATATGGTTTTACATAAATGGTTCATGGAGAAGATGTTGATGAAGTAGAATAAAAATTAGCATTTAGATTAATATTCTAAGTACACGACAAAACTTTA
>DJMN01000060.1 GCA_002435385.1 Patescibacteria group bacterium UBA6489
ACACTTTTTTGAACAGTCTCATTTAAAGATATTTATTATTGTGATTATTTAAAAAAACATTCCCTATTTTTAGAGAATGTTTTTTTATTTTATTATAAATTCTATCACTATGTAAGTAGATGAATTACTCTTTCTCTTGTATCAGTATCTGAATTATTCATTTTCCTAATTTTTTCTATCAATCCATTAACTTCAAGGATATTATTAAGATTACAATAGTTTATATATTTATTTATTTTTGAAAAATAATCTGTATAGATAGTAAGTATTTTTTCTTCATAGTGCTTTCTTATTTTTCCTATTTCCTCTCAATATTTTGATTCTATAATACTTTGCGTTCAATCGTAAGATTCTTTACCTATATTATTATATACTTCAAATATTTGTGATTCCATATCTTTTATATATCCTCCAATCTTACCTTCTAAGGTTTTTAATTTTTTAGAAATAGTATAAACTCATTTTTTTTGTTGTCTTGTTAGTTCTTGTTCTCAAATAATTTCATATAAAAGATTTAAATATTTATCATCTAAAATGGTTCATTCTCTAGGTTGATTTCTCATAAAATGGTAATAATAATTTATAAACTAGTATTATAATAATATATTTTTGATTTATCTCAAAATTTATAAATAATCAATATAAAAAAACTAGATTTCAAAAATCTAGCTTTTTTATTCTTCTAATTTATTTTCTATAATCCTCTCTCATAAATTTCAAGTCATACTTTAGCTTTTATATACAATAATAAGTCTTTATATTTAGCAAAAGTTCCACTTTCCATATTGGTGTTGTCTAAAACTGTATAAAATTTTGTAAGCTTTTCATCGGTCATATTTCAGACCAATGTGTCTAGTTTACTTACTAAACTTGAAAATCTAACATCACTTTCTACTTTTGTTTTTAAGCTAGTTTCCAGATTTTGTAACTCTTCTTTTGTTTCAGATAGTACACTTTCTGAACATACATATTTCATAACAACATCTTTATCTCTTTCTAAGAGAGAAACAAAAGTTCCTAAATAATCGTCTTCTGAATATCACATCATATTTATACTTCTATACTCCCCTATTTTTTGTCATTCTTTTATTAAAACATCTTTATCTCATTCTCTATTTATAACAATAAGTTTTCAATCTGGTTGAAACATAATGTGTGCAATTTGGTCATATCATTCTATTTCTACTCAATTTTTTATTATGATTGTTTTTCAGTCTTTATAAGCTACATATGCAAAGCTTGAACCATCTAAAGTAAATATAGGGTAACCAATATATTCATATTCACCAAAAGCTATTCAATCTTTTTCTATGATATATTTACCATCTTTCTCTCAGATTACTATTAAGTGTTTTCCATCTGGTGAATACATTATATTCCAAACATTATCATATCTGTTACCTTCTACTCAATCTCTTACAGCAAATCTACTTCAGTTTTCTTCTGCCATATAAGAAAAGCTTGAGCTATCTGGTGAAAATACTTGACGATAAATCCAGTTATAATGTTTTCCTTCTACTCAGTTTTTTACTATAAAACTTTTATAATCATCTGCTTGAGCTGTAAATACAAAATTCTCTCCATTTGGAGAATATATTAAATCTTCTACATAGTTATATACTTTTCACTCTTCTCAATTTTTTACTATAATCCGCTCATCTTGTGCTTTTCTAGCAGCATAAACTAAATCTTTAGAATCTGGTGAATAATTTAAATCTTTAATATTTTCATAATTATTTCCTTCTTCTCAATTTCTTACTACAAATGTTTTTGTCTCTTCTATTCCACTTCAAAAAACTCAAGCTATATAAGATAATTCTTCTCAATTAGGAGAGTAAACTAGGGATTTAACTCCATCATATTCCTTTAATTTTTCTCAGTCACTTACGACAAATCTTTTTAAATCCTCATTAGAAGCTATAAATGCAAATTTTTTCCAGTCAGATGAAAAAACTGGAGTTGAAGGACTATTGTATTCTTCATATATTTCATTTACTGCTCAACTTTGTATTAATGACCGTTTATAATTATCATTGTCATATGCCATAAAAATAGTATCTTCAATAAAAAGTTTGTCTGTGGTTCACA
Organism: Patescibacteria group bacterium UBA6489; assembly: GCA_002435385.1. Taxonomy (GTDB): domain Bacteria; phylum Patescibacteriota; class Gracilibacteria; order BD1-5; family UBA6164; genus UBA6489. Next base: position 2,089 of record DJMN01000060.1, read on the forward strand.
TATAATTAAATATAGGTTGAATACTGTCGTATTCTTTGCTTATAGGTTGTTCCCTACAGATTTCTCCTGCAAATGCACTTGTACTTGAAACTAGTACTCAAGTGAATAATGCTAATTTCACTAATGTTTTATTCATAGAATTAAAAAGGTTAATAAAATAATGTTTAGATTATATTTATCTAATGTAAGAAATGTGTAAGAAAATAGATTTTTTTTATTTTGTATATTTTCTTGTGGCGATTATAATTATTTTGTATATTTTTATAAATATAAATTAATGGAATTTTTAAAAAATTTATTTTCAGAAAAAACAGAACATCCAAGACTTTCTCAATTTACTGATTCTTGAATGCTTTGTTTATTTAATTATGATGATTTTTCTCATATAAATGATTATGATTCTTGGGATAAGGAGTTATGTGAAGATGAAGATATAATGAGAAATATTGATAAAGGAAATTTTGTTCCTATTTCTCTGTAAGATTGAGCCTTTGACTTAGAAATTAGAATAGGAGAAAATTGTAAGTTTAATGACAAAGAGAAGGAGTATTTATTAGTTCAATCAAAACCGTATAAACTTGTTTCAACAGGAAAAGTTTGTGTTTCACCTTTAGAAATTGTTTGATGAGAAAAATCAAATCGTTCATATGAATTTAAATTAGAAAAAGGATATTATAAGGTTATAGCTAATCTAATTGATTGGTGACAAGAGCCTTGAGCTTTTGATGAGAATTGAAAACCTTCAAAAAATGCTCTTCCTGATTTAATAGTTTTTATTGAAAAAATTTGAGATGATGAAAATATTGAGTTTAGAAAGGAGATAGAAACTTTTTCTAAAAAAGATTCTTTGAAATAATTTACTTTTACTTGATGATTTTAAAAGATTTTTAGAAAAAATTTTGAAGCAGATTGAGTCAAAAAGTTATAATTTATTGGAAAATAAAGTATTACCCCCAAAGGGGGATTATGAAATAAAAACTTTTCTAAAAAGTTTTGAATATTTTCATTATATACTTATTATATAAATAGTGTAATAATATTTAATAACAAAATTATGAAATTTAAAGAACTTTTAGAATTTATTGATTTAGAAAATAAAAGATTAACAGAAAGATATTCTGATAAATCTTTAAAAGAAAGAGAGGTTATCTTAGCAAGAACTGTAAAATTGAATGAAGAACTCGGTGAATTGTGTAGTGAAGTTTTGGCTTCTTATTGATGACAGAGAAAAGAAAAATTAGATAAACATAGCAAAGAATCTTTAGAGCATGAATTTGCTGATGTTATCATAACTACCCTACTTCTTGCTAAAACAATGGATGTTGATATTAAAAAGGCTTTGACTAAAAAGATTGAGAAGATTAATAAGAGGTATGAGTAAAAGATTTTGTAGTCCCTCCCCTTTCATTACATTTCAGGTACTAACCTTGATGGGGGGAAAAACTTAATTTTCTACTTTTTAAAACCTTGAAAAGGTAAAAAAATAAAACTATGTACACAAAAATAATAAAAGAACTAAATCAAATAGCCACCCCTCAAATAGCTGAACATTCTAAAAAATTCTTCAAAACATGACCTTGAGAATATGGTGAATGAGATAAGTTTTTAGGAATTCGTGTTCCTGAGCTTAGGAAAATTGCTAAGAAAAATATTAAAGCTGATTTTGATGATATTTCTAAATTAATAGAAAATGAATATCATGAAGTTAGACTTGTTGGTCTTTTTCTTTTGGTTTATCAGTTTGAAAAAGTTGATAGTTTAAAACAGAAAGAGATTTTGGAGTTTTATATGAATAATCTGAAAGGGATAAACAATTGGGATTTGATAGATACTACTACTCCACATATAGTTTGAAAATATTTATTTCTGAATCCTGATGAGAGTAGAGATTTTTTATATGATTTTGCTAAATCTGATAATCTTTGGAAGAGAAGAATTTCTATTATGGCTACTCAAGCTTTTATAAGAGAGAAACAATTTTTAGATACTCTAAAATTATCTGAAATTCTTTTAGGAGATGAACATGATCTTATTCATAAAGCTGTTTGATGGATGCTTCGTGAAGTTGGAAATAGAGATGAAAAAGTATTATTAGGTTTTTTGGATAAATATTCAAAAAAAATGCCTAGAACTATGCTTAGGTATGCTATTGAGAGGTTAGAGGAGAATGTGAGAAAAGATTATATGAGGAGATAGGTATTTTAGATTTTAATTATGATAATATGAAATTAAATATTCTGAAATATTACTTGTATTCAGCGATTAGTAATATGTTATTCTTTTTACCTATTGTTTATATATTTTTCCAAGATAATGGACTAACTCTCACTCAAATATTTATTATAGAATCTATATTTTCTATTTGAATAGTCTTATTTGAAGTTCCAACAGGAGCTGTAGCGGACTATTTCTGAAAGAAAATAAGTCTAATGTCATGAAGTATTGTATGGATTTTTTCTTGTGTTTTGTTTTTTTATGGGACAACCTTTTTTACATTTACTTTGGCTTACTTAGTTTGGGCTTTAGGTTGAGCTTTACTTTCTGGTGCAGATACAGCTTTACTTTATGATATATTACACAAAAATAACCAAAAAGAATTATTTAAAAGATATCAATGAAATGCTAAACTTATATGATTAATATCAATATCTTTAGCATCGTTATTGTGATGATATATTTCTTCATTTTCTATGAAATATACTTTTATAGCCTCTGCTATAGCATTTTTTTTAATGTTCATAATCATAATATCAATTAGACATCAAGAAGAAAAAAATGAAAAACAAGAAACTTACTTACAAATAATAAAAAATAGCTTTTCTATAGTTAAGAAATCTCATAGATTGATTTGGTTATTTATATATTCTTGAGTATTTTTGCTTATATTTAAGTTAACACAACCTTCAACTCAGATCTACATGAATTTATCAAATCTTGATATAAAATATTTTGGATTTGCTTCTGCTTTTTTCTTTGTTGTTGCTGCTATTGCTTCAAAAATTACTTATCAATTTGAAAAGAAATTTAAAAATTATTCTTATTTGATATTGAGTATTCTAGTGATTTTATCAACATTTTTAGTTTCTCAATTTGTTTTTAAACTTTGATTTTTAATCTTCTGAATATTGTTTTTCTCTGTTTCTATAAATTCTATAATTATTCAACATGAGATTTTAGAAAATACTTCAAAATCTAAACATTCAACGATTTTATCATTTAATAACTTATTTGATAGATTATTGTTTGTAGTAATATCTCCTTTATGGTGATATAGTATTGATATAGAATGACTAAGTAATACATTTTTTTATGCTTCTATTGTGTTAGTTCTTTTAATATTAATACTTATGTTTTTTTATTTCTATAAAATTAATCATGAAAAAATTTAAAAGATATATTTTGTTATTTTTTATAATAGTATTAATCTGAGCATGAATAGTAACGAAACTTAGTTTTGATAATAAATATACTATCATATATCCTGTCTGAGAAAAAATAGATTCGCTTAATGATGTGTGAGTTTATAATAATGGTTTCTTTTTAAGGACTCATGGAAGAAACTTATGAAAAGATGATTATAATATTGGGATAAAATACCAATGTGTAGAATTTGTCAAAAGGTATTATTATGAATATCTTAATCATAAAATGCCTGATAGTTATGGTCATGCAAAATTTTTTTTTGATGAATCTGTATGAGATTGAAAGAGAAATGTGAAGAGAAATCTATTTCAGTATAAAAATGGCTCTGTTTCAAAGCCAGAGGTAAGTGATATAATTGTTTGGAATGGTTGGATTTTTAATAAGTATGGTCATGTTGCGATTGTTTCTGAAGTTTGAGATGATTATATAGAGGTAATACAACAAAATCCTTGATTGTTTTCAAGTACTAGAAAAAGGATAGAGTTAAAATTAATAGATAAAGGGAATAAGTATTATTTAGATGATTGAAGGATTTTGGGGTGGTTGAGGAAGTAAAAATTTTATTAAATAAAAAATTTGATTCCTCCTAAAGTGGTATATAATAAGCTTGATAATATTTTATTTAAATAATTTTTTGGTTATGCAGTATTTGTATTGATTGTGAGTTGTTCTCTTTTTTGTATTTTTGTATTTACTTACCTTACTTAGAAAAGTAGTATCAACAAACGAGGTTCATGTAGTTCAAAAGTGAAAAAATACTGTTCCTTATGGAAAAGGTTCAGAGTATGGTAATGTATATTTAGCTTGGCCTTCTTGGGTTCCTGTTTTTTGAATATCTGTTACAGTATTACCTTTAAGTATATTTGATTTACAATTAAGTAATTATAAAGCTTATGATATTGGTAAAGTTCCTTTTCAGGTTGATATAACTGCGTTTTTTGAAATAAAAAACCCTGAATTAGCTGCTCAAAAAGTATTTACTATAGCTGAATTAAAAGATCAATTAAATGAAACTTTGAAATGAGTTGTTAGAAAAATTCTTGCATCAAAGGATATTGTTGAGATTATGGAATCTAGAGCTGAAATTAAGAAAGAGTTTTATAATGAAGTATTTGAGGCAGCAAAGGATTGGTGAGTTGATCTGAAAAATGTTGAATTTATGGATATCAGAGATGCTGATGGTTCAGAGGTTGTTACAAATATAATGCTTAAAAAGAGATCTCTTATAGAGGCTGAATCTAGAGAGGAGGTTGCAATAAACAAGAAAAAAGCTCAAATTGCAGAAGAAAAAGCAAAAGCTGAAGCTAGGGCTGCTGCTGCTCAAGCTCATTCAGAAGCTGATATAGTTGAGTCAGATGCTAAGAGGTTGGCTGATTTAAAAAAGATTGAAAACGAAAAGTTAACTCAAAATCAAGAAATTGAAAAAGAAAAAGTATTAGCTGTACAAAAAGAAGAGGCTAAACAACAGGTATATATTTCAGAGAAAGAAACTAAGTCTAGTAGTCTTGCTGTTAAACAATTAGAGGAAGAGAAGAATGCAGAAATAGCAAAAAATATTGAAATTATCAGAGCAAATGAGCAAAAGGAAAAGAAGATAATAGATTCTGAAGCAGAAAAAAGAAGAATTGAGCTTGAGGCAGAAGCTGATAAGAAAAAAGTTGAATTAGAAGCAGAAGCTGAGAGAATTAAAATAGAGTCTATTTGAGAGGCAAAAGCGAAAGAAATAGATTATATCTGAATGGCTCAAGCTAGAAGTAAAGAAAAAATGGCTGAGGCGTTGAATGCATTTAGCAAGGAGGCTTTTGAATATATGAAAAAAGAGCTTGATGTGAGAGTTGCGGAAGTTGTTGATTTAGAAAAAGCAAAAGCTTTATGAAAAGCTGATATAAAGGTTATTTCTACTTGAAAAGATGGTTGAGAATGAGTTAAATCTTTTATGGAGTTATTTTCAGCAAAAGGAGGTACTAGTTTTTGAGCTATGATTGAAGCAGCTAAAAACACTATTTGAGAAGAGAAGGTAAAGGATTTTATGAGAAAATTTATTGATGAAGGTAAAGAACCTTTAAATAAAACACCTAAAATAAATAAAGTTGTTTCAAAAAAATCTGAGGTAAAAGCAGATATTAAGCAGAATAAGGCTTAGTAAAAATTTATATAATATAATAAATCCCTCTCCTTAGTGTAATATAGGGAGAGGGATTGTAGTTATAGAATAAATATGAAAAATATATTATCGGTTTATAAATTTAACTTTCCTTTTATTTCTCCTAAAAATGAAAAAACAAAGTATAAAACTGTTTTGGAGGAGATAAGAAAGCTTTTAGTTTATGAAAAAATCTTTATATGAAAAGAAAAGTATAAAAGAGATGGATATGAAATTGTTGTATTTAATTTTGATAAGGGGTATATTAAGATAATTTATAATCCAAATAATTCTGATTATTTTCTACCAACTTTTAATTTAGAATTGTTTTATGAGGATACTTTAACAAAAAGTTTTTTAGAAGATTTCTGTTATATTTTTTATAGTATTGATTATCAAAACTATATTTTTGAATTTATTTCTGAGAAAATAAAAATAACAAATTCAAAAATTATTTGTATAAAAGATTTATATAACAGTTTTAAAACATATAACTACAATAAGTTAGATAAGCTTATAAAAGCCACGGATAAAGATTATTTAGATGATAAATTACAAGAAAATATAGTTATCAGAAATGCTTTTTTATATATGATTTTTATGTGTTTTGTACTTTATAAAAATATATTGATTGCTAAAGAAGAGATAAATTGATTAAAGGATTTTATATGAAAAAAGATTGATAGTGTTTATATATCAGAGATGAGTTTATCAAAAAAAAGATTGGAGTCTATAAGTGATTCTAGTCTAAATGTTTTTAAAAAATACAAACTCTTTCTTGATAATTTGTTTATGTTGTTTAGTGAAATTATTGAGTAAATTTTATCTTTGAAATTAATTTTATAAAAAAATTTTGACTTATCAAATCAAAAAGCATATAATTACCTTAATATAAAATTATTAATAAATATGAAAAATATTTTTAGTAACAAATCATGTTGTTGTACTCTCAAGGAACATTTGAGAGGTTGTGTTTGTTGCTAAAAAAAATTAAATTTTCAACATATAAACTCTTGAATGAGCCCTTCCAAAGGCTAGTTTGAGAGTTTTTTATTATATAAATTTATTATCATGAGATTTCTTTTTATTAAAAATAATTATTTAGGAGGCTGTTGCAATTTAATCTTTCCATTCTAGTTCTAAAATACAAATCCCTCCACCTTTGGGTACTCCCTTTGTAAAAGGGAGAAATATTAAAGGAAATTCATGAACAAAACTAATATAAATAAATTTATAACTTAAAATAAGTCTTATGAAACTAAATATAGAAAAACTTTTGGAAACAGTTCCAATTACAAGACTAAATCATATAGAAGATAATGAAGTTTACTCTTTGCTTGAGAAGTTTAATATTTGAGGAGCAATAAAGACTAAAACTGTTTATTGGATTTTGAAAGAGGCTATAGAATCTGGTAAGCTTGATAAGTCAAAAACTATACTAGAGGCTTCTAGTTGAAATACAGCTATCGCTCTCTCTTATATGGCTAATTTATTTGATTTTAAGGTACTTTTGGTTATTCCAGAATCTACTGCAAGTTGCAAGAAAAAACTTATAAGGTCTTATTGAGCTGAGATTATTGAAGTTCCTTGAGTTACTGATGATAGTATAGATTATATGAAGGAGTTATATAAAAGAGATCCTGATAAATATTTTTTAACTGATCAGTTTAATTCATATGCAAATATGAATGCTCATTATAATCTAACTTGACCTTATATTCATAGAAATTTGGGAAAACTAGATTTTTTTGTTGCTGGTATGTGAACTACTGGAACTTTACTTTGAACTGCAAAATATTTAAAAGAGCAAAATAAGGATATCAAGATAATTTGAATAAATCCATTGAATAAGATAGAATGAATAAAGGATTATAATATTGTAAGAAATCTAGGAAAGTTTTATTTAGAATATAAGTATTTGATAGATGAAATGATTGATGTAACTTTTGAAGATTCCGTAACTCCTTGATTAAATGATTATTTAAAAGAGTGATATTTTAATGGAATTTCTTCTGCTGCTATATTAACATGAGCAAAAGAATTTTTAAAATGAAAGAAATGATTAAAATGATTAGTTGTTGCACCTGATTGAGGAGATTATTATTTCAATGAACTTTTTGGACTTATAGATGATTCTAGTATAGGTGGATGTAAGTAACCTTTAAGAGTCTAATTTTTAAGAATTTAGACTCTTTTTTGTTTTGAGTTTTTTTAGAGATGTTATATAATTACATACAAGTATTTTTCATAAAACTAATTTCATGAGTAAAACAATTCCTGCTGTAAAAGCAATAATTCAACAAAATAATAAATTTTTGGTTATAAAACAAAAACTATCTACTCATACATATTGGGATATTCCTGGATGAAAAGTGGAATTTGATGAGAATCCTTATGAAACCTTAAATAGAGAGGTAATGGAAGAGATTAATATTCCTATTGATATAATTAAACCTGTTTGAATGTTTTGGTTTTTCAGAAATGATTGAGATCAAGTGATTTGCACAACATTTTTATGTGAAGCAAAAAGAAATGATATGGATTTAACAAAAAATCCAGCAATTGAAAATATTACTGAATATAGATGGGTAACAAAAGAAGAATTTCTTAGTGATGAATATAGAGTTGATAATGAAAGTTTAAAAGAGCTTATTGCTTCTAGTTTTTAAATTATAACTATATAAGTAAACATGAATACATATAAAATCACAGCTTTGGCTGAAAATACAGCTTTCAGGCACAATTGTTTAGCTCAACATGGACAATCTATGTTAATTGAAGTAGAAAATTATAAGATGCTTTTTGATGTATGAGAAGTTCCTTGAGCCGTTTTATATAACATGGAACAATTATGAATTTCTATTGATGAAATTGATGATATTATTATTTCTCACCAACATATAGACCATATCTGAGCTTTACTATCAATGATGCCTAAATTAAAAAAACAGAGAATATTCCTTCCCGAACAGTTATGAATTCCTCATATAAAAGAACATCCTAATAAATATAACTTTCTGAAAACAAATTCAGATGGTAAATATGATTTATCAATTAGTAAAGATGATGTTTTAGAAATTAAAAAATATAAAAACATAAATATTGTAAGAGATGAAGGTTTTGAAATAAGTCATAAAATATATACAACTTGATGTATTGGGGAAAAGATGAAGGAACAAGCAATTGTTATTAATCAAAAAGAGTTATGAATTACCGTTGTAGTTTGATGTTCTCATCCTACTGTTGAATTACTTGTAGATAGAGCTAAGGAAATTACAGGAAATAAAAAAGTTAGATGAATTATATGAGGTATGCATTATACAGATTATACAGAGGAAGAAATGAATAAAAAGGCTAAAATATTAAATAAAAGTGAAATTGAATTTATTGCTCCTGGTCATTGTACAACTGTAAAATGATGTCAGATTTTAAAAAATGTTTTATGAGATAAGGTTATTATATCAAAAACAGGTACGTTTGGTGTGTGAAACAGTGTTATTTTATGAGAAAAAATTGGCAATCAATTTGTTTAACTTTTAAAAAATTATGGTGAAATTACCTGAAAATCTTTCAAAAAACGGAATTAGTCTAGAACATATATGAGTTTTTGATATGGCTTTTAAAAGAAAAGATATTCCAGATATTCTAAAATATTTGAAAGAAAATAATATTGCAGTCTTAGGGGGTGATGTTCTAGATAATAATACTGGAGAATACAATTATAATTATGATAATTGGTATTTAGATAAAACAGACTTGGAATCATGGGAAGATTATGTTTCTAATAATATTGAAAAGGCTAAAAAATATATAGATAATTATCCTAATAAAAATGCTGTTTTTACTTTAATTTTATCAGAAAAATAAACCTTATGTTCATTGCTCACTTACCTGCTTGATATATATTAACAAAGAAATTACAAAAACATATTAAAAATACTAAATATTTTTTTATCGGTTTAGTTGGTAGTATTTTTCCTGATTCTGATATACTTTATTTTTATCTGATTGATAATAAGCAAAATTTACATCATAGCTATTGGATACATAGACCTTTCTACTGGTTAATAATTACGGTTATATTTTTCTTTACTATTTGGCTTTTAAAAAGGGAAAAGTATTATTTATTTGGTATAGTATTTTTTTCTAATATTTTTCTACATTTGTTCCTTGATACAATAGTCTGAAAGGTTGAGTGGCTATTCCCTATTTCAAATAAAGCTTATTACTTTTTTGATGTACCTGATGTTTATGATTATCGGGTGTATAATTTTGTTTTTCACTGGACTTTTTTATTTGAAGTTCTTATTATCCTTTGGGCAATAAGCATAATATTTAGGGAAAAGACCTAAAGAAATTCTGATATAGTTTTATCATATAAATTTTAAACTTGCTTTCTAATGTATATATTGTAAAATAAAAGAAATATTATTTAGTAGTATTTCTTTTTATGAATGAAGATAAAGAACTCTATTTTTGAAAAATATTAGATTGTAAGCCTTGAGAAACATTTATTGATACTGATAATATCCAAAATTTAGTAGATTCTGTTTTAAAAATTGATATTTGATTTAATGAAAAACTAAAAATAATTGATAATTTAAGAGACAATTTATTAAAAGAAAAAATAAATAGATTTTGGCATACAGAATACGATAATCGTATTATAGCTAATTTAGATTTAGAATTAAATCTTTTACTTGATAGTTTCTCTGAATTTATTACATATTATGAAACAAAAGTACTAACAGGTGTAAATATACAAAAAATAAATGTAGAAATATGTCTCATAAAATCTACAATTGACCGTTTCAGCGGAAAAACAGGTGCAAGAATATATGCATCTGCTCATGAGAAAAAATTAGATAAAATAAAAGAAAGATTTGAAAATATAAGAAAAAAGTTTAAGAATGTTTAATTATTATTACTAAACTCATCATGTCTATAATCCATTCCCTTTCCTTCATTATAAAGCGCATCAAACTTTTCATAAAGCTTCGTTTTCACAAGTCTGTTTAAAAATCTAGATTTCAGTTGTTTACTTGCTAGTATCTGTTTTGAAAGTGGTAATGACATCAAAACTCATAGAAAGCTTCTCATAATTTTGTGAGAAAGTAATGTATAATTATCAAATAAATAGTTTTGGATTGTTCAAGTATCTATTGCTACAGAGATAAGTCTCTCAAAACTATCTTTAGGTACTATTTCTGGTTTTTCTACTCTGTGCATACTCACACTTTTGATAGGACAGAATCTATTACAAACTCAACATCATATACATAATTTTTCATCTATTTTAGCAAACTTTTTTCAATTTTTTTCTACTATTTTTATTGCTTCTACTGGACATTTTTTAGCACATAATCAACATCATTTGCATTTATCTATATCATTTTTAGAAATAAAGTTGCTTGTTAATATTGCTGAATATCAAAGTTTTTTGTAACAATTTATTCACTCACAACAACAACTACAACAATTACAAATCCAATTGACTTCATTTTGTACATTATCGCCGATTTGTACTAGTCATAATTTTATGCATCTGTTTAATATTTCGTGAGCTTTTTCTTTTGATATTTCTTTTGCTATTTTGTGTTTTATCAGACTTGCTGCTGGTTTATTGAAACTTAGACATACATCTTGTGGATTGTCACAAGCTGTTCATAGATGTTCTTTTTTATGCCTACAATAGCATCTTCCCTGACTTATAACACTTGCTGTATCTATAACATGAGTTGCTTTTTCGTAATCTAGTATTATAGACTTGTCTTGAGGCATAGATTCTTCATTTAAAAATACTCTATCTACTGGTGTTTTTTGCATAAAGATTCTTTTCATAAAATTTTCTTCTTGGTTTATGTAGTGATAGAATAATTCTGATAAAGCTTTACAATTTAGCTTTCAATCTGTTCTCATTAGAGCGAATTCAAAAAATCAAACCATTGTTGGAGCAACAAAAAATATACGTTCTTTTTCATTGCTAAAGTCTAACAGTATTCATTTATCAGATAATGTATCTAACATTTTTTGGGACTCCTCTTCTGATTTTTTCCATAGTTTTGATGCTTCTGTTGCTGTAAAGAATTTTAACGGAAGTACTGATGTTAGTTTTGCTTCTTCTTCTGTAAATAGTAGTTCTATAATCTTGTATAAAGTTTCTGAATCTGGAGCCCCTTGTGCTGCATCATCTAATCTCTTTTGTAAACCTTTGTATGTTTTTGAGGTGATGTGTCACATGGTTTATATATTTTAGAAAATATTTAATAATTTTTTACTTTAATATAATATATCCTAAGAGATAATAATACTTTTAGCATAGTACTTATAAATATAATCTATAAAAATATTGTTGAGAGTCAAAATTGAAAGTAGATAATAACTTTACAGTTGTATGTTATCTACTTCTATTTCAAATCATGCTAGAAGTAGTAAAACTTCTGGTAAGGAAAATTTAGCTTTTTTTAGTTTGTTTTGTAGTGGATCTATATAATAATTTTTAGCATTTGTAAAATCTGTTTTTTCTAAGTTTGCGTTTTGAAATTTAGAAGCTTGTAAATCTGAATCGGAAAAATCTGAATTTGATAGGTTTACATCTATGAAATCTGATTCTCTTATAGAGCATTCTAGAAATTTACTATTTTTCATATCTAATCTACTGAAATCACAAAGTTCTATTTTACATTTTTTAAAGGTCCAATCTATAAAAAATGAGCTTATCTTAGTGAACATAACTCAGGTTATTTTACAGTTTTCAAATGAAACTGTTTGAAAACTTGTGTCTTCTACTTTTATGTTTGATAGGTTAGAGCTTGTAAAAGTACAGTCTATGAAGATTGTGTCAGAAAAATCACATCAGGTAAAATCGCATTTTTCAAAGGTACAGTTTGAAAATTCTTTATCTTGTAAATTTTGGTGTAGTAAAGATAAATTTTTAAAGTTTTCTTCGGAGTATGTTTCTTGGTTTAGTTGCATAAAATAAAGATTACTATATAAAAAAGTATGATTAAACTCATACTTTTAATTTCGTATATTTTATCAAAATAAGTTTTTATATCAAATCTTAGACCGAAAAATTAGGAAAAAGTATCATTTAATATATTTTCTAGTTCTCCTAAAAGCCTTTTTTCTCCAATAAAACGTTGATTTAACCTTTCTATTGCTAAATCTTTACTATTTCACAAATCTGTCCCTCTACCATTATTTAATAACATGTTAAAAAATTTCTTTCTCTCAAAACTTGCTAATTTTTTTTCAATATATTCAGGAGAAAAAAAAGAAGCTGATATGGTTGGCATAAAAGAACCTGATAAAAAACATATTTTTGGTTCTTTTCTAGTAAAAAATTTATATATAAGAGACTCCAACATTTCATCATAATCTGGAGTTATAAATTGTTTTAGGATTAAAAGTTCTGTTTCTATATCATCTCCTATTTCAGGATTGTTATTTTTTTCTATTTCAGACTCATAAAATGTTTCTATTTCTCCATTAAAGCTTTTTCCATTATGCTTATTTTCAGACCTATAAAAACATGCTAAATCAATATCATTAAATCAATGCACTCCTTTTTTATAGTCATTACACCTCTGAGACATTCCTCCAAAAATAATCATTCAATAAAATTCAGATACTTCTTTAACAATCTCCTTGACAGCATAATCCAATCTATTATACCAGTCTCTTCTATAATCATCTGGACTTCATGCTTTGATATCTATTCCTTTGATTTCTTCTTCAAAGTAATTCTTAGACAAATTTATTATTTCTGACATATATTACCTAGTAAAAAACTACCTAAAGTTAAAATATATTAACTTTTTATTGTCTAAAGTCAAATTTTAAGGTTAGGTAATAATATTAACCTAATTATTTTTAGTTTTTTCATAATTATTATTTATAAGTTAAATTATTTTTTCAAAGTTTTCCTGAAGATTTTATCTTTTAAACTCATCTAATTCTTTCAAAAAATCATCACATTCTGACATCTCAACTTTCTCTGCATTTTTATAACAGTTTTTATCATCTTTTGAAAAATCAGAATATTCATAACAAGGACTATATTGATTATCACAAGTTTCTATTTCTTTTCTGTCTTCTGCAATGTATTCAAAAGTTTCAGAGTTAGCTCATTCTAAAACTTTTCATCTGTAATACATGTTATTTTTATCTTTTGCATATTCACAAGGTCAAATTCATAAAACTTCAAACGTTTTTCAGTTAGAATTTTCTATTTTTCTTCAATTATAATATCAGTAATTTTCATCTATTCCATAATGAGCTTTCATAACATGAGAACACATTGTTATAGGTTTAAATGTCTCAGGATTAGCTCACTTGATTATTTTATTCCAAAGATAAACATGATTTTTATCTTTTTGGTGAGAATCATCTAATACCTCAAAAGTTGTTCAATCTAATCACTCAAAAATAGATAAATCATAAGGATCATAAACATAATTTTTATCTCTTGCGTAACATTGAGAATAAGCTCAGCATGTATCTAATAATTCAAATGTTTCAACATCTAATTCAGGATGTTTTTCTCACTTAAAATATATATAATCTTTATCTTTTGCGAAATCGTCGTCTAATACACTAAAACTATCAAAATCAACTTCATTGAGAATCTGTGATTTATAATAAATAACCTTGTTTTCTTTTTTATATTCTTCTATTTCTCTTCCAGAATAACCATTAAAGTATATAATTTTATAACTATCTTTATCTTTTCAGTTACTTGGCTGTGTATATTTTTCATGAATTTGTAAATTGTTTTTGCTTGTTTTGAAAACTATTTTAGAAAAATCATCCTCATTATATTCTCAAGCATCTATTGTTCATGTTCATATTTCTCTCCAACTTCATAAAACGAAAGAAAATACTTTTATTTGTTTTAGTTTTCATGTACATCATGAATAATACATACCAAGCTCTATATCTCAATCTTCATCAATATCATCTATAGTAAATAAGTCATTTATATTAGCACAATTACTAGTTTTTATGCTTGGTAGATTTGAGTTATTAAAAACAAATTCTTTTATAGGTACATAATCTATAATTTCTCATTGTTCTTCTCAGATTGTTTCTTCTAGAGAGATATATTCTGTTTTATTTTTTCATTCTATGTTTATGAATTTCTTTAACTTTTTTAGTCTATTATCACACTCGGATATATCTACTATTTTTGCGTTTTTATAACAATTATTTTTATCTTTTGCATAACTAATCTCTCCTTCATAGCCTCATTTTAAAACTTCAAATGTTTCTAAATCTGCTTCTTGTATTTTTTTAGTAAAATAATAAATTCAATTTTTATCTTTTGAATAAAGTGTGTTTATTAATTCAAATGTTTCAGAGTCTACTTTTAGGAGAAAATTTTTATAATATATTTTATCTAAATATTTTGAATAGTCTCTAGGGAATATTTCGATATCATGCATGTACTCCGTTCATTCAATTGAATATATAGGATAGAATTTGTAATATAATTTATCTCATATTACTGCATAATATTTTGTTAGTACCCTAATTTTCAAATTACTTTCTTGAGGAATAGGAATAAATGTTTGCTGATTTTCTAAAAAGAAAAAGTATTTATTTTTGTCTTTTGCATAGAAATCAGATAGCATTTTAAAACTATCTATATCTAATAAATATGATGTACCACTACTTGTTTTTCAGGTAACTGAGTGATTGATATTTTCTTTCCGTATATAACCTTTCTGTTTATAAAATCCATGTCACAAATCAACCTTATCATCTTGTTTTGTTTCAGATTCAATATTTCATGTTCATAAATTTAATATATTTTTTTCTTTTAGTTGTTCTTGTTTTTTATCTCAATTACAAGAAGCTAAAAACACAACTAAAATCAATGTAATTATTTTTAATTTTTTCATAGTTTATTATTTATAATTTTATTTTTTATTAATCACCAAGTTCTGTAGCATCAATCATAAGAGTTACAATGCCAAGTATAAGAACAATCTATAAATTCCCAAAATGTATCTTCTTTATACCATAAGGTATAACTATCATCCCTATCACTTTTGTATTTAAAAGAGAAATAAATAAATTTTAGATAGTATGGTTTCAATTCTTCTATACTCTTTGGATATTTTAATTTATCTTCTTTATATAATTCTAGTTTTTTAGCTATTTGTTCTGCTTCTAAGTATTGTAATTTAGGAATAATAAAGACATTTGAAATCCAGAGGATAACCGGAACTAATAATGTAGAGATTATTAGTATTGTTAAATATTTTTTTATGGTTTTTCCTTTTAAAATTAAATATTATTTCTTATAATTTCACATTCTGACATATCTGTTATCTTTTCTTGTTCATAACAATTATTTTTATCTCTAGCAACTCAATAATCTATACTCTTTAATGTTTTTACATCTACTCATTCTATTTTTTTACGGAAATGGTATGCTACTTTATCATCTTTTATATAAATATCATTCCATCTTAAAACTTGTATACTTTTAGGACTTAAATCTTTTAATACAGTATCAAGAAAATATACATTATTTTCATCTTTTGCATAATATTTTCCTAAAGGCTGAAAAGTTTTAGCATCTGATTTTTCTAAAATTCTTGTTCAAAAATATACATTATCTTTATCTTTGCTATAGTATTCAGATAGGATTTCAAATGTTTTTTCATCAGCTCATTTTATTTCTTTATTTCAAGAAAATATCTTTCAATTGTATTTCGCATAATATCAATTTATAGCTTCAAATTCCTTAAGATTATCAATATTTTTGATTTTCCTATTTAAGCAAAAAATATTATCTTTATCTCTAAAAAAATACTCATTTAATATTTCAAATGTTTCAAAATCAACTCACTCTACTCTTTCCCATAGTACATAAATATATTTTTCATCTCTTGCATAATTCTCATGTCATAAAATTTGAAATTTTTCTATATTTTCAACATCTTTAATTATTTTCCATTCAGAAAAAATGTAATTTTTGTCTTTTGCAAAGATTGGAGATAATAAAATAAAAGTTTCTCTATCAGCTTCTTTTAATTTGCTACAATAACGATAAATATTGTTTTTATCTCTAGAATAGATATCAGATAATACTTCAAATGTTTTGCTGTCTGCTTCTTTTATTATATATCATTCACGAAAAACATTATTTTTATCCCTTGCATATAAAAAAAACAAAGGTTCAAAACTTCCTATATCTACTCATTCTATTCTTCTATGACGAAAATATATATTATTTTTATCTTTTTTGTATCCGTTTCAAAGTTCTATCATAAATTTTTCAATAAAATTATAAAAAAAGTATGAATGTAAAATTCATACTTTTAGCTTCCCTATATTTTACCTGAATAGTTTTTTATATCAAGTCACTATTTAAATATTTTAAACTAATTGAATCACTGAAGTTTTTCTAAAATTATTTTTTGATAGCTTTCTTGTAATTCATTTATCTCTTGTTGAATTTCTAGTTCATCTTTTAGAAAAATTTCATTAGCTTTTTGGACTATATCATCAAGTTGATTAACAACTTCAGGAGATAATATATATGAAAGCCTATCAATAATTTCTTCTGAATATTTAGTACTTAAAAACTCTATACAACTTAAAGCCAACGAATCTTCTTTATTTCATATTTTAGAAGATGATTCTAAATAAAGAGTAATGCATCGAAAATTTGTTATAGCCAAATCTTCTAACATTAATTTATCATCATTACTTATTTGGGGAACTTCCCCTGCAACTTCTGTCATAATAATTTGCTTACAATTAAAATTTTCAAAGTTTTAAAAAAGTATGAGATGATACTCATACTTTATGTATTATTTAGGTTACAGTACATAGAATTATTCTTAAGTCAAAATTTTATCCACTACTTATTTCTCTTCTCTATATAATCAACTATAAAATCTATTTTTTCAGAAGATAAATTTTTTGCCATTTTTCTACACTTTTTTATAAGGTTATCTAATTTTTCCCTGGTTTTTTCTTCTCACATAAAGTATACAAATCCTTTATTTTCTCATCATACACTCTTCCCTGTTTCTTCTGGTGTTCAGTCTATATCTAGTAAGTCATCTCTTATCTGAAATGCTAATCATAATTTTTTTCAAAATTTATCATATACATCCAAAATACTTTCACTGTTATCTACTTCTTTTCTAAATAGAGGAGTGTCTGGTGATATTTTTGATAATATCATTCACCCTACTATAGATGCTCTTATTAATGCTCATGTCTTTTTTTTGTGTAATTCTTTTAGAATTTTCAAATCTAGTTCTTCTGATTTTTCCTCAAAGTATAAATCTTCTACTTGTCCTCCTATCATTCAATGAAATCATATAGATTTTGATAATAATTTCACTAGTTTTTGTGATATTTCTGGCTTTTTTATTTCTGATAGTATTTCAAAAGTAAGGGTATTTAATAAATCTCAAACTAGTACTGCTTGGTATTCTCAATATTTTTTCCAAACTGTAGGTTCTCATCTTCTGAGTGTATCATTATCCATACATGGTAAATCATCGTGTATCAGACTAAATGCATGAATGGCTTCTATTGCAATACAAAATTTAATTATATCAGAGTCTTTAGTTAAATCTTTAAAATCTTTTCCTGAGAATATCAGATAAAATTCAAGTGCTAATATTGCTCTGATTCTTTTTCATCATTTTACTGAATATTTGATTACTTCTTTAAATTCTTCAAGTGGCTTAGATACTTTTTTATCTAAGTATTTATCTAGATAGCTAAATAATGATTCTTCTATTAGATTTTTATAGTCTGTATACCATGTCGGAAGCATAATAGTTTTGTTAGGTAGTAAGAAAACTCCCCCTACTCGTTCCTCGTTTTCCCCCTCGAATGAGGGGGGTCAAGGGGGAGCCTTAGTTAATTTGAATGTTATTTCACTTGCTATCCTTTTATAAAAAGGTAAAGTTGTTTCTATTTTCCGAAATTTCTCTTCGCTTTGTTAAAAGTATCTATTGCTTCTTCTAATTCTTTTCCATCAAATTCTGGCCATTTTTTCTCTGTGTAGTAGTATTCGCTATATGCTGAATCAAATAATAAAAATCATGAGTGTCTTATATCTCATCATGTTCTAATTATTAAATCTGGAGCAGGTAAATCTTTTGTATCAAGAAAGCTTTTAAATTTTTCTTCATTTATTTCTTCTGGTTTTACTCATGCTTCTATTATTTTTTTTGTTGCTCTAATTATTTCATCTTGTCATCAATAGATAAGTGCAACGGTTAAAGTCATTCAACTATTGTTTTCTGTTTTTTTCATGATGTCTTCAAGTATCTTTTGTGATTCTCTTGGTAGTTTTGATATATCTCATATTACATTGAATTTTAAGTCATTTTTTAACATGTCTCAAAGAAAATAGTCTATTTTATTTATTAATTTTATTATTGATGCAACTTCTTCTTTATCTCTTTTTATTAAATTTTCTGTAGATAATGCCCATAGTGTTAGATATTTAACTCCCCTTTTATGACATAATTCTGTTATTTTTTTCACATTGTTAGCTCAGGCTTTATGTCATGCTACTTTAGGTAACATTTTTGATTCTGCCCATCTACGATTTCCATCCATTATTATAGCTAAATGTTTCATTTTTATATGAATTAAATGATATACAGATAAATTATATCATTTTTTATCTTATTTCAAAAATATAGCACTTGATTTGTTAGTAAATTGTTTGATTAAAAGTAATATCCACATAGAATTCAGATTGCATTTAAGAAATTATTTCATAATTTTATCACACATGAAAAAAACTATTTTAATCATTTTGGTTGTAATTATGGTTATTGGAACTATTTCTTTAAGTGTTATTTTTTGAAGAATAACAATGTTTTGAGATTCTATGTATCCGACTTTTGAGGGTTGAAATATTCTCACTTATTCAAAATGGTTTAATATTGATAGGTGAGATATAATAATTTATAAAACAAATAAGGATAGTGATTTAAGGATTTGAAGAATAATATGAGTTTGAGGTGATAGTATAGAGATAAAAAATGGAAAAGTATTTATAAAAAAGAAGTGAAAAGAAGGTTTTGTTGGATTAGATGAGATTTATCTAAGTGAAAAAAATAAACTGGCTACTTTTCTTCCTTCAGAGGAGAAGAGCTTAGTTTATGATGTTCCTGAAGGTAGTGTTTTTATTTTGGGTGATAATAGACCTTATAGTTTGGATTCTAGAAGTTGTTTCTCTAAATGTGAAGAAGAAAATAGTAGTTATTATTTGAAAGAGGATTTGGTTATTTGAAAGGTTTTGGGAAAATAAATTAAAATTGTTTTGAGTTTTAAAAAGGCGAAGGCCTTTGCTCCTACACTCATGTGTTAGTTGCAAAGGCTCTCGAATATCCTCCCTTTTCTCCGTTTTTCTCCCTTTTCGGCTAATTTCTTGTGAGTCTCAATGTAAGCTCTTCTCTTATGAAAAGAACGAGAAGGGAATTCATCGTTGCCTGCTTGCCATGGTAGGCAGGAATCTTACGAATCTGTCGTTCAATTCGATTCCTCTCTGACCGACCTTCAGTACACCGGTCAAGAAAACCAGCAATGGCATCTTCCGCGATAATCCAGTTCCCATTGCAAGGGAATATTTCCTGCTGGTACATTTTTTCAGCCAGATTTTTAAGGTACAGATAGATTGTGCACCCCTTCATCACTCTCAAAACCTCTACCATTTCTTCCATTTTCAGCTCTTCCATATTTCTTCTCCTACTTTATATGTACTTTCAATTGACTTAACGGATATCTGTATTATAATATAATTATATAAAAGTCAACCCAATTTATGCTTTTTATACAAATCAGTAACTATCTAATATTTAAGCACAAAAAAACTATTTTGGATTTATCTTTCAGTAAGCGAAAAAGATATTTCTCAAAATAGTTTTTTTGTTGTCTAGTTATTTAGCAAAGTCATTGAGTTTATCGTTACTCACGATTACTAAATGTAATTGTATTATATTTATCTAATGTAAGAAAAGTGTAAGAAAATGAGATTTTTTTTAATTATTTTCTTTTTTTAGATATTCAATTTTCTCTTCACATCTAGACATATCTTTTATTTTTCAGAAAACATAACAATTGTTACTATCTTTTGCAGTATAAAAATCTATGAATTTAAACGTTGAAGCATCTGCATTACTTATTATTTCTAGATTTCTGTTATTATTATTATAATATACATTTTTCTTATCTTTTGCATAGTATCCTCACTTAAATGTTTCAAATGTATCAATATCAGCTTCTTTTATTAGGTTAAATCATCTATAATAAACGTTGTTTTTATCTTTAGAGAAATCTTCATTTAATGCAATAAATGATTCTAAATCAACTCATCTTTCTATATAGTATCATCATGTTTCTAACTTGATGTTTTGATAATGAACATCGTGTTTATCTGCTTGATACCGCATATAATATATATTTTCTTTATCTTTTGCGAAGAATTTCTCCTCTTTGTCTGTTATTGCTCATTTATAATCTAAAACTTGAAATGTTTCTGAATCTGCTCATTCAATATTCATTGTTTTAATATAACTTGAATAATAGACTCTATTTTTATCCTTTGAATATCTAGAGCTTAAAATTTCAAATGTGTTTGGTTCTGCCTTGTCTAAAATTTTTCAATCATGTGTGTAAACATTATTTTTATCTTTTGCATATGGATAATCTAATGTTTCAAATGTCTCTGGATCAACATTTTCTAATATTTTTCTAATATAATAAACATGGTTTTTATCTTTGGTATAAAGAGGGTCTAATACTTTAAATGTGTTATAATCTACATCCATTTTTGTAGATTTTTTAATAAAATCTGTTCATCAACAATAATAAATGTTTTTATTATCTTTTGCATATCAATAACCTAGTGTTTCAAAAGAAATTGAATTTGCTTCTTCTATTTCTGATTTACTACAGTAAACATGGTTTTTATCTTTACTATAATATCATTCTAATGGAGTGAATGTCTTCATATCTGCATCCTTTAACTTTACATAATTTTCTATCATGTTTCCATTTTCATCTGGGAAAGGAACTTCTATTTTTATATATACATTGAAAAAATCTTTATAATAGTTTCCTGATATATTTTTTCTATGATCTAATAAATATATTGTGCTGATTATTAAGATAATTGAGATAAAGAATATTATTATTTTTTTCATAAAATATTATTAAATAATAAAAATTAAAACTATTTTGAATCAACTTCTATGTAAACAAAAAAGATTTTTTCAAAATAGTTTTATATGGTAAATTTATCTAGTAAAGTCATTGAGTTTATTCTTACTCACGATTACTAGATAGTTGGTATTATACTTATTTAATGTAAGAGATGTGTAAGATATTAGGTTTTTACTTTTAGCTAGGGACAATATTTTGACTATAAAAATAATAAGTGGTATTATAAATAAAACTTAAAGTATAACTATATAAAATGTCTGATTTAAAAGATAATTTATCTTATGAGGATAAATTGAAAAAACTTTTAGCTATGTTATCTATCTTAAAAGAAAATAATGAAGATAGTGTTTTTAATGATTTGTATGAAATTTTGAAGATATGAAATGGTATTAGTGAGAACTTTGTTAATACTATATATAAGGTTATTATGGATTTGATAGCTTCTATAGGTAAGGAGGATATTGACAAGGCTGTTTGAAAGCTAGAAGGGATAAAGAGTATGATGGAGGCGATGAGAAAGGAAGAGGGTGAAGAAAATAGAAAAGATGAGAGTGAGGCTGATGAATTGTTGAAAGAAATATAATTTATAAAATAAAAATTTTATCTAATAAAAATTAAACAATGATAGAACATAATGAAACAAATAGAGATTGATTATTAACAATCAAAGAACAAGCTCTTTTAAACAAACTTGCTAATAATCCTCGTTCTTCTAAAGAAAAAATTGCAAAGGAATATCCTAATCTAAAACATGATGTTATGGAAGGATTCATGAAAGATGAAACTAAAAGTAATTCTGATAAAAAACATGTCTTGGAAAATTTAAGAAAACTGGAAGATAAATTATGAGTAGCTTGATGATGAGGGTTAGTTTTAGAGTGAATTTGAGATATAATTGAAGAAAGATCAGATACTGCAGCTAGTTGGATACGTGATACTCTTTCTCAAAATGAATGAAAAGAAAAATGGAAATCTGATACATTTGTATTAAAAAATGGAACAGAAGTAACTTATCTTACTAAATATAATGAGAAGACAAAAACTTTTACTATGGTTATTGATGATTGGTTTTGAAACATTAGATACACATGAATCCATAGTAATACTCCTCAGATAGAAGAAAGAGAAATAAAAAAGATTTTTGATAAATATGAAAAAAGAGATTTTTGACCTATAGATAATTTTTTATGAACTACGATAAAAGCATGAAATGAGTGAATTCCTACAGGTTGAGAAAAAATTGAAGCATGATTTAAAGCTATGTCTGGTCAAACTTGAAAATGAATAAAAGAAGTTGGAGGAAACCTTTATAAAGGAACTAAAGATATTGTGTCATGAATTCCTAATCACATGTCTAAGGAACTTTCAAAGAGTTGAGAGAGTTTATATCATAAAAGTTGAAAAGTATTATGAAGAGTAGCGGATATAACAAAAGAAGCTGCTACAAGGTCATACCAAGGAATGCAGATTGAGAAAATTGATGAATTTTTTATAAATAGAGAAAAATGGGAAAAAGCTTGATGGAGATTTGGTGAGTTCACGGATAAGTATTGAGATAAAGTAAATTATAGAATATTGAAAAAAGGTAACACTTCTGAAATGGTAGTTGATGATAATTTTTGAAATACTGCGATTTTTGGTATTCCAAACGAAAAAACATACACATTTTTAATAAATGAATATAAAAAACTTGATTTATGAGTTATTAAAAGTTTATTCTGAACTAGAATGAAATATAGTGATATAAAAGATTATCAAAAAAAGAAATAATTCAGAAATCTCTCTATTTTAAAGAGGGATTTTTTTTTTTATATGGAAAAAATAAAAAATTCTTAATTTTTTTTTGATTTTTTCAGTTTTATATATAAACTACGGTTTGTCTAAATTTTTAGATATTTTTGGATTCATAGCTCAGTTGGTAGAGCACTCGCCTCTTAAGCGATAGGTCCCGGGTTCGAGCCCCGGTGAATCCACCATTTGAAAGTTAAAAACCAAGCGTAATAATCATTTTGATTATTATGCTTTTTTTAATGTTTTTAATTCATCTTTTATTTGCAACACTTAAGAAATATTTTTCATCTTCTAGAAAGTGAATAGCTTTTGTTTAAAAAAAATCCTTTATATTATCTGCTATCATTTCATTTCAAACAGAGACAACTACTAACTTTTCATTTAAGCTTGTTGGTCTTATTGTAAATTTATTTTTGATTAATTATTTAATCTAATGTATATAATTTATTTTTATTATTAAAAACTCATTTTTTATAGTCTTGTATAACTGAATATACCCAAGGCTTCCTATATCAATCAACATCATCTGGAATCTCGTCCAATTTTACCCAAAAACATTTTGAAATTTCGGTATCATTAAAATTAAAATTATCAAACTTATCCTTTAAATTTAATACATATATATGTTTACATGTTGTATTTGGAACATCATGTAGTATTGCAACTCTTTCAAAATCATATAATTCTCCTTTAATTCAGGTTTCTTCAAAAATTTCTCTTTCTAAGGCTTCTTCAAAAGATTCTCAAATATCTATCTTTCATCAAGGTAATCATAACTTATTATCCCTTTTAACTACTCTTTGTAATAAAATTTCATTACCACAAATCATTATAGCATTAACAGCAACAATACACTCTACATAATCTTTCATGTTTTATATATTTAAGAAATAAAATTATTTTTTATATATTATATAATCTCAAATAACTAAAAAATCAACATCACTTTTTAAAATAAATCTTATAGCATCATTTTCATCTCAAACTATTGGCTCTCAGTTATCATTTAAAGAGGTATTAAGAAGAATAGGGGTTCAGGTAATATTTCAAAATTTTTGTATTAAATCATGAAATCTAGTATTAAATTCTTTTCTAACTGTTTGAACTCTAGCAGTTCAATCATTGTGACTAGCACAACTTATTTTATTAATAGCTTCTTCTTTTATATTATCTATTAAAAGCATATAAGGAGATTCAACATCTTCTTCAAAATAATCCATACTTTTTTCTCTTATTTGGATAAAGATATTTATTTAACAATAAAAATATGGAGAAGATTTTTAGACCAGCAGTTAGAATGGTTATATTAAAAGATGAAAAACTTTTATTATGTAAAATGTGAAAGATTTGGTGATTGCCTGGTTGATGAATTAAGTGGTGAGAACAATTATATGAAGCATTTAAAAGAGAATCTATAGAGGAGTTATGAATAAAAGCTACATTAGATAATATTATATTTACTCAGGATTTTATATGATCAAAAATTTGAAAAGATAATATTCATTTTCTAGAATATTTTTGTACAGTAAAAAATAATGAAGAGTTTGCCCTCGTTTTAGATACTTATAGAAATTCTTCACATTCATATGAATTACAAGATTTACAGTGGTTTTCTTTAGAAGAAATACCTGAAACTATGATGCCACAAGCTTTTATACCAGTTTTAAGTAGTTATCTAAGAGATAAATTATCTAAAACAAAATATATATCTGGAATTTAACTTCTAGATTTAAATCTAGAGAGCATAATAATCATTTTGATTATTATGCTTTTTTTGTAATATATGTACATTAAATTTTATCATAAATTATGAAACATATTCATTTAGAAAATTCATGGGTAATAAAAGCTCCTCTTGATGAGGTTTTCAAAATCATTACTGATTTTGAAAACTTGCCTAAGTATTTTCCTAAAGTTGCTGAGTCTGTTGTTATTACAAAAAGAGAAGGAAACAATTTGGAAATAGAAGCTCAGGTGAAGTCTTTTGGTAAAACTTTTCCTGTTAATATGAAAACTAAAATTCTTCCACAGAGGGGTTTTATTTCTGATAATCAGAGTTTGAAGTTTGGTACATCTGGGCATGAGGAGCTTTTATTGGAAAATGTTGAAGGGGGTACAAAAATTAATTATGTTTATGAGGTTGATATTCATAAGAAGTGGTTAAGGATTATTGCTAAACCTCTTATTGGTTTGTTTACTATGAAGGTATGGGAGAAGGCTGTGGTGGATGAGTTGAGGAAGATTTTGGAGAAATAGGAAGGAAAATTTTAATATAGGATTAAAATTACTTGATTCAAATACAATTGTGCAAAAAACTCACAATTGAGTGATAAAGGCAACAAAATAAGTTAAAGTGGATTAGATTATATGAGCAAGTATTTTTTGCAAAAATATGAAAAATGTATAAATTAAGGTTTGTTTATGAAATAATTTTTCAGATGGATTTTATAAGAGTTATCGGTATATGGTATTTGAAAAATTTGGGGTATAAGTTAGGGATTTGTTTTAATAAGTTTAATTAATAAATGCCAAAAAAATTAAAAAAAATAAAATCACATACTATAGATCTAAAAAAAGATTGAGATGAAGCTCATATATTTTTTTTTGACCCTTTAGATTCTATTGAAAACTTTATAAAAAGAATAGATGATTACTTACATGAAGTTATTTTAAGTCAAAGAGATATTGACGAATATTTATCTGATATAGCTAAGTGATATAGAACAAAATCAATTAATGAATATTCTAAAGAATTTTTAAAAAAACTTAAAGCAGAATATACTTCTATTAACAAAGACTACCCTTATAAAAATGCTTGAGAATTATGAGAGATAATTTTAACAATATTACAAAAAAGATATTTATGAGCAATTAAAGTTGTATCTAAAATGTGAAATAGAGATAGTATAAAATTTAATGTATTATGAAGAGATACATCATTTGTTTATAAAGATATTGCTTGAAAAATTTGTATGTTAGTTTGAGAGTCAAAATTATCAGTAAATTCAAAAGATAAAGAATGAAAAATTAGTCAAGATAGCTTGGATAAATGATTAGTAAATGCTCATGATGACTTAGAAAAATTTTATAATGATACTGATTATTTAAATCATGAAATAAATTTAGCTAGTAAGTGCTTAAAAGATGAAATGAATGAAGAAAATAGAGATATATTTATACAATATTTTATAAAAGAAAACCCTAAGCATTCAGAATTAGTTTTTAAAAATGTTATATTTGTTTGATATACACATAATGAATACATGAATTTCAAAAATTGATGAAAATCTGAAAGTGAATATATTGAGGAACTTTTATTAGATATACAAAATTCTTTCTATTCAGATAAAATAAAATCCAGAAAGGAAACATTAAATAAAAATAGTATATATTTTTTACTTCCTTTTGAATGTGTAGAAAAAGCTAGAAAAGCATTTGTAGAACATAATAATTTAGAATATGAATAAAACTTTTCAAGATTTTTTAGATGAGTTAGTAGCTTGTGAAAATTTTAGAAATTCATTACTTAACTTATCAAATAATTATAATGCAAGTTTTTTAAAAATAGACATTGATTTATATGATTTTGAATATTTAGAAATAAAAAAAATAATTGAATATTCTTCACTTTTAGCTTTGAGTAATAATTTCTTTCATTTAGAATTATCTCAGAAAATAAATTCATATTTGTTATACTTATATTCAGATGATAAAAATATAATATATTGAATTCAAATGATCTATGTTAGAGTTTGAAATTTTCCCATAATAAAACAAGATATTTTTAAAAATTTTTCATTGAAAGAAGATTGAGATTATATCTTTGATAATGATTTAAATAATGAATATATTTTAGAAAAAAATGAATCAAAACTTTTTATATGAGGGAAGGAAAGTTATTTAAATAAATTTCAGAAAGAAATCTTGGAGTCAATTAATACTAATGATGTATTAAGTATTTCTGCACCTACTTCTTTTTGAAAATCATTTGTTGTTAGGACTTATTTAACACAATCATTTTCAGAAAGTATTAATAACTCAGCATTAATTATTGTTCCATCAAAAGCTTTAATAGATGACTTTCTTAATGATTTAATTTCAATTAAGAAAGATTATAAACTATCTTATAATGTTATTACTCATTTTGTTTCTGATGATAATGTAGATAATAAAATATTTATATTAACACAAGAAAGATTATTAGCTACATTAAGAAAAAATCCAGAGATTCTTAGATGAATAACTTTATTTTATTGTGATGAAGCTCATAAAGTAGCTTATACTTGAAGATGATTTATTTTAAGAAGAGTAATAGAAGATTTTTTAAAATATAATGAATCAGCTAAAAAAATATTTACTTCACCTATTATAAAAAATCCAGATTATTTTATAAATAAATTTTTTAGTCAAAAATCAGGTATTTCTTTTGATTCCAAATTAGTTGAATATAAACCAGTAGAAAAAAATATCTTTTTATATTCTTTAGATGTTAATTCGAAAAGTTATGATATTTTTGAATATAATAATTTAACTTGAAAGTATAAAAAAGAATTATTAATAGAAAATATATCTTTAAATGATATTTCTTTTTCTGATATTGAATTATATAAAGAAGATAATAATTTATATAAATTAGATGTTGTATTAAAATCAAATTTTGAATGAAATACTGTAATATATGTTACATCAAAATCAAAGTTAATATTATATGCAAAACACTTATTAAATAATATCACAGAAATAATAAAAAAACCATCTGATAAAGAATTAGAGAATATAAAGGAATATATTGAAGAGAATTTTTATAATTGACTTTACATATTAAATTTTTTAGAAAAATGAATATGAATTCATGCTTGATTTCTTCCTGTTTGATTAAGAAATTATGTTATTGAGTTATTTAAGAATGGAAAAATATCATATATATTATGTACCTCAACATTATTAGAATGAGTAAATTTACCTATAAAAAATATTATACTACTAAACACTAATTCATGAAATTGAAACTCTAAAATGTCAAAAACTGATTTTTTCAACTTAATATGAAGAGCTGGAAGATTTAGATATGAGCTATCTTGAAATGTTATATTATTCACAGATAAAGAAAATAAAGATATTTATAATGATTATTTAAATGTACAAGATAGTGAATTAGAAATTAGAGATGTAGAAAATAATATTATTAATAAAACTGAAAAGAAAAATAAATTGATGAAAATATTTAGAGATGATGATTTTGATTCAATATATAAGATGAAAAATGATAAAGAGGCTTATGAATATATGTTTTATTCATTTTTTATAAATACTAATGAGCTAAATAAATTAAACTTAAAAGATAAACAAAAAAATATAATTGAAGAAAAAATTAATTTTATTAAAGACGATTCTTTTTTTTCTAAAAATATTTTTTTTAAAAATATTTGAATATCTCCAATTAGCCAAAAGAAATTGTATGATAGATTGGTAGAAAAAGATCAAAAAGAGTTAGAAAAATTTTATACTTTATTAGAAGATAGATTTAGAATTAAGCCTGAATTTAAAACTATTCTTGATATATTACAGAATATATTTTATATAAAAAGACTTACTAAGTATGATAAAGACTTTGACTCAGAAAAAGAATTTGCAAAGTTAATTAATTGGATTTCTGGTAAATCTATAAATGAAATTATTGCAACAGATGTATCTTACTATATTAGATGATATAGGTATTATAAGAAAAAAAATCCACCTGAGAATAAAGTTGATGATAAAGCTTTAGAGTCTTTATCGTATTATACTAATGTTATTTGATTTGAGTGGGTAAAGTATATAAGAGTATTTTACAATATATTATTTGATATATTTTTAGAAAAATGAATAGATGTAAATAAAGATGATTATGAAAAAAGAATAGAGTCATTTTTATTTACATTAGAAACATGAATAAGTTCTCAAATATGAAAGTATTTATATTCAAAATGAATTTCTAGAGCTATAGCTAATAAAGTTAATAAATTAATTTATCTTATATCAAAAAAATTCGTAAAAGACATTAATGAATTTGATGATAATGATGCGAAAATAATATTTAATAAGAAGAGAGTTAAGGTAATATTAAGTTTTAGGTTATCAAAAATAGCTTATGATGAATTGTATAATAATTTAGATGTTTAAAATTAATATATTCAATTTTATAAACTCTCTTATATATTTCATTATTCAACATAAACCTACTCCATTTTTTCCTCTCAACATCCCCCACATCAAAAAGAGTAATAAAAAAACTACTCTTTTTTTTGATATATAAAAAATTTTATGATAAGATTGTTTTTATTATTATCAATTTCAAAAAGTCAAATGTTTAGAAAGTTCTTTTTACCATCTATTTTATTAGTGTTGGTTTATTGATTTTGGGTAAGTCCTGAATTAAAAGTAATATCTGCTTGAGTAGCTATTTTCCTATTTTGAATGATGTTTTTAGAAGATTGATTTAAGGCTTTTACTGGTTGAGTACTAGAAAGAATCCTACAAAAAAGTACAAATAAAACATGGAAGAGTTTACTTTTCTGATTTACATCAGCTACTGTGATGCAATCAAGTTCCCTAGTTTCTCTTCTAACTATTTCATTTTTAAGTGCTGAACTAATTACTCTAATTCAATGAATTTGAATTATCTTTGGAGCAAATATCGGTACTACAACTTGAGCTTGGCTTATTGCCACACTTTGAATGAAAATAAACATATCTCTGTATGCAATGCCTATGCTTGTTTTCTGAATAATATTTTCTTTTCAAAAAGCTAAATCTTTAAAATGAATTGGTTCAATTCTTGCTTGATTAGGTTTTTTGTTTTTGTGAATTCATTATATGAAAGGTTGATTTGAGGCTTTTCAAAGTAGTATAAACTTAATTGACTATGCTATTGAATGATTTTTATGAATTCTTGCTTATGTTTGAATTTGAATAATTGCAACTATTGTGATGCAATCAAGTCATGCTACTATTATTTTGGTTATTGCAGCACTTGCGACAAAGCAAGTAACTTATGATAATGCTCTGGCTTTAGTTATCTGAGCTAATGTTGGTACAACGATAACTGCGATTATAGGTTCATTTACTTCAAATATAAATGGTAAGAGATTGGCTTTATCCGATGTTTTGTTTAAAACGACTACTTGATTGGTATTTATGGTTTTATTACCGTTTATATCAAGTTTTATTGATTCATTGTGAGGTTTAATGTGAATTGCAAGTGATAACCATACTTTAAAACTAGCACTATTTCATACATTGTTTAATGTATCGTGAATATTGATAGTAGTTCCATTTATGGATATGCTTGTAAAAGTATTATCATTTGTATTCTCTGAAAAGAAATTGGAGAATTCTGATAATCCTATCTATTTAAATAAATCTGTTTTGGATTTTCCTGATACTGCTTTGGTTTCTTTGATTAAGGAAACAAATAATCTATATAATAAATCTGTTGATGTAATTTTAGAAGCTTTTGGTTTAACTTTAAATGATGTTAGAAATAGTTCTAAAAATGATTTGATTGCTAAAGTAAAACCTTTAGACTTAGAAGGGATTGAGAAATTATATAGTTTGAAAATTAAAAATCTGTATAGTGAGATTATTGATTTTATAACTAATGCTCAGGCTGAGAATCCTAAGAAATATTATAATAATTTTTATAAGATTAAGAGTATAAATATTAAAATAGTGGAAAATATTAAATATTTGATTGCTTTACAAAAGAATGTGGTTAAATATTCCAAATCTGCTAATGAGAGTATAAAAAATCAATATTTAGATATAGTTTATGATTTTGTTAGTTTGATTAATCAAATTGAAGGATTAAATCAGGTTAAAGATGAAAAAGAAAAACTACTTTCTATTTCTAGATTAGAGTTATATGTAGAGAAAAATGATTATTTAACAAATAAGCATATTGATAGTTTGATTCGTGAAAGTAAAATTACTCATCAAATGGCTTCGTCTTTGATAAACGATACTTATTATAAAAATAATATTTTTAAGAATTTTCTTGATGTTTCAGAGATTATTTCTAATAATCAAATTTCTTATGAAATTACAGAACCTGAGAATATTAAGATAAAAAAGATTGATAGATTATTTAATAATATCTTGTGAATTTCTGATAAGAAGATTAAATTACTTAGTAAAAAATTATATGATAAGAAAAGACATTTAAAAGGTAAATTGCTAACTGAAAAAGATAAATCAAATATAAGTTATATTAAAAATGAGATTGAAGTTATTCAATATACTTTAGATAAATATACTAAAAATCTTATACCTCAAAGTAGTAGATCTTAATTTTTATAAAAAAGCTCGGATTGGATTTTTAAAATAAGTATCCACTAGCATAGCCAGTGGTTTATTAAATTTTAATTATTTCACGGTCCTCTTCAAATGAGAATAAACTAAAGTCTAACCATAAAAAAACTAAACAAAACCATCCTAAATTAATTTCAGGATGGTTTTGTCTTTATTCTAATTATTTAAATTCATTTTTTGTATCTTCCCCCTCTTCTGCAGGAGAGGGGGTTAGGGGGGGGAGATTAATTCCTATCTAATCTGTAACGCCTTCTCTAATTGATTATCAACTCAATCATTATTAAATCTATCCATATCAAATTCTAAATTTATAGTAGGCTCTATACCAACTCAATCAATTCAAGTCTGAGTTAATCAAGTAAACCATTTAGCGATAGTATATTTCAAAGAAGAACCATCACTATAACCTTTTATACTTTGAACAGATCCTTTACCAAAAGAAGTCTCTCAGATAATAACCAAGTCTTTATAATAATCTCTTAAAGTTCATATAAGTATTTCAGAAGCAGAAGCAGTTCAAGAATTCTGTAAAACCACTAACTTATATTTAGAAAAATTAACCTTATCAATCCCAGAAGAAGTATAAGTTCTAGAAACATCTCATCTATATTTTACAACAGCCACAGGTTTCCCCTCTTCTACAAAATATCAAAGCATCTTAGTTACCTCTGACAAATAACCTCAACCATTATTTCTCAAATCAAATATAATCTTATCAACATTAGGATGATTTAATACTAAATCATTCACAGCAGCATCAAAGTTAGAAACAACACTACTTCCAAAACTCTTTATCTCTATATAAAAAGTCTTTTCATTCAAAAGCTTATACTCAAGATCATTTATAACTATCTTTCATCTAACAACCTCAACATCAAAAACTTTTCCATCTCTATCAACAGTAAGAACAACCTTTGTTCAAGCCTCTCACTTTATCCATGAAACAACCTCAGCAAGAGAATTCTCTTCTCTAATCGGAGTTCAATCAACCTTTTTAACTATATCTCATCATTTGATTCAAGCTTGTTCAGCAGGAGATCACTTTATAGGACTAACAATTACCAATTTTCCAGGTTCCTCCATATCTATATATGCTCCAATTCACTCATAATTTCAATTTAAATTTTCCTGAAAAACCTTACTTTCTACAGGAGGAAAATAAGTAGTATACTTATCTCCAGTTCCTTTAGCTAATCATTCTATAGCAGAATCTATCATCTTAATCTCATCTAAACTCTCCTTATCATAATGATCATTCAACAAAGTATCATAAACATCTGTAAATATCTCCTTTTTTTCATTAACCTGAGAATCACCAGAAAGATTCAACTCTCCCAAATCTTCTTTTTCTACAATAGCCTTTACATCAAGAAGATCTCAATAAGTTGTATTTTTAGATAATAAATCACTCATTGATTTATTTCAAAGCAAATCTTTATTAAATATCTTAGTTCACAATCTTAAAAAAGCATATAGATTCATCTTGCTATCCTTTTTTAAATCTATAGCTACATTCTCAACTTTATTTAAATATATAAGTTTTTGCATAGATTCATAAAGCTCTGTTCATTCCTCAACTCACAAAAAGTTCAATTTTATATAAACATAACTTGACTCTACCTTATCAGTGAAAACTCATCAAAAAAAATTAAAGGCTTCTTCAATAGTTATCTCCCTTTGTAATTTTTCTTGCTCTTCTGCTGTTATTATCTTTATTTCTAAAGCATTTGTTGGAGCAATAGAAAAAAGAGACAAAAATACAAGCATCAAAGCTAATACATATTTCTTCATAACTCTTATTTAATAAATAAAACAAAGAAGAAAAGCTAACTATAAGCCCTAGTAGTCAGCTCTTTTTCACTCCCATATTTTACCTAGAAATAACAAATAACTAAATTATTTTATTTTTTCATATTGACTATATTTTTTTATATTTGATAGTATTTTGATAAACAATTCTTCATTAAACTGAAACTACTTAGTCAACAATTCCATCCCTCAAAAAGGATAAATAACACCATAAAAAATCAAAAACATTCAAAAAAGAACCAAAACTAAGTAAGTTCCACCATTTCATAAATACCTCTCAGCCCAAACAAAATTTCAAGTCCATCACTTTATATTCCTCCTAAACTTTATCAAACCAAATCATAAAGCTATAAAAAACACCGAATAAATCAACTTCACTATCAACATAACGATAAAATTAATTATAAAAATACTCTTAAACTCCTCATCTCCATTCATCTATTTTTTCCTCAATTGAGAAGGATTAAGGGGGAGTTTTTAATTATTCTCCTTTTATTTCCCTTCCTTTATCTAAGGGAAGGGTTAGGGATGGGTTATTAAATTATGTATTCCTCTTATTCCCCCCTCCTTAGCAAGGAGGGGGCTAGGGGGTGGTTAAGTTAAGGAGGGGTATCCAACTACTTCGCCCCTCCCCAATTATCACTAATTCACACATCAACTTTCAATTCAATAGGAGCATTTTTCAAAACACCTTCCATTATCCCCTTTACATTTTTTTCTAAAACCTCTTCTTCTCACTTATAAACATCAAACACAAGCTCATCATGAACCTGCATAATCATCTTACTCTTTAATCACTTTTTCTCCAAAAAATCAGCAACCTCTATCATAGCCTTTTTAACAACATCAGCCGATGTTCACTGAATTGGCATATTCATCGCTTCCCTTTCAGCACTCTGCCTTATAAGAGAATTACTATCATTTATTCATCAAATATATCTCCTCCTCCCAAACATAGTCTCAACATATCACTTTTCCCTAGCAACCTCTATAGTTTTCTCAAAAAAATCTTTTACTTTAGGATAACTCTCATAAAATTTATCAATATAAATTTGAGCCTGTTTAACTCAAGAATTTATCATCTTGTTAAGTCCAAAAGCACTTATACCATAAATTACTCAGAAATTTATCGCTTTAGCCAATTTCCTATTTTCTGAACTAAAATCTCAAAAAATAAGCTCAGAAGTCCTACTATGTATATCAAATCACTGCTTAAAAGCTCAAAGTAAATTTTCATCTCAAGACATAATAGCTAAAACCCTAACTTCAACTTGTGAATAATCAAAAGCCATTATTTTTCAATCTTCCCACCTTGAAATAAAAGCCTCCCTTATCTGAGAAGACACACCATTTCATACTGGAATATTCTGTAAATTAGGATCAGTACTAGAAAGTCTTCAAGTAGAAGTAACAGTAGCATTATAAGAAGTATAAACCATATCATTATCATCCATAAGCTTTATAAGTCCCTCAACATAGGTAGATAACAACTTAGAATAATGCCTATAATCAACTATATCCTTTGCAATTGGAAACTCATTAGCCAAATTCAATAAAACCTCTGAATTAACACTCCACCCAGTTTTTGTTTTCTTTCATTTTGGTAATCA
The DNA here is from genome assembly GCA_002435385.1 of Patescibacteria group bacterium UBA6489. GTDB lineage: Bacteria > Patescibacteriota > Gracilibacteria > BD1-5 > UBA6164 > UBA6489. Next base: position 37,432 of record DJMN01000060.1, read on the forward strand.
CAATTTTCAAAAAAGAACCTCTCAAACCTGTTTAGGAGACTTTATATTAAACTCCTCTCAAGCTAATTTATATATTTCTTTCTCTAACCTATCAACTTCATTTTCCAAAAGAACTCAAGTTCATTTCAATTTATCTCTAGAAACTTTAACTCAACATAGTTCCATATCTTTTAAAACCTCCAACAAAGGAATCTCAATACTTTGCAATACTTCATTATCAGTTATTTTTTCTTTTTTTTGTTTTTGATAAAGTTTATTTGTTATATAAACATCCTCTGCTGAATAATCAGCCGCAAACATCAAATCCACATCTTTAAAGTCTACCTTATTATTTTCGGTAACATCTTTATACCCTATCATCTGATAATCAAAGTAACTTTTAGCTAATTTATCAAGAGATAGTCACCTTTGTCATGGTTTCTTTATATATTCTCAAATAAGTGTATCATAAAATTTTGCCATATTTATATCAAAAAAAATACTAAACTATGTTAATCATAGTTTAGTATATAAATATTTCAAGTTTGTTTTGAAAAATAAAAAAATTTGTTAGATTCCATATCATCCTGCTTTAACATAAATAGAAACATCTCATTTATTTTTGTCTGATAATCTTGGATCAAGAGCCCTTCACATTTTTGAAAGTTTATCGTTTAATGCATTTAAAGGATTCATACCTGATAAAGTTTTTAAAAAATTCACTCCTTCATTATGTTCATCATCTATATGAGGAAGTGAATCAACAAGTACATATTTTTCTTTACTATCTAAATATCCTCCCTGAGTAGTATTATTTAACATTTCAACCATTTTTTTAGCATCTTCTCCACTAACTCATCCAATATTATCTCATATGTACTGTAAACCAGAATGTAATCAATATAAAGAAAGAATTACAAGAGCAAGATTACGAGTCCCACTAACCAATGTTGGAATATCAAAAGATCAAAATAAATCATAAAGTAATCATCATCCTATATCATACTCAGATTTTCTTCTGATTATATTTGAACTATTATTTACAATTCCTCTTGAAAAATCACTTTTCTGAACTCTTCATCTCATTGAATTTAGAGTTTGCTCTTTTCTGTCGTTCAACATAGGGTCATAAAATTTTTCATTTTTAATCCTCTTTCTTTCTTTTCTCTCAATCTGTTTATTGCCTTCTTGTTCAATATTATATTGTTTCCTCTCTGTAACCTTATTATCACAATATTTTCTTACCTTATCTCAAAGTCACCAATCTCCAATTTTAACAGCAGATCTATTTTTCTTATTAAGTACTGATTTAACCTTAGTTTTTACAACATCAAAAACTGACCATAAAAAACTTCATGATTCTAAACTTGAACCAAGATCTAGTCAATCACAACGATATGCCTTTGCATGTCTTTTCAACATATACTTCTAATTAAAAATTATTCCTAATATTTTACCTATAAAAAACATCTTGTCAATAAATAATATTTACAAATAAAATATTACACTGATAATATAAATACGAAAAAACATCAAAAAAGTGACAATTTTCTTGAAAAAACAAAAAAACTTGAGAAAAAATCTCAAGCCTTTTTAGATAATAAAAGTATATTATTATATCATCTTATCAACACCTCTCTCATAAGAAAAAAGCTCATTAGGTTTAAAAAACCTAGCTATTTCAGCTTCAGCATTCTCAACACTATCAGAAGCATGAACTAGATTTCCATTTATAGTTAAAGACAAATCCCCTCTTATAGTACCAGGAAGAGCCTCAACAGGATTAGTAGCACCACAAATAGTTCTAACACTNNTTATCAACTAAGTGAGCATAGTGTTCTCTTAATAAATCTTTTTCCATTTTAAACATCTTCATAGCAACAACCTTTAATCCTTTCTCTTCAAATCTAGAAACAAGTTTTCCAATAAGACTTCTTTCAACAGTATCTGGTTTAAGTAAAATAAGAGTTCTTTCCATAATAAAACATCTTAAATAATAAAATTAAACACTCAATTCAATTAAGCACACACATTATATAAAAATTTTTCTAATTGCAATTTTATTTAAATAAACACACCTCAATATTATACTAATTTGCACCGACCTCTCAATTCTTTGGAATTCAATAGTAATCAAACAAATAAGATGCAATATCTTTAAATATAAAAGCAGAAGTTGAACCTCAATAATTATTAACTTTAGGTCTTTCAAGTTTCACTACTACAACAAACTTTGGATCTTCATAAGGAGCAAATCAGGCGAAAGAAGCCCGAGTTGATCAAGGACCTATCTCATATTCTCACTTATACGGAATCTGAGACGTTCAAGTCTTTCAAGCTATAGTATATCATTCAACCTTTCAATTTTTAGCTACTCAATTATTTACAGAGTCAACAAGCATTGAAGAAACTGTTTTTGATGTACTCTCTTGTATAACCCTATGAGTTACCTCCTTTTGGTAGTTAAACACCCTACCATCAGGATATTTCATCTTTCTTATAATATTTGGTCTTATATAAACCCCTCCATTAGCTATTACACTATATGCAGCAGCCATATGCAAAACATTCACACTTATTCATAACCCATAAGACGAAGTATAAAGCTTTGCCTTAGACCACTTTTCATAAGAATCTAGCTTTGAAAAAGCCTCTCATTCAAGTGTTATACCCGTCATTTCACCAAAACCAAAACTTTCCATATAATCATGAAATATAACTTTTCAAACTTTTTGAGTAATCCTAACCATTCAAACATTACAAGAATAATTAAGAGCATGTTGAAAGCTATGAAAACCTGTACAAGAGGCAGAATCATTAGCAATAGTAAAATCACCAATTTTTAATTCTCAAGGATCATCATACATATCATACCTCTTTATTTCTCAAGAATCAATTCAAATAGCAACAGTTATAGGCTTCATTATACTTCAAGGCTCATATAATGAAGAAACCGTATCATTCAAATAAACTCATTCTCAAAAATCATTTTTGTACTTATATTTAAGCAACTCATAATCATTTAATTGCTCCCTTTTTATCTCGCTCAAAAATATTTCCTTTGAATCATAATAAAATTTCTTTCATTTTTCTTTATCTTCAATAAAAACAGGAATACCAAGTAAATCAACTTCTGGCTGAGGATTCTCAACATAACTCACCTTCTCCATTTCATAAACATCTCAGGGACTATTTAAATCAAAAGTTGGATAATTAGCCATTGCTATAACTTCACCATTACTAGGATCCATCACAACAACACTTCCCTTTATTGCTCTATATTTTTTAACTCAAGCTTCTAGAATTCTCTCTACATTTTTTTGCACATTTCTATCAATAGTTGTTTCTATATCAACTCACTGTCAAACAGATTTATCATCTCATCACAAACTAAGAGTATCTATCATTCTTCATAAACTATCTCTTTTACTCAAAAATTGAGTATTTTTTCATTTTAATAAATCATTAAAATATCATTCAATTCAATAATGACCTATTCCCTCTCTATTTAAAAAACCAATTATTTGAGAACCATTATCTTTTTCAGGATAAAGCCTGTGAGGATTTGATTCAAGTATAAGAAAGCCTCAAATTGAATTTTCTCTATTTAATATTCATTGCTTAATAGACTGATTTTCTTCCTCTATATATAATTCTATCTCATCAGATACAGAAATAGAGAGTTTATTCATTATGGGAGTATATCTTTTATCTCTCCTTCTAATTTTATAAAAAACCTCTTCCTTCTTCATTCATAAAATTTGAGCTACACTAGTTGATAATAAATCCCTATCTGTAACTTCCTCAGGATTTATATATAAATTATCAGAATTAACATAAACTCAAGGTAATAACAATCCAGATAACAAAGAAACCTTCTCTTTACTCAATCATTCAGCTAGAAGTACTGCAGTTATCTTCGTCTCAGATACTTTTTCTAATATCCTTTTATGCAATAAATCCTTTATGTAATCTTCATTATATTTAAAATCTTCTATTTCCAACTTACCTAAAAATTTTAAAACACCATTATAACATTCAGTATTAGATTTTAAATAACATATCTGCTTATAAACAATATCTCTAAGAAAAAATCACAATTTAGATTTATCTCACTCCACCATAGGATCAATAGCAAGATTATTTAGTTCAACAGAAGTTCACAATATAGTAGGCTTACTAGCTGAAAAATATATAGTTCACCTAGTAACAGGCATAGACACCTCTCAAACCTGTTGTTTATAAGCAAGTTTATTATAAAAATCGTAATCAAGAACAGTATAAGAAAAAACCTTGAAAACTATAACAAGAAAAAAACAACTAAAAAAGATTACAACAAAATACTCTCTAGGATACACATCAAAAATCCTAAAAAAATTATCTAAAAAACTTTCATGTTTATTAAAATTAAATCTCTGTCTCATTTAAAAAATTTATTTTAAAATATTTTTGTGCTCCCTTGTTATTCTCATCTAATTCAAAACCTTTATCTTTTCCCTTAATTCCTCAGGAATAATATCTTCTTTAGATATCCTATTCAACTTTGTCTCCAATTTTTCAAAATCTTCAGACGACATCTTATCCAAAACATCCCTTTTTAGCAAATATAAATTATAAGGTAAATCTCCCTTATAATTATCTAAAGCCATTTTCGCAGATAGAATAAGCTCTTCCTTATCTCAAACACACTCAAAAGGCTTAATTCAAGATATACCAAATAATTCTTTAAACAACTCTTCCAAATCTCCCCTCTCATATAAATCCTCTCAAAATATTTCTATCAATTTTTTACTACTTAAAAAAGCACTAAGAATAACAAAAACAAACACACACTTAGGACAAGAATTACACCACAACTTATCTCACAATATAACCTTTGAAAAACCAGTATTTTCTCCCTCAACTATTTTAGTATCAGCACTATCTAATGGTTTTATTTTAAAATTATTATTACAACTAGAAAATATATTAAAATAATCCTTTGCTAATTTTGAAAATAACTTTGCAATTTTAAACTCATACATTCATCTAAGTAAAGAAAAATATTTAATCTTTGTTCAAACAAACGTCTTTATATAATTATCAAAATCAATTTCATACTCTAAACTCTTAGAATACTGATGATTTATATCTAATTTTTTCCAGACCGTGTTAGGAATATTAGCAGACTTTTCATTTGACATAACTATATATTTATAATCATACAAATAAGCTGCTAACACTAAAATAAAAGAAGTAATTCCAGTTATAGGAATATGTCAATTGTAGTATCATTCATCATTTAATTTAAACAAATTTTCAGATAATTTCCTTTCAATAAACAAATTTTTCTTACCTATTTTATCAGACACCCTCTTTTTTATTTTATCAAATTTTCAAAAAACAACAGTATTAAACTTCAAATTAGCTTTTTCAAAAAGTTCTATAGAAACTAAACTATCCTTTCATCATCATAATGCAATCAAAGATCTATTTTTTAAATCAAAATCAACTTTTTCATGAGGTTCTCCTGACATATTCATAAAATTAAATAACTTCTTAGGAGATATTTCATTTTTATATAAAAACTCTCATAATCAATTTTTATAAAACTTAATCCAAAAAACCATAGCCTGCTCATCCAAATATCATGAATGAACCAGTAATTCTTTTGTAGGATAAAGCTTATAATAACTTATTCCAAGAGCCATATGAATATGAAATAATATATTGTTTATTACCCCCTTATCTATATTTTTATTTAACTTAAATACATTTGATTTAAAAGAAACAACCTCTTCAAAAAATTCCTTATTATCAAAATTATAGAAAAATTTTGCTTCCAATGTATCAAAATCAAACTCATACCTATCAAAATAAAATCTTCTAAATGGCTTCATTACGATATTTTTTAACTGATAAACTCTTTTCTCTCAAAACTAAGTTTACTCAGTTTTTATATTTTTTCAATTTTAGTTTTTTCTTAGAATTTTTTCTAAAATAAAAACTAAATCCAAAAATTCTAAAAATCTTTTGACTTTTTCCTTTTATCTATATACTTACCTTGATTTGCACTACCTTCGATTGTGTCATTCTAGATAAGGTAGGGCAGTTTTTTGTGTATTTAATCCCTATGTTTTTATGTTCAAATAAACAAATATAACAAACAACCAAAAAAGGGGATTTTTTTTAGTATTTAATTTTTTGTTCTTATGCCTAAAGAAACTCACGTTTCAGAAAAAGTAAAAGAAGTATGAAGCCTTTACGAAATAAAAGGTCGCCACTATTTTACAAATGATAAAAGTATTGCTGGAATACCTGAACTACTAGAAGTTCAATTAGACTCTTATAAATACTTCCTAGAAAAATGACTAGACGAAGTTTTTAAAGAAAGCTTCCCGATATCAGACTTCTCTTGAGAAAAAGTAGATATATATTACAAATGACTATTCCTAGAAGAACCAAAATACGATGCAGAAACATGTAAAAGAAAAAACCTAAACTTTGAAGCTCCTTTCAAAGCTAGACTTGAGATGTTAAATAAAGAAACTTGAGAAATAAAAGAACAAGATGTATACATGGGATGAGTTCCTATAATGACAGAAAGTGCTAGTTTTATCGTAAACTGAATAGAGAGAGTAATAGTAAACCAAATAATAAAATCTACAGGTATATTTTTCACTCTTTCATGAGGTAGATATACACTAAAATATGTACCTCAAAAATGATCTTGGTTTGAAGTAGATATTGAAAAAAAATGAATCATAAATGTAAAAATAGATAAAAAAAGAAAAATTCCATTTTCTGTTCTACTTAGATGTTTTGGACTTGAATCAAATGCTGAAATTATAGAAACATTTAAAGAATTATGAGATGATGTAATTGCTAATTATATAGCACCAACCTTAGAAAAAGATAAATCAACAAATAGATTAGAAGCTTTACATATATTGTACAAATTACTTAGACCATGAGATCTAGCTACAGATGAAAGAGTAGAAGAACTATTTAATGTAACATTTTTTGATAAAAATAGATTTGATTTAGGAGAAATTGCTAGAATGAAAATTCAAACGAAACTATCTATAAAAACAAAATACGAAGATGAAAACTGATGCTTCCTTAGCTTAGAAGATATTATAATCTCTCTAAAATATTATCTAAATTTAGTAGAAGGGAAAAAATGACATGTAATAGATGATGTTGATCATTTAGAAAACAGAAGAATAAGATCTGTTTGAGAATTAGTTATGGATAAAATCAAAGTATGAATAGCTAGAATGGAAAGAATAGCTAAAGATAGAATGACCATAATTGAGTTAGATGATGCTACACCTTGAAGTTTTATAAACTCAAGACCTATAATAGCTATACTAAAAGAATTTTTCGGTTCTTCTCAATTATCTCAATTCATGGATCAATCTAATCCTCTTTCAGAATTAGCACATAAAAGAAGAATTTCAGCTATGTGACCGGGATGACTTACTAGAGAAAGAGCAAGTTTTGAGGTTAGAGATGTACACCCTACTCAATACTGAAGAATCTGTCCAATTGCAACACCAGAATGACCAAATATCTGACTAGTACTACACTTTGCAAGTTATGCAAAAGTAAATAAATATGGTTTTATACTTACTCCATTTAGAAAAGTAGAACACTTTGTAAAAAATGACTGAAAAGAAGCTATAGACAGAATAGCTCTTTGAGATATAGTATGAGATGATGGGAAAATTATAATAAAAGATAAAGGCTACATAACTGAAAAAGATGCAAAAGATATAAAAGATAAAATAAAAGCAGAAAAAATAGAAGTAAGATGATTCCTTTGAAATGATTATGATTATTTTGATGCTCATCAGGAAAGAGCTTTAACAATAGCAGAAGCAAATGCAGAAGTTGATGATTTTTTAAACTTTAAAAACACTCGTATCGGTTCAAGAAAAAGTAATGAACCAACAATCGCATATATCAGAGAAATAACTCATATGGATGTATCTCCAAAACAAACGATGAGTGTTGAAACTTCTCTTATTCCATTTTTGGAACATGATGATGCAACTAGAGCAGAAATGGGTTCAAACATGATGAGACAAGCTGTACCTCTAATACAAACAGATTCTCCTGTAGTATGAACTTGAATGGAAAGAATCGTATGAGAAAATTCAGGTTATGTAATTTTAGCAGAAGATGATTGAGAAGTTCTATGAGTTGATGCAAAACATATAACTATGCTATACAAATCATGAGAAAAAAAGTTATATGAATTAAAAACATTCACTAGGTCTAACCATGATATGATAATTCATCAAACTCCTCTAATTTCAAGCTGACAAAAAGTAAAAAAATGAGATATACTATGTGACTGACACTCTATAGATAATTGAGAATTAGCACTTTGAAGAAATCTACTTGTGGCTTATATGCCTTGGAAATGATACAACTTTGAAGATGCAATAATTATATCAGAAAAACTAGTTCAAGATGATTATTATACATCAATACATATAAAAGAATATTCTCTAGACGTTAGAGAAACTAAACTTTGACCTGAACAAACTACAGACGATATTCCAAATGTATCTCATGCAAAACTAAGAGATTTGGACCCTGAATGAATAATCAGAGTATGAGCTAGTGTAAAATGATGAGATATACTAGTTTGAAAAATAACACCAAAATGAGAACAAGAATTATCACCAGAAGAAAGACTTCTTAGAGCAATATTCTGAGATAAATCAAAAGATGTAAAAGATAGTTCTCTTAAACTACCATCAGGACAATGATGAAAAGTATTAAGTGTTCACATATTAAAAAAGGAACATGGAGATAACCTTCCTACTTGAGTATTTAAACAAGTTAAAGTATACGTAGCAGCAACCAGAAAAATAGAAGTATGAGATAAAATGGCATGAAGACATGGTAACAAATGAATCGTATCAAAAGTTGTTCCAGTTGAAGATATGCCATTTACAGAAGATTGAAGACCAATTGATATGATATTAAATCCTCTATGAGTAATATCTCGTATGAACATCTGACAAGTATTAGAAGCTCATCTTTGATTAGCAGCTAAAAAACTTTGAATAAAAGTAGCAACTCCTGTACTTAACTGATTAAGCTTAGACCAAATATCTGAAGTTATGGAAAGAGCAGGAATTGATAAGGACTGAAAAGTTCAATTAGTAAACTGAGAAACTTGAGAAAAATTCAAAGAAAGAACAATGATTTGAGTTAAATATATGCTGAAACTTCATCACTTAGTAGAAGAAAAAATACATGCGAGATCTGTATGACCATACTCTATGGTTACACAACAACCACTTTGAGGTAAAGCTCAAAACTGAGGTCAAAGATTCTGAGAAATGGAGGTGTGGGCTCTAGAAGCTTATGCTGCTAGCCACATACTTCAAGAAATGATTACCATAAAATCAGATGACGTAGCAGGTAGAACACAAGTTTATGAATCAATCGTAAGAAATGCTCCTATAAGAAAACCAAACATACCAGAATCATTCAACGTACTTATAAAAGAACTACAAGCTATCTGATTAAACATAGATTTATTAGACAAACAAGAAAGAGATCAAAGAGAACAAGAGATTATAGACAAATTTGACGAAATAGTTCAGTTAGAAAATAGAATAAATCAAGAAGAAGAAGAAGAAAACGAAAAGTAAAAAAATCTCTTAATAGTAAAATAAAATTTCTAATTTATTAAAATAATAATTAAGCGAAATGTCATAACAATTTTATACTAAAAATTATTTGTAAAAAAATCTTATCCTTTGAGCGTATTATTATTTTAATAAATTAGTTATGACTTTAAAAATAGAAAATATAATAAAATTTAATTTTTAACTAATCACTATGTTTGATAAAAAATTTGATAATTTCTTAAATGATAGAATCACAGACTTCTCAGAAATATCAAAAGAAATATGAAGAAAAGACGTTACAAAATGAAAAAACCTAGATAACCTAGCAGGTATAGCTATATCAATAGCTGATCCTGAGAAAATCAAAGGTCTATCTCATGGTAAAGTTCTTATAAGTGAAACAATAAACTATAGAACCCAAAGACCAGAAAGAGGATGACTATTCTGTGAACAAATATTTGGACCTAGAAAAAACTTTGAATGTGCTTGTGGAAAATACAAAAGAATAAGATACAAATGAGTAGTATGTGAAAGATGTTGAGTAGAAATAACTAAAAGTTCAGTTAGAAGAGACAGAATGTGACACATACAACTTTATTCTCCAGTAGCTCACATCTGGTATCTAAAATCAGTTCCATCTAGAATCGGTCTATTCCTAGATTTACCTGTTAAAAAATTAGAACAAGTTGTTTATTTCGCATCTTATATAATCACTGATGTATTTGACGATAAAGTAGAAGAAACACTAAAAACATTAGAAGAAAAATTTAAAGTTTCAAAAGTAGAACTACAAAAAGAGATACAAAAAGAAACAAATAACCTAAAAATACAAAGAGAAGAGAAAAAAATAACAAATAAACAATTCAAAGAACAAGAAATAGTTCTTATGGCTAAACTAGACGAACTAACAAAAGAATTTGATGAATTAAAAAAATGACTTAAATGATTAAGAGTTTGAGCAGTTATCTGAGAACTAGAATACAGAGTGTTAAACAGTAAATTTCCTCACGTATTTAAATGAGGAACATGAGCAGAATTCTTGAAAGTCTTACTAGAAAGAATAAACCTAGCTGAATTTATTGAAGAACAACAAAAAGAACTAAAAGTAGCAACTCAGATAAAAAAGAAAAAGATATTACAAAAAATCAAATTAGCATCAAATCTATTCAAATCAGGACAAAGACCAGAATGGTTTATACTTGAGGTATTACCTATAATACCACCTGATTTAAGACCAATGATTCAACTTGATGGTGGTAGATTCGCTAGTTCAGATTTAAATGATCTTTATAGAAGAGTAATAAACAGAAACAACAGACTTAAAAAACTTATAGAACTATGAGCTCCAGAAGTAATTCTAAAAAATGAAAAAAGAATGCTTCAAGAATCTGTTGATATGCTTATCACAGGTGAAACAAGAAATAACAGATCATGATTTGTTACAGCTAATAGAAAAAAACTAAAATCCCTAACTGAAGTTTTAAAGTGAAAACAAGGTCGTTTCAGACAAAACCTACTATGAAAGAGAGTTGACTATTCAGCTAGATCTGTAATCGTAGTTTGACCAAACCTAAAAATGGATGAATGCTGAATTCCTAATAAAATAGCATCTATACTATTTAAACCATTTATCATAGCAAAACTAATAGAAGATGGTGTTGTTTATAATGTAAAACATGCAGAAAAATATATTGAAGAATCTAGCAAAGAAGTTTGGGATGCATTAGATGAAGTTATAAAATGAAAATATATACTTTTAAACCGTGCTCCAACTTTACATAAACTATCAATACAAGCATTTAAACCTGTACTTATAGAATGAAAAGCTATACAATTACACCCTCTAACTTGTGCTGCATTTAATGCCGATTTCGATGGTGACCAAATGGCAATACATTTACCACTTACAAACAAAGCCCAAGAAGAAGCAAAAGAATTAATGGTAACAAGTAAAAATTTATTATCTGCTGCTTCTTGAGAACCAATAGTAACACCATCTCAAGACATGATTTTAGGATGTTACTATATAACTTCTATAAAAGAAGATGGAATCTGAACAGGATGTATATTTGCAGACATAGATGATGTTAGTTATGCATACGATGCTGAAAGATTAGACATAAGATCACTAATAAAAGTAAGACTAAACTGAAAAATAGTAGAAACTTCGTATTGAAGACTTTTATTTAATGAAATAGTACCAGAATGATTAGGATTTATAAATGAATGTCTAAAAAAATGAGTACTAAAAAGAATCCTAGCAGAAAGCTTTGAAAAATTATGAGCAGAAGTAACAGCAAACTTTGTTAACAATATAAAAGACTTTTGATACAAATATGCTACAATATCAGGATTATCAATATCAAAAGAAGATATGATCCTTCCTGAAAATAAAGGTAATCTATTAAACGAAGCAAACGAAAAAGTTAAATATATACAAAAGAGGCACTGGATAGGTTTTATGACAGAAGAAGAAAAATATGCCCAATCTATAGCAATACGGGCAGAAACAAAAAAAGTCATAGAGAAAGAGATGAAAAGCTGATTTGAGAAAACAAATCACATCTACAACTTAATAGATTCTGGAGCAAGATGAAACTGGTGAAACGTAACACAACTTTGTTGAATGAAATGATTAGTAGCATCAACTACAGGTAAAACAATAGAATTACCAATAAAATCAACTCTAAAAGAATGATTCTCTACTCTAGAATACTTTATTGCAACACATGGTTGAAGAAAAGGTAAATCTGATACAGCCCTAAAAACAGCACAATCATGATACCTTACAAGAAGACTTGTTGATTCTTCTCAAAACATAATCGTAAAAGAAGAAGACTGTTGAACTCTACACTATAAAGAAATATCAAGAAAAACCAAAAAATGATTTTCTGAAAGTTTTGAAGACGCTATATATTCTAATTCTTTAGCAAAAGACGTACTAAACTCTAACTGAGAACTTTTAGTAGAAGCTTGAACTATAATAGACAAAAACATACTAAAAATTTTAGAAGAAAATGAAATAAATACTGTTTGTATAAGAAATATACTAACATGTGAAACAGAATGATGAGTATGTAAAACATGTTACTGACTTGATTTATGATTAAATAAACAAGTGGAAATATGAACTCCTGTATGAGTTATAGCAGCTCAATCTATATGAGAACCAGGAACACAGCTTACGATGAGAACTTTCCATAGTTGATGAGTTGCAAAAGAATGATGAGACATGACTCAATGATTAGCTAGAGTAGAAGAATTATTTGAAGCAAGAATTCCTAAAGTATCAGCAGAAATATCAGATACAGATTGAATTGTAGACATTAAGTATAAAGATGATTGAAAAACTGTTATAATAACTGCTGATAAACTTGAAGAAGTAGAATACTATTTCTGAGAAGACTTTGATATAGCTGTAAAAGAATGACAAGAAATAAAAGCCAAACAAATACTTGCAAGAAACAAAGAAAAGAAACAAAGAATAACATCAAACTTCGCTTGAAAAGTTGAAAAAGTTACAACAGGAATGATTGTAGTAAAAGATACAGAGAAAAAAGTATTTGAATATGACTTTGACTTATGAAGAAGTATTCTAGTTGAACCTGGTGATAGTGTAAGAAAATGAGAGAAAATAACAGATGGTTACCTTAACCTAGGTAAACTTATGAATGTTGCTTGAGTACTTGAAGCCCAAAAATACATAGTAACTGAAATAAAATCTATATACGCATCTCAATGACAAACTGTAAACTCTAAACATATAGAAATCATAGTTAGACAAATGTTCTCTAGAATCAGAGTTCTAGATAAATGAAATACTGAATTCTTCCCTTGAGATATAATAGACATCATTAAATTTAATAAAGCTAATGATGAACTATTAAAAGAAGGTAAAAAACCATGAATCTGAGAAAGACTACTTCTTGGTATAACTAAGATTTCTCTATACACAGACAGTTGGTTATCTGCAGCATCTTTCCAAGAAACAGTTAGATGACTTGTAGAAAGTTCTGTAAGTGGAAAAATAGATAAACTACAAGAACTAAAAGAAAATGTAATCATCGGTAGACTTATACCAGCATGAAAACAATACAGAAAACTAAACAACGAGGAAATAGAATGAGATTATGATTATTTTGATGTATCAGAAGACTCTCTAGATACTTCTGAACAACATTATAGAGAAGTAGAAGAAGAGGTTACTAATGAAAGTGATTTCTAGTCTAAACGAAACAAAAAAGACCCTCCTAAATAGGAGAGTCTTTTTTGTTTTTTAATTTAAATCCTGCTATCCTGTTACCTTCTAAATCAAACTTAGCTATAAATCAACTATTTTTGAAAAGCTTCCAAAAGTCTCAATCTCTTACAAGAATTCATTCATATCATTGCTTCAAAATTTTTGTAGATACTTTACAAATAATTTCAGGTTTTAAAGTTGATTCACAAATGATATTTTTAGGATTTTCTTCATCTACATATTCTGTACAATAAGTAGTATGTCTACAAGTAGTTATAACTTCCGAATCTACAGATAAAACTTGCTGACAAATATTTTCTTGCTGATTAATTTTTAAAATCCCATTTCTTCATTTTACTTGTAAATAATAGTATCAATGCCTTTCAATCACATTTAATTTAAATCATTGCTTTCCTAATAATCATAAATTAGAATCTGATAATAATTTCTTTCGTCTATTCCCATCCAATATATTTTTTATTCTATCTTCTGTTATATCCCTAAATCCTAATCCTTTTAAAATTTCCAAAACCTGCTCAACAGTTAAACGAGAATATTCTCATAAATCACTTTCTCTACCCCAAAGACATTCTAATTTCATAAAGTTAAAATTAGAAAAATAGTTAAATAGATAATAGGATTAAATGTCTAAAAGTCAAATCCCAATTAATTTAATCTAGCCAATTTACTCTTAAACTATTTTCAGAAATAAACTTCTTCTATGACCTCTGAATTTTTCACCTCACTATATTTTCAATCTAATATAACCTTTCCATCTTCCATCAAAATTAGCCTATCAACAAATTTTCAAATAAAGTTAAAATCATGTTCAACTATAATAACAGTTTTTCACATATCTGTTATTTTTTTTATCAATTTTATTACTTTTGACTTTAACTTAGGAGAGACTCAGGCAGTTGGTTCATCCAATAAATATAAATCTGTATCTTGTAAATATAATCTAGCTATTTCTAAAAGTCTCATCTGTCATCAAGATAAACATCATGCTAATTCTCCCCTCTTTTTATATAAATCTAAATCTTTTAGTAAAGAATCTATTTTGAATTTTATTTTTTCAGGAAAAAAATAACTAGGTAAAATCTTATATTTCCAAGAAAGCCTATTTACAAAAGCAAAAGCAAGATTCTCATACAAAGTTAAGGTCTTAAAAATTCATGGACTCTGAAATACTCTTCACATTCAAAGCAAAGACCTTTTTTCTATACTCAACTTAGAAATTTTCTTTCATTTAAAATATATTTTTCAGTTGGATAATTTATTAAAACCATTTATAGAGTTAATTAAACTTGTTTTTCAACAACCATTAGGTCATATCACTCATATTGCCTCCCCTTTTTTTACATCTAAGTCAATTCATTTTAAAATTCTATTTCATCAAACAGACCATTCTATATTTTCTAATTTTAACATATTAATTAATTAAATAAACTAAATCTCTCTTCAAAACTTTGTGTATTTAAATACATAAAAAGAAATAAATATAACAAATAAAGAAAAAATTATCTCTCTAAAATATCACATCTTTGATGCATCAACAAACTTAAAAAATCTTAAAAATTCATTCAAAGAAATAACCAAAAAAGATACTAATAAAGTAACTAAGTTATTAAACCTATAAGACAAAAAAGTTATTATTATTATTGTATCCAACATTATTAACCAAAAACTACTAGGATCAATATACATAAAATAAAAGCCATAGAGATTTCATCATAAAGCAGCTAAAAGCGTAGTTAATAATATCATTGAGAATCTATAGATATTTGTCTTTACTCATAGAGACTTTAAACTTAAACTATTCTCTCACCATCATAACAATATAGTATAAAAAAATGATTTCCTTATGAAAAATAAAACAATTATCACACATAAAGAAACTATAAAAGAGAAGATAAAAAAATCACCTATCCCAGATATAATATATTCACCAAAAACCTTCTGAGTACGAAGAGAGATTCAGAAAACTCCTCATGTTATACTTTCAAAATTCCTAGCAAATTCTACAAATATTAAATAAATTGAAAATGTTCAAATTATAAAATATATATCATCTAACCTAGACGATAAAAATAAAACTAAAAAAGTTATTGGAATTGAAAATAAAAAAGATGCAATTACACTAAATATTATACCAAATTCAAAATTAATATTTAGATAAAATCATACATATGTCGAAAATATTATTATCGCCATATATGATAAGTCTAGAGTTGATTTTATCTTCAAAAAAAACTTAAATCCAGTTGATATAACAAAAAATATGGTAGACATAATCATAACATGTACAAAAAATTCTAAGTTCATATTTTTATATTTTTCTAAAATCTAAACTAAAAAGCCCATTAGGTTTAAATATCAAAATAACCAATATAATTCCTAAAACTAAAGGTTCCTTATAAACTATAGGAATTCCTATATTTACAAATAATACATACTCTAAAACAACATATAATAAAGCTCATAAAAACATATATTGCATTCTTCATACTCAAACAACTATCATGATTCAAATTGCCTTTATAATAAAATATATATTTTCAGACGGACTCAATCAATAAGCCCCCATAGAAATATATCATGCAAATAAAATTAAAATAGAACAAAAAAGAAAAAAAATATTTTTTTTCTTTTTCATTTTTACTCATAAACTTTCTACAACCCTTGAATTTTCATATAATCAATTAAATAGTTTTCAGATTATTGAGTACTTATAAAAATAAAAATTTGTAAAAAATAATAACAAAAAGACAGAAAGCAAAAATATCGTATTAAACTTATCTCAATTTAAAGAAATTGAGCTAGGTCAATATACATAAGATAAAGAATTCTCTATTAAAATTCCTACAGCAAGAGTAAATATAAATCCAAAAAATTCTCTTTTCTTCAAATTACTAAAATTTGAAGAAACTATATAATCTATAATGAAAAAACTTAGTATAAATATTGATAAGATAATAATAAAATCGAAGCTAAATCATTTACCATAAAATACATTTATAACATATCAAGATAAAACTAAAAAGGATCAAAGAGAAAAATTTATATATTTATTATATGCAAGAAATCAAGATAGGATAAATGCCAAAATTCAATAAATAATGGCATTTTGTAATACATAATATAAATCCATAAGAGCTTATTTAACTAATTCTAATTCTCAATTTTTGAACTGTTTAACTAAAAACTTAAGTCAAACTGCTTCTGATCATTCAAAATAATACTTTCAAAATATTCAATTCCTCTTATTTGATGAGTCTAGAGTAAGTAGATAATCTTGTAATCTTTGACTATCAATTCAAACCTCAGCTATAGCATCTAAAATCAATTCCATAGACTCTGCCTCTAAAATAACAAATAATGGATCAGATTTTACTTCATGATTAAGTTTATATTTTTCTAGAAATTGTACAGATTTATCATCTAATTCATCTATCTGAGATAAAGAAGCCGTATATAATCATTCTATTTTATCAGACATTACCTTTTTAACTCAGTCGGTAAAAACAACCTCTGAACCAAACATTTTTCATTTATATTCATCTAAAATTCATTCTGAATCAAGGGACTTCAATATTCAAACAGCATTTGAATCGGAATTCGGAATCAAAAGAATAGAATCTATATTATTTTTATTTTCTATAATTTTCTTAGCTATTATAGAAAAATCCTTTTCCTCTGGATTATACTTTTCCATAAAAGTAACATCTCATTCAAAAATTTTTTCAAATCATTCTGTATATCATACACCATAATCTGTATTTTCGGCAATGATAGCTAATTTTTTAAATCCTTTTTTATTAGCAAATTCAGCAACAACCCTTGTTGCATTATCATCATTCCAATATCTTCTAATGTAATCTCATATTTCTCAAACATTACTAGCAGAAGCTGTAGGAGAAATTAAAGGAATCTTTTTTGTTTGAGCTATCTTTCATGCTGGAACTGTTGCTACGGAACAAAGAGGTCAAATTATAACTTGCACATTATCTAAATTTATAAGCTTTTGAACTGCTCAAACAGCATCTTTTCAATTACATTTTGAATCCTCTATAACCAACTCTATTTCTGCTCAATTAATTCATCATGCTTTATTTACCTTGTCTATAACTAGCCTATAAGCATTTAAAGCATCTTCTCAATATACAGCTGCTGCTCATGAAATAGGAACTAAAACTCAAATCTTAACTTTTTCTTTAACTTTAGAAACTTCAACTTTGTTTTCTGTTTTAGTAACATTAGTTACTTGTGATGTAGAATCTGTTGAACAACCAGTAAGTAAAATTATAAGTAGAAAAAAAATAACACTTTTTATATAATTCTTCATATATAAATTTTATTATAAGATAAAAGTGTTGTTATATTAAATTTAAAATTTTTATTGTAAAATGATTCTAGTCTAGAAGTGATGTAGAAAATTTACAACAGTTCTAACAATTCTTTGGAAAATTGTTTTGCGTCATTTATATTAATATACCCATAAAGTCTAAGTCATTCAGTTCATACATTATTTTCAAAATCTAGAAAAAAATATTTTTTTCAACGAAATTGTATTATGCTTAAATTATAATAAGTACTTCAAATTTTAGTTTTTCATATAGTTTTGAAATGTAATCTAGAATCTTCTTTTAACTCTGTAATTTCATCTATAGTCTCCCTATCTAAATATAATGTATTTTTAGTAACCTCTCAAATATTCAGTAACAAATCGTCTCAAAAGTATTTACTCAAAAAAGACATTTTGTGTATCAATCGCCAATTCTTAATATCCTTAATACTATACTCTCAACTATCTATTAGTTCTACTAACTTTCTTCTTATATCTTCTTCTACTTCTAAAAAACCAAAATTTATAGAGTTTCATATATAAATGATATCACGAACTATTAAATTAACTGGACTTGATAAAAAATCAAGAGAAACTTTTTTTCATAATTCCAATGAATACTCACAGTAATCGTCACATTCTTTAGCTACTATATATCTATTTCATAGATAATTATAGACACAAGCCTTATAACTATATCATTTAGTATCAACATATTCAAAAGCCTCTTCTAAATCACCCTCAGTAATATCTCAAAAAGCTACATTAGAATGATGTGTTAAATGGAAGTCTTTTCTTCTATCACTATGCTTTAAATAATCATTATCTACACTAAAACCATCAGATAATAATATATATCTATTGCTGTTAATAGCTAAAATCTCTTCTATAAATCTAACATAAAAATTGTTATCTGTTAGATTTGGAAAATAGTTATTTTCTATTATTTTTAAAGTGAAAAAATATATCAATTCATCTTCTGTTATATTTCATTTTCAATACCTCTTTAAAAAAATACTTGCTGCTCTTTCTCATACTTTATATAAATAAAGTTCTTTTTCCTCCTTAGTTGTATATTTTTGTAAAAATTTTCTATCAATACAAGTTGATATAACCTTATCTCAAACCGCCTCAGATAAAATAGTATTCATCTTTTCTTTTATTTCTTGTCTCTCTCTATGTTCATGATAGATAAAACCTCAAACTCATCATCAAACTATCAAAGAAACAGATCATATAATTCCCAAAGAAATTCATGTGAATTTCTTTATAAAATCTTTTTGTCTTTTTTTTCTTTCTATTTCTTTTTTATATTTATTTTTGCTGAAATTGAAATTACAAAAAGGTAAATCTGTTTTATTGTTACAAAATTCTTTTAACCTTTTTAGTTCTTCTGTTTTATCATATCCTCATTTCAAAATACTAACTATAATTTGATCATACTCTTTTTGTCTAGCTTCTCATCATTGAATATGTATACCATCTAAATAGTCCTTTATTCTTATAGCTATTTCAATAAGAGCATAATAATTTTTAATATCACTTTTATTATACCTTTCTCATTTTATTCTTTTTGAATTAGTACTAGCTAATTTTAGAAAAAACTTGTTATTCTTTTCAGTAGCTTTATATAATAATTTTGCAATATCTAAGCTAGAGCTATCATCATCTAGTACTATCTCAGAGTCCTGTGTCAGTCATTCTAATAAACCTATTTTTAGCGCTTCAAATAATTCTTCATGCCTATAAGAAAGATTTTCTATTGATATAAAATCTTGATATTGGGGGATGTATGTAGCTAATAACTCTTCTATATATGAAATTTGCTTTTCTGGACTAATAGCTCAATCCTCTTCTTTTAATCAGTTAATCAACCAACTAACCTCAGAAGCATTACTTATATTTATTTTTTCTCATTCTTTTAAATATCTTAAGTACTCAGCTATTGCTCATACAATAAAATCATCATCATATAATCAAACGTCTTTAGTAAAAATTTGTCCCACATAAAAAGAAAAATTATCTGAACTGATTTCAGAAATTAATTCTTTTAATTCTCAAAGCTCTTCAAATATACTAATGTCAGGAATCTCCCTAAAAATTTCTGATATTCACCTCAATTTTTTAGAATATCAAGAAAAAATATCAGAGCATTTTCCTATACTTCATGCAAAATTCATATTTTCTATCTCTTATAAGCCTTCCATATCAAATTAAACATACTCTTCAATCAATTAAAAAGTATCCTACTCTCAATAATTAATCCGAATATTTCATCTTCACTATAACTAAGTACAGCAACCTTATTGTTATATAAAACAATTTCATTTCACATTTCAAAAACCGAATCATCAATAACCAAACAATTATGATTATCCTGGTGGTATTTAGAATAATTAGAATTTTTATCAGATATGATAGCTTTAGTCGGAGTTTCAAGCTTTAATCTGTAGTCCTTGAATTCATTATTAAGAAATTTTTCAAATCTATAATCCATTTTTTGAGTTCATACAAAAGTTAGAAAAGGCTCTTTAAGATCATTTCATTCATCAACTATCTTAAAAAATAACTCTTTTACCTTATCTAATCAATCATAATAATGTACTTTAGCCTTGTTATTATACAAATTTGATATAGCCATCAACTCAGGCATAGCATCCTTAAATCTATTTATTTTTTGCTCTTCAAGTTTTAATAACTCCTCTGGAGAAATAGCACTAAAATGTTTAACTCAGTTCTTTTGTACTTCATTGATTATTCACCTAGATACTAATTCTTTTAATATTGAATAAGTAGTAATCCTATTTTCAGAAATCCTTCTAGCTATAGAACTTGCTATAGAATTTCAAAGCTCCAAACAAGCAATATATGTTTTTACTTGCCTATCTGATAATCAATAATCATTTAGTATTTTTTGTATCATAAAAAATCTTCTATAATATAAATTTAAGAATAAAAAAATAACTTCTTTTTATAATATAAAACTAATTTACTTTGTCAAATTAGTAGAAAATTATGATAACCAAAGAATAAAAATCTATAAACAATTTTTAAAAATCAAAATTCATTTGCTTTACATCAAAATTTTTATGAACATCATCATTCTCATCTCTCTTTAAAAAATTCTCAATTATCTCCAGATCATATTTTAGATTATGCCCTATTATAAGATTATCACTATCAAAAAGATTATTTAGAAAATCTTTTAATTTTTTATCTGAAACCTTAGGTCAATTATGTAACCTATTTATATAAAAAATATTTTTATCATCCAAATAAATACTTACTCAAACAAGACTTGCTTTCATTACATCCAAAGAGGTAGTTTCAGTATCTAAAACTATTTCTTTATAATCCTTAATAACATTTTTAAGCTCATCTAATCATAAATCATCTCAAACTATATTTACTTTTAATCACAAACTCCTCCAATCCTTTAGCTCTACTCAATAATCCTCTGGTAAAAGAGAATTAAACTCAAAATCTTGAAAAGATTTTACAACCTTTTCATTTAATAATTTCTCAGGAAAAAACTTATAACTCTCCAAATCAAAATCCTTCAATTCCACATCCTGTTTTATTGTAGCTAACTTTTTTGATAAAAAAGCATCATCTCTACTATCAATCAATTTTTCAAAAGTCTTTCACTTAAATAATTTAGCTAACTCCCTCATTCATTCCTCATCAATATCACTCAAACAATCCTCCAACTTTTCTCATAATTGTACTTTCCCAACAACTTCATAAATATCCTCAACTCCTCATACATACTTTATAAGAGGAATAGCTTTTTTAGGTCAGAAACCATTTATTCACGGTATATTATCAGCCTTATCTCAAACAATAGATAAATAATCAATTATAAAATTATGACTTATTCAAAATTTTTCCTCAGTCTCCTTTGGTCAAAACTTCTTTTTTTTCATGGTATCATAAATCTTCACATTATCAGAAACCAAGTAGTACAAATCCTTATCTCAAGTCAAAATATCTATTTCTAAATCTTTTTCTCACTCAAACTTTTTCACAAGAGTTCATATAACATCATCAGCCTCACATCAAGGTATTTCCACTAAATCAACTCACATATCACTAATCATATTTTCTATATCAGAAATCTGAACTCTTAAATTATCAGGCATTCTATCCCTAGTCGCTTTATAATCACTATAAATCTCATGACGAAAATTTTTTCATTTAGCATCCTTTATAAAAAGTAGATAATCTGGTTTTTCTTTTGCTAACTGTCATACGAAAAACTTAGCCATACCAAAAACAGCATTTACTATTTTACCGTCTTTCGTAGCAAACTCAGGCAAAGCAAAAAACATACGATATATAAAATTATTACCATCAACTAGATATACTTTTTTCTTCATAAAATTTTATTAGAAATTAATTTTTAAAACTCCCCCTTACTTCGTTCCTCGCTTTTCCCCTCAATTGAGGGGGACTAAGGGGGAGCTTATCTAAAAAGATTTTCCTTTCTTCCCCCCTCCTTAGCAAGGAGGGGGCTAGGGGGTGGTTATATTAGGTCTTTAAACTACCTCAAATCAATAGTACTACTCTTCCCTTTTATTTTAATTATTTCATCATCTTCAACTGGCTCTTTAATTTTTTCCTCTTCGCCCTTAAACTTCTGTTCCTTCAAAAAATTTTCCACAACTCATGCAAGAGCATCCATAACCAAATCAAACTTATCATCTTCAGTTGGATTAGCCTGTTCTTGACTAGTCCTTTCAATTTCATCCAAAGCATCATAAGGAATAATCGCATCTTCCAAAACAAACCTATCATCTCAAATCTTATTTATAACAACATCCCCCTTATTTAAAATACTATCCCAAATTCAAACTTGCTCAACTCAAACTCATTCTATATTATCATAGTTAACCGTTTGCATATCTGTATTCCACAGAGCCCAAGTTAAACTAACCACTCCAGAATTAGTTATAATCCAAACATCATTATACCAATTAAAAATTTCATACATAACCTTTATAAAAATCAAAATCAACACTCCCTCTAAAACATAAAAAGGAAGAAGCTCTTGAAGCTTTATAGAATTATAATACAAAAAAGAAGGAACTAAAACTCACAAACAAATCCAAACAAATAAAATCCTAAAAATAACTATCCAATGCTTATGAATAACTCACTTTATTTCCTGTCATTCAGGAACATATTTCAAAAAAAATTTCTCCTCAAAATTATTCATATCTATTTAATTATTTCTCCCCCTGCTGATTCTTCGCTTTCACCCTCAATTGAGGGAGATTAAGGGGGAGCTTCAAAATATTATTTCTACCTTCCCCCTCCTTAGCAAGGAGGGGGCTAGGGGGTGGTTACTTCAACTCCAACATTATAGGACAATGATCACTTCACATAACATCTGTCATATATACCATATCCTTTACCTTATCAATAAAATCCTCATTCACCATAAAATAATCAATCCTCCACCCCACATTTCTAGGTCTAGCTCAAGCCCTATAACTCCACCAAGAATAAGTATCCAACTTATCAGGATAAAGATACCTAAAAGTATCTATATATCAGTTATCCAAAAGCTCTGACACCTTATCTCTCTCCACAGGTAAAAATCAAATACTATTTTGATTTGCATCAGGTCTAGCTATATCTATCTCAGTATGACAAACATTAAAATCTCAAGTCATTATTACATTCTTTCCAGCCTCAACCAACTTATTAGCATAATCAATCATCTTATCATAAAACTCCAACTTATAAGTAAGCATCTCTCTTCAATCAGCCCTAGCCCCTCCATTAGGAGTATAAAAATTTAATAAAACAATGTTTTTATTATCACCATTTCCTAAATAAGAAAACTCCATCTCAGTCACTCTTCAATCATGATGAAAATGCTCAACATCTCAAAAATGACTTTTTTTATCCACAACTCAAAAACCTTTTTTATAAAATATCGCAGTACCAGCATAACCAGCCCTCTCTCAAACATGCCAAATATATTCATATCAATCCAACTCTCAAACATCCTTTAAAAACTGATCCTCAAAAGCCTTAGTTTCCTGAATACATAAGATATCAGGCTTCTCTTCCATAACAAAATCCTTAAATCACTTTTTAGCAACAGCCCTAATTCAATTTACATTCCAAGATATTATTTTCATAACAACTATTAAACTAATAAAATAAATTTTTAAATAAAACACAATAATACAATAATCCATATAACACAAAATCTGTAACCTCCTTCCTTTAGTATTAAAGGAAGGAATTCAAGGATGGATTATAAAACCAATATTCTTCTTTCTAATACTTTATTTCTTATTAAATAAAAGTAAAGACTTTTTAACTTGATTTTTGTCACTTTTTTATATAATAACCAAGCTAAGTATTTAATAAATAACAATTATAAATATGACTCAACACGAAGAAAAAGAAAATAAAGAGAAAAAAGAAATAATTGAGGAAATGGAAGAGGAACTAGAACAAATACAAGACGAAGAATGAGAAATACAAGAAGAAATAGTAGATGAAAGGTACTGTGGAAATGCAAGTGATGAATTAGAAAAAACTAAAGAACTCCTTGCAAAAATACAAGCTGATTTTGATAATTTCAAAAAAAGAACCATCAGAGACAGAGACGATATGATCTTTTTCCTAAAATCTGATATCTTCAAAAAAGTGTTACCTAGAGTAGACGACATAGATAGAATGATTGAAAACACACCAGAAGAGCTTCAAGACAATGCACTATTTGAATGAGTTCTATCTCTAAAAAAAGCCTTTGAAAAAGACTTAACAGCTATGTGAGTAAAACCATTTGATTCTATCTGAAAAGAACCAAATCCAGACAGACATGAAGTTATGACAAAAATCCCTTGATGAAAAGACTGAATAATCATGCAAGAGTTTGAAAAATGATACAATCTTTGAGACAAAGTCCTAAGAGTTGCAAAAGTTGTGGTTGGAAGTTGAGAGTAAAAAATAGCTTAAAATGTAAAGTAGATTTAAATAAAAATCACAACTTGTATTATGCTTGTTATATATTCAATATCTCCTCCTCTTTTTTTCTTGACTCAAAGATAATCTTGAGTATAATATATAAATATTTTATTTAAATAATTGTAATATATGGATTTGGTAGATTTAACAGACACAACTACCTTTACAGAAGAAGGTAGAAAAACTGATTGGGATTTATTAAGAGTTTTACATAGTGAAGGATGTAATAGTGATGATACTGAAGCTGTACTGGAGTGCTTAACCTTAGGTCAAAAAAATCATATAGATTTATTATTAGATAAAAAAACTACATAAATAAAAAAAAATCAGAAGAGATTCTTCTGATTTTTTTTTTATTTTGCTTACTACTGATACCTTTTATTTTTTTGACTATATTTTCATTTACCTATAATAACCACCAATAATTTTATAAACATACACTATGAAAACCCCAATAAGCGAAATCTTCGAAAGCCTTCAATGAGAATGAAAAAATACCTGAAAACCAAGTATATTCCTGAGATTCTGGTGATGCAATCTAACCTGCAAACGGTGCGACAGCAAATACAGTTGGGATAAAAAAATAGAAAAACCCAAAGAAATAAAACTAGAAAAAATAATAGAAAAAATAAAAACATTCCACTCAAAACACATAATATTCACCTGATGAGAACCCCTATTATACCAAAAACATATAAAAAAAATTCAAACCGAACTCCCATGATACACATTTGAATTAGAAACTAACTGAAGCATAGAAATAGATCCAGAACTTACATTCAATCAAATAAACATAAGTCCCAAACTAAAAAACAGTTGAAGTAAAAAATACAAAATAAAAGCTCTAGAGTCTGATTTCAGATACGACTTAAAATTTGTCTGCTCAAATTTAGAAGACCTAAAAGAAGTAAAAAACTTTATAGAAAACAATAAATTTAAAAATATCAAAGAAATCTATATAATGCCCCTATGAACAGATAAAAAAAGCCAAGTTAACAAAAAAATAATAAACTTTTGCATAAAAAACTGATATAACTACTGTTTAAGACAACACATAATACTCTTCTGAGATAAAAAATGAGTTTAATTCAATAAAAAAGGATAAACTCAGCTTGTTAGCAGAGGGCTTTAGCCCTTTGAAAAATATATTCCATAATAAATAAAATATAACTAAAAAACATATGAAAACTGTAATAATACTATCATGATGACTAGACAGCACAACACTACTCTATAGACTAATAAATGAGTGAAAAGAAATCTATGCACTATCACTTGATTACTGACAAAAACATTTAATCGAACTACAAAAAGCAAAACAAACTTGCAAAAAACTATGAATAAACCATAAAATTCTAAAAATCCACTTCCTAAATGAAATCACAGAAAACTCCCTAACAAGAAAAGATATAGAAGTACCAGAATGACACTATGAAAGTGAAAGTATGAAAAACACAGTCGTATACAACAGAAATCCAATCATGGCAAATATCGCCCTGAGCTATGCACTAACTATCTGAGCAGATGAAATAGCTTTATGAATACATAGCTGAGACCATCACATCTATGAGGACTGCAGACCAGAAGCTCTTGAAGCCCTACAAAAAACAGCAGACATCTGGAATAAATGAATAAAATTCATAGCCCCATATTTAAATACAAACAAATGAGGAATAGTAAAAGAATGACTAAAACTATGAGTTGACTATAGTCTAACTCATACATGCTACAAATGATGAGAAATAGCCTGCTGAAAATGTTGAAGCTGCCAAGAAAGACTAGAAGCCTTTGAAAAAAATGGAGAAAAAGATTCTATTGCTTACATGTAAAGATAATTTAAATGTTTTAAAAAATTAATTTCATTATTTCAGAACTCAACCAATCAAAGATTAGGATTCGGACATGCTTCAATAATAAAATTAAATTTTTAAAACATTTTATTTTGCAAATAACAAATTCCCATTCCTACTCCGAAATAAACTCCCTCCCACTCTGCAAATCAAGCATCTTCTTATAAATCCCCTTCTCCTTCACAAGCTCTTTATGAGTCCCCTTTTCCTTTATTTCTCACTTCTCTATCACAAATATACTATCTGCCTCTTTTACCGTCTGCAACCTATGAGCTATAATTATAACAGTTCTTCATTTAAACAACTTATGCATAGCCTCTGTTATAAGCTCCTCTGAAAAACTATCCAAAGCAGAAGTCGGCTCATCCAAAATAACAATCTCAGGATTTTTTAAAAATACCCTAGCAATAGCAAGCCTCTGCTTCTCTCAACCTGAAAGTTTTATTCACTTTTCTCAAACTTCCGTTTCAAGTCCTTTTTCCAATCACTTTATCATCTCATCTATTTGAGCTTTTTTTAATGCCTTCCAAATTATTTCATCATCATACTCATGATTATCAGGTAAAGCATATTCTAGATTCTCTCTAATCGTACCATCAAAAACAGCAGGATCCTGTGAAAGATAACCTATATGTTTATAAAAAGAATCCATTTGCAAAGTTTTCAAATCTTGCCCATCAACTAAAACTTCTCAACCTTGATAATCATAAAGCCTCAAAAGTATTTTAGTTATAGTACTCTTTCAACCTCAACTATGTCAAACAAGAGCATTCTTTTTTCATTCTAAAAACTCCAGATTAAAATCACTAAAAATCTCCTTTCACTTTGAATAAGAAAATCTTATATTTTTAAACTCTATTTTTCATTTTTTATAGTTATACTTTTCTTTTCAGTCTTTTATCTCATCAGGTAAATTAAAAAATTTCTTTAGTTTAATATATTTTTCCCACATCCTACTTATCCTATTTAAATTTGTAATAGCCCTATCGAGAGGCCACCACAAAAACCACACA
Organism: Patescibacteria group bacterium UBA6489; assembly: GCA_002435385.1. Lineage (GTDB taxonomy): Bacteria > Patescibacteriota > Gracilibacteria > BD1-5 > UBA6164 > UBA6489. Next base: position 65,484 of record DJMN01000060.1, read on the forward strand.
TACCAAATAACCATTACCAGATAAGAAACTCAATAATTTCCTTCTCTTATAATCAAAGCTCATAATACAATAAAAAATCAAATTTCTAAAAATCTAATAACTCACTCTATAGTTTTATAATAAAACCCATGAGCTACATCAACTTTTACTCAACAATTACTAGCTCACTCTAAAATTCTTTTAGATTTCGACAATTCAATATCCTTTTTTCTAAACAACTTTATAGTCAGATTTTCCATAACTGTTCTAGTCCTAACTCTACCAAACTCCTCCCAATACTCTTGTTCTTTTTTTGTATATTTTTTAACATATTTTCTCAAATAAAAATTAGTTACTAACAATACAGCTATACCTAAAAATACTAACAAAACTAATTTTGGGATATGAAAAAATAGTATAATAATAACAACTGTTCCTCCTAAAACAACTTCTAAAAAAATATTTGTTACAGAAGAAAACACCTCAACTTCTCATTGAACTCAAGACTCTAGTCTAGTAATAAGCTTTCAAGTTCACAAATCCTGTATATCCTTATAATTTTTATCTAATACATCCCTTTGATACTTAAGTTGTTTCCTAGCAAATAGTTTTAACCAAACATTTACACTAAAATAGTCATAAGCAATCCTAGCAATCAAATATAAAACAGTCTGCAAAGATAAAACTAATACCCAAAAATACAAATCTGATAACTCTCATCTAGTCTCAACAATTGATATCAGATGTTGTGTTATCTTAGGATATAAAAAATGTACTCACTGAAATAAAATTCCAGTTACAATCATTCAAAAGTACTCTTTTTTTACTAATTTATAATTCTTTAAAATCTCTATAATCGCTTTCATCATTTTTTTCTTAATACACTATAAATTTGCATACTGTATATAACACCAAAATATTATATATAGTATACAACAAATTCTTACTAAACACAAAAAATATTAATATACAAGCACTCCCCCCTCCTTAACAAGGAGGGGGCTAGGGGGTGGTATTATGAGAAGATAGAGAATACTAAAACCCACTCTGTAAATCCAACATCCTTTTATAAATCCCCTTCTTCTTCACCAATTCCTTATGATTTCACTCCTCAACAACCTTACCTCACTCTATCACAAAAATCTTATCCGCATGCTTAACTGTCTGCAACCTATGAGCAATAATTATTACAGTCCTTCATTTAAACAAGTTATGCATTGCTTTTGTTATTAATTCCTCTGAAAAACTATCCAAAGCCGATGTTGGTTCATCTAAAATAATTATCTTAGGATTCTTTAAAAATATCTTAGCAATTGCAAGTCTTTGTTTTTGTCCTCAAGACAACCTTACCCCCCTCTCTCCAATTTGAGTATTTATTCACTCTGATAAATTATAAATAAATTCACATTTTGCTAATTTTATTACTTCTTTTATTTTATCGTCTATAGTTAGACCTCTCTCCTTAATCCTCTCCCCTTTTCAGGGGAAAGGAGCTACAGTTTGTTCCTCATTTCAAACTGCAGAAGAAACTTGTTCTTGTCCCTTCTCCTCCAATTCATCCTTCGTAGTACTACAGAGAACGGAAGGAGAAGGTTGGGATGAGGTAGATACAGCATAAGTTAAATTCTCCAAAATAGTTCAATCAAAAACTGATGGTTCTTGTGTTAGATATCATACCTCTTTATAATAACTCTTCAAAGCCACTTCACTAAGTTTCTGTCAATCAACTATAACTTCTCAAGCATCAGGCTTTATATAAGCACTAATAAGCTTAACCAAAGTACTCTTCCCCCCTCAACTAGCTCACACCATTGCTGTAACCTTTTCCCCTGGTATTTTCAAACTAAAATCATCAAAAACCTTTTCTCTTTTATTATATCAATAAGTTAGTCCTTTTAATTTTATTGTTCATTTCTTATATATAAAATCTGGCTTATCATCTTGTAAATCCATAAACGGCTTTTCCTCAAAGAAGTTCCAAAGCCTCTCTACCTCTACAAACCTTTTACTAAAATCAATATAATTAACCAAAAAACTACTTAAAATCTGTTCTAACACGTAAGCAACAGACATAAGTGCCATAAACTCTCAAAAATCAATAGTATTGTTATATAATCCAAAACCAAACAATACAATTATAAATAACTTGCTACCATCCACTAAAATTCTAACTAACAAACGAACAAAAATCTCTAAATTACCGATACTATGATTCAAAGAAATATTATAATTCAAACTATCAGTTATCTTCTTAGTTTCATCACATTGTTTATTATTTTGTAAAACCTCAAATTTACTCATGAGAATCTTAACCAACTTTTTAGTAATACTTATATTTGCTTCTCTTCTAAGAACTCTATATTTTTTAGCTTTCTTTTGTACTAAAGCAGTTAAAAGAAAAATCAATACAGAAACAAAAAATACAACTACTGAATAATAAATATTTATTATTCAGATAAAAGTGATAGAGAATAACACAGTAATCATACTAGGTATCACATCTATAAAGAAGTGAACAAGTAAATAACTCCAAGCTTGCATTCCTCAATCAATCATAGCTATCAACTTTCAAGTTCACTGCTTTTCAGCTTCATTATTATCCAGATGAAGAAAACCATCTATATATTTTCTGTACATATGCTTTCTAAACTTTGGAAATATAGTAGCATGTGTAGAATTTCTAAACAATGTCATTATTACATAATGTAATATTACAAGAAAAACAAAATATAGAATTAAAGGTTTAATTTCATTTACCAATCAATCACTTAATTTATTTGTTATATCCTTTATCAAATTAATTGATAACAAAATTATAACACTACTAATAATAGCAGGAATAAGTGCTATTATAGATATCTTTTTATAATAAAAAGCAGGTTCAAAAAAGTCTTTCACCACCCTAAAAAATGTTTTTTCTTTGGTCTTCATAAATCCTAAATTACAAATAAATTCCCAATAAAATACAATACTAAACTCACATAAAAATAATAACTATCATTCCTAGTTAAAATAGTACTAAAAAATATAAAAAAACAAATAAATAGCTATTAAAAACAAACTTTATTTTATATATTCTTATGAATAGATTATGTAAAACTCAAAAAAAAATTTATACTACAAGAATATAAAATATTTTTAATTTTATTGAGGAAAATACTTGTTCAACAAGCAATTTAAGCTAAGATTGGCAAGTATAATATATGATATTTTCATTGATATGAAATATATATTGGAACTTTAAAATATATAAATGTTTTAAAAAGTCAATTTTTCTAAAAAAACACTCTAGGCTATTATTACCCAATAAGTATATGCTTAGCAGTAAACACTTGAATTAATCAATAAATCATAAATACAACATATAATATATTAAACAGCCAAAATATAATAGTATAAAAATTACTTTTTATATCATAGTTTCTTCTTTTTCTATAAAAATTTATAAATACAAAGAAAAATACAATAACAAGAATTATTAATAATACTAAAATATAAGAATTTTCATTTCTAAAGTTATACAAAGCCTCATCTGCAGAGTCTCCAGAACAAACATATGGACTTCAACATGAAAGGTCTTCTATAAAACCAACAACATGTAAACTAGCAAAAGAGATTAAAACTGGGAACAAATAAAAATACACTAACCAACTTCATAACTTTGATTTTTCAGAATTCATAAAAAATAAATTAAAAATTAAAATATCTTTCAACATTATATAAACCCTATGTAAGAAAAGTGTAAGAAATCAACACAAAAATATCTAAAACCCACTCTGTAAATCCAACATCCTCTTATAAATCCCCTTCTTCTTAACTAACTCCTTATGATCTCACTCCTCAACAACCGTCCCTCACTCTATCACAAATATCTTATCTGCATGCTTAACAGTCTGCAACCTATGAGCTATAATTATTACAGTCCTTCATTTAAACAAATTATGCATAGCCTTTGTAATTAATTCTTCCGAGAAACTATCCAAAGCAGAAGTCGGTTCATCCAAAATAATTATTTTAGGATTCTTTAAAAAGATCTTTGCAATTGCAAGTCTCTGTCTTTGTCATCAAGATAACCTCACTCATCTTTCTCAAATTTCTGTATTTATTCATTCTGGTAAATCATAAATAAATTCACATTTTGCCAATTTTATTACTTTTTTTATCTTTTCATCATCAATTAAATTATTCTCAGTTCAAACTACAGAAGAAACCTGTTCTTGCCCCTTCTCCTTTGAAGGAGAAGGTTGGGATGAGGTAGATACAGCATAAGTCAGATTCTCTAAAACAGTTCAATCAAATACTGATGGCTCTTGTGTTAGATATCATATTTCTTTGTAGTAACTTTTTAGTGATAATTCACTTAATTTTTGTCAATCTATTACTACTTCTCATGAATCTGCTTTTATATATCAAGCTACTAATTTTACTAAAGTAGACTTTCATCATCCACTCGCTCAGACCATGGCAGTGATTTTTTCTCAAGGAATTTTTAAACTAAAATCATCAAAGATTTTATTTTTCTTATCATATGAAAATGTGATATTTTTTAAGTTTATTTTTCAAGATTTATGTTCAAATATTTTTCAAACATCATATCAAGTAATCATAGGAGTTTCATCAAAAAATTCCCAAAGTCTTTCAACTACAACAAAATCTTTGTTAAATTGATTATAAAAACTAACAACCTCAGAAATAGATTTTTGCATTAAAATAAGAGCTCATCAAAATCAAACTATTATATTTAATCATATCTCTTGATTAAAATAAGATTTTCACAATACATAGTAACTTATAACAAAGAAAATACCAATTATAAAATCCGCACTTCTATTCATAAAAGTTCTATAATTAGACATTTCAATATTTATCCTAGAATCATTTTTAAATAGATTAGTTAAATTTGAAAGCTCTGAACTTATTTTGTTAGTATGTAAAATTTCCATCTTATTCATAAGTACCTTTGTAAAATATCTATGAATCATATTCATATTATTAGTTCTTTTCTTCCTATAGGGATTCATCTTACCAGTAAAATATTTTGATATATTAAGGAACAATAAAAATAAAATCATAAATATAGAACCATATACAAAATTAACTCTAGTTACCATAAAAAATGCCAATAGAATTGATATAAATAATCTCATTCATGTTTCTATTACACTCCAAAGAATAAGTCACCATATCTTGATTCAATTTAAAATTATTGATATCAATTTTCCAGTTCACTCCAACTCTGTAACATTATTATCTAGTTCAACGAAATCTTTTAAATATCTATTTGTTATAGTTGACCAAGTAGCTCAGAAAATTTCTACCCATCACCATTTCCTTGTTGAAAATATAAGAATACCATACAACAAAATATATGAAATATAATAAAAAAGTACCAGCATAAAAGAATCCTTATTTAAGTTTTCTAAATAAAAAGTAAGTCTCTCTAAGAATAATACATGAACAACAGAGTTTGCTCACCATAAAAAAGAAACAAAATATCACTTATAAAAAATTATCTTATTTTCTTTTATTGGATAAAAAAATAATTTTATTTTTTCAAAAAAAGTTCTACTTTCAGTTTTCATACTTTAAACAAATTAAAAAACACTAAAATAAATATACCTATTAACTACAAAGTAATAGAGTACCTTCCAGAAAGACATAATAATAAAGTCATATATTATTAACATTTTTTATAATAATAAAATAAATATGAACTTTATTTATTTATTGATAGAAATACTTGTTCAATTATTAACTATAATTGGCAAATATAATATATGAAATTTTCATTGACACGAAATATATATTGGATTACGAAAATATAAACCCATATTAAAGAAAGTCAAATTTTTCTGAAAAATATCTAAAACCCACTCTGCAAATCCAACATCCTCTTATAAATTCCTTTCTTCTTCACTAACTCCTTATGATTCCCCTCCTCAACAACTTCACCTCACTCTATAACAAATATCTTATCCGCATGCTTAACTGTCTGCAACCTATGAGCTATAATTATTACAGTCCTTCACTTAAACAAATTATGCATAGCCTTTGTTATTAATTCTTCCGAAAAACTATCCAAAGCCGATGTTGGCTCATCCAAAATAATTATCTTAGGATTCTTTAAGAATATCTTTGCTATTGCCAGCCTTTGTCTTTGTCATCAACTAAGCTTTACTCATCTTTCTCAAATCTCTGTATTTATTCAATGAGGCAACTTATCTATAAACTCACACTTAGCCAATTTTATAATTTTATTAATTTTCTCTTCACTTATCTCCTTTCATGTAGCATAAGTCAAATTTTCCAAGACAGTCCCATCAAAAACAGAAGGCTCTTGAGTCAAATATCAAATCTCTTTATAATAACTCTTCAAAGATAATTCACTTAAATTCTGTCAATCAACCACAATCTCTCCACCATCAGCTTTTATATAACCACTTATAAGTTTTACCAAAGTACTCTTTCATCCTCAACTGGCTCAAACCATAGCAGTTATTCTCTCTCACTTTATCTTCAAATTAAAATTATCAAAAACCTTTTCATAATCATTGTATCAATAAGTTATATTTTTTAACTCAATCTCTCATCTCTTATGCTTAAACTTTTCTCATTTATCATATCAGTTTATCTCAGATACTTCATCAAATAACTTCCACATATTAGAAATAGTATGAAAATCTCTAGTTATATTTTTAAATAATTCCAAAGACTGGTCTATTGCACCAGACATAAGCAATAAAGCTCACGATAATCAAACTAAAATAGATATAGATAACTCCCCCTCTAAAATAACTAATCCTAATCACCAAAAAGCAGATATCTTAATCAAAGTAATTACCATTTCAGGTAAAAAGAAAAAAGTATGTAAAAAAGGAACCATTTTTCTATTTGCAATAACCATCTGCCTAGTATTCTCATCAAGAACATCAACCTCATCATCAACCTTTCAATTCTGTAATATCTCAAATTTAGACATAATAATTTTTACCAACTGTTTTGCATAATGATGCCTCTCTCTTATCCTCTGATTTCTATATTTTAACACAGAATTATTTAAATAATATCAAATTATATGAAGTATAATAAACACAACTATAAAAATAGCACCATAAAAAAAATCCAATCTAAGCAATCTATAAATAGTAAAAAAAAGAATAAAAATAACAGGAATTCATCTAAAAAATAATAAATTCATCATTTTTCCCCACTCAGTTAATCATTTTTCTATTGTTGATATAAGCATACCAGTTCATAATGTCTCAGTTTTATTATTATTTAATTTTATAAACTTTTTTACATAATGCCTATGAATATTTTCTTGTGTTTTTTCAGCTAACTCAACCCGTCACCACTTCCTAAAAGACCAATTTAAAAGATTAAAAACAGCAAAAAATATCAAATAATAAATCATTATATTCTTAAATAACACCTTATCTCAAATCTCGAGAGAATAAGTTACCTTCTCTAAAAATATAACATTAACTATAGGATTTAACGGCCAAATCCCATACATACAAAATCCCCTAACATAAAGCCAAGGATCAAGAGTAATAGGATATAAAAATCTTTTTATTATGTTCATAATAATAAATTACACGATTTACTAAAATACATTAAATCTTAATTATCTGAGATTTCTTCCTTTTTCGAAGGAACTGCCGAGGTACGAGGGGATGGATTCGCATCTTCGTACATTAAAAAAACTTCTCCAACTCATTATAAACAGCATCAAAAACTTCCTCCTTATCATTCTTAAGTACATCAATTCTCAAATCAGCAAAGTCCTTAGTCGGTTCTACATATTTTTGATGCATTGGAAATAAAATTTTATTATTATACTCAGACTCATCATTATAAGTAACCTTATCTCTCCTATTCATACTCTCATCAATAGGAATATCAAGAAAAATACTCAAATCAAACAAATTCCTAACCTTATCATCAACCAAAGTCATATATCACTCTACTATGATAATTTTTCTAGGTTTCAGAATATGCTTTATTCTTCAATTTTCTTCATAATCAGGATTTAAAACAGAACTTTTAGTCATAACTTCAACCTCTTCTCACTCCTTTAACATAAGCAAATCTCTATACAAGCTACCGAAATTAATAGCATCTGAATGATCCCAGTTTCTCATTCCCTCAAAAAAAGGAACATCTTGTTCCTCTCTCTGATAATCATCAAAATGAACAATTTCTATCAAATCAGGATACTTATCTTTCAAGGAATAAGCAACTGTTGATTTACCAGAACCAGAACCTCAAGCAATTCAAATAAAATAACTCCTCATAAAAATTATTTACAATAATAAACATTTTTATTAAACTCTTTTTTTCCTAAAAAACAAGTTAAAAACATATAAAATTTACTCAGAAAGAATACTCCCCTGAAAAATACAAAAAACTTGACTCTCAATTTTTTCTAATTAAAATAACAGATAACCTTTTTAGGTAATTATTTTGTATTTTTTTAATCTGACTATAATGGTAAATAGACATAAGGAAGTATGATACGAAGAAGGAAAAAAACAATGAAATGCATATAATGCAACAGATGAGATTAGATGAAAATTTAGAGAGAGAACAATAAGAGCACAAAGACAATCTTTAGAACTATTAAGAAATATTTCTGGAGACAAACCAGCACCTTGAGATGAAGGAACAATGGCAGTTAGAGAAGGTTTTCTTGATGCAACAGAAGACTAAAAAAAAACTAAAAAATAAAACACAATTAAATTGTGTTTTATTTTTTTCATTCATTCACTTAACTAATCAATATCCACCCAAACTTTTTTCTCACTCCCATAAAAATACCTCCCATAAGGATAAAAATAAGTATAACTCAATGAATACCCCCCTCTCTCCTCATCATAAAAATACTTATAATTACAATCCATCAAAGAAGAATAATGAATAGGAACCTTATTATAATACTCAGGAACCAAATCACTCAATTTCTCAGGATAATTTCCATTCTCCTGCTTATACAATTCTATATTTTCTATAATACCATCTGCCTTCGTCCTCGTATAATCTAAAGTACAACTACTAACCAAACAATAAGTAATAAAAATTATCAAAACAAGAAAAACACTTTTCATAAAAAACAAATAAACAATAATACCATTTTCATCCCCTTCCCCCTATAGGAGAATAACTAGGAGAAACTTCCCTACTTACTAAACTTAAACAACATAACATCTCAATCCCTTACAACATAATCCTTTCATTCTAACCTAACTTTACCATTCTCTCTTGCTCTACTCCATCATCAAAACTCTACTAAATCATCCCAAGCAACAACATCAGCCTTTATAAACCCCTTTTCAAAATCAGTATGAATAACTCAAGCAGCCTGTGGTGCTGTAGCTCATTTTTTTATAGTCCAAGCCCTAACCTCTTTTTCTCAAGCAGTAAAATAATACTCAAGCCCTAAAGCATCATAAGAAGTCTTAATCAAATTATCTAAACTAGCCCAACTAAGCCCCATATCTTCAAGAAATTCTCTCTTTTCTTCTTGAGTCATCTCTATCATATCTTCTTCTAACTTAGCAGAAACAGCAACAGCCCTTACATTATCATTATCTATTCAAATAATTTTCTTAAGCTCCTCCTCAGAAGTTCAAATCATTTCCTCTGAAACATTACAAGCATAAACAAATTTTTTATTTGTAAGTAAATGTAAATCATATACATATTCTAATTCGTCTTCATCCAGTCCCATATCACTAACCAAAACTCAAGTATTCAAATTTTCTAACACTTTTTTATATGTATCTACAGCCTTTGCAATCTCTTTATCTGATCTGGCCTTTTTTCAATCTTTTATAATTCTCTTTTCAACAGTCTCTATATCAGCCAAAATAAGTTCAGAGTTTATAACCTCTATATCCACCTTAGGATCAACCTTCCCATCTACATGAATTATATTATTATCCTCAAATAACCTAACAACTTGAAGAATAGCATCAACTTCTCTAATATTAGCTAAGAATTTATTACCAAGACCTTCTCACTTACTAGCTCAAGCAACAATTCAAGCAATATCAGTAAACTCACAAGTCGCAGGAATAATTTTTTGTCACTTAACTGCTTCCCTTATTTTTTCTAACCTCTCGTCATTTACATTAACTATTCAAACATTTGGCTCAATGGTACAAAACGGAAAATTCTGTGCATCAGCACTATAATTCTTAGTCAAAGCATTAAACAAAGTTGATTTTCCAACATTAGGCAATCACACGATTCAAATTTTCATAAACTCTAATTTTATTAAAATAATTATTTTTTTATTATTTAGTATTTTTTAATACTCCTCCTACTCGTACCTTGTTTTCCCCTCCTTAGCAAGGAGGGGGCTAGGAGGTGGTTTTTCAAAATCTAACTCCAATTTTTCTTCCTCTCCAGAAAGGGGAAGAATTAAGGGATGGGTTTAATAATGATCATAAAATATCTTATTATCAACCTCCTTTACAGATTTTTTCACTTCCTTATCAAAAAGATGAAGTTTCTCTGAAATAAAATCTGTTCCTATATAATCCTCAAACTCCTTAAATTGCTTAGGAAACAAATCAGCAAAACTCAAAAGCATAGCGATAACAAGAAAAAGACCAAAAGCTATTATCAATACTCTTTTTAACATATATTTTTACTTAATAATTAACTATCCCCCCCAACTCGTTCCTCACTTCCCCCTCAATTGAGGGGATTAAGGGGGAGCTTTATTTTATTATATTCCAATTTCCTTCCCCCTCCTTAGCAAGGAGGGGGTTAGAGGATGGTTTTTTAAAATCTAACTCCAATTTTTCTCACTCTCCAGAAAGGGGAGGGATTAAGGGAGGGGGCTTATTCTAAATAAACTTACCTATCTTCTCTTCCAATTTCGCTAACTTATCTCTAGCTTGTTTAGCCTTTTCCATTTCAGCCACTACAAGTTGCTTAGGAGCCTTAGTTATAAAATTTTCATTTAACAACTTTTTGTCAATTATCTCTATATACTCTTTAGTATCCCTTATCTGTTCCTTTAACCTAGCAACTTCTTTTTCGACATCTAAAGCATTAGAAGTATCAACATAAACTTCAATTCAAGACTTAATTATACCATAAGCTACATTAGAATCAGTAATTTTCTTTCAAACTATCTTAGTATCTTCAGATTTAACTATTCAACTAATTATATCCAAAACACCCTCTATAACCTCAGCATTTTTATTCTTAGCATAAATACTAAGCTTTATAGTTTTATTTGGCATTACATTATTATCCGCTCTTAATTTCCTTACCTCTTTTATAAGACTAATGATAAGCTCCTTATCCCTTTCTATTCATTTATCTCTAGGTACTCTTACATTTGGCCAAGTAGAAGAAATTAAACTTCATTCAAATCATAATTTATCATAAATTTCCTCAGTTATAAATGGAATATAAGGATGCCAAAACTTAAGTAAACTATTCAAAACATAAACTATAACCTCTTTCCCAAATTTTGAAGTCTCTTTAGTAAGCTTAAACTCTTCTATATAATAATCACAAAATTCATTCTTAGTAAATGTATACAACTCTTGACCAGCCTCAGAGAAAGTATAATCCTCCATAGAATTAGTAACAAGCTCTGATAAATAGTTTAACCTAGAAAGAATCCATTTTTCATGAAACATTAAATCTTTATAATTCTTTACTAACTTAGATTCAAGAACGCTTACCATATCCTCCCCTTTATTTAAGGGGGAGTTAGAGGGGGTTATATCCTTTAAATCTCATATAGACATATGAACAAATCTAGAAGCATTCCAGATTTTATTCATAAACATCTTATTATTCTCTATATTTTGTTCATCTAATTTCAAATCATTTCAAGGAGTATTTCAAATAGTTAAAGTCAATCTAAGTGCATCAGTACCATACTTTTCTATCATCTCTAATGGATCTATACCATTTCATAAACTCTTACTCATCTTCCTACCAAATTTATCTTTGATAAGACCATGAAGATAAATAGTTTTAAATGGAGTTTGGTCAGTAAACTCATATCAAAATAAAAGCATTCTAATAACCCAAAAGAAAATTATATCGTGCCCAGTTTCAAGCATTTCAGCAGGATAAAATTTCTCAAATAAATCTGGTTGTTCCCCTCCCCACATATCATAATCAAGTGTAGAAAAAGGCCACAAAGCACTTGAAAACCAAGTATCAAGAACATCAGGATCTCTTGTATAATCCTTATTATTACTCATATTCTCCTCAGTTACAAGCATCTCACCAGTTTCATTATGATAATAAACAGGTATTTGATGCCCCCACCAAAGCTGACGAGAAATACACCAATCTCTTAAATTAAAGATCCAATCCTCAAATATTTTATTAAACCTTTTCGGAATTATTTCAAAATCTTTACTTCTATATCATTTTATAACCTTTTTAGCAATAGGTTTTACATCAACAAACCACTGTTTTGAAACAATAGTCTCAACTTTACATCAAGTTCTTTCACAATAACCAACTTTTGAAACATGATCCTCAGTCTTCAATAAATTTCATTTTGATTTAAGTAATGCAACTATATTTTTTCTAGCTGTCATAAAATCCTGTCACTCAAAAATTCAAGCAACTTTCGTCATTCTACCATCTTTTCAAAGAACTACCATATCCAAAGGCAAATCATGTCTTTTAGCAACTTCAAAATCATTTGGATCATGAGCAGGAGTTATTTTCACAGCTCAAGTTCCAAACTCCATATCAACCATCTCATCAGCAACAAGTGGAATCTCCTTATTTACTATAGGAAGTATAAGTTTTTTTCCAGCTTTAAGTATTTTTCTATACCTTTTATCCTTAGGATGAACAGCAACTGCAACATCTCAAAGCATAGTTTCAGGTCTAGTTGTAGCAACAACTACCTCATTATCACTTCCAGAAACAAAATAAGTTATATAATATAAATGTCCAGGTTCTTCTTTATAAACAACCTCTTGATCAGATAAAACAGTATGAAGAGCAGGAGAATAATTTACCATATATTCTCACTTATATATAAGTCCTTTATTATACAAATCAACAAAAGCTGCATTTACTCTCTTATTTAACCCATCATCTAAAGTAAATCTCTCTTTACTCCAATCACAACTAGCTCACATTTTTCTAATCTGACTTGTAATCACATTACCATACTCTTCTTTCCAATCCCAAGCCTCTTGTAAAAATTTTTCTCTTCACAAATCAAATTTAGTTTTTCACTCTAACGCTAATTTTTTTTCAACTACAGTTTGTGTTGAAATACCAGCATGGTCAACTCAAGGTAACCGTAAAGTAGAATCTCATTTCATTCTATGATACCTAGTCATTATATCTTGCAAAGCAATAAATATAGAGTGACCAAGATGTAATTTACCAGTTACATTTGGAGGTGGCATAGGTATATAAAATTTATCTCAAGTTTTGTTTTCTACTGGTTTAAATTTTCATTCTTTTTCCCAATAATTATAAATTCTTTCTTCAAATCCTTTAGGATCATATTTCTTTTGAAATTTATCTTTATTCATTTCATTTTTAGCCATATTTTTAAATTTTTATATTTTAAAGTTGTTTTATTTATTATTTTTTTTACTTACAAGATAAAATCAAGTAAATACAAATAATGGTAAAAAATTAATTATTATGTTTCTTATTAAAAATTTAATATTACCTCAAGGTCAATAATAAACCTTAATTGATTGCAATGGTAAGTATAATCTTTCATGAACTCAATACAATCCACAGCATCTAGATTCTTCTATTATTTCATATTCATTTACAAAACCGATAATCAACACAAAAAATAAATATAATAAGAAAATTATATTTATAACTAATCTGACTCGTCTTGAAAAAAACATCCAAATAACTATTAAAAAAATAAGGTCTTGTTTTATTATATAAACAAGACTTTATTTTCAAAATTTGTTTTAACTATTTTCTAAACCACTTTTTTTTATCTACCAACAGCTAACTTTATAAATAAAGAATATTCTGTAATTTCAGGAGCACTCTTATAAAGTTCTAGACTTGAATAAGCAGAAGCCCTAACTACACTAAAAGTTAAACACAAAGCAAAAACAATAAAAATATACATATTTAACCTTTTTTTCATAATGATAACTTTAATAAATAACTAAGTAAATTTTATCATATATAAATAAACTTTGCAAAATTATATTAATAATATATAAGACAACTATTATCCTCTCATTTTATCTTAATTTAATTAAGACTTTTAAACTTCTAAAACATTTTTAACTAAATTTTTATTATCAAATGAAAATTTAGAATTCTCCAAATATCTAATAAGAGCATAAAAAATACTCCACTTATTATTTCCCTCATATAAAAAACAATTTCCAGTATTCCTTATAGGATCAAATTCCTTCAAAATAGAAGACATATGATTATTCTTGGAAGTTATAGGAATAATTCCCTCATTCATATAATCTCATAGACTTGAAATATCATCATCACACAATATAAAATCAAATCCAACACTCATTTCTCTTTTTATTTGTTCTTTTAAACAGACATTTTTAAAAGTCTTTAATTTAAAATCTGTAACTACCACGAAATTAGCATCTAAACTTCATAAAGCATCTACAAAGTCAACCAATAAATCCTTATCATTAAGAACAACCAATCAATTTAACTTATTCTTTCTCGGAAAATCATATTCCTCCTTTATAAGTTTAGAATATTTCTTTTTTTCCTTCATTAATTGTGAAAAACCCATAAATTATTTGTAATAAAAATATTTATGAGTATATACTAACACAATAAATAAGATAATTCCAAATAATTAAATTGACAAAAGAAGAGTAAATATATTTAATATCAAAAATATGAAAAACTACTGGAAAGAACAAACAAAAAAATGAAAAATGTGCTTCCTTGCTCCCATGGACTGATATTGAGACAGTGCCTACAGACAAACCATAAAAAAAGTAGCCCCACACATTCAAGCAATAACAGAATTTTACAGTGCAGACTGACTAGTACACTCAAGATTCCTAGCAAAAGAGGTACTACCACACTCAAACATAGAAAATCCCCTAACTATACAAATATTCTGAAAAGAACCAGAAATGTTTGCAAAAGCAGCAAAAATCATAGAAAATTATGATTACATATGAATAGACATAAATATGTGATGTCCAGCCAGAAAAGTTGTTAGAAGCTGACATTGAAGCAGTCTAATGATAAACACAGACACAGCATTTGAAATAGTAAAACAATTAAACGAAACATCAAAACTACCAATAAGCGTAAAAACTAGAATCGGATATGAAAACAGTGAAGATTTAATCAAATTCGCCAAATGACTTGAAAAGGCTTGATGCTCTATGCTCACAGTCCATGGAAGAACTACAATTCAAGCATATAGTTGATTTGCAAATTGGGAACCAATATATGAACTAAAAAAACATCTAAATATACCAGTTATATGAAACTGAGATATACAAAACTTTTCAGATGGAATGAAAAAAGTGAAAAATTTAGATGGATTTATGATTTGAAGAGCAAGCTTTTGAAATCCATGGTGTTTTATGGATGAATCAAATGATAAAATCTGAAAAAAAGAAAACTGGAAAAATTGAGTTTATTATCCAAATTTATTTGAAATACTAGAAATGATGGAATTTCATGCAACAAAATTAGTTGAAACAAAATGAGATAAAGTGTGAAGTCTAGAAATAAGAAAACACTTAGTTCAATATATGAAAAACTTCCCTTGAGTAAAAGCTTATAGAAAAAGATTAGTAACAACAGAAAATCTAGAAAATTCTATAAATATCATAAATGAAATAAGAGAAAACTTTAATGACTCTTTAGATAAAAGACCTTGATTGGGAGAAATTGAATAAAAATTCATCATCTGTAAACACAATAAACCGTCCGCATTGCGGACGGTTTATAAAGTCATCATAACTTTCCTCTTTTTTTTATTCACCGATAGCTCGGTGAATTTCTATATCCCTACTGCTAGAGGATATCTTGACATCTTTCATACAATAGAGTGCAAACACTATAGCCAAAACAACTAATATAACTGTTCCTGTATTCATTATTCCCCCTTTCCCTATCACAGGGATTTTAAAAATATCTTTAAAGATTTTGTTTTTATTTTATCCTGATATTTTACTTAACTATTTTTCGAAGTCAAGAAAAATAAACCTTGTTTTTTCCTTTTACAAAAAGAAAAACTAAAGTTCACAAACAATCCTTGACTATATTATTTAAAAGAGTAAAATATTAGATTTAAAATAAGTCAAATAAAAATTCAAAAAATACTATGCTTTCCATTATTAAACTCAAATTAGAGCCATTTCTAGAATTTCAAAGCCCCTTATAAAAATAATAAATACAAAAAAGTAGAGTATAAACCTACTCTACTTTAAAAATCACTCAAACCACTATCCCATATTCTGATTATCAGCTACCTCTCCCTTATCTTCATCTAACATTCATTTTTCTTTCATCTTCTCCTTTAATAAAAACTCAGCTATAGAGTCCTTAAACTGCCCCCTAGTTTTTGGTCAAAAAACTCAAGCTCACATCTCATCACGAGAAGAAATTACACTATTTTCTAATTGAAACTTAACAATTGATTCTTTAGTTATATTACCGAAAAAGGCTGTATCTTCATAATCAAAGTATCAAAGTTTTTTTAATAAAACCTGCAATTCCCTAACTCTATCAGAAGACTCTCAAAATCTAGGTTGTCATAAATTCTCTACAATCTCCTCTGATTCCTTATAAGACAACTCTTTCAATTTCCTTATTTCATCTTCTACACTAACATAAGCAACAAGCTTCTCCTCAGAAACATAATCCTGTTTTTCCTCTTCAATACTTCTTCCATTTTTTATCAAAAACAATCAATAATCTTTTTTTAGACTACTCCTAGTTTGAGGTCAAAAATTCCCTGATCATAAATCGCTAGAATCACTTATAACCCTTCTAGCTAACTGATACATAAGTACAGTCCCCTCAACACTATTATAATTTCAATCTATTTTTCACCTATACAAAGACATTTCCTTAAGAATTTCTTGTAATAATTTTACATTATCAGTTCATTCAAGAACATTTGCAAATAATATTTTTTCCCTATCACTTAGAACATCTTCAATATCTTCCGATATATCGTTTTCAGATAATAAATTATCATCTAAATCTCATTTTACATAAACTTCTCTAAATTTCTTTCTTGTCTTCACTCACCAATAACCAGCTCAATAAGTATTCTCATCTTTTACAATTCAATACTCCAACTGAAAATCCAAAACTATATCATAAATTTTTGAATAATTTCAATCAACCTTACCATTATACACTCATACATCCTTTAAAAATGTCTGCAACTCTTTTATATCACTAACACTAGAATCATCTCAAATTCATTTAGCAAAAACACCAGACAAATTTTCTAAATTTTTAGTAACCCAATCAGGTGCTGGAATCTCATCATGATTTATACTAACCTCCTCTCAACTAGAAACAACTTTTCACTTTACAACTCTTTTTCACCAATAAAGAGCTCTCTTTAATCACTCATCACCATATCAAACCCAAAGATCTATTCTATCATACTCATATCATCTCTTTCAGCTTTCAACAATAGCTCCTCCTCTATCCTCAACACTACCAACTCAAAGTCACTCCAAATAAATCTTTGTTCCAAAATTATACTTCGTAGGAGCAGCAAGCATTCAAGAAAAAACAGGTTTTCCAGAAGCTCATTTAATTCACTCTCAATTTAAAACCTTTTCAGAATAATAATCTCAAGTTAAGTAATTATCTTGATTAGGAAGTGGAGAATAATAAGCTGTAACAATAAAACTAGTCTCTTCTCATACAATATCATCAGCTAAAACAATCCTAAAAGTAGACGATAACATAACCGTCAAAATCAAACCAATACTTAAAAACTTTTTCATTGTAAAATGTATTTATAAAATATTTACTGACACTAGTCAATACAATAATACAATAAAAAATAATATATGGCAAGTATTTGAAACTTTTTTACAAAAAATAACACTTTTACAACTTGTTACTATAAAAAAAATAAATATAATCCTACATAATCAAATTATTTATATTACTTTCAGCCTAATAAATGTAGCCTCTTTCTCCTGAGAAGGAGAGAGAATTTAGAGAGAGGTTTAACTAAAAAAAAATGAGAAAATCCAAATTCCAAAACAAAAAACATAATAACCAACCAATAAATAGACAAAAAAAAGCCAAAAAACCAAAACCATATACCATGCACGATGACTACTTTTTAAAAGCTAAAAAAGAATGATATAGAGCAAGGTCTGTCTATAAACTCATAGAAATACAAGAAAACTTCTGAATAATAAAACAAAATATGAACATTTGTGATATATGAGCAGCACCATGAAGTTTTATACAATACACAAAAAAAATTATAAAAGACACATGACAAATAGTTTGAGTAGACCTAAAACCAATAGATAAATACTCTCAACCAAACATAAACACAATTGTTCACAGCATCTTTGAATTTGATACCCTAAAAAAAGAAGTAGAAAAATACATCTGAGAATGAAACCAATTTGATTTAATCCTATCAGACATAGCACCAAACACAACATGAAGAAGAGATATTGATCAATATGCATCTGTTGAACTAAATATAAGTATACTAGAATTCAGTGATATATTCCTAAAAAAATGATGAAACCTACTATTAAAAGTATTTAAATGAGAAGATTTTTGAGATTTAACAAAAGAGGTAAAAAAAAGATTTGAAAGATTTACAGAATATAAACCAAAAGCCTGCAGAGACAGAAGCTTTGAAGAATATGTAATTTGTTTTAATAAAAAGTAATATTATCATGTATCCAGACTCTTTTACATTTATTGACTATATGTTAACTTTATTATTTGTCTGAATATGATCACTCTTTATAGTCATATGAGCAGATAAATTATACAAAATATATTTTGGTGTCATCATCTGATTCCTTATATTCCTTACATTAAACGCTCAAATAGAAAATCTAGAAATCATCTATTCTGAGATCCTATGACCATTTCAAAGCTTCCTAGTAAAAAATAAAGAAACAGTTTTATGAACTATAACATGCTTTATTCCAATCTTTTGAGTTTTTGCAGCATTAAATCAAAGTGTAGACTTAAAACAAAAACCTAGAATTGCAACTATTATAATAACTTGAACTTTTTTACCAATTGTGATTTTATGAATATTTGCCTATATTTCAGTAAACTCATATGCAAGACTTGAATTCTTATCAGATATACTAAGCATATTTTCAAACTCTTATATATTTCACCTTCTAAAAGAAAACAACTACTTAGTTTTTCTAACTATAATTTTTTTAATATTCTACAAAATAATACTTTCTATCTTTGTTTATATGTTTAGTAATATATTTAGTAAAGTTATAACGAAAGTCAAGGAAAAATATTATCAAAAAGAAAAAGAGATGGTTTAATAATCTCTTTTTACAACTGAATCCTTAGAAAATGTCATAGTAATAAGAGCTCAATGAATATTAAAATCTCATTCAAATTTTTTAGCTCTTGTTTTTTTCATTTCATCATCTCTATGTTTTTTTGAAATAAACCTTGTTGGCAATCACTCTAATCATACTCAAAGATTTATCATAGGATTCCTAGAGTTATCTAATCAAAGCCCTGTACTATTTCTCTTACTAAATCCTTTCTCTAATATTTTTCAAGCATCCTCTCCATTTCAAAAAGAAATACCTGGTCAATCATCTGCCACAAATAATTTTACAAAACCATATCTTTCTTGAGTATAGAATTTTACTTTTTTAGCTCACCATTTAGAAGAATTTTGTAATATATTCCAAACAGTCATATAGACATCTCATTTAAGTCAGTCTATAAATATATTCTCATCAACATCAGACAGATCTATTTCCAAGTTTGCATCCATCAACATGATTGTCCCCAACAATTCCCTTAAATTAAATTTCTCTTTTCAAGCATCAATAAAGTCCATCTTATCTTCTTTTGATTTCAACCTAGATAAAGAAAAGGATTGCAAAAAATATAAGAAATGATTCAATTCTGAGAAAAAAGATCCAGTTAAATTCATATTAATGAATGAATTAATATCTCATGATAAAATCATTCACTTAATTGCTTCAAATGTACACATGGCTAAACCTAAATCATGTTTAACTTCCTCTGAATAAGGAAC
Source organism: Patescibacteria group bacterium UBA6489 (assembly GCA_002435385.1). Taxonomy (GTDB): domain Bacteria; phylum Patescibacteriota; class Gracilibacteria; order BD1-5; family UBA6164; genus UBA6489. The sequence goes on from DJMN01000060.1 coordinate 85,708, forward strand.
AGCATCTAAAATATCCTTTAATAAATCTATCTTTTTAACAAGATTAATCAAATCTACCTTAAGTTTTTCATCAATTCTTTCTTCTCAATCTATCATCTTATCAATTCATGCCTTTGTTGAATCTATCAATCCTCCAAGCCCCATAGAATATCAAGCAGAAGCTGATGTATTTTCTATCTCTGATAGTAAGGAGTCTACCCCCCTTTTCTCCAAAAGATCTTTTCTTCTATTTAACCTTAAACACAAGTCAAACATAATATAGTTCTTACCATAATATTCAACAATATCATACCACAAAAAACAAAAAAAGTCACTATTCATAACTCTTTTTTGAAATTTTTAAATACTCTAACTATTCTTCCTAATCAACCCAAACTCTCCAGGATTTCTCTCACAATTCACCCAAACTTCATAACTTCCCCCATGAGCTACATCCACATCTTCCGCTATTTCCTTATCAAAAACATATTTTTTCTCAAAATCAGTCTTCTTTTTTTCTAAAGAATGATTTAACCTAGTCTTATAAATCTTTTCAACCTTTTCTTTTATTATCCCATCTGGAGTAACTATCTCAACCTCATTTCAAACCTCAAACCTATTTTTTACTTCAACCCTTACAAGCTTATTCTCTTCATCATAATCCCTAAGAATTCCTAAAAAAGCCTTAGTTCAAAAACTATTATTTCTCTCGTAAAACTGAGCATTATCATTAGGATTACCAGCTAAAAATCATGGAATATATCCCCTATTTGCTATACCAAACAACTCTTCTGATAACTCCTCACTATCATAATCTTCTCATTTTTCTAATGCATCTAAAGCTTTCCTATAAGCAAGTCCAACAGAAGCTAAATAATTTACAGTCTTATTTCTTCATTCGATTTTAAAACTTATAACTCAAGCATCCTTCAAATCCTTCAAATAATCTATAGCCATCAAATCCCTAGAATTCATCAAATAACTACCATACTCATCCTCATCCATCTCCATAATATCTCAAGGTCTTTCTTTTTCCTCCAAATAATAATTTCACTTCAATTCCTCATACTCCTCAGGTCTTCAAGTAACAACTTCTAACTCTTCTTCACTTCTCTCACTTTTAAATACTTTATATTGCCATCTACAAGAATGACTACAAGTACCCTGATTAGAGTCCCTATTACTCAAGTAGTTTGAAATAAGACACCTACCACTATAAGCCATACAAATAGCACCATGAACAAAAGCTTCAAGTTCTATATCGGGAACATTTTCATGAATTTCCTTTATCTCCTTTATAGAAATTTCCCTACTCAATATAATTCTCTCAACTCAAATCTCTTTCCAAAATTGAGCCTGAGCCCAATTGGTATTATTAGCTTGTACAGAAAGATGAATAACAGCTTCAGGAAATTCTTTTCTAACTATGTTTATAAGTCATGGATCAGACATTATAAAAGCATCAGGTTTATAACTCATCATCTTTTTAAACTGAGCCATAAAAGGTTTTATTTTTGCATTATGAGCATAAATATTTGCAGTAAAATATATTTTTTTTCATAAATTATGAGCATATTTAACAGCATATTCTAAATCATCCATAGTAAAACTATTTGTTCTAGCTCTCAAAGAAAACATAGGAGCTCAAACATAAACTGCATCTGCCCCATAAGCAAAAGCATATTTCATTTTTTCTACACTACCAGCTGGCATTAAAAGTTCTAATTTCATATTTAAATTTGGTTAAGAAATTTTAGAGATTTTATTTATTTAGAGGGATTAGTCAAAAGAAAGTGAAGTTTAGTTATAATGCTATTTATGTACTATGGTTTTAATCCATCCCCTCGTATCTCGGTACTTCCTTTGCAAAAGGAAGAAATCTTAATCTAGATAAATAATATTTATTTACAGAAAAAGTTGGAATGTTCTTTTGACTCAAAAACGAATAATCATATTATCTGTTTGTATACTTTTCAAAAGAGATTAATTAAAAATTTTAAAGTTATGTCAGAAGAAAATAAAAATAGTTTTATAGAGAAAATAGAATTTGCAGAGGATTTTCCTCCTTTTTCTAGTGGAGATAAAATTGAATTTTGATGAAAAAAAGAGGTTCAAGATTTGATGGAGTTTCATTTGAAAGATAAAGAAAATGCTAGTAGATTTAAGATAAATTGTGTTTTGGGGAATAATTGAGGATGAAAAAGTAACTTATTAGAAGCTATTTATTCTTCAAAGGAAAATAATTGAGACATTTCTATATCAGGCTTTTTAAATGCTTGAAAAAAAATTTTAAAAATACAATGTAATAGTTGTATTGATTATTGTGACTGTCTAGATAAGACAATAACAATATTAGATGATTTTTTTATTTTAAGTAAAAATAAAGATTGAAGTATCCATAAAAATTTATTTAATTGAAGATGATATGAGAAGTTTTTAATTTCATCTAATAACTTTCTACTTAGAAATAAAACTATAAATGAAATTTTCTCTTATTTTTTAAAAGAAAAACTTAATGAAAGCTGATTTTTAGATTTTAATCTAGAACTAAGATTCTGATATACAAAATATAATATATTACCAGAATTATTAGAAAAATTGAATAAACTAAGTTGGGATTGAATTAATAAAGATAAATTTGAAAATTTTTGTTCAACTATACTCTATTTAAAATGATTTTGATGAACTATTACAACTCCAGATTTATTCTATCCAAATATTATAGAATTATTAAAAAAGGATAATGAATTCTTTTATGTATTTTTATCTTTTTCAGGAATTTTAAGTGACATATTAAAACTATTACTCCATAAATGAAGCTCTAAAATTGTAATACAAGCAGATGGTAGTATATCATGATTCTGGTTTTATCACTATATATCAATTTTAGAAAAAGCTTGAATTGAAAAAAATTGAACTGATGAAAAAAGTAAACTATTAAATAGAATAATTACTTTATTTGAAACATTAAAAAATGATATTCAAAATGTAAATGGACTCAATTTAAATGAATATGTAAAATGAAGTTGATCTGCAATATTTAAAACAACAATACCAACTTTATTTAAAGAAATTTACGAAGAAACTAAGAATACTTATATAACTTCTTTTGAATGAATAAAGTTTACTGAACAAGAAATAGAATTTTTATGAGAAAACTTTCCTATAGATTTAAAGTTAAAAAATAAAGATTTTTCTGATTTATCATCTTGAGAAAAATTAATTTTAGCAAGATTCACAAATATTTATGAATATGTTGAAAAATATAAATATTGAGAAAAATTCACAATTCTTATTGACGAACCAGACCTACACCTCCACCTAGAATGGCAAAGAAAATACATCCAAAAATTAGTTGATGTCTTTTCAACCTTACCCAAAGAAATAAAACTTCACTTTATCATTGCAACTCATAGTCCTTTCATAATTTCAGATTTACCAAAAGAAAGTCTAGTACTACTTGAGAATTGAAAACAAAAAAAATATAAAAAAGAAACCTTCTGAGCAAATTTCATAGATTTAATAAGAGACTGATTTTTCTTTGAAAATGAAAATCTTATGTGAAGTTTCGCAGAAAATATTATTTGAGATATCGCAGAAGCCAAAAGACAAGAAATAACAAATGATAACGAGAATGAAAATAAAGAACTAATTACAAATATTGAGAATAATATTTGAGATAAATTTTTAAGAGACAATCTGTTATATTTTAAGAAAAGAAAAAATGAGACTAATTAAAAACATTCATAAAATAATCTCTGATATTATTTGCGAAAAAGAACAAGAAAGAATGAAAAAAAATTTTTTTGATTTCTTAAATAAATGAGAAGTTGAAAAATTTAATATATCAAAAGAAGAAATATGAGAAACAAAAGAACAAAAAGAAAACAGAAAAAAATATAAAAAATATGATTCTAAGTCTAAAAAAAATAAAGAATTAAAAGAGACTTTTCTTAAAAGAGTTTGTGAAGATTCAAATTCCTTCTGTTGCTATTGCTGAAAAGATAAACTAACTCATTTTTGATGAGATTGATGAACTTTTAAAAGATTATACGATATAGAACATTTTTTACCTAGAAGTAAATTCCCAGACTTATCTATAAATTTATATAACTGGTTACCTGTATGTATGTCTTGTAATCAAAGACTGAAAAAAGATAAAAACCCGTTAAATAGTTGAGAAATCTTTCACCCATATTTTTGATTTATTCCAGCTATTCAAGATAAACCTTTCACTTTCTGAGATACAGAAACTCTAGACACAAAATATTCTTTCAAAGAAAATGAAAGAAAAGAATTAATTTATAATTCAGACCACTCAAAATTTTTCAGACTACCTGAAATTTATTTAAATTCTCAAGATACTTTCAATACCTTTAACTTCATCCAAGATAAAAGAACAAAAATGAAAGATGAAAAAATAAGATTTAAAGAAAATTCTAAAACAGATACCGAATTAAAAGACTATTTCTTCAAAAACTACTACCCAAAATCAGAAAACGAAATCCTAAAATACTCTAATTGAAAACTAAAAAAAGATTTAATTGAAAATTTAGAATTATAACTTTCCAATTTTGTAGCCTCTTTCTCCTGACAAGGAGAGAGAATTCAAGAGAGAGGTCTAACTATAACCTAATCCTGTACACAATATTGAAACAACAGCCAATAAAAACCACAAAAAAATAACACCCTTTAACCAAAAATTAGATAAAAATCTCTATAAAATTTACAAATTTCCTTCATAAGCTTCTTGTCTTAAAATAGCAGAAATATTAACACATCTACCTTTCCTAAAACAAAAAATAAAAATAAAATTTCTAAAACCCTCAAAACATGAATATAATACTATTAACAAGTTAAACAAAAACTTGTCGCTCTTTAACAAGGATATTACTTCTCCAGAATGGAACTTATACAACCTAATAAGACCTCCTAACAAAACTATTCAACTTCCAGTTGAACAAAAACAAAAAATAAAAGGTGAAAGTTATACTTATATTTGAGATAATTTAAAATAAATTGTTTCAAACATAAGTATAACACAATATTCACCACAACTCTAAAAAAAAAGTAACAACAAGTTACATAAAAATAAAAATACAAAAGAGAATGGTGAATTAGCTCTTCAAAAAAATTACCCAAGAGAAGTTTTATTCTAGAATACACTAACAGTTCAAAGAATCTTTAGTCTATTCATAGAAAAGCAAAGGTTAGTTTTTCAAAAACCGATCTTTTCTCCACTAGGTGAATTTTTTACTCCCTAGTTATGTGGGACAAGACAAATAAACAAAATCAAGTTGATATTTACCAAAATACACTTGATTTTTTTTTGCTTTAAAAAATATTTTTAATATCATAAAATTTATTCTAGAATAAAATAAATTCTAAAGGTTACAATCAGCTTGTTAACAGAGGGTTTTAACCCTTTGAATATTTTATCTAAAGTATTTATATCCTAAGCCTCAAAACTATGAACCTAAAAAACAACTACAATATCCTACTTTCAAACTGACAAGTAGAAAACAAAACACTAAAAGACATACTATCAAATTCAGATAAAACAATCCTATACTTCTACCCAAAAGACAACACCCCATGATGTACAATAGAAAACAAAGATTTCACTTGCCTAAAAGAAAAGTTTAAAGAAAAATGAGTTTCTATAATCTGAGTTTCAAAAGACTCTATAGAATCTCACAAAAAATTCACAGAAAAACATGAATTAACTATTGATTTAATATCAGACCAAGAACTAACTTTACACAAAGAACTATTAGCCTATTGAGAAAAAAATAACTACTGAAAAATAGTTATGTGAGTAATCAGATCTACATTTTTAGTAGACAAAGAATGAAACATTTTAAAAGAATATAGAAATGTAAGAGCTAAATGACATGCTGAGAGAGTGTTGAGAGAGTTAAATTAATTAATCTTATAAATAATCAAATAAGAAATTTTCTTTAGGATTCTTTCACTCAAAATCAATAAATTTTTCTACTGACCAAGTAAAATCTTGTAAAACATTAGTCATCAAATTGTTTTTAAACAAATTATTTTGTATAATACTCAAGTTTCAAGTTAATGATACAGGAATTTTAACCTCATTTCAGAATCATTCTATATTATAAGCAGTCAGAGCAACACAACTATTAGTATTAATTCAAGAAATAATCACTGGTATTTCTTGGTATCTAGCTGACTTTAACAAATCCTTAGTTTTTAATACATTACTATGTTGCAAATCTAAATATGAACTATTTGCTTCTCATCACAAAATCCTATTTATAGACTTCTTGAAAAAGAAATTAATATTTCAAGGTAATTTTAAAGCATTACTATTTTTCTTCAAAACAATAAAATTTGAAGTATTATTTCTAATAGTTTCTGTTATCCTAGAAAGAGTATTTCAATATTTTTTTCATTCACATTCAACTAATATAAAGACTCATCAATTACAATTAAGTATTTTCTCTATTCTTTTTGATATATTAGCAGTTAACTTATCTGGTATCTTTTCTAGCATATTAAAAACACTTGGAGTTATTTCAGGAAAATCAACCATTTTTAAATACTCACATTTTCAATTAGAATGTGTATATTTATATTCAACATTATAAATTAAATCTTTAAACCTTTCTATAAATAATTCTTGCATATCAATAATCATCATCAATTCTCATCAATTCTCTAGACAAGATTTCATCTCTTTTTCTGAACCAAACTTATTCATATTTTAATATTTACAAAACCTGAAAATTACTATTAATATAATTAAAATATCTCGAAAGTCAATCTGTATTTTTTATACCACAAATAATTTTCACAAAAAGTATACCAAAATATAACTTTTAAAGTAGACTTTTAGCAATAGAAAAGTATATTATACAAGAATATTTATTTCATAATACAAACACAAATGAAATTCAAAAAAAAGTTTATAAAAACAAGAACATACTTGTGGATTATGATTGTAGCATTACTAACAATGCTATGACTTTTAATCTTTGGAGGTAATATGTCTAAAGAAAATCTATCATTAACAGAAGACATAACTTCTGAAACAGAAACTAATACTACTACATTAGAACCAGAAAACGAAACATCATACACTACATGAGAAACAGAATCAGGAACTGAAACTGCAACAGATGAGCCAATAGAAGATGAAACAGAATTAATAGAAAACCTAACCTCAGATGAAGGAACTACAAAATGAAAAGAAATAATTAAAAACTTCTTTGAATACGGAAACAAATGAGACTATCTAAAAGCATGTAATCTTCTAACAAAAGACAAATGTTTTTCAACAGATTGAAAAAACTTATGACTATTTTCTAGATTCTGGACAAAACTAGATGGATGATATACAATATTAAGCGTGGAAAAAGCAAAAGAACAACCAACCGCAGATGAAACTATCTATTGTGTAAAATATGAATACAAATTAAAAGACGATTTAAGTCCTGATAAAATAAAGGAGACTTTCCAATACAGACTTATTAAAACAGAAGACTGAACAGAAAAAATAAAATCTAGAGTATGTGAAGAAATAACAAAATGATGAAAAAATATAAAATGTAGTGTAATCACACCAAAGTTCTATTGTAAATAATCTAAACATCCCCCAAAAGACATCAGTTTTAGAACTGATGTCTTTTTAATTTTACAGAAATTAGTTTTTCTTATTCCCTCTTTACATATATAATATCATTTTTCTTCCCCTCTCCTCACAAAGGAGAGGGGTTAGGGGGGAGGTTAGAAACAAGGATAGACCAGGGTGGTAATTAGTTTTTGACAAAAAAACACATTCCCATAAAATATTACCACTATAATTATTAATTTTTACATTATGTTTAAAAGAATAGCATTATTTTTATTTACAAACATATTAATCATTACACTTGTAAGCTTAGTTATGTTTGTCCTAAGCATGTACTTCTGAATAAATATCGAAGAATATTTGTCAAGCTATATCGGATTACTTGCGTTCTGTTCTATATTCTGATTTGCATGATCATTCATAAGTCTATCCCTTTCAAAATGGATGGCAAAAAGAGCACATAAAATAAAACTACTAACAAAAGACAATTTCTATGACCTTTCAGATAAAGAAAAATTAGTATATGAAACAGTTGAAAACTTAGCAGAAGTAAATCAGATAAAAATGCCAGAAGTATGAGTTTACTCTTCAAACGATATAAATGCCTTTGCTACATGACCATCTAAAAACAACTCTATAGTTGCAGTATCAACAGCACTTTTAGAAAATATGCAAAAAGATGAAATAGAATGAGTAGTTGCACATGAAATATCTCATGTAGTATCATGAGACATGGTTACAATGTCTTTAATGCAATGAATAGTAAACACCTTTGTTATATTTTTCTCTAGAATTATAACTCGTATAATAGATAGCTACTTAGACGAATGATTATCAAATATGTCTTACTACTTTATAAACATAACACTTCAAACTATTTTTTGACTATTAGCATCTATATTAGTAATGAAATTTTCAAGATACAGAGAATTTAAAGCAGACGAATGAAGTGCAAAATTTGTATGAAAAGAAAAAATGATAAAAGCTCTTAAAGCACTTGATAAAACAACTAACATTATTTGAAAAGATTTACAACTAGCAACAATGAAAATAAATGATAAAAAAAGAACATGAATACAAAAACTATTATCTAGCCACCCAAGTATAGAAGAAAGAATACAAAAATTAGAAAATATAATTTTATAAAAACAAAAAATCTAAAATCAAGCTCAAAATAAATAAAATATTGTACAAAAACTATTTTTAAATAAAATTAAACTACAAAATTATAAATAAATAAAAAATATGAAAAAATATATAGCAACAACATTATTGGCAATATTAATCCTTACAAACATTACATATTCTTATACTTCAGAAGAAGTAAAATCAGCTGACTTTTTGGCATACATTTGAGTTATCGTAAGTAGAGAAAATGAATCTGACTATGAGTTAGATAATAAAATAACAAGAAGAGAAATGTTAAAAGTTATGATGAATATGTCATGAACTGAAATAATAGAAAAATGTGAATGAAAATTCTCTGATATGACAGCTAGTGATTGGTGATGTAAATATGCTGAAATAGCTCTTGAAAATGGTATGATTGCAGCTAATTCTTCATTCAGACCTGATGATAACATCTCAAAAATAGAAGCCCTAAAAATGATATTCAAATGAATCAACTTAGAAAGAGAAGAAAATACAGACTGGAAAGTATGATATGTAAACACTGCTGTAGATAGCTGAATCATAGATTCTGCTTTTACTGACTATGATACCCTTGCAAAAAGATGATGGATTTTCAACTCAGCTAGAGAAGCAATAATATTTACTGATGCTTCACTTATAGAAATACTTGAATTCTTAAACCTTTAGAAATTTTTATTAAGAAATAAAACTTTAATAAAAACAAAAAATAAAAAATTAGAGAAACAATAATTAAACAAATTGTTAGAAGATTTATACTAAGATTAATTGTAAAAAATCTTCTTCTATGAGTGCGTTATTATTTCTCTAATTTCCAGATTTATTTAATCTTTTGTTCCTAAATTATCTTATTTTTCTAATTTTCATACTATGATAAAAAAATATATATCATTGTTTATGGTTCTAGCTTTTTCATTAGGTTCAGTATTTGCATTATCTCAAGATGAGATAGATGCAGCTAATTCATTAGCAGAAAAATGAATTATAGAAGATCATTCTGATTTTCCTGAAGAATACCGCTTATGAGATAATATAACAAGGAGAGAAACAATGAAAATAGTTATGAAACTTTCAGGACTTGAAATAGATGATAAGTGTGAATGAAAGTTTTCTGATCTACCAGAAACAGATTGGGGATGTAAATATGTAGAATCTGCACTAAATTACTGATTCATTGCTCCAAACCCAAAATTTAGACCAGATGACAATATAACAAAGATTGAAAGTATGAAATTGGTCTTAAAGGCAAAATGAGTAGAAAAAATTCAAATTACAGAAAATTGGCAAGAAGATTATATGGAAACAGCATATGAATATTGAATAATTGATGAAAAATACTATGACTACGATGCTGAAGCAAAAAGATGATGGATTTTCAAAATAACAACAGCTACAATAGAAAAAGAAGAAGAAATAAAAGAAAAACAAAATCAAATTTATACAGATGAACCATCTATATAACATAAATAAAAATAGAACCTGAAAATAATATTTTTAGGTTCTATTTTAAAATATTTTTTGACAAAAATCTTATTTTTAATAAAATATTGGCTATTTTACACTATAAAATAAACTTATGCCGTCCAAACTAATAAAAACATTAATGTCTTTATTATTAATGTTTTTACTCTGAATAAACCTAGCTTCAGCAGGATATCTACATCAAGAAAGAACATTTGTTGTAACAGCTTATTATTCTCCTTTACCAAATCAACAAGCATACATAACCTGAACTTATGAATGAGATGTTTTAAATAACTGAACATGAAAAGATACAGCTTCCTGAATGGAAGTATTTGAGTGAATACTAGCGGCTCCTAGTAATTATCCATTTTGAACAAAAATATATTTTGAATGATATGGAGTATGAGTTGTTGAAGACAGAGGATGAGCAATAGTAAACGAAGGAGAAAATTGAGAAGTATGAGATAGAATTGATATTTGGATGTGATATGGAGATGAGTGACTACAAAGAGCTATAAATTGGGGAAAAAGAACAGTAAAATGAATAATAGTATCAAATGATACAGATTTAAGTATAAATTTTTCAGAAAGTGACTATTATAAAGTATATAAATTAGCCGTATATCCAGACTCTTCGTCAGAAGAAGTAAGAACACTCCAAGAAGTATTTGCAAACCTAGGGTTATACTCTTGAAACATGGATTGATTATATAGCAGCATAAAAGATACTCTCATAAAATTCCAAGTAGATAACGGAGTAATAGAATCAGAAACTTCCTTTTGAGCTTGAAATTTTTGAAATCAAACAAGAGCTACAATGATAGAAAAATTTACTCCACCACCAACAGAAGGAGCTTTAGAGTCAAAGGATTCTCAAATGGCATTTTTCTTGAGAGGTAACTATACAAGTGATAACGAAACTTTAGAAAAATACATTCTATTAAAAGAAAACCTAGACTTAATGGTATCAGAAGAATCACCTACAGAAGATGTAAAAAAATTACAAGAATTATTTACGAATTTAGAATTATACACTTGAGAAATCGACGGAGTTTATGAAAGTATAGAAAATTCTATAATAAATATACAAATACAACTTTCTGTAATAAGCTCTCAGTACGATTTTTGAGCAGGAAGCTTCTGAAACCAAACAAAAAATGCCTTATTAGAGCATCTAAGACAATCTATAAAACCTTGTATCTTAACAAATGAAGAACTAGAGCAACTAGAAATATTTTGATTAAGTCTAAATAACCTCATATATAAAATAGCTACTAAAAATAATACAAGTCTAGTTACAATAAAAAATACAATAATAATAAAACTAGATCAAATGATTGAAAACTCTCAAGATGATGAGTTAACAGAAAAACTAAAATATATATTAGAAATTTTATAAAAAATACTATCCTAGTTTTTTAGGGTAGCATTTTTTATTTTTGCATTTTTATTAAAATCTGATATATTTATTTTCGTAATTTTATTTATTAATTTTTATATTATGCTTCGCTTTTTTGTACCAGCACTAGTTATAGTACTACCAATGATGCTTACATATTTCCTTTGAGTACAATGATTTATAATATCAATGATAGCCGATGCCTTTTTAATAGCCCTATGAGTAAGAATCGTTAAACCAAATAATGTAAGAACAGTAGAATTTTTAGGTAGTTTTAATCGTATTTTAAGAGCTTGATTTCACCTAATAATACCAGTTTTAGAAACAACTAGAGCTCAAGTATTATATAGAAGAAACTTCCCTGTTGAAGTAGAATGAGTTACACATGATAATGTAACAGCTTACATTGGACTAAACGTAATCTACTATGTAAGAGATGATTGACTAAATTCAAAAGAAGGAAATATCTTTAAATCTATTTACAACATAGATGATCCAAAAACAATGATGAGAGCAACAATAGACGAACAACTAAGATGAATGATTGTTTCATTCACGCACAAAGAAATATTTGCAAAAAGAGAAGAAATAGGTGAAGCAATAGAAGAAAGATTAAGAGAAAAATTATCTACTTTTTGATTTACACTTGATTCTATACAAGTTAGAGACGTAAAATTAGATAACACAGTAATGCATGCGATGAATAAAGTAGTAGAGACTCAAAAATTCAAAGAAGCAGCAATGAATGAAGCAGAAGCTAAAAAAATAATGCAAGTAAAAGAAGCAGAAGCAGAAAAAGAATCAAAGATACTTTTATGAGAAGGTATGGCAGGACAAAGAATGAAAATCGCAGAGTGATTTAAAGAATCAGTAGATCTAATCAAAAAAACAGATGACTCACTAAATGCAGAAAAAGTACTTCAATTCTTATTAGACTCTAGTAGAATAGAAACACTTTGAAATATCTGAGCAAGAGATAGTTCTAAGCTAATTTATCTAAATGAAAACTTGGAAGGAAGATCTTCTAAACTAATAGCAGGAAGTGATATAATGGAGAGTTAATAACAATATACAAAAACTCTTGTAGAGGCAGACCTATGTGTCTGCCTTTTTTATGGGATAAACACATAGATTCATCCCTACAGTGAAAAATCCCAATAAAAAACTTCCCTTTTTCATTTTTAAAAATAAAATATATTTATCCCGTTTTCTTCCCCTCTCCTGTAGGAGAGGGGTTAGGAGTGAGGTTAAACAAATTTTAACAAAAAACACCATGCTTACAAACATTCTAAAAAACATTCCCAAATCACATTGAATCTATCAATTTCTAGACAAAAACAATAAAATAATCTACATATGAAAATCTGTAAATCTGAAAGCTAGAGTAAACAGTTATTTCAACTGAACATCAAAACTAAATTTTGCAAAAAAAAGAATGGTAAAACAAATAAAAGAAATAAAAACCATATTAACAAATAACGAGACAGAAAGCCTAATCCTAGAAACAACCCTTATAAAAAAACACCAACCAAAATACAACATCCTTATGAAAGATGACAAAAACCATCTTTACTTAAAAATTACAAATGAAATAATTCCAAGAATAATAAAAACAAGAATCTCTCCATCAACACACAATTTCAACAAAAAAAATTTAAATGAAACTTACTTCTGACCATACATAAGCACAAACAGTGTAAATAATATATTAAAATTCATCAGAAAACATTTTACCTACAGAAGCTGCAATCTAATATTTGAACATCCATCACCTCCCCCTACCCCCCTCCTTGGTAAGGAGGGGGAATTAAAGGGGGTGGTAATCAAATCAACAAACTGAACAAAAATTCCATGTATGGACTACTACATAAAAAGATGTAGCTGACCCTGCATACTTAAAAAAGAAAATATTGAAAAATACTTAAGCAATATAGAGAACATAAAAAATTTTCTAAAATGAGACACTAAAAAGATAGTAGAGGATTTAACAACACAAATGCAACAATCAGCAAAAAAATTAAACTTTGAGAAAGCAAAAGAAATAAAAACAACAATAGATTCAATAAACACTTTACAAGAAAATCAAATAGTTAGAGATCTAGTCAAATGAGATTACGAAATCATAAACCACATAGAAAAATATGAAAAAATATTCATATGACACATAAAAATCAGAAACTCAAAAATAGAATGATTCTTTAACTACGAAATAAAAAATAAACTAGAAGAAGACATTGAAAATATATTAAAAATATTTATTGAAAGACTATATGCAGAAAATATAGAAAATAAAAAAAATATAAAATTTATAGTTAGCAAAGAAATTTGAGTAGAAAATGAAGAATTAAAAAAAATAATAGAATTTCCAAAAATAGGTCCCAAAATAGAACTCCTAAAACTATGCTATAAAAACACTTATGAATATGCATACAAAAACTATTTAAATAGCCTATCAACAAAATGATTCAGTAAAAAAACTATGGAAAATCTATTAGAAATCCTATGATTCTCACCTATAAACAAAAATATAATTTTCGAATGTAACGACATATCACACTTCTCATGAACCCATACAGTTGCATCTCGTAGTGTTATAGAAAACTGAAAAACAGCAAACTCAAAATACAGAAAATTCAAAATAAAAACACTAGAACCTTGAAAAATAGATGACTTTTCTTCACTAAAAGAAATCATAGAAAGAAGAATAAAAGAAATAATAAAAACTCAAATCCTGCCAGATTTGATAATAATAGATTGATGAAAATGACAATTAAGCTCAGTAAACCAAATATTAGAAAATTATAAAAAAGACTATGAAATACTAAAAAAACTACAAATCTGCTCAATAGCCAAAAAAGAAGAAGAAATATTTATAATAAAAAAATCCATCCCCTCTCCATTACATTTCGAGGTACTTCCTTTAAAAAAGGAAGAAATCCAAAGCTATAACTTCAAAAAAATAGTTCTAGAAAAAGATTCTCCAGAACTAAAACTCACACAAAAAATCAGAGATGAAGCACACAGATTTGCAATAGAATTCAACCGTAACCAAAGAATAAAATCCATGAAAAAAAATATTCTAGAAGACCTACCTTGATTCTGACCTAAAACCAGAAAAAAAATTCTAAACGAATACTGAAGTGTTGATAATCTACTAAAAGCCAACAAAGAAAACCTATCAAAAATCCTAACAAAAACACAAATCGAAACACTCGAAAATCATTCATTAATTTAAATTTTTATTTTACAAAAAAACTAAAGTACATAATATATAAATATACTTAAAAAATAAACTCACAAATATGAAAGATATTTTCAAAAAATACAAAAAAGCAAACATCATAAAAAACACATGAATAGTTGTAGCAAGCCTAGTAATAGCACTATCTATAAACTTCTTTGTATTTGATTCTAACCTATGAAATAAAATAAAAGCAGATGTTTTATGAGTACAAAACGAAACATGAAAATCTGACATATATCTAGAATTAAATAATAATCTAATAAACTTAAAAACTGATAAAAACATAAAATCCCTAAAATCTCTAACTATCAGTATAGTTTATAACCCTGAAAACGTAAAAATAGAAGATGTAAATTCAGATATCTCATGAGTGAGTATCAAAGATATCTCTGAAGAAGACTGATTAGATATGATAATGTTAAGTCTAAAAAATCCAACAGACATAAATCAAAACTCAAACATATTATCTATAAAAACATCTAAAAAAGAAGAAAAAACAGAATGAATAAACATAATCAATGCTAACTTCACAGATGAATCTGGAGAAATTTATGAACTATCAACATCTTGAATAAAATTTTAAAAAAATATAATGTTTGATACACATTGTCACCCTTATCTACTAAAAACACATAAATCAGAAGAAATAATCTCATCATTCAAACTAGAGTGATGAGATTATTTAGTTTCTATATGAATAGATATTGAAACTAGTATAAAATCTATAAAACTAGCTCGTAAACATAAACAAATATTTGCTACAATATGAATCTCTCCAACAGATTCTTTAGCATATAAATGAAAATTAAAAGAGACTATAGATACTCTAGAGAAATTATATTTAGAAAATAAAGAAATTGTTGTATGAATATGAGAATGCTGATTAGATTACCATTGGATACCTTCTCTTGTAACCGAAAGTATTAATGAACAAACTATTAAAGAAATACAAAAAGAATTTTTCATAGCACAAATAAAATTAGCAAAAAAACACAACTTACCAGTAATCATTCATAACAGAGAAGCTAAAGACGATACTCTGAAAATACTAAAACAAGAAAACTATAAAAACTTCATATTTCATTGCTTCTCAGAAGATATAGATTTTGCCAAAAAATGTATAGAATTTTCACCAAATTGTAAAATAAGCTTTAGCTGAATAGTTACATTTAATTCTGCCAAAGCCATACAAGAAACAGCCCAAAAAATTCCATTAAAAAATATAATAGTAGAAACAGATTCACCATATTTAACTCCTGTCCCATACAGATGAAAACAAGAAAATAAACCAGAATTTGTTAAATATGTATTAGAAAAAATTGCAGAATTAAGAAATGAAAAATTAGAAGCAGTTGAAAAAGAAATTATGAAAAATAGTTTAGAAGTGTTTAAGATAAAAAAATAAGAGAAAATTTAATTTTTCTCTTATTTTTTTATCAAAATCTACTCAGGCTTCTTATAATAATACCCCCTTTTCTTTCTTCTAATAGTCTCAATTATCCAGTTAAACCGATATTTAGGAGAAACCACTAAATCCTGAGCATGAAGTAAACTATAATCATAACCTCAAAATTTCCTTTTAAACTTAGTAACCCCAGCTATCGGATGCTTAAGATTATCATCAGGAGAAACCCCCCAAAAATTATAAACATCACAACCATCTCTCTTTGCTTTTAGAATAGCTTCAAACTGACATAAATAATTTGGAGAAAATTTATTATTTATAATACTACTAGCAGCTATATAATAAACACAAGTCTTTCAAAACTTTATAGTCATTAAAATAGACTCAACAGTATCATTATAATTAGCAGAAACTGTTGAGATATCATCTCCAAAAGCCTTATATAAATCAAATACATAATTTTCAGAAAACTCATGATATCAAACCTTAGTAGAATGAGAATGATGCATTTTTATAAGGGTATCAATATGGTCCCTCTCATTATCAATCCTTATTTTAACTCACTCTTTCCTTGCCCTATTTATATAATACCTATCCTTCTTCTTTATACCATCAAGCAAATCTTCTTCTGACTTACTTAAATCTAATAAATGAGTATCCTCCGCATGTTCATGCATAGGAGCATCAATAAATCCTAAATCTCTATAACTTTCGCTATTTTGCTTTGTGTTCTTTACAGTAGAATTAAACCTAATAAAATTACATTTTTCTTTCTTTGCAATACTCTTTAATTCTGGAAGTATTTCAGTCAAAACCTTAAAATAAAAACATTCACCCCCTTCAGAACAATCAATATCTTTCTTTTCAGTCTTCTTTCCTTTTAAATTTTCAGAATCACAAACACCACACCCTCTTTTTTTTATAAGAGGAGCATGTGAAGCAAAAAGATAAGATCATCTTTTTGCATTAACTTTGATAAGAGGTAACACTCCTATTAACTCTTTCTTATCATAAATACCATATCTAAAAATAGTAAATCAACTCATATTCTTAAACTCTCCCCACTCCCAAGAAGACAAAAAACTATAAAAGCCTAAATCCCCTTTTACAATAAAATCATTCCATTTTTTCTTATCATTTATTATCTCAAGCCTGAACATTTCCATAATACTTATTAATTAAATTTATAACATCAGATACATCCTTATTAGTAACCAATTTATGATTCGGTAAAAAAACTATTCTATCTGAAATATCCTCACTAACCCTACAAGTTCATCTTTCATATTTTGCATCTCTTAAATCAGTTCAAACAGGAACTATATTCTTTCAAGTCCAACTAGTTCACAATATAA
Source organism: Patescibacteria group bacterium UBA6489 (assembly GCA_002435385.1). Taxonomy (GTDB): domain Bacteria; phylum Patescibacteriota; class Gracilibacteria; order BD1-5; family UBA6164; genus UBA6489. Next base: position 103,303 of record DJMN01000060.1, read on the forward strand.
TTCATCTTTTTTTCATAAAACGAACAAGTTCTTCTCTATCTTGTCTATCCTTACATAAAATAGGATACCTAAAATAATTTAAAACCTCTTTCTTCTTTTCCTTTAATAAAACAATAGGATAAGAAAAATCACAAAATTTAGCATTATATATCTTGGCAAGTCTCCTCCTATGATAATTATAATGTCCTATTTTATATAATTCCTTTCTTACAAGATAAGCAAGACTATTCGGTAAAGAATAATCAAACTCTGAAAAATTACAATTTTTTTCTGAAGAAGTTAAAATTTCTGTTATAAAACTTAACTTTCTAGATAAAAATATAATAACCTTTCATAACTCAAAACAATCATATGTCTTATAAGCCAAATACCCAAATACATTATAAAGCAAATTTCTAAAAACAAGTAAGACACTAGGCATCTTCTGCCTTTTTTTTATATCCTCTACTTTACGAAAATAATCAGAATTATTTACTACTAAAAAACCACCTGTTATACCTGATATAGATTTATCTCTTCCTGTAGAAAATATAGCAAAATCTCAACATTTTCTTCATACAACTCATTTTATACAACTTTTTCCTTTCAGACAAAGACTCCCAGAAGAAGATACAACCGTACCTAAACTATGAGCACAATCTTCAATGACTAAAATACCCTTTAAAGATGCCAACTCCATGATTTTTTCTACATTTAAAACCTTTCCAAAAGTATGTTGAACAATTATAACTTTAGTATTTTCTGTTATTTTACTTTTTAAGTCATCAAAATCTAACCGCAAATTATTTTCATCAACATCACAATATACTATTTTAGCTCAAGACTGTAAAACAGCATTTGAAACAGAGACACAATTATAACCTGAAACAATAACCTCATCTTTTCATCAAACTCAAATCATCCTCAGAGTATGATAAATGGCACTCCTTCAATTATAAAAAGAAACCACTTTCCTTTCATCTTTTAAAGTCTTATTATAAAAATAATCAATATGTTCAAGAAGTTCTCATTCGACTTTCTCTAAATCTTTTCAATACCTTAAAAAAGGTAATCATATAGTCATCAAATATAGACTCTGAAGAAACTGAGAAAAAGAAACAGTAGTAAAAAAATCTGCAATTATTGTCTTTCTAATCATCTTAAAATATTTTAAAAAATATTATTTTATATAACTATTTAAGTAACCTCCTGATCTCCTTCACTCAAATAAAATCACAGTATCTTTTTCAACCTCTCATAATTTATTAAGCAAAAGACTTTTATCAAAACCTCAAGCTGCTAATCACTTTATAAAATCATTTCTATAATTAACTCAAACATAAAATATCTTATCAACATAAGAATTTTTAGCTATCTTCATTCATAAATTAAAATGAATAAAATTAGCCTCTTTTCATAACTCAAGAACATCATCTAAAACCAAGATTTTTTCACCAGAAAACATTCTAGCAACTTTCAATCAAGCAATCAGTCACTGTTCTGATAAATTATATGAATCATCCAGTAAAGTTAAATTCACCTCTCCATTTTCGGTTTGGTATTTTATATTTTCTATCTTCATCGTTCATTCAGGAGCATGCATCTTTATTAAATACTTTTTCAAATTTTTTACACTTATTCACATATCTAAACAAAAAGCAATAACTCAAGTAAGATTTAAAATATTATGTTTTCAAATCAAATTAGTTTTAAAAGTATATTCATCTCATTTATAGGAAACCATGAACTCTGTAATCAAATCCTCAAATCAAATAATCTCTGATTTCACATCAGAATCTCACTGTTTCAAAGAATACCTTACCAATTTTAACTTCTTTGGAAATTCTATTTCTCTGATGTTTTTATCATCCCAGTTAACATAAAGCACTCAATCATTCTCTAAAACTTTTTTAGCTATTTCAGACTTAGCTCTTTTTATATTCTCAATAGATCAAAAAAGTCAAAGATGTTGATTTCAAACTGCAGTTAAAAATCAATACTTGTGATTAACAATTTTTCATAAATCTTCTATTTCTCATACCCTATAAGCTCACATCTCAGCCAAAAAATAATCATAACTATCATTTAATTCATTCAAAACAATACCAGAAACTCACAATTCAGTATTTATATTTTTAGGAGTTTTAAGCAATTTTCATTCTTTTTCCAAAATCGCTCATAAAAATTCTTTTATACTAGTCTTTCAATAACTTCAAGTAACTCAAATCTTTATAACATCTTTAATCCTTTCCGATTTTAAAATAGCATTATTTATAATAGCATGTTTCTTACGATAAACAGCTGGATATAAAATAAGATTCCATACTGTTATAATAAAATATGGAAAAGTTATAAAAGAAAGTATAAATACATATATAAAACTATGTAACCAAAAAAATACCAAAGAACTAAACAAAACTATATTAAAAGAAATAGCAAGAGATAAAATAACCATTCTTCAAGTTATTTTAGGTTTCAAAAACCTAGTTCTATACATTTTTCACAAAACATAAAAATTCTGGAAAATTAAAAAATATATCACTACAGAATATATCATTACCTCCAAATAAGAACTCACAAAAATAAGCAAGGATAAAATTAAAACCGGAATTTCTATAAAAAACCAAAATTGAAATAATGCATTTTTTCATTGAGCAGTCCTCAAGTACTCAACAAATCTATCCCATCTATACTCTTTAAGCTGTGTTACATAAAGCCAAAAACCAAATTTATACCAAAGTGGTAATATAGCTAGAACAAGTAACGTTAGATATTCTAAACGCATATGAATATATTATTTTTAGAGATAAAATTTTAATAAAAATAGAAAGAAGAAATTAGAGAAATAATAATTAAACGAACTGTTAGAAGATTTATACTAATATTATTGTAAAAAATCTTCTCCTGTGAGCATATTATTATTTTCTAATTTCTGGGTTTATTTAATTTTTGTTCTTTAATAAGACTTTCACTTCTTAAGCTTTTTAGATTTTTTAAAATACCACCTATTTATGATTCAATAAGGAGATATTATTTCCCTATACACCATAGTCAACATAAACGAAATTGCAATTCATAAAATAACATTTATATGGACAAGCATAAAGTAAACTGTTGCACCTAAAAAAGCAGCAGTTACATAATTCGCATTTTTCTTAAAAGCATATGGAGTCTGTCATATTATGGTATCTCTCAATACACCTCATCAAAAACCTGTAATCATTCACAATATTATAGATACAATTCACATTTGAATTATATCATAATCTCCTACTTTCTCCAAAAAAAAGATTATTCCAATATTGGTTCCAATTATTACAAATATAGCAAGCCCTATAGAATCTATAAACCTAAAAATAGAATAAGCCTTTTTGACAAGCATAGGTAAGGCAAAAGACATAGCACCAGCAATTATCCCTAAAATTATATAATTTATATCTTTTATATAAAATAATGGGGTCCTTCAAATTGCTAAATCTCTCATTGTACCTCCTCCAACAGCAGTTATTATCCCAAGAGCAATAACCGCAAACAAATTAAGTCACAAACTTCTTGCTTTATATGAACCACCAATAGCAAAAGCAAAAGTCCCTAACATATCTAATATATAAAATATATTTAAACTCTGTATATGATAAATATCTTCTAACATGATTTTTAATTACAAATTAAGTAAGAAAACTCCCCCTCCCCTACTCGTTCCTCGTTTCCCCCTCAATTGAGGGGGATTAAGGGGGAGCTTTGAAATTTTTATTCCGATTTTTCCCCCTCCTTAGCAAGGAGGGGGCTAGGGGGTGGTATCTAGGATGTGGTATATTAAAACCTACATATCCTCCAACACAACATCAACTAACCCCTCTGGATTATCTAAATGAATACCATGCCTTTCTCGATCTAAAATAATCAATTTTGAATTTTCTATAAGACCATTTATTTTTTTAGCATCACTAACAGGTGTATAAGTATCATTTTCTCACCGTACAAGCAAAGTGTCATTTTTTATATCCTTCATTTCTAACTGTAAATCAGAGGATATCATATTCAAATAAGTCTGTTTCAAATAAGGATTACTCTCAGCCTTCAAATAGTCTTGAGAACCAATAGCTCTATAAAATAACTCTCTAACTTTTTTCATAACCTTCAAATTCTTCAAAGGCTTAATTATTGAAACCACACTTCATAGAATTTTTCTCTTTAAACCTCTTTTTACATCCTTTCTAATACCAGCAGCATTATTTAAAACTAATTTTTTAATATCTAGATTTCATCTACTAGCCAACTTTATAGAAACAGCTCATCAATTACTATGTCACCATAAAATAAATTCTTTAATTCCCAGTTTTCACACAAATTTTTCAACTAATTCTGCAATATTTTCCATAGTATAACTCTTATCTAAGTCAACTTTAGTTGTTCAGGGTATATCTGGAATAATTACTCTAAATTTCTTTTCTTCTAATAACTCTCAAACTTTCATCCAACTATCACTACTACCTCACCAACCATGAAGAATCAAAATAACATCAGAATTATTTTTTCAATATTCTCTATAACTTATCTCTGTATTTTCTAACTTTATTTTCTTGTACATAAATAATTTCGGTTAAAATCTTTAAAATTTTATCTTAATTATAAAAAATATTATCTCATAAGCAAATTTATAAAACAACAAAAAAGTCAAAATATTTTTTTGACTTTTTACCATATAATTTTCAATCTCCTTTTATTTAATCTTCCCTACACCTTCTTCACAGGAGCAATCCTAATATTCATCTTCTTCACACCAACTCAAGAAAAAGCAATCTCAGCAATCTCTCAGTTCAATGCCACAATAATACCATTTCAAAACTTATGATGAGAAACCCTATCTCACATAGCAAAACTAGAAACATCATTAGTAACCTTAGGTTTAGTAATCCTCTGTCCAGAACCTCACACATTTCATAAATCAAAATCCATACCAGAACTTATAGAAGTAGAAAACAAACCACCTCATCCTAAACTCGTACTAGATAAATCAAAATCCTCTTTATACTCTGGTAAAATCTCAACCAAAAACCTACTCTCAGGATTCCTAACATAATCTCAAAAGAAAAACCTCTCCTTGGCTCTACTTATATACAATTCATTCTCAGCTCTAGTCATAGCCACATACATAAGCCTTCTCTCCTCTTCTAAATCCGCACCACTCTCTATACTCCTAATATGAGGGAAAATACCATCCTCCAAACCAGCTAAAAATACTCTCTTCTCTTCCAATCATTTACTAGTATGAATAGTCATAAGAGTAACATAATCCTCTTGAGTATCTTTCGTATCCATGTCAGTTATCAAAGCCACTTCATCAAGAAAATTAGCAAGAGACTCTCTAGGCTCCATTCAGTTGTATTCAGATGCAACATTTTTAAGCTCCTTTAGATTATCCATCTTAGCATCAAACTCTTCTTGAGAAAGATCATTCTTCAAATAATCTTCATATCAAATACTTTTTATAATAGTTCAAATAAGTTCAAACACATTCTGTTTATGAGAAGCATTCACCAAACTCTTATACACATCATTAAAATTTCAAATACTATTTTTAGCCATAGGCTTTATTTCTTCTAACTCTTCAATATTTTCAATAATACCTGGATAATTTATTCCAAAATTTTCCCTATAATTATCAAGAATCTCAATAGTCCTAGCTCAAATTTTTCTTGAAGGAGTATTTATAATCCTCTTCATACTAACCACATCATCACCATTAAATATCACTTTTAAATATGCAAGTATATCCTTAACCTCCTTTCTATCATAAAACTTCAAACCTCATATTATCCTATAAGGAACTCCCTTCATCATCAAAGCCTCTTCTAACTGCCTAGATTGACCATTCGTTCTATATAAAATCAAATTATCAGAATATTTTCCCCCCTCTTGTTCTTGCTCTTTCTCCTGAGAAGGAGAGAATTGGAGAGAGGTTTTACTTTTTATAATATCAACTATAACAGCAGCCTCAACCTTATCATCAGGAGCCTCTATAATATTTATCTTATTTCATAAATCATTATCCGTCCACAAATCCTTTTTTATAGCATTCTGATTATTCTTTATCAAATTATTTGCAGCATTTATTATAGTCTTAGTAGACCTATAATTCTGTTCAAGCTTAACAACCTTAGCCTCTCTATAATCTTTTTTAAAGTTCAAAATATTTGTCATATCAGCCCCCCTCCAAGAATAAATAGACTGACTATCATCTCAAACAACAGCTAAATTTCTATACTTTGAAGCCAAAAGTTTAACTATCTCATACTGAGGTAAATTTGTGTCCTGATACTCATCCACCATCAAATATTTATACCTCTCATGATAAATATCCAAAATCCTTGGAACTTGTAATATTTGCAAAGTCTTGATTAAAATATCATCAAAATCCATTGCATTATTTTGTTTTAATTTCTTTTCATAAATCTTATAAGCATCTCTAACAACCTCTTTTATATAAGAATCAACCTGTACATCATAGTCCTTAGCCATAACCAAACTATTCTTAGCATTACTTATGTAAAATGCTATCTTCCTAGCAGGAAATTGCTTTTCCTCTAAACTTAAATTTTCCTTTATTATACTTTTTAAAACAGACAACTTATCACTCTCATCATATATTACAAAATCCTTTTTTAGTCATATATTAAGCTCATCGGCAGAAAAATTATTCAAAACCTCCTTTATCAAAAAAATACCAATAGAGTGAAATGTTCAAATAAGAGGTAAATTTCTACTTCTATATATATTATTATCAACAGAAACTCATAAGTTCCTCCCTACTCTTTCTCTCATCTCTCTAGCAGCCTTATTAGTAAAGGTAACCATAAGTATATTTGAAGGAATTATATTTTTTTCTTTTATCATATACTCTACCCTAGATGTCAAAGTAGCAGTTTTTCAGCTTCCTGCTCAAGCTATTATAAGAAGAGGACCATCAACCTGATTCCTAGCCTCCTGTTGTTTATCATTTAAATTCATAATTTCTTAGTTAGATTTTTGACTTAATTAATGCAAATATGCTAAAATATTATTAATAAAAAAATTACTCAAAAGAGGTTATTTCTTTTTAAAAATAAATCAAGAAGTAATTTTTTAAATTTATAATTTTAATATCAAAAATATGAGTATTGAAAAACCTAGATGACCTGAATTAGTAGAAGATTATCTAATATGACTAAAAGAAAAAATCACACCTGATAAACTTACTCAAAAACTAGAAGAAACTTTGAATAAAAGATATCAAAATAAAATAGAAAAATATGATGCCTTCGTAAAAGTAATGAATGAAATAATAAGATTTCAATCTGCCAACAATTGAAATGAAAGAATATTAACAGCTCTCCTAAACCAAATAAATAAAATTAGGGAGAATAACAAATTAACAGATGAGTATGATGCAGAATTAGAATTTAGAGCAGATACACTAAGCATGTATGCTTAAAAATATTTTTACTTATAAAAAAAACAGAAAAAAAGTGTGATGGAAAATCATCACACTTTTTTTATAGTACTAAATTTTAAGTAGTACTTTCTTTATATATTTTATTATTACTCCACAATAGTATAATCAGCTAAACCTCAAACCACATCATTATATGCTTCATTTTCTACAGAAATATCTCCCTCTGCAAATGTTATATCAGATGAACTTTCCAACACAAATTTTACAACATCTCAATTATTTGCCTCTTCTAAAGTTCATTCTATCTTTAAATATACAGTTTCTCATGCAGGAATATTAATTCAAACATTTAAAGTTAAATATTCCCCTTCTACTACCGAAGAATCACTATCTTTAGAAAATTCACCTATAGGCTTAAGATAATATTTACTACCATCACTTAAAGTATAAGAACCAACTTGTTTTAATTTTAGGCTCTTCAATGTAATATCACTATCTAAACCATTCCTAAGAGAAATTTTTCACATTAAACCTGGTTCTTCAAATGATACTTTATAAATATCCATATCATTCCCAGCATCATCAAAAATAACAACTGGATATCATGAATGCCCTCATAAATCCGCATCCATAGCCTTAATAGTAACAACAAAAATCCAACCTCTAAGAGCTTGAGTATCGTAGTCAGTAAATGAACCATATGTTCCAGAAGTATCCAAAATTTCATAAGTAACTGCCGCAGTTATATAACCTACTCTCCAATCAGCTGCATCATCCTTAGCTATACCTCTAGCCTGCATTATCATTTTTAATGCTTCTATTTTAGAGACATTATCATCAGGTCTAAAATTAGTATTAGGAGCTATGTATCCTTTAGCTAATGCGGCTTCTGCATATTTACATCCCCAATCCACTGCAGATAAATCAGCAAACTTCCCTTCACATTTATCCTCAACAAGAACTGATGACAATTTCATCATAATCTTTAACATTTCTCTTCTTGTAATAGTATCATCTAATCTATACTCAGAAGGAGTAGGAGATTTATCCACTATAACTTTTTCAAAAGCTAGTTTGTTAGCTGCTTCCAATTCACTAAAATCAGCAGCTTTTATCCCAACAACAGGAGAAATAACTGATAAAATTACAGCTAATCCTGTAACAACCGAAACAACTCTTTTATTAAAAACCATATTTATATAGTAAAAAAATAAAATAATAAAAGTAAAATACACAAAATTAAAAAAACATAATTTTGAGAGTAAATCAATAAATATCTTTATCTTATTTAAAAACTCCATCTTTTAAAATTATACTTTTTTAAGATTATATTAATTAAATGTAAGAATAATGTAAGAAAACTTATTTTTTTCAAAAAAAATTTTTTAGTTACTTTTTCATTGCAATAATTCACTAAATTTTTATACTAAAACAAAGTTTATATTTTATAATTTTAAATCTATGGAAAAAATTTATGTTATGTGACACAAAGTACCTGATACTGACAGTACCATATCATCTATAGTATACGCTCAATACCTAGGAAAAGCTTGCGGACAAGACACTCAAACAATTATATTATGAGAAATAAACAATGAAACAAAATTCGTATTAGACTACGTATGAGAAAATATTCCAGAACTAACAAAAGAATTACCTAAAGGAACTAATGTAATATTAACAGACCATAATGATAAAAGCCAATCTATAGACAATATGGATGAACTAAATATAATAGAACTAATAGACCACCATAACTTCTGAAATTTCTGTACAACAAGACCAATAAGAGTTAGATGTGAAGTCCTTTGTTCTAGTTGTTCAGTTATGTACAACATATTCAAAGAAAACAATTATGAAATAGATAAAAAAACAGCAACAATGCTTATAGCAGCAATAATCTCAGACAGTCTATTTTTTAGGTCACCAACAACAACAAAACACGATATAAAAATAGTTGAGGAACTAAATGAAATAGCTGAAATAGAAAATCTAGAAGAATTTGCAACAGATATGTTTGCCGCAAAATCTGATCTATGAGAGATAACAGCAAAAGAAATTATAAAAACAGATTATAAAGAATTTGATGTAAACTGAAAAAAATTCTGAGTATGAGTTTTAGAAACTACAAATCCTAGTTATTCCCTAAAAAAAGAAAAAGAAATAATAGAAGCTCTTGATGAAATAAAAGATGAATCAAATCTAGACTTTATCATGTTTAGTGTAATAGACATATTTGAAGAAGAAAATACTACACTATCTTGAAGTGATCATGATAAAGGAATAATCGAAGAAGTATTTGGTATAAAATTTGAATGAAACCGTGCAAAACTAGGAAGAATACTATCAAGAAAAAAACAAATAATACCAGAACTAAACAACTACTTCAATAAATAATATACTAATAGCATTCCCCCTCTACTGCAGTAGAGGGGTTAAGGGGCAGTTAATTTAAAATTTAAAAAAATCCTTCTCCCTCTCTCCTGTAGGAGAGAGGTTAGGGGGTAAGGTTAACTATGAACAAAAATTTTTCAATAATCCTAGCAACTGATGACCAAAATGGAATCGGAAAAAACTGAAACTTAGCTTGGAATTTATCGAGTGACTTAAAATATTTCAAAAAAATAACTACCCAGACAACATCTGAGAATAAAAAAAATGTTGTCATTATGTGAAGAAAAACATGGGAAAGCATACCAGAAAAATTCAGACCTCTACCTTTAAGAATAAATTGCATACTAAGTAGAAACAATAATTCTAAAATAGATCTAGAGAAAAACATTTTATGGTCTAATTCACTAGAAAATTGTCTAGAAGAATTAAAAAACATCCCAAACATAGAAAATATTTTCATTATTTGATGAGCAAAACTATACAACGATTCCCTAAAAAATCCTAATCTAAATAAAATTTACCTAACAAAAGTCTCTTGAAACTTTAACTGTGATGTGTTTTTCAACTGAATTCCTGATAATTTTAAATTAGAAAATAAAAGCGAAACTCAAGAAGAAAAGTGAATAAAATTTTATTTTGAAATCTGGAAAAGATAAAAAATTTAACACCCAAAAATATGAAACAAAACATACAAAATTTTTTAAACCTAATAAATGACTCTCAAAAAATTCTACTCATAAGTCACACCAGAATAGATTGAGATGCCTTAGGCAGTCTAATGGCTCTTTATAAAATCCTAGAAAAACAATGAAAAACAGTAAAAGCAACAAGTGATGAAATTGTACCAGAAAAATTTAGTTTTCTATGAGACATAAACCTAATAGAACCCAATTTAGATATACAAAACTTTAATCCTGACTTAATAGTAATCCTTGATTGTTGATCAATAGATCAAGTGTGAGATATATCTACTCAAAATATTGATACAATAAAACAAAAAAAAGTTGTAACCATAGACCATCATGTGACAAATGAATGATTTTGAAATGTAAATATAATAGATGATAAATCTTCCTCTGCATGTGAGTTATTATTTGAAACAATAGAAGAACTAAACTGGATAAAATATATAGATAAAAACATAGCAACCCTACTACTTACATGAATAATCACAGATACAAATATATACTACAACACAAACACAACTTCAAAGACTCTAAAAGTAGCATCTAAGTTATTTGAACTCTGAGCTGATTTTAGATCACCCATATTCCAATTCTTCAGAAAAAAAGAATTCAATAAATCAAAATTATGGTGAGAAATTTTAAAAGACTTAAAAACCACCAAAGATAAAAAAATAGTATGGGCTGTAGTAAAAGAAGAATATTTTAGTAAAACAAACACTCAAAAAAGCGATATCTCATGACTTATAAACGAGTTTCTAGCTAACATAGACTGAGTTGAAATATCTTTTCTCCTATATCCATTAGATAGTTGAGAAATAAAAGCTAGTTTTAGAAGCTCTTGAAAAGACATATCAAAATTATGTTCAAACTTCTGATGATGATGACATAAACAAGCTGCTTGATTCGTATCAAACAAAGACATAAAGATTATTGAAAAAGAAATCTTAGAGTCTTTAGATTCTAATTTCTAAAGTAAATCAAGTAACAAAACAAAAAGAAATCTTTTAAAAGATTTCTTTTTTATATCCACAATGTTTTAAAAATTACTTCTAATTACTAGAAACAGGTTCTAGTTCTACAATATTTATTCACAAAATTGCCTCTCACTTATATTCTTTTCAACCAAATGAAATTTTACCATCAATAAGTTCCTCAACAGTAACAGATTTCATATATTTACTACCATCTCTTATCTCAATCACCTCTAAAGAAGGATCAAAATTACTATACACAATCATTTTAGGAACTTCTTTACCTACCCTAGTCTGAACCAAATTAAAACTCTCATCCAAAGTAAGTCATGCCCCTTCTGCAATTTTCTTAGCTTCAGATTCGGCTTTTTCCAATGTTCATATATAAATATATGAAATTGTTTTATTTCATTCCTTATCCATTTCTCAATCAAGAAACTCTAACCCTTCTGGTTTCCCTATTTTAAACTCATCTACCAAAGATGGTGTATCTTCATCATCTATATCAACAAACTCATACTGAGGTCCCACTGCATTACTTTGGTTATTTTCCTGACCATTATTATCTTCTAAACTCTGTTCATCTTTCTCCCCACAAGAAACTAAAACAAAAGACAACATAAAAACTCAAAATAAAACAAACATTTTTTTCATAGTTTCTAATCTTAAAAAGTAAAAATCTGAAAACCTTGAGAAAATTACAAGAATTCTTCCAAAACAAATAAATAGTATACATTAATAGAAATTAATCAAAATTTTCTCCCTCTGATAATTATTTACTTTTACGTTATTTTACTTCTCACATTTACCACATTCTTTATTTAATTTTTTCTCAGCTTTTGAAAGAAGCTCTAATTTTTTTCTCTTTCTAAAAATTACCTTATCTGCATCCTCCAAAATAGACATGACAAAATAAAACAAACTAACTCAAATCAAAAGACCCGCAAAACCAAAAAGATGTTCAGAAACTATCAGAATAACAAAAGTTAAACTAACAGGTAATTCAAAATATGATGAAACAATTTTAGGATTCAAATAATAAGCCTCCACCATATGAACAATCGTAACTAAAAGCACAATAGCAAGAGAAGCATGCCAACCTCAAAAAGTATAGGCTACTATAATCATAGGAATTGACGAAAGAAAAACCCCTAAAACTGGTATAAATCAAAAAACAAAAACAACAAGTCAAAAAGTTAATATATAAGGAAAACTTCAAGTATCTGAATAAACCTTACCTATAACCAACAATCATATAAGAGTTAAAATAGTATTAATAAAAGAAATTAAAGATTGAGCTCTTATTATAAGACCAAAACTCTTTGAAATTTTTAAAATAATATTCTTATATTCATCATATAAGAAATAAAAATTAGATTTTTTGATTCATTCTAAGTATTTTCTTAATCTTCTTCTATCCATCAAAAATACAAAACTCAAAACCACAGAAAGGAAAAATTTAAAAAATATAACTCAAGCAAATCTTATCTTTTCTAGAACATTTAGAACCATTCAATAATCTCAAGAAGATATAAATTTTTGTAAAGTTCACTCTAATTGTTTATTAAAATTAATTATCTGTATTAATTCATTATGAATATTTTGTATTTGAGATTCAAAGAAAGGTACAGTTTTAACAAGTCATGAGAGTTCTTTAACAACCTGAGGAATTAGGTTTGTAAATAAAAAGAATAACGCCATTAGAAAAAACATATATTCAACTACAATAAAAAAATTTACCGAAAAATTTTTTCTAAAAAATACATTATTATCTTCAGGATATCACACTTTATCTAGAAAAAAATCTATTTTATTTCTTATGAAATCTCATAATGCTAAAAATAAAAAAGATAAGATAAATGTCATAAAAAAGACAAATGCAAAGTCTCTGAAAAAATATAAAGCAAGAATTAATAATAGCATTGCTATTACTTTTCTTGCTAATGATACGGTTAAAAGTGTTTTTATTAAGATTTTTAAACTTGCCATGTTGATTTTAAATTAATTTTTTAGTTGTGGTATTTTAAGATTTTTTATTAATTTAGCAAAAAAATAAAAGACTTTTTAATTATATAAATGTACGTTTATCATAACCTGCAACAAAATATTTATCTGGATGTTTTTTCTGATCATATGCTAATCTAGCATCTCTATCAGTTATAGCTAAATGAAAATGAGGCTTAACTCTACTTCTTTTCTTTCATTCTATACGATAATACAATTTTCACTCAGAAGAAAGACTTGTAAAAACACCTGCAAGCAATTTTTTTTGTTTTCCAGATAAATTTTTTCTAACTCATTTTTCATCCTTATATGTTTGACCAGAAAAATCAACTCATAAATAAAAAGTGTGTGCTGACATCTCAACTGATCAAGGGGTTAAATTATTAATCTTAGGGGGTCTATATAAACTTGTAACCCTAATACTGCCTTTACCATTATCTAAAATCTTTTCATCATGAATAATTTTAGCAATTTCAATCAATCTTTCATAAACTAAAGGAGTAATTGATAATCTTTTAGCATTTCATAAAGATAAATAAGGGATATTATCAATATCTGAACGTTCAAATTTCACAAACTTTTTATAAATTCAACTATATTTACTAGGATCTTTGAAATAATCTTCTCTAGGTATTTCCCCAAAATCTTCCCTTTTTAAATCTAGGTCTTTCAAATATCAATCCCAATCATATAAAGTACCTAAATCATACTCACTTGCATCACTTTCCTTTTCCAAACTAGCATTTTTCATCCCATAATCTAAATAAGGAGAAACAAACTGAAAATCAGATTCTTCACCTCATATTTTCCTTGATTCTTCAGAAACTCTTGAAATTAAAAACTTTTGAGAATTTCAAAAAAGTTTTTCTTGTGTTTTAGGTCAAGCTAATCAATCATTATCCAAATCAGCATGAGCTTTCTGAAACTCTAAAACAGCCATTAGTGTATCCTTTCAAAAATCATTATCAGGAACTAAATATCATTCATCTCAAGGTTTTTTCTTAAAATATTCATTCAAAGCATTTTGTAAATCTTTAACATTTTTTCATCCTTCCATTAAATAATTCTCATTAGCCCACTTATATTCTGTTCTTATAAAATTTTTAAACTTAGACTCTGGACTATTATATAAACTATCGACTTCCTGTCTTAATTCTTGTATTGAGTATCTTGATAGCTTTCTTATTTCTTCTATTTCTTGTTTCCTTAATTTATTATGATTTTCTTCTAATTTTATATTTTCAGGATTAAATCATTCTCAATCAAGAGTAATAAAAAAACCGTTAATAAAAGCTTTCTTTATTTGAGTGAAAAAATACATAATCAAAAAAATAACTAAATACTATATTTATTTTAACATATTTAGTTATCTTTTTGCAAGTTTTTTTAATAAAATAGTTTTTAAGCAACTAAACTTTCTAGATGTTTTCTCATCTTACTATGAGGTATAAGAGCTTTATTGTTTCATACTCAAGCATAATAACTTTCTCAAGATTTATCTTTTGGAAAGAATGCCCATTCTTTAGATAAATTTTCCTGAAATTTATCTATTGATATTTTTCAGTTTATATAATTATCTAGTCAACGATGTTTTAATAAAAGTAGTCATATTCTATCTTGCATCTCAGGTGAAAATTTTTCATCTAAGCTAATGCCATGTTTTTCACAAATCATTTCCAAAGTAGACTTTTTAACTTGATATGCTCATATAGGAGAATCTTTTCCAGAATCAATAAGTCATTGTTGATAATCTAAAACTTCTTTTATTGACATTTTAGTAAACTGAATTACGGTTTGATTTTCTATTCAACTAACAGCATCATAATTATTACTAGATTCATATCTCCTTATTATGGATAAAAATCACTTAATTCACTTTTCATCAGATTTAAGTTTCTCTTCTTTACTTGGCTTGGTAACATATTCATCTCTAGGAACTGTTTCTAAACCATACATTTGTCTTCTAAAATCATTTTTTTCAACCTCTGTTCTTAAATTAGCAACTTTTTCAGCAGTATCTTTCCTTACATCAAAAAAATTTTCAGCAATCCAAAAAATTGAATCCTTAAAAAATCAATCTTTTAAATGTTTATCCACATAGTCTAAAATCATAATTCCCAAACTACCATCAACTTTTCATTCTTCAGATGAATTCACTTCTAATTTAGACATATTTTTATAAATTAACTAATATTATCCCCCTAGTTACCAATTTTCCAAACCACCTCAAAAAACAAATAACTAAAAATTATATATTTTATTTTACAACAATCCACAAAATAATGCAATTCCTATGACAAAGATTCATAAATTTTTTTCACTTTTGGAGAAACTCTATAATATGCTTTAACAGCATTTTTATACTCTGTTTTAGTAACACCAGCTGAAAGAATATAACTCTCACTTTTATTTCTATATTTCTCTAAATTATACATAATAGGCCAATTTCCCTTTAAAATTTTAAAAAACTTTTTGGAATCAACTGCCAAAAAGGATGGTCAAGTATGATAGGCAACAATAACATCTTCATCAGAAGGATTTTGACCTTTACTTTTTAAAATATCTTTAACTCTAAAAAAATAATCTGCTGCTGCCTCTGCTTGTTCCAATACACTAAATCTATCTTTTAGATTAACTCAAATATCTGCATAAGCTCCTGGTGTCATTTGAAATATTCACTCTGCACGTGAACGAGAATTTTCAACATAAGGAGAACAATATTGATTTTCCTTACATGATAAATTTAAAAATATCAATGGATTTATTCCTCTTCTTCTCGCTACATCTACAATTATCTGTTGATTTTCTTTTTTTAATAATTCTGTTTCATTATATATTTCTTCTTGTACAAAATTATCAACTGGTCATAAAGGCATTCATCTAGCTTTTTGATATTCAAATAATGCTCACAATGTTTCTTCTCAAAAAGAATTATCATAGCTTATTTTCCTTCAGATACACATACTCACATATACTTGAAACTTTTCAAAATATCTTCATCAAGCAAAAAATGGACTTCTCTTTAAAAGCTTTTTACTATCAGCTATACACTTATTTTTATCAAAATCCCAAGAATCTAAATCATTTATTTTTCCATCTTTATTAACATATTCTTTATCCTCTTCCTCAACATCAATCTTTTTATCAACCTTTTTACTACCAGACATAGCTTTTAATGTATTCCTTCAAACAATTCAATCAACCTTTAATCAAGAATCCATCTGAAAATATAAAACAGCATAAAAAAGCTCTCTATCAAAACTAGTCTTATCATCTAATTTAACATCTATACCATTTTCAGAAAAATATTTATTTAATAAACCTACAACAGATTTTACAGTCTCTCAATTCTTAGTTATATATCTCTGGTTTAAAGCAATATAATTAACACTAAATTCAGGGAGATTAATTTCTTTTTGTTTTGCTAAAGCTTCTGTCATATTTTTGAATACATTTGTATTCTCCTCTTCTTCCATTATTCAGCTTTCTAATCAATCTATAATTTCTCCCATTCCTCCCCTAGCTTCTTGTTCTATTCTCTTTGCTTCATTTTCTCTTGTTAGTTCAGTTTTTCTATTTTCTTCATTTTGCTCAGGAGTTAAGTTAAATCCCTTAGGACGAAACTTAGATAACTCAGATATTACAGGAACTTCTCCCCCTCAATCTCATCAAGGTTCTTCAACCTCTCCAAGCCTTAAACATCTAACAAAACTATTTTTTAACTGCTCTAAAAAATACATAATAAAACAAATTAACCAAATATCATATTAAATGATACCATATTTAGCCTATAAAATGCAAATAAAAAACAAAAATTCCCCCTCCTTAGCAAGGGGAGGGGGCTATGGGGTGGTTAAACCATTCAAAAATTCAATCTAATCCTCTCCTCATCTGCCTCTACTAACTCAACCTCAACCTCATCCCCCAACCTATAAACCTTTTTACTGTAAATATCTTCAATAACACCTACCTCCTCTTTTATCCTATACTTATCCTTAGCCTCTACAAGTCACTCAACAGAATCCTCAAGCTGAACAAAAAATCAAACAGGAATTACACTTACAATAACAGCCCTAAACCTCTCTCAAACCCTATCCTTATAATGCTTAACTATATAATAATCCCTAACCTTATACTCAAGCTTTTCAGCCTTTCTCTCTTGAGAAGATGAACTATTTGCAATCCCTTCAAGTATAGTCTTATAATGACAAATCCTCTTTTTATCCAACCCTCAAGACAACTTCTCTTTTATAATCCTATGAATCTGTAAATCAGGATACCTCCTAATCGGAGAAGTAAAATGACTATAATACTTAAGTCACAAACCAAAATGTCATAAATTCTCACTAGAATAAATAGCCTTTGCCAAAGTCCTCAAAATAACATTCTCCAAAAACAATTTCTGAGAAGTCTGCATTTTCTCTCATATCAATTTCAATAATTCTGAAAACTCCTTAGTATTTCCCAAATTAAACCTAAATTTTACTCAAAACAAATCTAAAACATTCTGTAATTTCTCCACATCCTCAAAATTTGGCTCCTCATGAATCCTATACAAAAAAGGATAACTAAAAAATTTTCTAGACACAGCTTCATTACAACTCACCATAAATATTTCAATAAGTTTATTTGAATCAAACCTAGGATATCTTTTTATATTTTTTACATTTTTCTCTTCATCTATTTCTAATTTAATCTCAGGAAAATCAAAATCCAGAGTTCAAGAAATTTCTCTATACTTTGAAATCCTATCTTTCAAATCATTAGCAGAAAATATAGTGTCTAATAGTTCCTTATTAACAACCTTTCAAAAAGACAACATATTTCCTTCTTTTATATCTCAAGAAATTAACTCATCAACCTCCTTATAAGTAAGTCTAAAATCACTCTCTATAATACTCTCATAGACAATAGTCTTTCTAAGCTCTCATCATTTTGATATATGCATTTCGCAAGTCAAAGTCAGTTTAGAAGTATCAGGATTTAAACTACACAAACCATTAGACAAAGCCTCTGGAAGCATAGGTAAAACCCTATCAGCTAAATAAACACTAGTTCATCTCTTCACTGCTTCCCTATCAACTTTAGAATTTTCCCTAACATAATGAGCAACATCCGCAATATGAACAAATAACTTATAATACTCCTGTTTTCAATCATTCTCAGGATAATATTTCACACTAATAGCATCATCCAAATCCTTCGCATCCTCTCAATCAATAGTAAAAGTAAACAATCATCTCAAATCCTTTCTTTTACCCAAATTTTCTCTTCCTTTAATCTTTAACCTTTTATCTTTTATCTCTATATCATCTTTAATCTCATTTAAAACTTCTTCAGAAAATCCTTCCCTAAAACCAGACTCTAAAATAAAACCTCTAACATCTATATCCTTATCTCAAGACTTTCAAATAACTTCAACAATCTTTCAATCAGGATTCTTTCAATCCCACTTAACAATCTTAACTCAAACTATATCTCAATCATTTGAATCTCCCATAAATTTTCAAGGAATAAAAATATCTTTCCTAATACTATTATCCTTTAAAACAACAAATCCAAATCTTCCATTCTTATCTTTCATAAACTTTCAAATCAAAACCTTTTCCGTTCTCTTTAATACCTTCAAAATAACTGCCTCTTCCCTTCATTTAAATACATTAACCTTAGCTAAAACTTCATCTCAATCTAAAACATCTTTTTTATTTTTAAAATGAACATAATACCCCTTAACCTTTCCTCAACTAACCTCTCATTCCAAAGGATCAACAAAACCAAAATCACCACTCTGATTTTGACTATAAATTCATTTTATCACGTCATTTTTTTTCATTTACAATAAACTTAAAATTATCCTACTCAAAATTTTTCCTTTCCCACCAAAGTACATGAAATATAATCTAGAGGAAAATATTATACAAAAAACATTTTCATTAAATCTTGTAGCTCCCCCCCCTCCTTGTTAAGGAGGGGGTTAGGGGGTGGTCTTCAAAAAAAGTATATTTATTAACTTTAAATTTGCAAAAATAAAGATTTCATTATAATCCTAAACACAAATTACTGACTCCTGCCCAAATGGTGGAATTGGTAGACACGTGGGTCTCAAAAACCCATAGCTTCGGCTGTGAGAGTTCGATTCTCTCTTTGGGCACCAATCTAAAACACAAAAAAAGTTACTTTAAAGAAAAGTAACTTTTTTTATTACACTTTTAATAAACATCTAAAAACGAGGGGTCTTAGGGGGAGAAACCGATAATGAGTACATTTCGTAAGCCACAGAATATGGTGTTTGAAATTTTCTCCCCCTAAAATTCTTGTTACTTTTGATTCCAAAAGTAAAACCACAAGTAAACTCCTACTCAAAAAAATGTTAATAATCACTTTTTTCTTTTTCTTCACTAACATCATTCCCTTCAACATTACTATCATTACTCTTATCCTCAACATCCTCATTTCCATCTCTATTACTCTTCTCCAACTCTAACCTCTTAAAGAAAATATAAATAAAAACAGTAACAAAAACACTTCCCACAGTACTTATAATTACAGATAAAAACTGAGAAATAGTCCTAAAAATATTAAAATCTCCAAGAGACTCTAAACTCTGTTTTATCTGTTCAAAACCTGAATCAGTACTATAATAACTACTTATATTCGTTCACATTGCTCAGATAGTATTAGGAATCATAGAAATAACTCAACTAACCATTCAAATAATTATAGAAACTAGAATTATATTTCAAAAAATCCTTCCCCAATTATCATCAGCCACACTCAATGAAAAATCAAAATTATCCTTATCATATGTATCCTTATCTACAGCAGAAACTATCGGAAAAGTTGCTCTTATTCACCTATAAACTGCAAACACAGCAAATACCAAGATTGAAATACTTATAAGAGAAATTGCAATTCATCCCAAAGCATCTATATCTTTTGAAAATCATCAATTAGAAACCAAACTAACAATTCCTATAATCCCACCAACTATAAAAATCAAAGCAGGTATTAAGTAAACATAAGCAAACAAATACCAATAAGTTTTAAAAGAATTTAAAATATTATTAAACCCATAAAGTACATTATCTTTTGAGGTAATTTTATCTCAATCAAAAGCCTGTTTTATAGATTTAACAAGTCATAAGAAGAAACCAATATATATAATAAAATAAAACATCCCCAATGTCATATACACAGCATAATAACCATAAAAAGGGGCAACCCAAGAAAGAGAACTAAATACATCGGCTCATTCAACTCCCTCCATAGAAGGAAAATTAATCGGATTTATACTAAAATAAAAAAAAGATACAATAGGTAGTAACAGACAAACAGCAACAAGCCTATACAACAATATAGGAAGCAGAATTCCATTAAAATTGTTTTTAAATAAAACAAAAGTTTGCTCTATCCTATCAAACACAGTTTCTTTTGGTTTTAACATAACAAAAAAGTTGAATAATAAATAAACCTGATTATACTCAGCAAAATTAAAAATCCAACTTTATTTTTAACAAACACCTATGGGAGAATTTGAAAATTTTATGACAAATATAGACCAAGAAACACTCTTTAGATTTATTATGATAGTAAATGCTATATTTACTATCATGTGAATATTTACATTTTTACTAAAAGCTCGGGGACTATACCTAATAAACAAAAAAAAATGAGAACCAAATCCATGGATTGCATGGATTCCTGTTATACAAATCTATGCTTTTGTAAGAGCTGCCTGAAAAGATTGAATACGGATAATATGGCTAATACTATGATTCATGACCCTAATAATTCCATGAGTAATAATATACGCAATATTATGTTATAACATTGCCCAAAGAACAAACAGATGACTTTGGTCAGCTCTATGAATATTCTTTATTTCTTTTATAATGTTACCTATTATCTGAATAAAACTAGAAGACAAAAATAAAGAAAATGAGAAATCTGTAAAAGAAAAATATGATTACTAAATACCCATAAATATCCGACAAAAACTGCTTAAAATAAATAAAAAACAAAATCAAAAAAACTTATATAAAAAATTTGCATTTTAGACACATCTCTATAAAATGTAGACAACTTCTTTGGTTTTTTTGATGATGCTTCATCATCGTGGACAAAATACAGTTCTGGCTATAATCAAAATGAATTTTGATTATATAATCTAAATAGCAAAGAAGCAAAGGAAGTTATAACAAACTTCCTTTTTATTCCCAATAAACCCTAAAATTATGTCTGAAATAGCAAAAATAAGCATTGAAAACTGGGGAATAATTATACTAATAATATGACTTATAGTTTTCTTTCTAATAAAACCAAAAAATAAAAAAAATCCATTATTTAACACAAACAAAAAAACATTTAACTTAAAATTTTTACAAAAATATTCAACCTATACAAAAAATTATAGAGAGTTTCATATTCCAAAAAGAGACTGAACACAAAGATTAATAGAAACACCTAACGAGAAATTAAAAAACATTCAAAAAGATGTTTTGATAAACTTAGACAGAAACTTTATTTTTCCATCATATGTAACAGCATTTAGAAAAGGAAACTGAGTAAAAAACAACGCTCAAAAACACATAGGAAAAAAGATTATAATAAACATTGATATAAAAGACTATTTTCACTCAATTACCGAAGATAAAATAAAAGAAGCTCTGAGTTCATACAAATGACTATTACCAGAAGAAATAGGAAAATTAGTAGACATAACTACTTATAAGTGAAGACTTGCACAATGAGCACCAACATCTCCTTTCATAGCAAACCTAGTTTTTCTATGAATAGATACAATGATTATAAAACTACTAAAAAAATACGATACGAAAGTTTGATACTCTAGATATGCTGATGATATAACATTTTCATCAGATAATCCAAGAATACAAAATGCTATAAGAATCATAACAGATTCTTTGCTTCCAAAATACTGATATACAGCTAAAAAGAAAAAAACATGTATCTATAGAAGTCATACAAAACAACTAGTTACATGACTAGTTGTAAATAAAAGAGTTTCTTACCCTAGAAATAAATACATGACACTAAGAGCAATGGTATATAATTTCTTGAAAAATGGAGATTGAGATAAAAATAAAATAAAATGATATTTATCATTTTTAAAAAGTGTAGACTCTGAAAAATACAATAAACTTAAATTCTACTACAAAAGAGAATTTAAGTTTACTAATAATTATGAATTGTTATTTAAAAAGTGAAAAAAGAAATATAAAAGATGAAATTTTATAAATCCAAGAACGGGAGAAAAAGTTAGTATGTTTTAGATTTACCATCTAAAATTTCAATTAAACTTTTATTAGTTTTCTCTATGTCTTGGAGAACTTGTTCTTTAGATAATCAACGGTATATTCATGATGATTCATCTTGAAAATCTGTTTCTTGATAAGATTCCATTGCAAAATTCCAAGAATCTAGAGCAACATCTTCTAGTATCTCATCAGGATCATCATAAGAAGCTACTTGGTCAATATACCCAGATACAAAAAACTGCATAAACTGAGGTTCCATATTCAAAACAAATTTTTTCATTCTAGAATCTCTAGCATCTTTAAGTAACAACTTTCAATCTCTTTCATCATATTCTTTTTCCTCTACTGCAGCTAAAAATTCTATAGGTAATATACTTTCTAAACTCCTCTTCTTTGATAGTATTTCTTCATTAGTAGAAAAAGTTAAATCAACTCATAACTTCTGTCAATCCTTACCAATAAGGATATAATCTACTCAGCTTTTTATATCATCATACTCACTAGTTTTTAATACCTTAATTCATTTTTCTTTAAATTTAGCTTGGAGAAAATCTAGAACTGCATATTCCATTAAATCACTTAACAGCTTTTGATTTGTATTCATTTCTCATGAACCATGTAACCTTTGAACTACCCTATCATTAGATATAAGAGGATTATCTAAACTATAAACTTTTTCCTGCTTACTTTTAAACCATCTATTAACATTTTTAGCTAAAGGAATATCATATTCTGGAAGTCAATCAAAATTTCATTTTACTCAAGAAAGCATAAATCTCAAATCACTAGGCTCAATTATATCATTATTTACCCTCATTCAAGAGTTATCTAAAGTAAAGTCAAGACCATAACGCATAATATTCAAATTATAATATAACATATATAACCTATTAAATCATAATTTTCCATTTTTAGCAAATATCCATTAAATTTAAATAAGATGGTAATGGTCCTTAAGATAGGT
>DJMN01000061.1 GCA_002435385.1 Patescibacteria group bacterium UBA6489
CACTTCGTTTTTTACTTTAGTGCTATGAAGGCTAGGCAGGAACTTATAGAGCAAACTTGAAAGGATCCAATAACATGAGAAAACTATTTAGAGAAAGTAGAAGAATGTAAAAAGCTGAAAGGAGAAAAAGAGTAAAAATATTTATGTTTTTTTATTTGTTTATATTATTTGTGTTATCTTTTTTGTTACTAAGAATTATTGTTTAGAGTTTTGAGGTGTTAGATGATTTTGAAAAAATTTGGATATTTAAGAGAAAAAAATACGAGATGACACTTCCTTTTCGTTGGATATAATAAAAAAAGTAGATTTTTCTTTTGACATTTGAAATCTTTTTAATACAATACCGAGGCTTTTGAAAAAATTCCATCAAAATTATAGGAATGTTAAAGAGGTTAAGTTAGACTGTTTTTATTGAAAAATAAGTTTAACCTCTAACTTGTTTGTTATATTTGTTTAAAATTATTAAAGATGGCTTGAATTTTGGCTAAGAAAGTGGAAATGACCAGGGTAGTTAAAGGTGATAAATTTGTACCTGTTACTCTTTTGGAAGTTCCTACACTAAAAGTTGTTTGAAAAAAAACTTTAGAAAATGATTGATATGAGGCTGTTTTGGTTTGAGTATTAAAAGATTGATGTGAAGTAAACCTTGAAGAAGGTAAAAAATCTTTATCTCAAAATTGTTTCTCTGTTATAAAAGAGTTTCCAATGGAATGAAAAGATTTAGAAGGGTGTGTTGTTTGAAGTGAATTAACTGTGGATATGTTAGAAGGTGTTGAAAAAATAGCTTTATCAAGTATATCTAAGTGAAAATGATTTACTTGAGCTATGAAAAAACATAACTTCCATTGAGGTCCTGCTGGACATGGTTCTAAATTTCATAGAGCTTTATGATCTATTGGTAATAGAAAACCAACTAGAACTCATAAATGAAAAAAGATGCACGGTCATCATTGAAGTTTTAAAGTTACTATGAAAAATATACCTGTTGAGCTGATTAATAAGGAAGCTTCTATAATAGGTGTTAGATGATGAGTGCCATGAGCTAGAAATACTTTGGTTAGTATATTTTTTTAATTAATAAGTTGTTTTTAAATGGAAGCAGTAGTTTTAAATCAAAAATGAAAAGAGGCTTGAAAAGTAGAGTTAAATGAGGCTATTTTTGGAGCTCCGATAAATGAATGATTAGTACATAGAGCTTTGGTTTATCAACTTGCTAATGCAAGGTTAAATGTAGCTTTTACTAAGACTAGAGGTGAAAGAAGATGATCTACAAGAAAAATTTATAGACAAAAATGAACAGGTAGGGCAAGAATGGGGGCTAATAGATCACCTATCAGAAGGAAAGGTTGAGTTGTTTTTGGTCCTAGATGAGTTGAAAATTATAAGATATGTATGAATAGAAAAGAAAGAAGAAGGGCTTTATTTTCTGTGTTGTCTTCTAAATTTAAAAATAATCAATTATTGATAATTGATGATATTAAATTGAAAGAGATGAAAACTAAATTAGCAGTAGATGTTTTTTCAGCTTTACCGTATGAAAAAAATATTCTTCTTGCTATGCCAGAAAAAAATGATGTATTAGAAAAATCTTCTTCTAATTTACCATATGTAAAGACTATTTTAGTAGATTATTTAAATATTTCTGATTTATTGAAATATAATACTTTAATTTTATTAAAACAATCTTTAGAGAATTTAAATTCTTTAGTAAAATAAAACTAATTAAATAATTATGAGATTATATAGAGTAATAAGAAAACCAATAGTCACAGAAAAGACTTCAAATCTTGAGATTAGTAATAATTGTTATAGTTTTGTTGTTTCTGATGACGCTACTAAAATAGATATCAAAAAGGCGGTTTTAGAGGTTTATTGAGTAGAGGTTGCTAGTGTTAATATTGTTAACTCTAGAGAAAAATTTAAATATGGTAAAAAGAGAGGTATGCAAATTAAAAGAAGAACTTTTAAAAAAGCATATGTTACATTGAAGAATAGTAAAGATAAAATAGATTTTTCTGTTTTAAAATAATAGTTTAATTTTTAATCGATTAAAAGGTGGGAATTAAAAAATTTAAGCCAACTACTCCAGGTAGAAGATGAATGACATCTAATAGTTTTGAAGAAATAACTGTTTCTTCTCCTTATAAGGCACTTACTGTAAAAATTAAGAAGAATTCGGGAAGAAATAACCTTTGAAGAATAACTGTTAGGCATCAATGAGGTTGACATGCAAAAAGATATAGATTAGTTGATTTCTATTTTCATGATAAGAAATGAATAGAGGCAAAAGTTGAAACTATAGAATATGATCCTTATAGAAGTGCATTTATTGCTTTGGTTTGTTACAAGGATTGAGAAAGAAGATATGTGGTTGCTCACAAAGATATGAAAGTATGAGATGTATTTAAGACAGATAAAAAGACAGAATTAGTATCTGGTAATAGAATGGAAATTTGAAATATACCTACTTGATTACAAATTTATAATCTTGAAACTATAGTTTGATCTGGTGCTTCTAGTATAAGGTCTGCATGAACATATGCTACAGTTATATCTCAGGATGGTGAATATGCTCAAGTGAAGATGCCTTCTGGAGAAATAAGATTGGTTAATAAAAAATGTTATGCTACTTTAGGACAAGTTTCAAACATTGATCATAATCAAATTGTTATTTGAAAGGCTTGAAGAAGTAGATGGATGTGAAGAAGACCAGAAGTTTTGTGAAAATCTATGAATCCTGTTGATCATCCACATGGTTGATGAGAATGACATTCTCCTATTTGAATGAAAGCTCCAAAAACTCCATGGTGAATGCCAGCACTTGGTTATAAAACAAGAAAGAGAAGAAAGAGTACTAACAAATGGATACTAAAAACTAGAAAAGGTAAACTTATGGTTTAGTTAAATTATAAGAAATTAGTTTATTATTTTAAACATTTTTATGACAAGAAGTTTAAAGAAATGACCTTATATATATGAAAGATTATTGAAGAAGGTTTTAAAATTAAATGAATCTGGTAAAAAGACTGTTATAAAGACTTGGGCTAGAGATTGTACAGTTGTTCCTGAGTTTGTATGACATACATTTGGAGTTCATAATGGTAAAGTCCATACTCCAGTTTTTGTCACTGAGGATATGGTATGACACAAGTTATGAGAATTTTCTATGACTAGAACATTCAGAGGGCATGCTGGAAATAAATAGTATTTTTAAATTATTATAATTATATTTTTATGAGAGCTTACGGGAAAAACATAAGAATTTCACCTAAAAAACTTAGAGTTGTTGCTGAAGTTGTTAGATGAGAAAAAGCTGAAAGTGCATTAAATTTTCTTAAATTTGCACCAAAGAAATGAGCAGATGTATTATATAAGGTGTTATATTCTGCTGTTAAAAATGCTGAAAATAATGATAAACAAGATGCTTCTAAGTTATATGTTGATAAACTAATAATAACTAAATGAATAGTTTATAAAAGATGAAACTCAGTTTCTAGATGAAGGATGCATCCTATATTGAAAAGAACTTCTAACATAAGATTAGAATTACAAGTTAAGTAAGTTAGAACTACATTATATTTTATATATTTTATATTTTATTGTATGTGACATAAAGTAAGTCCAATAGCATTTAGAATTCCTTATATCTTAAACTGGAAATCATCTTGGTATGCTAATAAAAAAAATTATAGAGATTTTTTAGCTATAGATTTGAATGTTAGAGATATATTGAAAGTTGAATTAGCATGAATACCTGTTTGAGACATTATGGTGTCTAGAGAACAAGATATTATAAAAGTTGATATCTTTACTTCTAAGACAGCTCTTGTGCTTTGAAAGACTGGTGAAAATGTTGAGAAAATAAAAGAAAAAATCAGCAAAAAAACATGATTTAAGTCACAAGTAAATGTAAAAGAAATTAAGAAACCTGACTTAAATGCAAAAATAGTTTGATATATGATTTCTAATCAAATAGAAAAGAGAATGCCATATAAAAGAGCTATAAAACAAGCAATTTCTAGATCTATGGAGAAAGGTGCTAGGTGAATAAAAGTTAAGGTATGAGGAAGATTGAATGGTGCTGATATAGCTAGAAAAGAGACTTTTAAAGATTGAAATATTCCTACTCAAACAATAAGGTCAAACATTGACTATTGTAGCGTTAGAGCAGAGACTATTTATGGGACAATAGGATTGAAAGTATGGATATACAAATGAGATGTTTTTAAGAAAAAATAAATTTAAATTTGACTATATTATTTTTTTTATATACTAATAAAGTTTAAAATGCTACAACCGAAGAAAACTAAATATAGAAAACCACATAGATGAAGAATTAAGTGAGTTGCCGTTAGATGATCAAGTATAGCTTTTTGAGATTATGCAATAAAAGCTGTTACAAGGTGATTCATAACTTCTAGACAAATAGAGTCTGCGAGAAGGGCTATGGTTAGGTATATAAAGAGGTGATGAAAAATCTGGATAAGAGTTTTTCCAGATAAGGCATACACTAAAAAACCTTTAGAGGTTCCTATGGGTTGAGGTAAATGATCTGTTGAAATGTATAGGGCTCCTGTAAAACCTGGTAGAGTACTCTTTGAAATGACTTGAGTATCACCAGAAGTTGCAAGGGAAGCTTTTACACTGGCTTCTTACAAATTACCAGTAAAAACTAAAATATTAATTGACTAAGAAAGTTTTATGAAAGATTTGAAAGTGAAAAGTAAAGATCAACTTTTAAAAATGAGTGTTTTAGAGATAAGAGAAGAAATTAAAGGTGTTGAAAAAGTATTATTTTCTTTGAGAATGAAACTTAGTTTAGGAGAATTAAAACAAACTCATTTGGTAAAATGATTTAAAAAATATGTTGCTAGGTTAAATACTTTATTAGTAGCTAAAATAAATAATAACTAAATTAAATATGAGGATAAAAAAAGGTAGAGTTACAAGCATAAAAATGGATAAAACTATAGTTGTATCTATAGACTCTTATAAAATACATCCGAAGTATAAAAAGAGATATAAGACTACAACAAAATTTTATGCACATGATGAGAATAATATCTCTAATGAAGGTGATGTTGTTACAATTAAAGAAGTTAATCCAATTTCTAAATTAAAAAGATGGATTTTAGTTGAAGAGAAATAAATTAGTTTTTAAAGTTAAAATAGATTTATGATACAAACAGAAACAAGACTGTCTGTTGCTGATAACTCTTGAGCGAAAGAGGTATTGTGTATAAAAGTACTTTGAGGTTCTCATAGAAGGTATGCTTCTATAGGAGATATAATCGTATGTACTGTAAAAAAAGCTGCACCAGATGGAAATATATGAAAGAAAAAAGTAGTAAAAGCTGTTGTTGTTAGAACAAGCAAAGAAATAAGAAGACCAGATGGAAGTTATGTTAGATTTGATGATAATGCTTGTGTTATTATTGGTGAGGATGGAAACATGAAATGAACTCGTGTTTTTGGACCTGTTGCTAGAGAATTAAAAGCTAAGGGATATAATAAAATAGTATCTTTAGCTCCAGAAGTTTTATAATGTTTAATCTTGGATTATGAAAATAAGAACTAATGATAAAGTAATTGTTTTAACTTGAAAGGAAAAAGATAAATGAAAAACTGGAAAAGTTTTGAAAGTTTTTAAAGAAAAAAACAAAGTAGTAGTTGAAAAAGTTAATGTTGTTACTAGACATATTAAAAAGACAGGGGCTAACCCATGACAAATAGTAAAAATGGAAAAAGCTATTGATGTTTCTAATGTTGCTATAGTTTGTCCTTTTACTGAAAAACCTACTAAAATTTGATTTGTTATAGTTGAAGATAAGAAGTGAACTAAAAAATTTAGATATTCTAAAAGAGCATTAAGAGAGAAGGGTGGTAATGCAAAAGATTATATACTAAAATAAGTTGTTATTTTATTAATTATTTAAGAGATGAGCTTAAAAGAAAAATATAAGAAAGAAATATCTCCAAAATTAAAGAAAGATTTAGAGTGTAAAAATTCAATGACAATACCAAAAATTGAAAAAGTTGTATTGAATATGTGAATAGGTACTTATATAAGATCTGGTAATAAAGATTTTTCTTCTTTAACAAACCATTTAGCTTTAATTGCTTGACAGGCTCCAATAGTTAAAAAAGCTAGGAAGTCTATATCAAACTTTAAACTTAGAGCTTGAATGCCTGTAGGGTTAATGGTTACATTGAGGTGAGATAGAATGTATGATTTTTTAGATAAGTTAATACATATTGTTTTACCTAGAGTTAGAGATTTTAGGTGAATAAATAAAAAGAGTTTTGATAAAAATTGAAATTATAATTTTTGAATTAAAGAACACTCTATATTTTTAGAAGTACCACATGATGATGTTATTCAAAATCATTGAATACAAATTACTGTGAAAACCAATACTTCTGATGTTGAGAAAAGTAGAGCATTGTTAAAAGAGATGTGATTTCCTTTTTCTAAATAATATTAATTTTTAAAATAAGTTAAATGGCAAGAAAATCAAAGATAGCTAAGGCAAATAAATTAAAAAAGAAGCAGTTACAGGCTATAATGGATGGTAGAAAATTAAAGTTTGCTACAAAAGTATTTAATGTTTGTAGTGTTTGTGGAAGAACTAGGTGATATCTTTGAAAATTTGATATTTGTAGAATTTGTTTTAGAGAAAAAGCAAATGCTTGAGAGTTGCCAGGAGTTAGAAAATCTAGCTGGTAAAATTTGATAAAAAATTTTAGTTATTAATATCTGTGATTATGATAATGGATCCTATAGGAGATTTATTAACAAGGATTAGAAATGCTTATATGGCAAGAATTGAAGATTTAAAAGTGCCTTGTTCTAATATTAAATTAGATATTCTAAAAATTCTTAAGAAAAATAAATATATTGTTGACTATGAAGTAGTAGAAGAGACTAACAATAAAAAGAGTATAGCTGTAAAATTAAATGATGTTAGAGTTACAAAATATGTTCCAGTTTTGAAAAGAATTAGTAAGCCAGGACAAAGGATATATATTTGAGCTAAGGACATAAGAAAATCAAGAAATGGTAAAGGTATTTTTATAGTATCTACTCCTAAATGAGTTATAACTTGATATGAAGCTAGAAGCTTAAATGTATGATGAGAACTTCTTTGTGAGGTGTTCTAAATTATATAGAAAAATTTAAATGAGAATCAGTTTATTCTGATAATCCAGTTTATATTAATAAGAAAAAACAATGTCTAGAATTTGAAAAATGCCTATAGAATTGTCTGATAAGGTAAACATTGAAGTAAAAGAGAATAATGTAAAAGTTAAATGACCATTATGAGAGTTGTCTTTCAATTTTTCTAAAACTTTAGAAATAAAAGTTGAGGATAATGTAATGACTGTAATTCCCTTAAATGGTGAATCTACTCCTATATGGTGAACAACAAGATCTGTTTTGAATAATATGGTTATTTGAGTAACAGAATGATTCAAAAAATCTTTAGAAATAAATGGTGTTTGATATAAGTTTGAAGTTCAAGGGAATAAATTGATTTTAAGTATTGGGTATTCTCATAAAGTTGAGATGGTATTTCCAGAAGGTTTAAAAGTTGAGATGGATGCTAAATTAAAAAATGTTATACATGTATCTGGTATAGATAAGCAACTTGTATGAGAATTTGCTGCAAAAGTTAAAGCTAAGAAAAAACCTGAGCCATATAAATGAAAATGAATTAAATATGTATGAGAATATATAAGAAGGAAGGCTTGAAAGACTTGATCTAAGTAAAATTTTAATAAGACTTAATTTTTAATAAAATAGAAATGTTAGAAAAAGGACTAAAAAGATTAAGAAGAAAGGCTAGAGTTAGAGCTAAAGTTATGTGAACAGCATCTAAACCTCGTTTAAGTATATTTAGAAGTAATACTAATATAAGTGTACAGGTTATTGATGATTTAGCAGGAAAAACTTTATGTGCTGTATCTTCATTAAAGATGGATAAGAAATGAACTAAAGTTGAAATATCAAAACAAGTTTGACTAGAAATTGCAAAATTAGCAAAAGGGAATAAAATAGAAGAAGTTGTTTTTGATAGATGAGGTTTTGCTTATCATGGTAGAGTTAAAGCTTTAGCAGATTGAGCTAGAGAATGAGGATTAAAATTTTAATTATATTATATAAGTAGTATATTATGGCATTTTCTCCTAGAAAAGGTAAAAAAGATAATTCTTTTAAACAAAAAAAAGAGTTTAAAGAAGAGTTATTAAGTATAGATAGAGTAACTAGAGTTACTGCTTGAGGTAGGCAACTTAGATTTAGAGCTGTTATTGTTATATGAGATGGTAAATGAAGAGTATGACTTGGTACCTGAAAAAGTTGGGAAGTTGTTGATGCTATCGCAAAAGCAATAGCAGATGCTAAAAAGAATTTAGTTACTGTAAAAATAGATAATTGAACAGTTCCTTATGATGTTAAAGCAAAATTTAAAGCCGCTAGAGTTATGGTACATCCAGCATCTGAATGAACTTGAGTAATTGCATGAGGTTCTATGAGAAAAGTTTTAAATGTTGCTTGATATAAAGATGTTTTAGCTAAGAGATATGGATCTTCTAGTCTTATAAACAATGCTAAAGCTACAATGAAGGCATTAGTTTCTTTTAAATAGTAAAGACGATATTTTATATTAATTGTATAACTGTATTTTGATATGTTATCTTTAAATAAGTTAAAACCAAACCTATGATCTAAGATTACTTCAAAGAGAAAATGAAGAGGTAATGGATCTTGAAAATGAACATACTGTTCAAGATGAATGAATTGACAAAACTGTAGAAGTTGATGAGGAATGCCTGATTGGTTTGAATGAGGTCAAACTCCACTTTTTAGAAGAATGCCTAAGCTAAAAGGTTTTTCTAATGCTAAGTATAAAAAACACTATAATTTAGTTAGTTTAGAAAAATTAGAGCTTATTGCTAAATCTGGAACTACTGAAATCACAAAAGAAGTATTAATTGAAAATGGTATTGTTAGAAAAAGAGATCTTCCAGTTAAAATTCTTGCTGGAGGAAAAGTTGATACTAAGATGACTGTTTTTGCTGATAAGGCTTCTAAGACGGCTGTTGAAGCAATCGAGAAGGCTTGATGAAAAGTAGAATTATAATAAATTATAAGATTAGACTACTATGTTAGAGCAAGTAAAACAAATAATGAATATAAAACATCTAAGACAAAAAATGGTAGCAACATTGCTACTTGTTTTAGTTTATAAATTTCTTTCTGTAATTCCTATTCCTGGTGTTAATACAGATGGTTTAGCTACTATTATGGAAGCACAAAAAGGATTAGGTTTTTTTAGTGCACTTATGTGAGGCGGTTTGAAAAAATTCTCAATTATTCTCATGGGGTTATCTCCATATATTAATGCTGTTATTATAATTCAACTTCTTTGAGTTATT
Organism: Patescibacteria group bacterium UBA6489; assembly: GCA_002435385.1. GTDB lineage: Bacteria > Patescibacteriota > Gracilibacteria > BD1-5 > UBA6164 > UBA6489. Next base: position 9,439 of record DJMN01000061.1, read on the forward strand.
GTTCCAAAAATAGGAGATATGCAAAAAGAATGAGAATCAGGACAAAAAAAGATAAATAAGATAACTAGATGGTTAACTTTACCAATCGCTTTTGTTCAAAGTTATGGAATGATAATATTGTTGAATAATCTTGCATGAGGTACAATAATAGATATGACAGACATAAAATTAGTTTTGATGGCTATGCTTATTGCTACTGCTTGAACAGTTTTCCTTATGTGGTTATGAGAGGTTATGACTGAGTATGGTATAAGTAATGGTATAAGTGTAATAATAATGGCTTGAGTTTTATCAGGAGTACCTAGTGTTATTATGTCACATATTCAGGCTGGTAGTTATGCTTTATTTACAGGTCTTATATTAGCTACTCTTGCTATAATCTATGTTATAATAAAGTTTACTGAATGAAATAGAAGAGTTCCTATTATTTATACTAGAACAGGTAGAGAGGAAAAATCATATTTTCCTATAAAGATAAACCAAGCTTGAATGATACCAATTATCTTTTCTGTTTCAATAGTTACTTTTCCTGCTATACTTTGACAAATATTAAGTAATTCTAATACTGAGACTGCTAAAAAGATTTGAGAAACGTTAATAGAGTATTTTAGTATGAGTAATCCTTCTTGGTTGTTTATAATAATCTATTTTGTACTTGTTGTATTATTTTCATTCTTTTATGTTTCAATCACATTTAATACAGAACAAGTTGCTGAAAATATACAAAAGAGATGAGGTTATATTCCATGAATAAAACCATGAAATGATACTGCTAATTACTTAACTAAGGTTTCTGCTCACTTAAATTTATATGGATGAAGTTTTCTTGCTTTAATTGCAGTTCTTCCATATGTTATGTGAAAGGTAATGAATCAAACAGTTGATTTTATAATATCTTGAGCTGGTCTTATAATTATAGTTTCAGTTATTCTAGATATAATGAGAAATATTGATACAGAGATGAAGATGTTTGATTATAGTAAATATAAGTAATGAGTTTCATTTAAAAAATAATAGATAAAGGTTTTCTTTCAGTAGAAAACCTTTTTTGTAATTAATTTTTCTTTTTGAAAAATGAACTTTTAAAATATACTGGAATTAATTAAGAGTTTAAGAATACTTTAATTTAATCATTTATGAAATTAGAAAGAAAGGCTACGATTACCTCTCTTAGTGTGGCTTTAGGTCTCACTTCTTTGAAATTGTTTATTTGAATTATAAGTTCATCTGTTGCTGTCTTATCATCTGCTGTTGATTCTCTTTTGGATTTTTTTGTTTCTGCTTTTAATTATATTGCAGTAAAAAATGCAGATAAAGAAATGGATAAAAATTTTAATTATTGAAGATGAAAGATAGAGGCTTTAGCTACTTTTATAGAGGGGGTTATTATTAATATATCTTGATTGTTTATATTATATAAATCTGTTTTAAAACTTATAAATAAAGAAGAATTACAAGCTCTTCCCTATTCAGTTTTGGTTATGATTTTATCTGTTAGTTTTACATTTTTTTTAGTTAGGTATTTGAATTATGTTGAGGAAAAGACAAAGAATATAGTTATAAAGGCAGATAAACTTCATTATAAAATGGATTTATATACGAATGTGTGAATATTATTTTCTTTGGTATTTATATATTTTACAGATTTTTATTTTATAGATGGTATTGTTTGAATAATGATATCTAGTTATGTAATATATACAGCCTTTGGTATGACTAAAGAAGGTTTTTTACTTTTATTAGATGTTTCTTTACCAGAGGAAGAGGTTGAGAAAATAAATAAGATTCTTAACTCTTGTGATAGGATAACTGGTTATCATTATGTGAGGACTCGTAGTTCATGAAAATATAAATTTTTTTCTGTTCATTTAGTATTTGATGAAGATATAAAGCTTATAGATGCTCATGAAGTTGCTGATAATGTTGAATTAAAGGTGAAGCAGATAGATAAGAGTAAAGAACGGATTATTAATATACATTTAGATCCTTATGATGATTCTAATTATTGTTTATTGAGTAGTGATAATAAAAATGAGATAAAAGTTGAAAATAAAAAGTTAAAAAATGGATTTGAGCTTTCTGAAGTTTGAATATGAACTTGGCCCATGTGAGGTTATAGAGATAGAGATGAATCAAATAATGATAAGAGAGATATAGAGGCTATAAGGCATGCTATAAAATCTTGAATTAGACATATTGATACTGCTGAGATTTATGCTAATTGATATGGTGAGATATTAGTAGGAGAGGCTATAAAAGGATTTGATAGAAAGGGGTTGATAATTGCATCAAAGGTTAAATGATCAAATGTTTCAAAAAAAGCAATTAAAAGGGCTTGTAAGAATAGTTTAGAAAGAATAGGTATAGATTATCTAGATTTGTATTATATTCATCGGAGAGATAAAAGATTTGATTTAAAAGAGAGTATGGAAGCAATGGATGAGTTGGTTGATGAATGATTGATAAAAAACATTTGAGTTTCAAATTTTTGTAAGGATAGTTTAAAAGAAGCTCAAAGTTATTGTAAACATAAGATTGTTGCTAATCAGGTTCATTATAATATAATTTTTAGGCAGCCTGAGGTAGATTCTCTTTTGAAATATTGTCAGAAAAATGATGTTTTTTTAGTAGCTTGGAGACCATTTGAATTGTGAAAATTGGCTAATATTTGAAATCATTTAATATTAGATATTTGTAAGAAGTATAATAAATCACAAGCACAGGTTGCTATAAATCGGCTTATTTCTCAAAAGAATGTTGTTGCTTTATTTAAGTCTTCTGATAAGGGACATATTGATAAAAATTTATGATGAGTATGATGGAAAATGAAAAAGTCAGATATTGAGAATATAAGGGAAAATTATAAGGGGCAGATTTTTAAGTCAGATACTATTCCTTTAGGGTAAACTCACCTTAGCTCTCTCTTCTAAGGAGAGTAGTTAACTTTTTCATAAAATACTTGTAAAAATACTTCTTTTATATACAATTAGGACTATCATTTTTGTGATAGTTTTTATTGTTTAATGTGTGTTTTTATGGGAAAAGAGAGAAATATTATAATTCCTGCTTCATATTTGGTTTTAATTAAGGATAATAAAGTTCTTCTTCTTAGGAGGTATAATACTGGGTATGAAGACTGAAATTATTCAATGGTTGCTGGCCATGTAGAGAGATGAGAAAGTTTTGTTGGTTGTATCGTTAGAGAGGCGAAGGAGGAGGCTTGAATAGTTATAAAGGAAGAGCATTTAGAGGTGGCTCATGTTTTACATAGGAATTGATGAAATTGAGATGAAAGGATCGATATATTTTTTACTGCTAGAGAATGGGAATGAGAAGTAATTAATATGGAACCAAGTAAATGTGATGATTTATGTTGGTTTGATATGGATTGTATTCCTGATAATATTATTGCTTATATTAGAGATGTTATAGAGTATGTAAAAAGTGGAAAGTTTTATAGTGAAGCTGGGTGGTAGAACTTTTATTAAAAATCAATTTTATCATATCGTAAATTAAAAATTAAATAAAAATTTGTAAAAATATATTCTTGGTATATAAATATATACGAGAAATATATTTTTAATTCTAAATTTTATGATTTCATTTGTAAACTCAATAACTGTAAATTGACTTGAATCTACAATTATAGACATAGAGGTTGATATAAATGCATGACTTCCTGCTTTTACTATAGTTTGATTACCTGATCAGTGAGTTCAAGAAAGTAAAGAGAGACTTAGGTCTGCTTTAAAGTCTAGTCAGGCTAAGCTTCCTACTACTAGAATTACTGTAAATCTTGCTCCTGCAAATATTAGAAAGATTTGACCTAGTTTTGATTTAGGGATAGCTGTTTGAATTTTGTTTAATCAATGATGGGTGGAAGATGACAACTTTATAAGAGAGAGTATATTTTTATGAGAATTATCTCTTGATGGGAAGTTAAGGAAAGTAGACGGAATTTTACCTGCTACCATTTGAGCTAAAGATAGATGATTTAAAAGGATATTTTTGCCAGCAGATAATTGTATTGAGGCGTCTATAATTCCTTGAATAGATGTTGTGAAGGTAGAGACTCTTAAGGATTTAATAGACATGTTGAATTGAGATAAGAAGTTGGATATTCAGGATACATTGGATTTTAAGAATTTGGATATAAAGGATGAAATTTGAGCGATGTGAGATATAAAAAAGAAATATGATTTTAAATACATATTGTGACAAGAACATGCTAAAAGGGCTTTGCTTATAGCTGCGGCAGGTGGACATAATATAATTATGGAGTGACCTCCTGGTTCATGAAAGACAATGCTTGCTAAGGCTTTTTCTGGAATATTGCCAGATTTAAGTTTGGAGGAGGCTATAGAGATTTCTAAGATTTATAGTATTTCTGGTATGTTGTCTAATAAAAAACCTATAGTGACAAAGAGACCTTTTAGGACAATTCATCATACAGCATCTTCTGTCAGTATAATTGGTTGAGGTAGAAATGCTAAACCATGAGAGATTAGTCTAGCTCATAAAGGTGTCTTGTTTTTGGATGAGATTTTGGAGTTTCAAAAGACTGTCTTGGAGGTACTTAGACAACCTATAGAGGATGGTTATATCACGGTTACTAGGGTTAATGCCAATTATGTCTACCCTGCTAAATTTTCTTTAGTTTGAGCTATGAATCCTTGTCCATGTTGATATTTAACTGATCAGGATAAGGATTGTAAGTGTAGTTTTAATCAGATAAAAAATTATAGATGAAGATTGTCATGACCACTTGTTGATAGAGTGGACATGTTTATAGAGGTTCCAAAAGTTAAAACTGAGGATTTTAAAGTTTGACAAGATTATTCATGAGCTGAGACGACAGAGGAGATTAAGAAGAAAGTTGAAAGGGCTAGAGTGTTACAGTTTGATAGATTTAAAGATCAAAAGTTGACCTCTAATAGTGAGATGTCTACAAAGGATATAAATAAATATTGTACTTTGGATAAAGAGAGCGAGGATATATTAAAACAGGCTGTTGTCAGTATGAATTTGTCTGCTAGGAGTTATTATAGGGTTTTGAAGTTGGCTAGGACTATTGCTGATTTGGATGGGGATGAGAGTATTTTGTCTAAGCATATATTGGAGGCTTTGAGTTTTAGGAAGAAGAGTGAAGAGTAATTTTTCCCCCTCCTTTGTTAGGGAATGGAATTTTGTGTAGAATTTGTTGAATATATTATATGTAGAGATATAATCTAGAGAGTTTTAATTTCTTAGTAATTAATTTTATGAGAATTGGTTTTTGAAATGGTGATTTTTGGAGGTTTCATGAAAGTGTTAATGATAGATTTGTTGATACATGTATTGAAGATTGTAGGGGAAAATGATTAGCAAATGCTATAGAATTACATTGTCTTAATGAGGAAAATATAGATTATCTTTTAACTAATGATAAATTAGATCTTTTAGGTTTTGATTTTGTCTCTTTGCATTCTCCTGATTTAGCATATGGTAAAGATGAAGAGTCAAGAAGAGTTTTATCTAAGATGGCTGAATTGCATAAAAAGTATAATGTTAACAATTTTGTTTTTCATACAGATAAAGTTGTTGATTGGGATGTATTTTTAGAATATAACGAATTGCCTATTTGAGTAGAGAATATGGATGACCGTAAAGATTTTGGAAAATCAATTTCTGATGTAAAGTCTATTTTGGATAAATATAATTTTAATTTGACTTTGGATTTACAGCATTGTTTTGTTAATGATGAATCTATGAAATTAGCTCAGGATTTTCAGGAAATGTATTGAAATAGAATTGTTGAATATCATATTAGTTGATATGATGAAAAGTTATTACATCATCCTTTATTTAAAACTAAACAGGATATAATTATAAAAAATTTGATTTATAAAGACATTCCTATAATTATAGAAAGTGTTTTTGATGAAATTTGAGAAAATGAGGAGGAATTGGCTTATATAAAGAATAGATTATAATTTTATAGTAATGAAATATTCTTTTGACTGTATAACTGATTTTATATTTGCCTGTGATGAGTTATCAAAGGCTGATGTAATTTTAATTCCTTGAGGAATTCGTAAGCAACTTATTGAAAAGGCGGTAGAGTTGTATAATGATTGATATGCTCCCCTAATTTTACCTTCTGGAGGTAAATGAAAAAAATTAACAAAGATGATTAAATCTGGAAAAGTTGATTTTGAAAGTGAATGGGAATATTTGAAGAATATAGCTGTATCTCTTTGAGTTTTTGAAAAAAATGTATTAAAAGAGGATCAAGCAATTCATACTTTTGATAATGCAAGATTATCCTTGAGAGTTTTACTAAAAGAAAAGATTGATGTTAAAAAAGTAATACTTGTAAGTAAAGCTCATCATGCAAGAAGAGCTTTACTTACATATCAGACAGAATTTCCACAAGATGTTGAATTTATGGTTTGTCCTATAGTTGATGATAGGAATGTAAGTAGAGATAATTGGTTTTTAGAAAAAGAAAAAATAGATATAGTTATGAAGGAAGTTGAAAAAATATGAAAATATTTTGGTAAACATATTCCCAATTGGGTGAGAGATTAATTTATTTTTTTATTTGAATATTATGCAAGATACTGAAGTTACTTGTGAAACAGGCTTAGAAAAAAATGTTATTTCTGAAGAAGTTTATGAAAGAGAGATGCAACTTTGTAAGAATTTATCTTTTGAGAATTGATGAAAATGTGGTTGGTGAGTTTGTAAGGACTGTTGAGTATTGCCTCTTTTATATAAATTACACAAGGGAAAATTATTGGAAGATCCAGAATGTATAAAAAAATTTAAGAATGAAATTTTATCTAATTAATTTGTAATTTAAAATGAGTAATTTAGAAAAAAGATTATTAAAGCTTACTAGAAGAGCTATATATGATTTTGAAATGTTGAAGGGGGGAGAGACTATTATTTTGTGAGTTTCTGGTGGTAAGGATAGTATGCTTTTAGGGTATTTATTATCAGAGCTTAGGAAAACTATGAAAGAAAAGTTTGATATAAGGGCTGTCTATATATTTAAAGAGTTTTTAATTGATTGTGATATTAGGTTTGAGGAGAAGAGAAAGTATTATGAGGATGTTTTATGAATTCCTCTTGAGAAGATAAATATTCAGTTGCCAGAGGATTCTAAGCTTAATGATGGTGTCTGACAATCTTGTACTTGGTGTTCTTATGCTAGGAGAATAGCTATGATGAAGCTTTGTGAAAAGTATGGTGCTACAAAGATTTGTTTAGGACATCATATGGATGATATTGTTGTGACTACTTTTATGAATATGATGCAAGGTAGAAAGTTGAAAATAATGCCTCCTGTTAATAGAATGAGGTCTGGTGATATAACTTTTATAAGACCTTTGTCTTATATTAGGGAGAAAGAAATACTGAGATTAGTTAAGCAGAAAGAGATTCCATATTCTGATTGTAATTGTCCTGTTTGAGAGGATACTATGAGGAATAAGATTAAAAAGCAGATTATTTGGGAGAATGAGAAAAATTTTCCAAAGTATACTGAAAATATTTTTTGGTCACTTATAAAGGATTTTAGACAGAAGTATGAGAAAATTGGATATAGTATGTAATTATGAAATAAATAAAAGTTTTGACAAATAAGAATTTTGTATAAAATGCTTATAATAAGTGTTTTTATATTTTATAATTGTTTTATGTGACAATCTGGAGAAAATTGAACTGGAATACCTAAAGATAAATGGAGGCATGAAAATGTGATAAATGGAGAAACAATAGATGAAGGGGCTGGTGTTAGAGCAAGGACTGATAGATGTTGAAGTGGTTATACTAGAGAAATTCAAGATGGAGTAAATCAAATTATTAATTACATTTTTTAAAAGAAATATGTACAAATCTATATCAAGCATAGTTGTTCCCCCTTACTTTACTTTGGTCCCCATGAAGGATAAGTAGAGTTTTTAAGTGTATAAAAAATAATAATCTCTAGTTTAAACCTTTTTGGGAAAACTGGAGATTTTTTTGTGTAAATTTTAGTTTTTAAAATATTAGTATGAATATAGTAGATAGAAACTCAGAGGAGCAAGAAGAGATGCAAGATATTTGTCTTATAAAGATATGAAGTAATTCTATAGTTGATTCAAAGAGTGGTGAGGTTAATATGAATTTTTTGAAGAAGTTGAAAATAGATATTGATGAGTATGAAAAAAGTATTTGAAAAAAGGTTATGATTTTATCTTCTGGGGCTGTTGCTTTATGAAAAATTGAATGTAAAGCTAAATGAATAGAATTTGATAAAGAAAATGATAAAGCTTTTTTAGCATCTGTTGGTCAAACAAGACTTATAAATTTATATAAAAGTATTTTTGATGATAGAATTGTTGATCAAGTTCTTTTTGATGATGAGTTAAATACAAATAGATTTATAAACAAAATTCCAGAAAGATATAGAAAAAATCTTATTGTTAGAAAACTTATAGAACTTATAAGTCTTATAAAGGAGGATTCTAAATCCCATCTTGTAAAGGAGGTTTTAGCTAAATCTATAAAAAAAGGAGTTTTAGCAGTTTTGAATCATAATGATACTACAAGTTCCTATCAGCTTAGAAATCTCTCAGATGCAACAGATAACGATTCTAATGTATTGTATATTTCTAAGAGTATTAATGATTATATGGAGGAAACTAAGGTTAGAGTTTCTGATATTATTTTTGTAACTAACGAGAGATGAGTTCTTGATTGAAGTAAAAAAACAATAGATTGAAACAAAGAAACAGTAGAGTGAAAAGTTTTAGAATTGTCAGGTAAAACTTGGCAAGAGAAGAAGGATATAATAGATAGGGTTTTAAGAGAGTATGGTAAATATATTTACGAAAAAAATAAAGGTGATTGAACTTGATGAATGTATTCTAAGGTAAAGAATGCTTTAGAATGTTTATTGGTTGATTGAGTAGAGAAGGTAAGCATTTCTGCGTCAAAGGATTGATTGGATTTTTTAAGGAATCAGTGACTTGCAACTACTTTCATTAAAAAATAGTTATTTTTCTTTACAAAAAAACTAAATGACTTAAACTTTAAGGAAGATTTGAAAAAATCACATCTAGAAAAAAATAATCTTTTTTGCTAAAATGTGTTCAAAAATTTATCACTTAGCTATGGCTAAGCTCAAAATTGTTTCACAAATTTTATCTAAAAAATCTATATTTTTGTTCTAACGAAGGATTTTTTCAAATTTTCCTCAGCAAATTTATAAATTAATAAAAATATTATTATGAAGACAGCAATAACTCCTACTAGAAATGAAGATTTTTCGTCTTGGTATCAAGCAGTAATTAATTGAGCAAGTTTGGCTGAAAATTCTCCTGTTAGATGATGTATGACTATAAAACCTGGATGAGTTGCTATTTGGGAGATGATGCAAAAATTTTTGGACAAAAAGTTTAAGGAAACAGGACATGAAAATGCTTATTTTCCTTTACTTATCCCCCTTTCTTTTTTAGAAAAAGAAGCTGAGCATGTTGAAGGGTTTGCTCCTGAGTGTGCGGTAGTTACTCATCATAAATTGAAAAAAGGTAAGGACTGAAAATTAGTCCCAGATTGAAAATTAGAGGAGCCTTTGATTGTTAGACCTACTAGTGAAACTATAATCTGAGATGCTTATGCTGGTTGGGTTCAATCTTATAGAGATTTACCTATTTTGATAAATCAATGGGCAAATGTTATGAGATGGGAGATGAGAACTAGACTTTTTTTAAGAACCTCAGAATTTCTTTGGCAAGAATGACATACTGCTCATTCAACAGAAGAGGAAGCCAGAGAAGAAACTATGAAGATGCTGAAAGTTTATGAAGATTTTATGAAAGATTATTTGGCTATACCAGTTCTTTCATGAGAGAAAACTCCTGAGGAGAGATTCCCTTGAGCTGTAAATACTTATAGTGTTGAGGCTATTATGCAGGATAATAAAGCTCTTCAAATGTGAACAAGTCATTATTTAGGTCAAAATTTTGCAAGGTCTTCAAATATAAAATTTCAGAATAAAGATGGTGAAGAAGAGTATGCTTATACTACATCATGGTGAGTTTCTACTAGAATGATTTGAGGTCTTATAATGACTCATAGTGATGATAATTGATTGGTTTTACCTCCTAAAATATCTTCTAAGCATATTATAATAATTCCGTTTACAAATAGTGATAATGAGGATAAGGTTTTGGATTATTGTTATGATTTAAAGAAAGAGTTAGATAGTATAGAATATAATGAATGAAAGATTTGAGTTGTTATTGATAATTCTAGAGTTTGATGAGGACAAAAGTTTTGGAATGGTGTTAGGAAAGGTATTCCTTTAATTTTAAAGATTTGAGAAAAAGAGATAGAAAAGGATTCTGTATCTTTGGTTAAAAGAATAGACATAGAAAGTAATGATTTAGTTTTAAGAGAAAATCTAAAGTCTAATTTAGTTAACATTTTAGATTGAATACAGGATAAAATATATGCTAGAGCTGTAGGTTATAGAAATAAAAATATAGTGGAAATAGATTCTTTAGAAGATTTTAAAGAGCATTTTAAAAAGGAAAATCCAGAGTTTGTTTTATGTTATTCTGATCCTGAGATAGATGATGGTAGAGAGGAATTATTAAAGGAATTAAGGGCTACTTCTAGATGAATTCCATTTGAATTTAATGAAAATAATTCAGAAAAAACATGTATATTTACATGAAAAAAGACTAATAATAAAATTATTTATTCTAGGGCTTACTAAAAATTTGTTTTGATTTATATTTTTCTTGTAGAATAAAATCTTGAATTTTTATCAAAATCGTTAATATACTACAAATAGTTTTAATCTGAATTTTATGGTTTGAAAAAATGGGAAAAAATTATTTCCAAAAATTAAGAAAAAGTTAAAAGTTTTTTTAGAGAGTGAGTCTTGAAGTATAAGTAAAAAAGATGCTTTATGATTAGCTGCATGAGCTATGCTTTTAAGTACGGTTGAGTGAGCTATGGCTCTTTGAGAGATTAAATCTTGTGGTGCTCCTGTTGTAAATCATTTGAGTTGAAATGTAGCAGGACATTATAGTTGAACTCCTGTAGGAACTTCTACACCTGTTTGCACAAGAACTATTCCTACAGGGGTTCATTCAAATACACGGGGATGTAGTGTATCAGTTTCTCATTCAAGTTGAGTTGCTAATGGACATTATAGTGGAACTCCTACTGCTACAGTAACACCAACGTGACATTGTTCACATGGAAGTCATGGTTCACACGGAAGTNNGGTTCACATGGAAGTCATGGAAGTTATTAAGAAAAAATCTGAGAAATTTATTTCTCAGATTTTTTTATCATTTTGTTTGACGTACATTCTCAATTACATTTAAATTTGTTATTTAGGGAGTTTATTATATCTTCTATTTTTGTATTATTTTTTAGAATCTGGTTTATATCTAGACTTTTATCCTTGAATAATTTTTTAAGAGGATAGCACTTGAATATGCTTCAATCTGTGTTTATCTCAAATTTTCATATATTTCAGTTACATCAAAATTTTAAGTTTAGTCTTGTATTTTTTTCTATGTATTTTAGTTGTTTTTCTGAGAATATATTTTTATCTAATCAGCATGAGATTTCAATAAAAAAATCTTTGTGGTATTTTTCTATTGTTTCAAATATATACTCTCATAATTCTTTTGATGAGTTGTCTATTATAAGTTTTCATCATAATGAAGAGTTTGTAATTTTTAGGTTTATAGCTGATATGTTGTGTTTCTTAGCTAGTGAAAATATAAAATTTGGTTTTTGTTTTATGTTTGTTATATTGTATCAGATTATTGTTTTTAATCATAGTTTGTTTAGAGTTTCTATATTTTCGTCTATGTTTTTTAGTTGTTTTTCATTATAAAATTTTTTATCATTTATATTGCAGTTTATTCTTATTCAGTTGAATCATTTGAAGATATCTTTTAGTCTCTGATTGTCTATGTTTATGTTTGAAAATATTATTATATCAAATCATCATTTGTTTGCTATTTTTAGGAATTTTCTTATATTTGGAGATATGGTTGGCTCTCATCAAAGGATTCTAACTTCGGTTTCTTTATTTTTTTTGAGAAAGTGAAGGATTTTGATGTAAGTTCATAGATCCATATCTTTTTTGAGTTCTTTGTTTTTCATATTTTCATATGCGAAACAGTATGGGCATTTTTGGTTACAGTAGTTATTTATAACAATATTTACCATATGGATTTTTTTACCACGAAATATATTAATGATTTAATAAAAGATGAATATATAGCTTTTATTCATAAATATTATACGGATATCTTATCAAATCCAAATAAATATATAAATTTGGTTGAGAGGAAGATTTTGGATTATTTATGATGAGGTTATGTAAAATTGCTAGGTTCGGGGACTACTGCTTTGCAGTTTTGACTTCTTAGTTTGTGAGTTTGAAAGTGAGATGAGGTTATTTTACCAGCTAATACTTATAGTGCTACTGCTATTGCTGTGACTAATGTTTGAGCTGTGCCTGTTTTTGCTGATATAAATTTGAATAATTATACTATAGATAGTAGTGATATTGAGAGGAAGGTAACATCTAGGACTAAAGTTATAATCCCTGTCCATCTTTATGGTTATAGTTGTTATATGGATGAGATATTAGAAATTGCTAAAAAGCATAAGATTAAAATTTTGGAAGATGCTTCCCATAGTTTTTGAGGAGAATATAAAGGTGAGAAGTTGTGAACTATTTGAAATATTTGAGCTTTTAGTTGTCATTTTTCTAAGAATTTCTGAACTTTTGGGAATTGATGAATTTTTTATACTAAGGATAAAGAATTGTTTTATAAAATTGATGATTATATGTTTCCAGACAGGCAGAATAAGGATGTTTTAAAGTCTTGAAGGACTCCTGCTACTATTTGAGTAATGGAGGCTTTGGTTTTGTTTTTTAAACTCAAGTATATTGATAAGATTATTGATTGAAATAAAGATTTGTTTTTAAAGTATTTAAAAGAGTTATGAAATGATGATAATGTTATTTCTTTACCGGAATTTTTTTGATGAGAGCATATAAGAAATTTTACTTGTTTAGTGAAAGATAGAGAAAGGCTTTTAGAAGAATGAAAATGAAAGGTTTATTATGATATAGATTTGTCAGAGAGCGTTATGTTCAAGGATATTTGTAAGGCTGAGTGACTTGATAATACTAAATATTTTTTTGAAAATTGTTTTAGTTATAATTTTTATTATTGAATTGAGAAATAATCTCATCCCTAACTTCTCTTTTACAGGAGAGTAGAAGGAAATAGGATTTTATATTTTATTATTTCTTCTGAAAAGTAAAAATTTTTTTTATTAGAGGATTTGTGTATATGATTGTAATTATTAAGGTTAGAAAAATTTAATTATGTATATGTTAGTTATTTATGTGACGAATATTTGTAATTTGAATTGCAGGTATTGTTTTGTTGATAAGAGTTGTAGGGAGTATAAGTTGGTGTGGGGAGAGAATTTTAAAAAAATAATTACTAGTTTTATTGAGTTTGATTGAGATAAGAAAAAGATTTCTATAATGTGATGAGAGCCTTTGTTAAATATGGAGTTTTTGGTTGAGTTGATTAATTTTATAGCTGAGGTTAAGGAAAAATATAAAAATAAAGATATTTCTTTTGCTCCGATTCCTACAAATGGGACTGTTTATGATAAGGGGTTTTATGAATTATTGAGAGATAATAATGTGGATTTAAGGTTTTCAGTAGATTATTTTTTTGATAAGTCTGATTTTAATAGATTGGATTTGAAAGATGTTAGTGTTGATTATAAAAAATCTTTGAAACATCTGTCTTTTTATAAAGATACTTTTGGTTATTTTCCTTGAGTTAGAATTGTTGTTACGAAGAGTAATGTGGATTATCTTTTAGATTTGATTAAATATTTTATTTATGATGTATGAATTAAGGAAATTCATTTTTGAGTTTCTCATTGATTTGATTTAGATGATGAATTTTATGAGAAGTTTATAAGACAGTATAAAAAAATTTTTGATTTTTATGTTGATAGTATTAGTTTGTGAGATGAAATAGCTATTGAGCCTATAGAACTTATTATTGTTGATTGTTTTAGAGGTGCTGTTAAGGATAATAGTATTTTTAATTGTAGGAATCAGGTTTGTTGAATGTGAAGGGAGGCTTCTGTTTCTTTTGATGGTAATATCTATAGTTGTGATTTGATTGCTTGATCTGATTATATTAATGATGATTTGAAAAATGAGTATTTGATATGAGATGTGGATACAGGGATTGATTTTTTGAAGGCTAAAAAAGATGCTTTAAGGAGGAGGCTTTCTTCTTTTTCAAAGTTTTGAACGAATATATGATTGAATAAAAAGATTTGTTATTTGTTTGATTCTAAAACCATGAAGTTTGATAATATGAAAAATTATGTAATATTGTATAAAGCTAATCACTATATTTTTGATTATGTAATTAGGAATTTAAAGGATATTGATAGTAAATGAGTTTGGTATTTGAGGGATAAGTATTGATTATATTGAGAGAATAAATGAGTATTTAAAAATGAAGATTAATAATAATGAAAGTAAAACTTTTTTTGCCTCCTGTTTTAGATGTCTGAGGGCTTATGTGGGCTCCTCAATATGATATTTGAGTTTTGTTTAATACTTTAAAAGATAGGTTTAGGGATGATGAAGTTTCTATGAGTGATTATAGGTTTTATTTCTATGATGATTTTTATAAGGAGTTGAAGAAGAATGTTTTATTTCAGGTGGAAGACTATTATAAACATCAGGATATTGTAAATATTGTGAATTGAGTAAATGTGGATAATTTTTTCTGAGATAAGGCTTATGGTTTGTATTCATCTGTTAAGGATGTTTTTTCGGATGTTGATTATTTAATTATTCCTTTTAGTGTTTTTGAGCAGTCTTCTATGGAATATTTTTTAGCTTGATTACTATTTTCTTATTATGTGAAACAAGATTTTAATGATGTGAAAATAATAGTTTTTTGAGATTATTTTAGTAATTATGCAAAGTTTGTTATTGAAGAGTTTGATTTTATTGATTCAGTTGTTCTTAAGGGAGATAAGTTGGCTGTATGTAATTTGATAAGTAACTTTGAAAGTGGTAAAAGTACTGAAATAAATAATGTTATATACAGTTTTTGAAACGATGTAATTTTATGACAAGAAAGTGAAGTTAGTATTGTTAATGATGTTGTTCCAGATTATAGTCAGTTTGAATTAGATGTTTATAGAAAAGATTGAAAGTTGGTTCTTACTTATGAGATGTGAGAGTGATGCAGGAATAATTGTTTTTATTGTTATAATGTTCATAAGTGAGGAAATTTCTCTACTAAGGATGTAAAAAAGATTGTATCTGAAATTAGGCTTTTAAAGGAGGTATATAATACTGATTTGTTTGATATTAATGATAGTGAGATAAATTATTCAAGAGAGTTTTTAGTTGATTTAGCTGGGGAATTAGTAAAAAGTGATTTGTGAGTCTTTTGGAGTGCTTTGGTTGTTCCTAAAGAGTTGGATAGAGGTTTGTTGGAGTTGTTATATAAGGCTTGATGTAGGCAATTAAGGTTTTGAGTAGAATCTGGGTCACAGAAGATTTTGGATGTTATATGAAAATGAACGAATGTAGAAGAAATGGAGCAAGTATTATCTGATAGCAGAGATATATGAATTTCGGTTTATGCTAGTTTTATTGTTGATCTGCCTCAGGAGACAAATGAAGATATAAAATTAACTATGGAGCTTATTTATAGGAATAAGAGTTTGTTTGATAATATAATTATTTGTGCTTATAATACTCATATTTGAAATTTTGACTTAAGGTATTTCAGGTATTTGTTATGAAAGTCTGATTATGATTTTTGTAGGACAAAGAGGCTTTCTAAGAAGAAAATATTGCTTAGAAGGTTTTGTGATAAGTTGTGAATTTGCAATGTGGATGTGATAGATTTTTTGAGGGGGAATTATGGAATTAACTAATTCATTTTCTGAGTAAGGTAATTTATAGGGGGAGATTTATCTAAATGTAATTTGATTAATTATTATATTTATATAAAGTTATTTTAATAGAAATTTATTATATTTATATGAAACCATTTGTTCCACACAAGTTACCATTAGATGGATTGGATTTATTTAAGATATTTGAATATATTTGATGAGCTAATCGTGCTGTAGCAAAATTTGATTGATTTTTACAGAGTATTCCAAATGCTAATATTTTACTTTCTCCTTTGACTACAAAGGAGGCTGTGTTATCTTCAAAAATAGAGTGAACTCAAGCTACATTAGAAGAGGTATTAGAGTTTGAGGCTAATCCGAGGAAAAAGACAGACAAATATGAAGATATACAAGAGATAATTAATTATAGAAAAGCTATGCAAATGGCTATAGGTAAGTTAGAACAACTTCCTTTATCTGCTAGATTAATTAAACAGATTCATAAAATATTGCTTACCTGAGTAAGGTGAAATTGAAAAAATCCGTGAAATTTTAGAACAGGCTCTGTTTTTGTTGGGAAAAAGTGACTTTGAGTAGAAGGGGCTACTTATATTCCTCCTGAACCTCAGAATATTGATAAATATTTTACAGAGCTTGAAAAGTATATCCATATTGATGACAAGGACTTTTTAGTACAGTTAGCTATTGTCCATGCTCAATTTGAGATAATTCATCCATTTTGGGATTGAAATTGAAGAACATGAAGAATATTAATGCCTTTGTTTTTATATTATAAAAAAGTATTAAGTTCTCCTATGTTTTATTTAAGTGAATATTTTGAATTACATAGAGATGAATATTATGAAGCATTGCAGTGAATTTCTAGGAGCCATGATTGGGAGTGATGGATAAGTTTTTTTTTAATTGCAGTAGAAAAACAGTCAATAAAGAATATTCAAAAAGTTCAAGATATATTAAACCTTTATAATGATTTAAAGGGGAGAGTTGTAGATATTCCAACTCCTAAAAATGCGATTAAGGTTTTGGATTTTCTTTTTTCTGTTCCAATATTTGATTCTAAAGAGTTTATTAGGAATACTTGAATAGGTAGAGATTCTTCATTTAGAATACTTAAGTTTTTGTCTAATGAAAAAATCATTTTAGATGATTGAGCATTGAGGAATAAAACTTACTTTTTTGATAAATTATTGGAGGTTATAATGTAATTGTTTTTAATGTTATATTTGCGACTAATATTATATTTAGTTGCAAATATTTACATATCTGCGACTAATATTATATTTAGTTGCAAGATAACTACTAATTAATTCTTAAGAGTAATATTTTTGCAGATTAATAACAAAAATAACTATATTAAGAAATTTAATAAATGAAAAAAAAAGTAAACATACTATTTTACTCTTGAGGTACTACCTCAAATTATATACCTAGTTCAGAATTCTATTCTATAATAAATAGGCTTAAAGATATTGTTCAAAACAAGATAATAATTGATTCTGTAGATTATAGTTATAATGAATTTAGCAAGGAGGAATTCGTTTTTTATTATGAGAATATTGATTTATTTATTGATAAATATTTGGATGATATTTTACAGGAGAATACTTTTAAAATAGATTATTTTGTGGTTAATAACTTACGGTTTAATGAGACTGTACCAGAGGTCTTATTAATTGCTAAAGCATTGAAAAAGAAATATGGGACAGTTGTTATTATGGTTTCTGAATTTGCTAAATATTATTGAGATTATTTGAGGAAATTTTATTCTGAGGAATTAGATTATTTAGTTGATTGATGAGATGCGAGGGCTGTGGCAGAAGAAAAAGTGTATTCTATAATAATGCAGGATAAAAGCTTATTTGATAATTATTTAAATAACTTAGATGAGGTTAATTGATATAATCAATCTCCAGATTATTCTAGTGTATATGGGAAAACAGATATTTTAGAGTTTGAGATTTCTAGATGATGTAGAACTTTCCCTAGGTGTTTTTATTGTTGAGCTTCATATGTAAAGTCTTTTCATTCTAGGTCAATATTAGAAAATAAGAGGTTATTAGATGAATTTAGAGATAATTGAATAAAAAAAATATATTTTGCTTGTAATGAGATAAATTTTGATAATGAGTATTTAGAGAGCTTCTTAGATATGATGATAGAAAATTGATATGGTTTTAAATGGAGTTGTTATCTTTTGGCGAAGGATGTTAGCGATGATTTGGTAAAGAAAATGTATTTAGCCTGATGTAGACATATAAAAATATGAATTGAGAGTGTGTCTCCTAAAAGGATGATGAAGATATCAAAGAGATTAAATTTAGAGGAGTTAGAGAGGATTATGAGATGTATTCATAATCAGTGAATAATATTGCAGGGACATTTTTTATATAATTTTAAGGATGAAACTGTAGATGAATTAAAGGACTTGATGTTATTTATTGAAAAAAATAATGAGTATCTGGATCTTGTAGATTTTTACTATTTGAAATATAAACCTAGGAGTATTGATTATAAAGATATTTTTAAATTTCATTATCCAAAATTTTGAGTGAATGAGAATGAAAATATCGTTATTTCTAAGTTTGATTTGCCTTTTATAAAGGATAATTTATATGTGGATATTAATTGAAAATTAAAAAGAGCTTTTATTGATGAGGATAAGTTGTTTTTGAGGAAGGCTGAGTTGTTATCTAAATTTTTGATAAAGATTTGAAAACAAAAAAAAGATTTTAAGCTCTGATCTGATCCTAAAACCTTTTTTATAAACTATTAAGATGATTTTTTTAGCATAAGCTTAACTGTTGTTATAAAATCTTCATCTAAGTTCCAGTGTTTTATTATTCTTTCTACATTGTTTTCTACAATATTTAAGTCTGAATTTTCTAATACAGAATATTTTATAAAGTATTTTTCTACATCAAATTCTTTATTTTGAATTTTTTTACATGAAAGATATCTTATAATACTTAGGTCTTTACAGTCTTCTTTTTTATATAATTTTTGGAAGAAGCTAATTACTTCTTCTATTTCTTGTTGGTCTTCTATTCAGAAATTTTTTAAGTTTTCTTTTATAATGTTTACATTTTCTATATTTTTTAACACAGAGTTGCAGAAATCTTTTTCTTTTTGTGTTGTTATTTCGTTACAATTCTCTTCTTTATGGTTATATATTGCTGATTCTAAGTAAAATGACCAGTTTGCATTTTCTTGGTAGTATGTTTTTAATCTAGGTAGGTCTTCTAGGTAGTTTCAGTTTTTTCATTCTTCTAAACTTTTTATAACATTTTCTTCAGTTGCTAGAAGTTTTAAAAGAGGTTCGATTTCAAGTTTCTCTGATGTTGTATTTATTGTGATATCAGAAATTGGAGTTTGAGATAGCTTTTTCTCTCAATTAAATTTATAAAATATTAGTATAGCTAATCATGATACTATTAGTACTAATATAATAGAAGTGATAATTTTATTTTTCATAATCTAAAAAAGAAATATAATAAAATAAGTTTCTTTAGAATTATATTTAATAAAATTTATTATCAAATGATTTTTTCGGCTTCTTTGGGTGTTAATGAAAAAAATGTATGAGAATATTTATTTTTTGCAAGAATGCTTGGGGCTAATGTTATAAAAGTCTCGGATAATGGGGAAATTTATTATTTTTTTGTTTCTGAGGATGGTATGTTATCTAATTTGAAGTATTCAAAAGAGAATTTACTAGATGAGGATTATTTGAGGGATATTGCTGTTTTTGTTTCTGAGAATATAAAGGTTAATAGATATAACTTTTTGACTTTAGAAAATTATAAGAATTCAAATCTTTGTTATAATGTGATATATGATTATTCGGCATCAAAGATTTCTGGTGAAGTAAAAAAGTATGTAGATAGATTTTCTAGGTTATTTCCTAAGATAACTATTTCAAAAGTTGATAAAAATAATTTAAAGGATTTTTACTTTATTTATAATATTTTTTCGGGTAGTAAATGATTTAATGTAAAGGGCTATGATTTTTTTGAACATATATTACTTTGAAGTGATGCTCAGATTTTAAATATTTCTTTGTGAGAGAATTTAGTTTGAAGTATTGTATTGTTAAAGATGTTTAATAATATTTTGCCTTTGTATTGATGATATGATGAGTTTTATGTTAAGAAGGGATTAAAATATTTTGTTAATAATTATATAATTGATTATTATAAGAATGATGATGAAATAAATGGGGTTATATTTTGAACTTGAAGAGATGAAGGTGATATTAATGACTCTTTATTTGAGTTTAAGTCTAAGTTTTGAGAATGTTATATCTTAAATAGGATACAGTGATATTTATAAGGATAGATGATTATAACAAAGAAAATCACAGAGTTGTTTTGGGGCTTATTGAAAAGGCTGTTAGTATAATCCCTAGTATAAAGATAATGCTTGGGGTTATTATTTCAGAGGTAAATGATGATTTATTGATAGATTTGTTTAATAGATTTGATAGAAATATTATTATTGCTTTTCATTGATATTTTCATAAGAGAGATGAATTTTTGAAGGGTAAGGATTTTCAAAAAGAGAGTTTTTTAGAGGCTGAAAAATTTTTCTCTAAAATTGGTTATGGGAAAAGATATTTTTTTCCTCCGTATAATAATTTTGATGGGGTTACTATAAAGTTATTGATGGAAAATAAGTATGATAATTTTTCTTTGAATTATAAAGATTTTTTAGATAATAGGCATTTGTTAGAGAATAAATTTAAAATATATGAGACTAATGTTTTTTTTAATAAAAAGGATGTTTATTGAAACTGGTATATTGATGATTTTTCTGAGATGGAAAGAGATATAAATAATTTATTAAAGATGGATATAGATATCTGAGTAGAGATTCATCCTCAATATATTAGAACGGAAGAAGATGTGAAAAAATATGTTTATTTGTTGAATTTATTGGAGATAAAATTATATAGATTGAAATAAATATAAAATACAAATAACTTTTAGTATAAAATCGTTATGACACTTCTTTTTATTATTATTTTTTATAGTTTAAGTAGTTTCAAAAAGTAAGTTTAGGTTCTATTTATCAGATTTATCATATAGTTGTTGTAGTTGTTTTTTAGTGATGAGTTACATTTATTACATCATTTTGTAATTGCGTTTAGTGAGAATTGGTCTATATTTGTAACTTCTTTGTCATCATAATAACATGGGTATATTTTAACTCATTTTTCATCAATTTGATACATAATTGATTTTATTGGGATAAAGCATAGTTTTGATGTAGATGCAGTTATGTTATTGTCTTCAAATCAATTTTTTATTATGGATATATTTTTGTGAGATTTTTTTATATTTTCTAGTATTGTTTTTATTTTTTGTATTTCATCTGTTTCTGGTGTGTTTTCTTCTGATTTTCATCAATTTTTTTCTATGAGGATAAAATTGTGAATATTTGGTGAGGTAGTTGTATAGAGTTCTTTAAAATCTGAAATTTTTTCTAGGTTAAATTTTCAGATTACTGTATTCCATTGTACTTTTATTTGTTTGTCTTTTAAGTACTTAGTTAGTTCTATTATTTTATCAAATGCTCAGGGTAAGCTTCTCCATTTATCGTGATTTTTATCAGGATAGTCTATTGAGAATGTGAAGTTGTCTACTCAGGCTTTTATTAACCTGTCTACTTTGTCTATGTTTAATAAGCTTCAGTTTGTGGGAAAATCAAAGGAGATGTTATACTTATTTCATATTTTTACTATTTTTAGTATGTCTTCAAATATTAGCATTGGTTCTCATCATAGTAGTTGTATGTGTTTGTGTTTCACTCTGTCTTTTAGTATTTGGGATAATGATTTGTATAGGTTTTTTATTATTTTTTCTTTGTTTTGTTTTATTGTCCAGTCTTTGCATATTGGGCACCTTGCATTACATCAGATGGATTTTAGATGGATTTTATAAGTTCTTGAAATTGGATTTTTTCAAGATTTTATTAGTAGGTAGTTTAGCAGGTCATTTTTTTCTTTTGTGTTTAATTTCATATTTAGTTTATGATAGTATTGTTATTATTTAATAATCTTAATTTGTCCTAAGGTATTTCTCTCTTTGGATAAATTATTCTCCTAACATTAGGATTATAATATATTATCATATAGTATCAAAGAATTTTCTAGTGTTAAATTTTTTTGTTTCTTAAATATTGTATTTCATCTAAGGATTAGGTCTTCTCATAGAACATTTTCTGAATAATTTGTCTTTATTTTTTCTTTTTTGTAGCATTCTTTGTTGCAGGTGGTTGTTATGTTTGTATTGTTTAGGTTGTTTGTTATTTTATGTGTTATACAGGCTCTTCAACTCATTACATATGTGAATGGTGTTGATATGATAGTCTTAATTCATAGTTCTTTTATGTTATTTGTGTTTTCGTTTATTATGTCTATTAGTATTCATTTTATGTCATTTTCTTTTATGAAGTTTCTATAATATTTATTGTTGAAGGTATTTTGGTATGTGTATTTTTGGTTTTGTTTTATTTGATTCAGGTTTATATATTTTCTTATGTTTTCAGGGATTATTATATTATCTGTAAGATTTTTTCTGATTAAAACTCTTGTTCTGTAAAATGTTTGTCACAGTATTATATTTTGCTTTTTTAGTTTATTTATGAGGCTTAGGTCATTTATTATGTAGTTTATATTTTCTATTTTTATTAGTTTTTCTATGTTTTTATTTATTATTTCTTTATTCTGAGATGTTATTATTGAAGTTAGGTAATATATGTTTATTCCATTTTTTTGTAATTTATTAATTTGTTCAATGTAGTTTGATATGTCTATGTTTAATTTTTCACAAAATTGGTTTCAGAATGCTATTCATACTAGTTTATCTATTTTTGATATTTTTATTTTTTCAAATGTATTTTTAGCTTCATTTAATAAATCTATCTTTTTTTGAAATGATTTTGTTCATAGGTTTATTATGTAATTGTTCATAATTTATTTTTCTAAGGAGTAGTAACAGTTATTTCCATTGCAGTAATTTTTTCAATATTTTTTGATGATTTCTTCTTTTTCTTTTTTGTAGTCTTTTTTTCATTTTACTATATCTATTATGCTGTTTATTTCTTGTAGAAAATTATTTCATCTTCAGGGGATTTTTAGTGAATCTATTCATATTTCTTTGAGTTTGTTTATAATGCATATTCAACATTTTTTTCCTCATTTTGTTAAATCTTCTGTTATTTTTTTTGAAAAATCACTTTTGTTGTATTTTATTGTATAGCATAATCCGTCAACTCAATATCCGTGAGAGGCTCTGCATAAAGCTCAATTAAATATACAAGGGTCTCAAAGTATAAATGCTTCTGTTTCTATGTTGAGTCAGTTTCTTTTTATGTAATCTATTGTTTCTTTCATCTCGTTTATTAGAGATTCTCTTGGAAATATAATTCTTTTTATGTTTAGGTTTTTGAAGTTTTTTAATATGAATTCTAATGAGTCTGTGTTGTAGATTCAGAAATCTCAGCTTAGGTGTATTTCTTTTTGAAAGTTTTGTTCTGATAAAAGGCTTAATAGGTGTATGTCTGCAACGATAATTCAATCAATATCTGTTGTTTCTAGGTAGTTTGTGTATTTTTTTATAAGTGGAAATTGTTTGTTTGTGTAAAATTGTTCATTTAGTGTTATGTATAATTTTTTGTTATGTTTTTTTAATGTGGATAGTAGTTTTTCAAATATTTTTTGTGATGTGAATTGTTGTTCGTATTTGTATCTCCTATTTAGTGAAATTTCAAATCCATAGTTGTAGAACCACTCAAAGGGGATATATCAACAAAAGAATTCATCAATTTCTGAATTTATGTACGATTTTATATCGTTTATTGGGGATATTCAGGCGATTATTTTCATGGGGGGTTATTTTTTGGGTTATTTTTTAGAATTGTAAGTGGTTTTTACTTTTTTTCAATTTAATTGATTTTCCTTTTTGTTGTTTTTGGGTATTCTTCTTTTTAATAGAAGAGATTGTTTAACTAACTAAAGTATGTTATCAAAAGAACAAATAAAATTTTTTTTGTCATATCAGTTTTTGGATAATGAAGAACAAATAAATAGGGATATTGATTTCGTAAATGCTATAAAGTTGAGAAAATCTGTGAGTGATTCTGATTGTTATGATGATGTACTTGATATTATTGAGGTTTCTGTAAAGAAGAGTCTTGATTGAAAGAATATATCAGAGGTTTGACTTCTTTTGTCTTGATGAGTTGATTCTTTTTTGCTTTTGTATTTTTTAAGAAAGAATTTTCCTAAGCTTAAAATATATGCTTTAACTTTATTGTCGGAAAAGGATAGAGAGAAAATACAGAAATTGAAGGATTTGTCAGATTTTTTTTGAGCTAAACATATTTGTTATATAAAGGATTTTTCTTATGGTGATGTGTTGTATGAATTAAAGGATATTTATTCTAATGGTTGAGAATTGGTTTGAGATGATGGTTATATTATAAACAATTTTTTGTTTAGGAATATAAAAAAGGATTATAATCTTGAGTATGTTTTTACAGCTGATGGTATGGATGTTTTATTTTGAGGTTTGAGTCAATATAGGTTATCGTATTTGGAAAATAAATATTTTGATGTTGTGAAGAGTGAGTTCTTTAGAGATGTGTATGAGGAAAGGTATTATTTTGAAAATATAAAGAAATATTGAAAAGAGTTTTTTTATAAGTTTGGGGAGTTTTTTTGAGGAGATCATTTATGAGAAAATTGAGAATCAGAAATAGAGAGTTTTTTTGAGTATTTTGAGAAAGTAGAGATTTGAGATAGTCTTTTGAAGAAACAGATTTATTTTAATTATGTGTTTTTAATTCAGAATAGAAGGAAGTATATTGAGAATTCTGGGAAGATTAATGGAATAAAAACTATTTCTCCTTTTATTGATAGGCAGTTTGTAAAAGGTGTATTTGAATTGAATTTAGATGATGGTTGTTTGCTTGATGAGAAAGAAACTAAGCTAATTATAAGAAAAATAGCTAAGTGAGTGTTGGATGATAATAATATTGATTTTGAATTTTTTGATGTTTGAAGGATTAATTATTTTAAGATTTTTAATGAAAATAAAAAGCATATTCAAATGGTTTGATTGTTTTTGTATAAAAGGTGAATTATTGAAAAGGAGTATTTGGCTAAATTAAATTGTTTTGTGTCTAATTCTATGTGGTATGAGAACAAAATGAGGATTTATTTGCTTCTTAATTTGTATTATTACCTCACCCTAGCCCTCTGCTACGCTTTAACTTCAGAATAGTCGTAACAAGTACTCTTTTCTTCACTTATCCTTAGATGAGTAGGAGGAATAAAATATGTATTTATTTAATTTTATTTATCTCATCAAATAGTTCTTTTAGGTTTTCCTTTATTTTGTTTCAGGTTCTATCTAGTAGGGATAGGTTTATTGTGTAGTAGGTTGAGTAGTTTTTGTGTCTTGATAGATTTTTAATTTTTGAGATGAATGTGAAGTTTTTGGTGTTTATTTGTTTTGGGAGTTTTATTGTGATGTTGTAGAAGGATGGAGTAGTTTTCTTAGTTTCTTTTAGTATTTTTATTTCTGTGTTTTTTAGTTTTTTTTGTATTAGTTTTAGTATACTTTTTCTTTTTTGTAGTTCATTTTCTAGGTTTATTAGGGTGTGTTTTCAGTAGATAGCAGCAAAGTCGTTGTATCTAAAATTTATTCAGTTTTGTCTTTTTTTGTTTCATTTGTATTTTCAGTTTGATTTGAATGTGATTATTTTCTTTAGTAGGTTTTTATTTTTGGTTATGATTATTCCTCATTCTCATGATTTTATCATTTTGTTTGAGTCTAGTGAGTAGATTCCTATGTCCGCTAGTGTTCATAAGTAGTTTTTTCAGATTTTTCATCAGATGGTTTGGCAACAGTCTTCTATGGTTTTTATTTTATATTTTTTTGAGAGTTTAATTATTTCTTTTGTGTTTTCTATTCAGTATCAGTCCATGTGGACTATAAAAATGACTTTTGGAGAGTGTTGTTTGATTTTGTTTTCTAGGTCTTTTGTATCCATAGAGTATGGAGTATTATTATTTGATTTTACGAATTTGTAGTTGATTTCTAGAAAGTTTAGGATGTTTGTTACTGATTGTGAGTTTATTGAGGTTGTTAGGATTATGTCTCATTTTTGTATTCATAGGGTTTTTAGGCTTGAGATTATTGCGGTGCTTCAACTAGAGGTGGTTGTAATATTTTTCATTCAAAATAAATTGGAGAAAGTTTGTTCTAGTTCATAGATTTTCTCTCCAGCATTTAGTGGGTAGTGTTTTAGGAAATTTTGTAGTTGTGTGGTTATGTTTTGCATGTGTGGTTTTTAGGAAATACCCCTCCCTAGCCCTCCCCTTTCTGGAGAGGGAATTTAAGGAATTATATGTTTTAGACCACCCCTAGCCCCCTCATTACTAAGGAGGGGGGACAGTTTTTTTGTCTGTCTTTTCTGAATTCCCTTGTTTGTTCCTTGCTTTCTACCTTAATAATGTGGAGTTAGAGGGGGATTTTAGATTAGTAGGGGAAGAATGGTTTTAGTAGTTATCAAAGTAGTTAATAATGTTTTGTTTTTCTGTTTCTAGTAATTGTTTGAAGTCTTTTAGTTCGTGGTTGTTGCGGATTGTGTTATGCCAGTATATTCATAAAACTTCGTTTTGTATAGTTTTGTATATTTTTTTTCATCAGAGTGTTTGGATGTCGTGTCTTATGTATTTGTTTGTTTTGTATTTATCAAAGGCGTAGTAGAAGCTTTGTATTAGTGTTAGTTTTGGTTTTATTTTATTATTCCAGTTACTCCGTAGTGTACAAAAGAAGTAGAATGGTTGTAAAAAACTAGGTCAGAAGTGTAGGGATTCGTAGTCAATTGCAATTGGTGTTTTTTTGTAGAAGATTATGTTGTCTATGTGTAAGTCGTGGTGTTGAAATATGTAGTGGATTGTTTTTCAGTCTTGCCCTCTTAAGGAGCATCAAGACTTCGTTTTTGATATGTGGATTTTGTTGATTTTATCCATTATTTGGAAGTAGATTTTTGTGAATTTTTCTAGTGTGTTGAATTGTTTTTTTGTTCAGTATTTGTATTTGAAGAATAGTAGGTTGTTTTGTTTTGCTAGTAGGTTTTTGTTGTTTAGTTTTAGTAGTGGGAGATTTTTCTTGTTTTTTAGGATCTTTTCTAGGATGTGGTATTGGAAGTATTCGTATAGGGAGATGAGTTTGTATGAGTGGTTTCATTTTTTATAGATGTATCAGGGTTTGTTTAGGCAGTATTTTATGGTTTGTGTTTTGTCTTGTTGTGATTTTTTTAGTTTTTCTATGTTTTGGGTGTTGTTTATTATGTCTTGTTTGAAGTGTTTTCTGGTGATTTGTTGGTCTCTTTGTCAGTATAGTTTGATGAATGTTTTGTATAGTTCTAGGTTTATTTCTTCGTGGTATAGTATGAAGAATATTAGGTATTTTTTGTTTATGTCTTTTGAGGTTTTTAGTATTTGATTTATTTGGTTGTTTAGGTTGTTTTTTTCTATGTGGTTTTGAAATAGTTTTTTGATGTTTTGGTTTTTGCTGATTGTTTCTATTTGGTTTTTATTGTTTAGGTATAGTAGGAGTTTTGTTTTTGTTGTTTTGTTTGATATGGTGAATTCTATGAGGTATTTTTCTTGGTGTTTTCAGATTCATTTGAAGTGGTAGAGTCAGTCTTCTAGGAGGATGTCAAAAAGAGGTGACTTGTTTATGGTGATTTTGAGTCAGAGTTGTTGGAGATGTTTGGATAGTTGGTTTAGCATGTGTGTGTTGTTATGTGGTATTGCCCTCACCCTTGAATCCCCTCTCTTTTGGAGGAGTAGGGGGAAAAAGATGTTTTTAGATTTTATAATTGATTTTAAGAAAAAAATAAAAAAGTACTAGAGAATTTAGTACTTTTTTATAAATTTATAATATATATCCTGTCTTTGTTTGCACTGAATGTTTCGTAAATATCTTTTTTCCAATTTTCAAATGCTTCTTTGTTTTTCTCTTCATCCTCATATATTTGAACATTAAATAATACAATAAATAATGTTTCCCAATCTTTTAAGTATCTTATTATTTTGTCAGGTATCGTACATAGTTCTTTTCTTGTTGTAGGTCATTTTATCTCAATAGCAGTTTTTTCAATTACAATGTCAGGTCTAGAATGGTTCTTATAGTCTTCAATTACAGTATTCTCATAATGAGATCGTAAGAATCAAGCCAATTCCATTTGATAAGGTTCTTCTCTTGAATGGTATCTTAAGGGAACATATCAACTTATTTTCTTATGAAGCTCTTTTATAAATATTGGTATTCTCTCTATTCTTTCTTTTTCTGCTATTTTCTTTTTTTGATATCTATCGTATTTATAAAAAATAAAAGAAATTAAACACAGTCAAAATATTGTTAATAAAGATATTATTTCTCATGTACTCAATTTTGGTAATATAAATACGAAAAATATAAACGTTATAATAATAATACTTTTAATTATATCTTCTTCTTTTTTAGTTTTATAACTTGTTCTTGTATAACTTTTTTTTCTGTAATTCTGTTTTTGCGGAAATTTTTTTCTTCTTCTAGGTTTGGGAGTATCCCAAAAATTACTTGATATATTTAGAAAACCATCATAAATGGTGTCTTGATTTTTTCTAGGTCTCCCTCTTTTTTTAGGGGGATTGTAATAGTTCCATAAATTATCTCAGATGTTTCATATATCGTTAGTTTTTCTTACCATAAATTTATTGATAAAATTATTGTAATTATGGTATCATATATTTGTATTTATTACAATTTTTTAAGTTTTTAAAATTAAGCTAGAAATTAACCACCCTATAATCCAAATCCAAATTCCCCTCATCACATCCCTTACAATACTCAATTTTACTTTTATCCTCTTCAACTTTCCTTACAAAATCCTGAGATTTCTCAGAATAAAATAGTTTTTCTAAATTATCATCATTAACATTTCAAATACTGTATTTTTCTATTTGTTTATCTGTTATATAACAACAAGGAATAACTGTTCAATCAAAATTTATAACTATTCATTCTTTTGGTTTGTTACAATAGTTTTTGTTTGTTTTTTTGTATCTAGAGTACCCTTTTTCATTTGGTATTAAGTGTTTCCACTTGATTTCTTTTATGAGTACTGTCTTGTATCTAAGTATATCTACTCATAAGTTTTTGGCTAATTTTTCTATACTTGTAACTTGATGTTCGTTATGTGACATTATTATAAATTGGAGTTCTATAATTGGTCAGGTTCATAGTTTTTGTTTTAGGTTCACTAATTTTTTTATATTTGTGAGTACTGTGTTTAGGTTTCATCATTTTCTGAATTGTTCATAGATTTTTTGTGTTGTTCAGTCTACTGATATTGAGATGTAGTCTAGTCAGGCTTTTATTAGTTCTAGTGATTTTTCTGTTGTTAGGTGTGTTCAGTTTGTAGCTATTTTGATATTTTTGATTTGGTTTTGTTTGGCGTATGAGATGAATTCTCATATTTTTTTATGGAGTAGTGGTTCTCAGTAGTTGTATAGGCTTATTGTTTTATTCTTTTTGTTTGGGATTTCGTCTATGATTTTTTTGAAGGTGTTAAATTTCATGTAGTCTTTTTCTCTAGAGTCTTGATGGGAATAGCAGGTAGTACATCTGAGGTTGCAGATGTTTGTTACTTCTATCATTATGTCTTTTGGAAAGTTTGTTTGCATGGTGGTTTATTATGAGATACCCCTCCCTACCCCTCCCCTTTCTAGAGAGGGAATAATAGGAATTTAACAATTAAAACTCCCCCTACTCGTTCCTTGTTTTCCCCTCAATTGAGGGGGATTAAGGGGGAGCTATTTTTTATAAATTATAATTCTTACAGCAGGTTTTACATATATCTAGTGGGAAGTTTTCTGTTATGTCTTGTTTTAGTCTTTTGTATTTGTAATCGTTTATTAGGTGTTCGAATTTGTCTCTTTTTAGGTTTCAGAAGTCGTTTTCTATGAATTCACAGATTGAGAGTCTTCATTTTTCGTTTATTCTGTATTGTTTGTCTATTTGTTTACAGGATATTTTTTCGTTTAGAAATATGCTTTGTGGTTCTATTTGTAGGTCTGTGTCTAGGTTTAGGTCTTTTAGTAGTCTGTATTTTTTCAGGAATTCACTTTTGTATTTTGTGTTTGTTTTTTGTTCGGTGTTTAGAGGTGAGATTATTAGGTCTGGGATTTTTGATTTGGATTTTTGGATGTCTTGTTCTGAGAAGTGCATTAGATAGATTAGTTTGTGCTGCAAGATTCCTATTTTGTTTAGGAGTAGGTGTAGTTTTATTAGGTTGTTGTTGCTTAGGTTTGGTGTGATGACTGTAGAGATTGTTAGTGGTTTTATTTCAAGTATGTAAGGGATTATGTTTATTATTCTTTTGAATAGTCATTGGTGTCATCTTGAGATGTCATGGTATTCTCAGTATCAGTCTATGGAGATGTTTATTTTTGTCAGGTTGTTTAAGTTTTGGAATGTGTTTATAAATTTATCTAGGAGTAGTCAGTTTGTTGTGATTTCGTAGGTGATGTTTTTTCTTTCTAGTTCTTTGAATATTTCTGGTATCATTGGGTATGCTAGAGTTTCTCATCATAGGAATGATATGTGGGAGTTTTGTGGTAGGTTTTCTATGATGTTAAAAGCTTCTCTGAGTGTTATTCTGGAAGGGGATTTTTTTCTCCTTTCTCATTGGCTACAGAAGTCGCATTTTAGGTTACAGTTTAGGCTTAGTTCCCAGTTTATTATGTATTTATTGTTCATATGTATTTTTACTTTTAAATAATCAACACATAAGCATGCATCAAGGGCATTTTCATTGTTTTATGTTTTTTCTTTGTGTTTGTATTTCTTCTGAGTTCCAGATTTCGTCTATGTTTTGTTTTGTTATGTTTCCTATTTTATTCATAAGTATGCATGTGTAAATTTTTCCGTCTGGCATAATTGTTATTGAGTCGTTTGCTATGGTGCAATTTTTTCTTTCTTCTCAGAGTCAGTTTGTTAGGTAGTTGGGGATTTTATAGAAGAAGTTTTTGTTTTTGTAGGTGTTTTGTTTTTCTAGGTATGGATTGTTTATTATTTGTTTTTGTATTTTTTCTATTTGTTCTGGTGAGAATGTTGTTTCTATTTGTTTGTTTTGGTTTGTGTAGTTAGTCATGTTTTCTATTGGTTTGAATGAGAAGAGTGTTCATAGTTTGTCTGCTAGTTTTGATAGGAATAGTATGTCTGAGTGGTTGTCTTTTGTTGTGATGGTTAGTTTTATTTCTATTAGTTGGTTTGGGAATATTTTTTTAATTGTTTTGATTGTTTCTATTGTTTTTTTGAAGCTTCATTTTGTTCATCTTTGTTTGTCGTGGTTTTCTTCGTTTCAGTCTATTGATATGTTTATTTTGTTTAGTTGTTTTCAGTGTTGTTTCCAGAATATTAGTAGTTTTATTAGTTTTTGTTTTAGTGTTGCATTGGTTGTTATTGAGTGGATTGATCATGGGAGGTGTTTGTCTATGGTCAGCATTATGTCTTCTAGGTTTGGGATTAGTAATGGTTCTCATCAGCTTATTCAGATGTCGAATGATTGTCAGTGGTGTTTGTAGCTTTGTTGTATTGTTGGGGAGGTGATGATTTTTTCTATTTGGTTTATGTTTGGTTCTTGTTTGTTTGGATTTTGCCGTATGTCACAGTGTTTGCATTTTAGGTTGCATTTGTATGTGAGGATCCAGTTTATGGTTTTTATGTGGTTCATGGGTTTTGGTATTAACCACCCCCTAGCCCCCTCATTGTTAAGGAGGGGGAATAGAAGATGTTTTGGAATTATTCTAGTTTATTTTACTTTTTGGAGGGGGGATTGCAAGTTGTTTTTGGACATCTGATAAATGTTAAAAAATTATTAGATAAAATTTTTAAAGGAGTTATAATATCTTGAGTTACTTTTGTTTTGATTTGATTAGTAGATAAAAAAATATTTTAAATATATACAATATTATGGAGAAAGTTTTTTTTGATTGGTTAAATAACAATACAGGTGTTTTAGCCGTTATAATATTTATTCTGACTATTTTTTTATCTTGGGTAACATGAATTTTGAGTTTTTTTAGGCATAAACCTAAGTTGAAAATTTCTACATATTCAAAAGTTATTCCCAATTTTTTCGTTAATGAATGATTGAAAATGACTAAGTCAAGAGAAAATGATTTTAAAGTGCATAGAACTATTTTTTTGATGTGATTATCAGTTAATAATATTGGCTATTCAGATACAACTATTTCATGATATAAGTTAGAAATAAAAGATATATCATGAAAAAGACATAGGTTGATTCCTATGTCTTTACCTGAACCTTTATCTTATAGTTTGTGAGAAAATGGAGATTATTTAAAACTTCTTCCTTCTCTTACAACAAATTATCCTCATTTATGAATTAATAATTCATGGAAAATAAATGTATGATCTAATATATTATGATTTTTATATTTTAATATTGAATACTACTGAAGTTACTCACCATTAATTGAATGAGATAAAATTTATGCCAGTTTACTTATTGAGGATATTTACTGAAGAGAATATAAGTTTAAAACTAAGTTTGTATTAAAAGATAAAGAATATTTATCTAGGTTCATAAAACCGAATAAATTAATTAATAATCAATCATATGAAGAATCACTTATTAAAAATAATTTTTAAAAATTTGTTTCTACCATAGGTAATTTTTGTATTTTTAAGTTTAAAATTTCATGATTTTTTTAGTATACCTCTTTAGTCTTATCTCAATTCCACTTATCGCTATTTTAGTCATCTTACTAAACAACATATTTGGTGGAGAATTTCATTGAGTTTTTATCTGGTGAATTTTTCCTTTGGCTGGTTTTGCTTTAGGGATGATGTGAGTTACTATATTTCTTTTTTGAAAAAGATTTATTCATTCTGAAACTACTTGATTTGATTTACTGATAGCGGCTATATTGTGAATTCTGACATTTTTAAGTGTAAACTATGTCTCTTATATGGAGACTTTTACGAAAGTTGATATTAAGGACACTGATAAAGTTTTTAAGCAACTTCAAAATCCTCAAAAATATGCTATGAATGAGGATATCCCAACTTTTGTTGAATATATGAAAATAATAAATTCTTCTCGTGATTATAGGTATGATAGACTGAGTGAAAATGCTGAATTTTCTGGAGAAGAAAAGAGTTTTTTGTTTTATATCCAAGTTTTGTGAGCATTAATTTGATCTATTTATTTTGCATATACTTTTTTGAACTTTGAATATTGTAAAAAGTGTAAGAGGTATCATATAAATAAGGTTTTAAAGAAATTTTGTGTAAAGGATTTTGATAAATATTATGAGAGTATTAATGACAATATAGATAGTGTCTTCAGATTGAAAGATAATATTGGTAGGTTTGAAGATAGGACAAAAAAATCAAAGAAGTATTGTGAATTAGCTGTTTTGTATTGTCCAGAATGTTATAAAGGTGTTTTATGGTTTAAATTTTTGGAAGTAAAGAAAAATGGTAAGACTAAGGAACTTGATGATTTGGAAAAGAGGCTTGATTTAAAGTATGAGGTTGTTAGAGAGCTTTTGAAAGATGATGATAAGATTGATTATGAAAGTAGTATTGTGAAAATGTATAGGAGGTTAAAAGAGAAAGATGTTCCAGTTATATTTTATGGTTTTCTTTTTCTTGGTCTTTTATTGTTGATTATTTTTGTATTTTCTTGGATGGTTGGGTAATCCCTTTCCAAGCTCCATGTGGAGAAAAACATTTATTACACTTTTCTTTTTCAACTGTTTCAATAATTTTTTGATGTTTTTCATTGTGAAAAATATCATCAAGATTATCACTACAGATATTTCATATAGAGTCATATTTTGTACAGGTAAATACTTCTCAGTTAGTCATGATAAAAAGATTGTCTAGTGGTGTTTGGCATTCAAAATTCAGTTTGTTCGTTTTGATGTAATATAAGAGGTTATTTATGTATTTGTTTTTGTTTTTATAAATTTCTGAAAGTGTTTTTATGATTTCGTTTTTTTCTTTGTCGTTTAGTAATTCTATTTCTCATCTAGTGTTTGTATAGTTTGTATCGTTTTCAATTATTTTTAATCAAAGATCTACTCATAATTTTTGTGATAGTAAAAATACTTTTTTTATGTCTCAGATGTTGTGTTTGTTTATGGTGTATTTGATTTTTATTTGATAGTTTTGTTTTTTTAATTTCATAATAGTCTCTAGACTTTTCTTGAAACTTCAGGGAATTCATCTTTGTTTGTCATGTTTTTCTTCTAGTCAGTCTATGCTTATGTGGATGTTAGGAGATGGTATATTGTTTTGTTTTAGGTGTGTTAGTAATTTTTTTAGTTTTGTGTATAGTGTTCAATTTGTAGATAGGGTGTTCACTTGTAGTCAGTGAGAGTGAATAGTTTGAAAGATGTTTTCTATGTCTTTGTGTAAAAGTGTTTCTCATCAGGTTAGGGTTATGTCTGTGTTTTGAGTTATGTGTTTAGAGGATATTATGTTTTTTATGTTGTCTATATTTAGGGATTTTTTTTCTTTGTTTTGCCAGATGTCACAGATGGTGCATTTAAGGTTGCAGGTGTTTGTAATTTGTAGGTTTAGGGATTTAATTTGATTTCACTCCCTAAACTTTTCTCCTCCAGAATAGAGCAAAGATGATGTGTTTTGATGTGGTGTCATGTTTTTGTAGTTTAGTAGTTTTAAATTATTATAGTTCTATTTTTTTTATCTCCACATAACTTTTCACCATCTCATTTATATCCATATGATGGCATCTACTACATTTTTTTTTCCGCTTATCTGTTCATAAAAATTCCTCTAAATTTTCAGCTCAGGCTATGATGTTTTTAATTTCATTTTCTTCAAAAAGTAGTTTGTATAAATCAAACTGTGGGAGTTTTCAGATTTTTCATATGAATTTTCAGCAACTGAAAGCTGTATTTCTAAATAGGCTTATGTAGAAATATGGGTTATAACAGTTATTTGTAGCTGGTTTTAATTTTCTTTTGTCTACTAAATCTGCTTCTGGGTATTGAATATTTTTTAGGGCTTTTTGAAAGTCTTTTTTTATGTAGTTGAAGTTTTGATTTATGGTTATGTTATTTTCTTTGAAATAGCTTTTATTTTTATCTACTATTTCAAATATTTCTTCTATGTCTTTTTCTGTGAAGTGAAATTTTTGGTGGCTAAATTCATATGGGACTACTCTTTTTAGTTCTATTTCTGATATGTTATTTCTTATGGTTAGTTTTATGAAGTCATTTATTCAACAGATGTTTTGGGGGGTTATTACATAAAGACATCTGATTAATATTTCTGGTTTTTGTTCTCTGATTTTTTTAATTGCTTTCCATGTGTTTAGGAAATTATCGAAATTGTCTCATGGTCTGGTTATTTGGAAGCTTTTAAAGTTTCCTGATGAGATGTTTATGTAGAAGTGTTTTATGTTGTCAGTTTGTGTTATTAGGTCTATGTTTTCAAGTAGTTTGTATCAGTTTGTTAGGAATCAGATTTTTATGTCTATGTCTTTTAGTCATTTTAGTATTTGTTTGATTTCTGGGTGAAGAAATGGTTCTCAGGTAATTCATAGTGCTAGTGTTTCTGTGTGGGCTTTGGAAATATTTTGAAATAGGTTTAGGTATTGTTTAGCCGAAAATGTGATTTTGTGTGAGTTGTCATTGTCGTTTCTGTTTGTTAGAAATCATGGTCAGTTTGTCCAGCAGAAGTCGCAGTTTGCATTGCAGTATTCAAATAGGTCTAGGTGGAATTCTTTTGGTCAGATTGCATAGAGTTTTTTGTATGCTGATTCTAGTCTGATGAAGTCTAGATTTATGTGAGATTGATTATTTTTTAGGGTGTCTATGATTTCAAATAGTATTTCATGGTTTAGGTCTGATTGTTTTTGTATTTTATCTAGTGAAAGTAGAATTTCTTTGTCGTAGAATATTTTTAGGTTATTTTGAATCCAGCTTAAATTGCTTTTTTGATATTTACTTTTTATGTATAGTGTTGGATTTAGTTTTTCTAATGATTTTAGTTCTTTGAGAATATTTTTTTTATTGTCTAGGTCTAGGTTGTAGATGTAATTTATGTTTTTTAATATTGAGTGTAGTTGTAATAGTATTTCTAGTTGTGTTTTTGTGTAGTTTGAGTCTATTTGAATTAGGATTTTTTCTTTGTTTGTGGAGAAGTATTCTTTGAAGTTGCTTTTTAGTCTGAAGTATTTTATTTCTTCTCTTTTTTCTTTTGAGTTTTGTAGACTTAAATAGATTTTTATAAATTCTTTTATTCAGATTTTTTCTATTTCGTCTGTTGTGATAGAGAAGAGGTATTTATATCTTCAGTGTTTTTTTTGTAGGAAGATTTTTTTTATAATTTTGTTTTTCATAATTATGTTTTATAATGACCTCACCCTAGCCCTCTCCTTAGAGGAGAGGGGATAGAATGATTTATTCAGTAAAAACTTCCCCTTAGCCCTCCTCAATTGAGGGGGAAACGAGGAACGAGTAGGGGGAGTTTAATTTTTAGTATACAAAAATTTTTCTTATGCTTTTTTCTTTAATTATTCCTTTGTATAATGCAGATTATATTGATATTCAGATTAAATCAATTTATAGTTTGTGTTTGGATAGTGTGGAAGAATTGGATGTTGTGTTTGTTGATGATGGTTCAAGTGATGAGTATAAAATTTTGTGTAAGGAAAATATTGAGAGGTTAAGAGGTAAGGAAAAAGTAGAAGTTAAATATGTAGATTTGTGAGAGAAAAATGGAAAAAATAGGGTTTGTTTGGCTAGGAATCTATGAGTTAAAGAAGTAAAAAGTGATAATTTAGTTTTTATAGATCAGGATACTGTTTTGTATAGAAATTATTTTAAAGATTTAGAGGCTTTTACTAAGTGAAAGGATGTAGTTATATGACCGTATTTGTGATATAATAATTTGAAGAAAAATATAGAAAGTACTGATATAGATAACTTTATAGAGAATTGATATATTGATAAAGAAAATTTTGAAGATTTTAGGATGAATTTTTATGAAGAGAAGCAGGAGCAATGAAGGATTTGGGAATTTTTTGCGGCTTCTAATTTGTTTATGAAGAAGGGTGTTTTTGAAGATGTTTGAGGTTTTGATGAAGATATTGTTAGTTGGGGAGATGAAGATGTTGAATTTTGATATAGGGTTTTTAAAAAATGATATAATATAGATTTTGTTGGAGAGAGTAGGGTTTTGAATTTGTCAGATAAGTTGTATAGAGAGCCTTATAATATCCTTGAAAAGGATAAGGTTGGAACGCTTGGTGATAATTGGTTGCGTAATTTAAAGAAGCATAAAACGGAGGAGTATTTGAGGTATGTTTTGGATAGGTATAATCATTTGGATGAGGATTGGAAGGATGAGGTGAAAGGGATTTTGTAGATACTTTTTTGTTTAACAAAAGAATAAAGAATTTGAAATTATTACTTTTTCTGTAGGCGAGGTTTTGTGGTTTTACTTTTGGAATCAAAAGTAACAAAAATTTTAGGGGGAGAAAATTTCAAACACCATATTTTGTGGCTTGCGAGATGTGCTCATTAGAGTTTCTCCCCCTAAGACCCCTCATTTTTAGAAGTTTTTGGTGTGGTATGTTTTTATTATTTTTGAAAAAATGATTAAGAAAAATATTTTAGTACATGCTATAAATGGTATAGGTCTAGGGCATATCAGGAGGACTGTTTTGGTGGCTAGAGAATTGGCGAAATTGGATAGAATTTGAAAAATTGTGTTTGTAACGAATTCTACTAATCCTTTTTTAATAGAGAATGCTTGATTTGAGGTTAGAAAGTTGGATTATTGAATTGAGGATACTTTGAGGTGAGTTAGTTTTTCTGAGTATGAGGATAATGCTTTTGAGAAGATGAGGAAGATAGTTAGAGAGGAGAATATTGATATAGTTTTGCATGATACTTATTTTGTGAGGAGGTTTATTTTGGAGAGTAGGGATTTAAAGCATTTTTTGATTCTTAGGGATAGTGATGTTGATTATTTGGATTCTATAGAGAGTTTGTTGCCAAGGTTTAAGAGAATTTATATTCCTCATGTTAGGGAGGAGTTATCTGAGGGGAAGCAGAGGTTTTATGGAGGGCATAAGAATGTTTGTTTTGTTGATTATATTGTTGAGGATAACCCATCCCTGCCCACAGGATACACTTCGTTAACTCCCTTCCCTTATATAAAGGAAGGGAGTTACGATGTAGAAAATAAGGAAAAAAAGATTATTGTTTCTCCTTGATATGGGGGGGATTATGAGAATACTTTGGAATTTTTTTCTTATGTTAATGAGTTGTTGAAGAGGTATTTTAATTTTATTGGTAGCTATGGTGGTAGAATGCAAAGGGTTAAAACCCTCTGTTGACAAGCTGTTGTAATAAGAAATACTAGTTATTTAAGAGATTATGAAATAATTTTTGTTTTAGGAAAACATAGTGAAAAGATAAGGAAAAAAGTTGATTTTGTGAAGAGTTTTAAAGTGGTAGATTTTTTGGAAAATCTTAATGAGGAGCTTTGAAGTACAGAGATTTTTATATGAAGGTGAGGTTATAATAGTTTGAATGAAGTTCTGGTTAATGGGTGTAAGGCTTTGCTTTTTGGTGTGGATAGGTTTGCTGAGAGTCAGAGAAATAGGATAGATTTTTTTGCTAGTAAGTTTGGTGGAATAAGGAGATGAGTTTATGATTTTGAGGAAGATTTGAAGAGTTTTGATTATTTGTTTAATGAAATCGTTGGTAAAGCTCCCCCTCAATCCCCCTCAATTGAGGGGGAAGACGAGGAACAGGGAGGGGGGGGGTATTGAGAGGGGGTCTTGAGAAATAACCCATCTCTGCACCACAGGCATAAGCTTTGCAAAAATCTCTTCCCTTATATAAAGGAAGAGGGCTGCAAAGAGGAATTTTTCAATTGAGTTGGGAATTTGGTTAGTGATTTTGAGAAGGAAATTTCTAAGGAGAATATCTTGGTTTTTAAGCATATTTTTTTACCTAGGAGTGAGAATTTTATATTTGAGGAACTGGTTTGATTGAAAGATATTAATCCTGTGATTTTTACTTTAAAAAAAGAGAATTTAGATGAATTTGAGAATAGTTTTGAGTTGTTGTATTTTGATATGTTTAAGGGGCTATTGAATTTAGATTACCCTAAGATATATAATAAGGAGTTGTATGGAAAATTTTTAAAAATGCTTGTGTATGTGATTAAAAAATATGATATAAAAACTGTTTATACGGAGTTTTTGTTTGATGCTTATTTTGTTTGTAAAATAAAGTCTTTAGTTCCAGATGTAAGAATAGTTTCTGCTTGAAGGGGGTATGATGTTTATAGTTTTTTGAAAAATGATTATGTGAGTTGAGGGAGTTTCCTTGGGAGTTTAGATAAAATTTTGGTTAGGGATTTTTCTATGAGGCAGGAGGTTTTGAAATATTTGTGAGATGATGAGAAGGTAGAAGTTGTTAGAAGTGTTTTGGATCTTTCAAAGTATAGTTTTGTGAGGAAAAATTTTTCTAAATTAGATATTTTGATTTGAGGTAGATTTGTGGAGAAAAAATGAATTTTGGAGTTGTTGGATTTGATTAAGTTGTTAGTGTGAGAAGGATTTATTTGAAAGGTTTGATTGGTTTGAGATGGAGATTTGAGGAAGAAAATTTTGACTAAAATAGACAAGTTGTGATTAAGTGCTAGGATAGAGTATTATGGTTTTTTGTCTCATAAAGATTTTGTATCAAAGTTAAATCAATATAATTGTTTTATGAATTATTCTAAGGTTGCTGAAAATGGAGATTGTGAGTGAATCAGTAATATGGTAGTTGAGAATATGCTTAGTTGAAATTTGGTGTTTTCTACTGTTGTTTGAGGATTGGGGGAGGTTTTGGAGGATGGAGAGAGTTGAGTGGTTTTGAGTGGGGATGTGGATAGTGATTTTGAGAAAGTTAAGAAGTTTTTTGAGGATGGAGAATTTGAGGAGATTGTTGAGAGGGGGAGGAAGAGGGGTGAGGAATTTTTTAGTGATAGTTTAAGTGTTGGAGAAATATTGAAGATGTAGAGGGAGGTTGTTTTGGGGAGATTGGAGATTTGTTTGAGTTAAAGTTGTTTTGTGGTTTTACTTTTGGAATCAAAAGTAACAAAAATTTTAGGGGGAGAAAATTTCAAATACCAAATTTTGTGGCTTGCGAGATGTACTCATTAGAGTTTCTCCCCCTAAGACCCCTCATTTTTAGGAGTTTTTGTGTGGGATGTTTTTGGTGAACTTTATATTTCTTCCTACTCCTCCAAAGGAGAGGGGGTTAGGGAGTGAGGGAATAAAAACAAGAATTACAATAAAAGTTTCTTCCTTTGAAAAAGGGAGTACTCGAAGAACGAGGGGGGAGGGATTATAAAAAATATAACACACTATTATGCAACACATATTAAAACAAAATTACATAAATTATCTGAATACTTGAAAGAATAGTGTTTTTAGAGTGGATTTACACCTGATTTGAGGGTGTAATTTTAGGTGTGTGATGTGTGATAATTGGAAGGGAAAGGTGGAGATGATTTTTTCTTTTGAGGATTTGCAAAGGTATATTTTGGTGTTTAAAAAAGTATATAATTGTAATTATATTAGATTTCATGGGCAGGAGCCAACTATGTATGATAGGTTGGAGTATGTAATCTTGTTTGCTAAAAAATTATGACTTAGAGTTGGTTTAAAAACTAATGCTTGGTTGTTGTCAGATGAGAGGCTTGTTAGGATTGTGAAGTATGGGTTGGATGATTTGTATTTGTCTATTGATTGACCTAGTGAAGAGGTTCATGATAAGATAAGATGAAAGGTTTGATCATTTGATAAAAATGTGGATGTGGTCGTGAAGTCAAAAAAAATAAATCCTAATTTAAGGATTTATGTGAATTCTGTTGTTATGAGTGAAAATTATAAGGGGCTTCCTAAAATGGTTGATTTTGGTGCTAAATATAAGTTGGATAGAGTTAGTTTTGTTTTTTTGAATGATAAGAATAGAAAAGACATTGAGTGAATAAATTTAAATAGGGATGAGTTTTTTAGTTTTTTTGAAAAAGAGGTTGTTGAGATTTTTGAGAAGTCTAGTTTGTATGGGATTCCTGTTGATTTTTCTCCTTTTTTAGTGAGGTTGTCTTGAAAGGAGAATAGTTTTATTATTTCAGAGTTGAGGAATAATTTTGACTTGTATAGAAATGAGATAGAGAGTTTTTATGAGTGAGATTATGGGAAATATTTTTATGATAGATATGGGTGTTTTTGACCTTTGGATCATTGTTCTGTTAATTTTAATTGAGATATGTATGGTTGTTGTGTGGTTGAGAGGGATAGTGAAAATTCTGTTTGAAATATTTTGAATGATGATTTAGTTGAGCTTTGGGGGACTGAAAGATATATAGATTATAGAAAAGATTCTAATGAAGGTTGTGGTTATGCTGAAAAATGTGCGAGTAATTTTTATACTAGAAAGAGTTTGTTTAAGGAGATTTATTTGGATGGTGATTTGTATTCTAAGAATAATCCTAGGAATTATTATAGGTATTTGAAAGAGCTTAGGTATGAGGATAGTTGAGTAGTTGATGAGATAAAAATTAGGAAATTAAAAAAGCTTTTGTTGAAGTTTTATGATAATTTGGATTTTTATAGAAGCTTGTTAGAAGAAAGATGAATTTTTAGAAGAGAGATTGAGAATGTCGATTCATTAGATTTTGTGGAAAGATTACCAGTTTTGGATAAGAGGATTTTGAGAGAAAATTCTGATGAGATAAAAAAATTGTGTGTTTGAAGAGAGTTTTTGAATTGAAAGACTTCTGGTAGTTCTGGGAATAGGTTAGAGTTTGTTTATCCTCTTGATTTTAGGAGGTATATAAAACAGATTGCTGTATTTTCTGAGGAGGGTGGTTTTGTGTATGGGGATAGTTATTTTGCTGTTACTCCTATAAATTGTAATCAGGTTGTTGTGAATAATTTGGAAGAGCCTGAGTATGTGAAGAAGGTTTATATAAATGTGACTGATTTTGAATATAGGAAGGAAATTTTTGAGGATATTGAAAAGGTGTTTAGGAATAATATGGATGTAAAATTTTTACATGGAGATTCTAAATATCTTTTATTTATTATTTTATGATTTGAGAAGTTTGGTTTTGAGTTACCTAAATTGTCTGGGATTTCAGTTTCGTATTCTTATACGAATAGGTCGCTTAAGGAATTTATAGAGGAAAAGTTTGGCTGTGAGGTTTATGATAATTATGGTTGTAGTGAAGTTTGACCAATTAGTTTGGATAATTGAAGAAGTAGGGAGATATTTGGAGATAATATTATTGTTGAGGAGGTTTATGGGAAAATAGTTGTAACGGATTTGGATAATGATTTATTCCCTTTTGTGAGGTATAGAAATGGGGATTTGTGAAAGGTGGAGTGAGATGATGTTGATGTTTATGGGAAAGAGCTTGAGATTATAGGTTGAAGGAATTTAAGAGATTTGGATGAATTTTTTTATGGAAAATTTTCTGATGTTTTGTTTTATCAGTTTGTTTTGGGAGATTTGTATTTGGTTTGAAAAGGAAAATTGGATTTGGAAAGTTTGGAGGAGTGAGTGAGTGAGTTTTTAGGAGAGGTTGTTAAGGTGTTTGTTTTGGAGGGGGAGTTTTTTGATGTTGGGGGGTGTAGTAAGTTTAGGGTGATGAATTAAAAAAGAAGAGAGAAAATAAATTTGAGACTGTTCAAAAAAGTGTGT
>DJMN01000018.1 GCA_002435385.1 Patescibacteria group bacterium UBA6489
TTTGAACAGTCTCAAATTTATTTTTTTTTTACTTTTATATTTAAGCTAAATCTGCCATAAAGTCTTTCATTTCATAATATCCTGTTTTATCCTTTAACCATTTTCAACTTACTATTGCTCATATTGCAAAACCATCTCTAGCTCTAGCTGTGTGTTTAATTTCTATTGTATCAAAAGGTGAATCAAAGAAGACGCTATGAGTTCCTGGTATATGTCATCCTCTAGTTGAAGTTAGGTGTAATTCTTCTGGTCTAATTGCTCTTCAGTCCAATGTTCTAGTTACTATTGCTTCTTTTCTTTCCATATTCTCAATAATTATATTTCCTGTATGAATAAGTGTTCATGATGGAGAGTCTTCTTTTTTATTATGGTGAAATTCATGAGCAAATACATCATATACAGGAAATTTATCCATTATTTTTGCTGCATTTTCAACCATTTTCCAATATAGATTTACTCAAAGTGAAAAATTTCCACTCCATAAAATTGCTCATTTAGAATTTTTGAAAAGTTCTTTTACATCTTCTACTTTATCATACCATCATGTTGTAGCCATAACTACTTTCATATCATGTTGAGCATAGAATTTCATATTTTCCATAGCTACCTGAGGAACTGAAAATTCTATAATTACATCAAATT
Source organism: Patescibacteria group bacterium UBA6489 (assembly GCA_002435385.1). Classification (GTDB taxonomy): domain Bacteria; phylum Patescibacteriota; class Gracilibacteria; order BD1-5; family UBA6164; genus UBA6489. The sequence continues at coordinate 643 of DJMN01000018.1, forward strand.
TTACATTTAATAAATCTTCTTTGTATGTTCCTTCTGTTGGATCTATTACTGCTACTACTTCGTGATCTCTATTTTTTGCATGTTGTTCTACAAGTTGTCCCATTCTACCATATCAAACAATTGCTACTTTCATAGTATATTAAGTTATTAAATAAAGTTTTTTATATTTATATATAAATATTTTATCACAATTAGTATTTTATATCAACTTTTGAAAGGGCTTCTTTTAATCTTTTTATATTTGCTTCGTTTTCTGCATCATAACAAGCTGAATATCTTATAAATTGTTCTTTTTCCCCATCTATTTCACTTCCAGAAAAAGGAACTCAAACAAGTCCAATTTTATTTATCATAAGCTTGTTGAAATCTACAGAACTTTCAACTTTTTCTCAATCTAATGATTTTGGACATTTAAATAACATAAAGAATCCAGCATCAGCTCTACATGCCATTTCAAATCCTGCTTCGTTAAATACTCAAATAAGTATATCTAATCTTCTTTTGTATATTTCTTGAATCTCCTTTGTTTCTGTCTTACTTTCGGGTGTATCAAAATACTTATTTAATCATACTAAGGCTGGTCAAAATGCACCAGAATCTGCATTTCATTTTATTTTTGTAAGTTCTGATATGAAGTCTTTGCTTCAAACAGCAACTCATACTCTCCATCCACAAGCACTAAGTGTTTTTGATATAGAAAAAAGCTCCATCCAGTCTAAATTTTTATATTCTTTAGCCACTTGTGAGAGTGGTATATGGTTACTATGAACTACTCATGAATAAGCTCAATCGTTTACTAGCCTTATGTTATTCTCTATACAGTATTCTATTACTTCTTCCCATTCTTCTTTTGAAGCTCAAACTGGACATGGATTTCATGGTTTTACAACAACTATAAGTCTTGGTTTCTTTCACTCTGGTAAGTTGGAAACTTTTAACTTAAATTCTTCATGAGAATAAATTGGCCATATATAAGATTCTTCTCAAAGATATCAAGCCCAAGTGCTAACTACATCATAAGCAGGTGCATTTACCATATATCCCTCATTTTCAAAAGATTCTGGTCTATTAGCCCCACATGCTATTGGTAAAAGTCCTAGCATTGGTTTTTCTCATGGTAAAAGTAGAGTATCTAGGTGTTCATAATTGTCTATATCCACTCCTGAGTGGTGTAATACTAATTTTCTATTTAGTCCATCTGGGCTTCTATTATCCCAATATGTGTGATTTGCTTGTTCTGGTGATAGAACTTCTTCTGCTACTATTTTTCTAAGAGTTTCTGGAGGACATGTATCAGGTTCTCAGACTGCAATATTTAAACTACTTCAAGCTCAATTTTCTGCTTCATAGTCTCGTATAAGTTTTTTTATAGCCTGAAAAAGGTTTTCTCATGATTCTGGTAAGTATTTCATAATTAAGTTTTGTTAAGAAATAAAAACATTACTTAGATGATATCTAAAATAATGTTTTTATGAATAGTGTTTATTTTTTTCTATTGACTTTTATTGACTTTTACTTACTATATATTCTATATTATTAAATAATCTTATATTTATGCCAATACAAATGAACGGAAGAACAATTGAAACAGATTCTATTATTAAAAAAATATGAGAATTGGGAAACTCTCCTAGTAGAGAAAAGTTAGCACAATTTTTGTTATCGTTAGAAGAGAATGCTCAAGTAGTTAAAGATATTTTGGAATTTGATAAGGAGATAGAATTTAAAATTTCAAATATTAAAGCTTTATGAGGAAATAGAATTTCAACAAAGGATATTGAGACTATTCATTCAACAAAAGATTATGATAAAAAAATAGAGCTTATAGAAAAAATATCAGCTGCTGCTTATTGGTTATATTCATGCTTTTTAAACTCTAAGTTTATCTGACAAGAAGAGGTTGATAGAGTTTTATGAATTGAGGATATAGAAGAAAGATATAAAGAAGCTGAGACTATACACCTAAATAGAATTAGGTTTTTAGTAAACAAAAACATAAATTATCTTGTTGAAGAATGACGTCTTGATGAACACCAGAAAATACAACTCTTAAAAATTAGCGACTACGAGAAACTATCTAAGCTAATAAACATAATATGAATAACACACCAACGTGGAATCAAAAACGAAAAACAAATAGATTCATTTCTATCAAATATAATTAAAAATCCAACCGAACGTGGAAAATTTATTTCTAAATTTTTCTAATTTATCTTCATAATTCTGTTTTAAACTTTTTTAATTGTTCTTTCACTAATTCAGAATCAATATATGGATTCATTTCTCAGAATTTTCAATGTTTTTGTGATTTACTAGAATGTGAATCACTTCAAAATGTTACAATTAAATTATACTTTTTACTTAAATTTAAAATTGTTTCTACCCATATTTTTGAAGCTTTTGTGTTCACTTCTATAGCATTTATTCACATATCAACATAACTTCAAAACTTTTCAATAAATCTTTGTAATCATTCTCTTTCAAAACTAAAATTTGGATGAGCTAATGATAAAATTCAGTTACTATTATTTATAACCTCCTTGACACATTGTTCAATAGAAGGTTCATACTCAGGGACTTTTATACATCAAAATTTAGAAAATTCTCAACTATCTCTCAAAAAATATTTTAAAAATTCAAGCGAATCTAATTTTTTTCATGTTATTTCGCTTATTTTTGCTATGTTATCTTCCTTTACTCAATCTGAAAACATATAATTTGCAATATGAAAAATATTCAGACTTTCTTCTCTTCAGCAAAAAGATATAAAATTTTCTCTACTAATTGAGAATCAATTCTCTCTTAGGTGTTTTATCTGAGAAAATATTTTGTCTTTTCTTCAGTTCCTTGTTTTTTCTAAAATCTTATATAATTCTAAACTAAAATATTCAGAATATGCTGTTATGTGTAAAGACTTGCTTATATCATAATCACGAACTGTTATCTCTGTTCATAAACATGTTTCTACTCCTTTCTCTTTTGCTTGTCTTATAAATTTTTCTTTTGATACAATATCATGATCTGTTATTGCTATAAAATCTAAGCCTAATTTTCGGGCTTGGTAAATTCTGTCAGTATAAGTCTTTATACCATCTGATAGTACTGAATGATTATGTAAATCAACCTTCATAATGTTATATTTAATAATTAAGTTAATAGAAATATAACAATAACTTTAAAATATGTATAAAAAATCAAAGTAAGTGTAAAATAAATTTTTACAAAAAATGAATTTTCATTATATTTAAAGCAAATTAGATAATATATTTTTTGTAATATAATTTTACACTTATGTTAAATCAAAAAATTTTAGAAAGAATAGGACTAAATAAAAACGAATCTAAAATTTATTTATCTCTTCTTGAAAATGGTTCTTTAAACATTTCAGAATTAGCAAATAAGACTAAGCTAAATAGACCTTGTTTATACAAAACAATTCCAAACATTTTAGAAACATGAATAATCAGCAAAATAATAAAATGAAAAAGAAACTATTATAAAGCAGAAAATCCGTCATCACTTGAAGTACTATTCCAAAGAACCCAAAATGATTTTCATGTAATGATAGAGTGATTAAAATCACTTTATAATGAGAACTCTAACAAGCCTTCTATAAAATACTTTGATTGAAAAAATGCCACAAATTTAATTCTTAAAGATATAACAAATTCTCTAAATAAATGAGATGTTTTTTACAGATATAGTTCTAGAAAAAACTTTGATATCAAAAAATATACTCCAAATGCTAATTATTATGAAGCAAGAGATAAAAAACAATTAGAAAGATATGTTATAACTAGTGAAAATTTACAAAAAACTAAAAAAGAAAAATTAGAAAAAGATGTTGTCACTATTCCTAAAGAATATGATTTATTTGAAGATAATATAACAAAAATAATTTATGCAAACAAAGTTGCCATAATTGACTATAATACTAATTCTAGCTTTATTATAGAAAATCCTATTTTTGCAAACTTTGAAAGAAAACTATTTAAACTTCTTTTTAATTTTTTGAGAACAAAATAGATGTTATTTACAAACCAAATGGCTTGGGATCATTTTTGCAATTCAAACTCTAACTGCTCCTGCTGTAACTCCTAATCAAGCACCTCTAGATTTTATAACATGTGGAAGAGGTGCTTCTAATATATCTGTTTCAACTATTGCTAAATTTGAAGTTCAATCTAATGTACCTAAATCAGAATTTTTGGGTACACTTTTTAATCCTACTGTTAGTTTAACTTCTCAATTATCACTCTTCATTTCTCATATATAACGAAGAACCTCTCACCTGTTCCTTGCTTCTATAACTTTTTTTTCGAAATAGTCATCTTCTGCTTTTATTGCTTCTAAAAATTCTTCTCACTCATAATTTGCATATTTTTCATCTATAAGAGGACTTATTTTAATATCACTTATATTCACCTTATGTCCTGCATACCTAGCTAGTATAATAAGTTTTCTAGCAACATCTAATCCGTTTAAATCATCCCATGGATTTGGTTCTGTGTATCATTTTGCTTTTGCTTCACGAACTATATCAGAAAATTTATCCTCTCATAATTCTAATTTAGACAAAATGTATCAAAGAGTTCATGAAAACATTCATTGTATGTTTTTTATGTTGTCTACTATTTTCTCAGCTCTTTCATTTACAAAGTTTAAAACTCCAGCTCATCACATAACTGTTGTATTTGTATCATAACGTCAACTATACCTAGTAAGATACTCAAAATCTTCTGCAGAAAATAAAGATATAGGGTTTTTATTCGCTGTTACTAGATAGTTTTGTGTTTCAGATATTAATGCTTTATGAAACTCTAGTAGCTCTTCTCTTCATGCCGTTACATCAACAAAAACAACTTCTCAATCTAGTCATTCTTTTTTTACTAAATCTAGTAAACTTAGGAGATTTCATATTCTTTTTCATTTATTTTTAAATGTTTCTTTAGCATCATTTCTTCATAAATATATTTTCTCTAATATTTTTCATTCTATTCAGTCCGAATCAAATATATAGCTTTTTGAGTCTGCTACTCATACTATTTTTGATGGATTTCTATGATGTTTTTTAGAATCATTTTCATAGACTTGTTTTATGAGTTCTCTTCAAACATTTCAAGATGCTCATAATATAAATATTTTTTGTTTCATAATTTTTATTTTTAGTGATATAATTTATGTTCCTTTTTAAGGAGAGGAGGGCTACAATTTTTTTGCTTCGCTGTTTTTATTTAGTTAAATTTTAATTCCTACTTGTCCCTCTCCTCTAAGGAGAGGTTAGGTGAGGTCTGTAAAAAGTAGTTTTACCTACTCTTAATACACTCCTTCAAAATCTCCACAGCATTTAATGCTGCTCCTCTTAAAAGTTGATCTCCACTCACAAATAACTCTACTCATTTATTTCAAAAAACTAAGTTTTTTCTGATTCTTCATACTTCTACATCATTTTTTCAAGTTGCTGTTAATGGCATTGGATAGATATTATTTTGTATATCATCTTTTAATTTTACTCAAGGAGCATTTTTTAATAATTCTTTTATGTCTTCTATGTCTACTTCTTTTTCTGTTTCTAGAACTATAGATTCGCTATGAGCTCTAAGTGTAGGTATCCTAACTGCAGTACAACTTATGTCTATATTGTCATCTCNNTTAAATGCTATGTTGTAAGCAAAATTTTCAACCTTTGGCTCTTTTCATTCTAAGTAAGCTTTTGTGTTATTCATAAGTTCTGTCATTCATTTTGCTCAAGCTCAACTTGTTGCTTGGTATGTAGACATTAGTATTTTTTTGATCCCATATTTTTTATAAATAGGATACAAAACTACTGCTGCTATAGCTGTTGTACAATTTGGATTTGCTATAAGTTTTGCTCATTTTATTTTATCTGCGTTTACTGGTGGAACAACTAGAGGAATATCATTATGATATCTAAAAGCTGATGAGTTATCTATAACAACGACTCCTTTTTTATTTGCAATAGGAGCAAATTTTTCAGAGTTTCATCATCCTGCTGAAAATATAGCATAATCTAATCATTCAAAAAACTCTTCATCTGTTTCTTTTACTGTAAGATCTCCAAATGGAGTGTTTATAATTTTTCATGCTGATCTTGCAGATGCTCATAATCTAAGCTCATTAATTTCTATATTCATTTCATCTAGACACTTTATAAGTTCAACTCAAACTGCTCAAGTTGCTCAAACAATTCATACATTTACTTTTTCCATAATTTTTAATTTATTTAAATAAAATTTAACTTTTATCACTACTTTCAAAACACATCCATGTGTAGAGTTTTTAATAGTTCTTTAGAATCTCATCTTTTTACAAATACTGTTAATGATTTTTGAAATGCTCATTGAGATACTAATATAACATCTTTCAAATGTTCAAATACTTTATAACTATCTATACTATCCCCAACTAAAGCAATTTTTGAAACATTATCATCAACTTTTAATTTCAAATATGGTTTTAGACATGCTAATTTTTCAACAAGTTCTTCAGAATAGGAATTTTTACTAATTGTCATACTAAAAGATGTTTCAGTTGTAGCCATAGTATCTATAGAAATATTGTTTTCATTAAGAATTTTTGATACTTTGTTTATATAACCAAAGGTTCCAAGCATAGAAGGATCTATAAATGTTAGAACTATCTGATTATCATCTATACTTATTCCCTTAATTCATCTATCTTTTATGTTTGAGATTTTTGTACCATAATCTTTTGGTGCAAATGTATTTTTTATAAAAATTGGTATACCATATTCTTGAACTGGTGAGATAGTTTTAGGATGAAGTACTTTAGCTCATACTAGTGCAAATTCTGCTGCAACTGTATAGTTTAATTCTTTCCAGATAATAGGATTTTCTACAATTCTTGGATCTGCTGACATTACTCAACTTACATCTGTCCAAATTTCTACACTAGAAGCGTTTAGGTGCCTTCCAACTAGGGTTGCAACATAATCACTTCATCATCTGTTAAATAAGTATATGTCTCAACTTAGGTCTCCTCCTCAGAATCCTGTAACTATAGGAATTTCTTCTGATAAATCTATATCTCATATAATTTTGGTAACACATTCATCTGATGCTTTTTTATCACAATCTCAATCTAAATAACATCAAGAACATATTAAAAAATCTCTTGATAACTGACTTCTTGATTTGGTTCATCTTTTTCTTATTGATAGAGAGACTAAAATACTTGAAAGTATTTCTCAAAAATATAATATTTTAGCTCTATCTTTATCTGATATTTTTGAATTTAAAAAACTAACTCATTTTATTATGTATTCTAATTCTTCAAAAGATCTTTGTACATTTTCTTCCCAAACTTTTTCTGGATTTTCTGTATAAAGTCATTTGACTACATCATAGTGTTTCTTTTTCAAAAGTTTTAATCATTCGGCTATTTTCGTTGTTTCTCATTTTTCAGCTAAATTACATAATTCTATAAGTGTGTCCGTCACTTTACTCATTGCTGATACCACAACTAAAACTTCTTCCTCTTTTTTTGCTTCTAGAACTATATCTGTAGTTCTATTTATCATTTCTAAATCTTTCAAGGAAGTTCAACCAAACTTTAAAACTCTCATAACTAGAAATTAGGAAAATAAAAAATTAGCTACTATTGTAGCTAATTACTGATTATATTTAAAAAGGTGATGTTTTCAAAAGAAAAGAATTAGTTTCTTATTTAGGTGTTATTCTGAGAATAAATAATCGTATCACTCCCCTTCATAAGTAAACATTGTTCATATAATAGTGTTTAACCTCATGTCAAAATTATTTTTAGTACTATATAATTTCTGAATATTTCTCATCACCTCATGCTTATTTTCACCAAAAAAAATTCCTCTAAGTTTTATTTCTTTCTCTATTTCTATAGCAAATAACACTTTCCCCCAATTATTAGGATATAATCTCTTAGCTATTTCTATAAAAATATCTAAAAAAATATCTGCTCTTTCTTCTAGTGTCAATTCTGGTTCATAATTTGGAGAACCTAATCACATAGTAATATATTTATATGATAAATATTAATTTAAGTTTATTGTATCATAAACTACTAAATATTTCAAAGATTTAGACTAAGCCATTTTTTATAAAAAATTCCTAATTACTTTTTATTGTTAAAAAACTTAAAAATATAAAAAAACCATAAATAAAAAAATATTGTCAAACAAAATTCTTTTTGCCTTTTTTGTTTTTTATAATAAAATCAAATGATAACAAAATTTAAACTATAAAACATAAGGTTATGAAAATATCATACAAAGTATTACAAAGATACATAAAAGATATAAAAACTCCTGAAAAAGTTGCTCAAGATTTAATTATGCACACTGCAGAAGTAGAAGAAATCGTTTACAAGTGAGAGAACTTAAAAGATGTTTATATATGAGAAATATTAGATGTAAAAAAACATCCAGATAGTGAAAAGCTTAATATTTGTAGAGTTAGAGTTTTATGAAAAGAACACCAGATAGTCTGTGGGGCATCAAATGTAAAAGCTAATATTAAAGTTCCTGTTGCTGTTTTATGAGCTAAATTAGCTCCTGATTTTGAAATCAAAAAAACACAAATAAGATGAGTAGAAAGTGAGTGAATGATTTGTAGTGAAGATGAATTATGACTAGTAGAAGAAAGACAAAAGGGGATTATGATACTTCCTGATGATGCCCAAATAGATACTTGTATGAGAGAATATCTAAATGAAGATGATATAATTTTAGAAGTTGATAATAAAGCTATAAATCATAGACCTGATATGTTTAGTCATATTTGAGTTATAAGAGAACTATATGCTATAAATTGAGAAAAATTTGATTATGAATATTCTAAAAGAGATTTTTCTAGTCTTCCAGATTTATGAATAGAAAATGAAATTCCTTGAGTAGCTTCTAGATATATATGATTAGAAGTAAAATGAGTAAAAAATATAGAATCTCCTGATTATATAAAAGAGGTTTTAGGTTCTGCTTGAATAGCACCTAGATGATTATTAGTAGATATTTCAAACTATTGTCTGTATATGTATGGGCAACCAATACATTGTTTTGATGCAGATAAAATTAAATGAAAAATAACTGTTAGATTTGCGAAAGATGGAGAAGATTTCGTATGATTAAACAACAAAAAATATAAACTTTGTTCAGAAGATATAGTTATAACTGATGAGGAAAAAGTTATTTCTCTAGCTTGAGTTCTTTGAGATAAATATAGCTCTGTTTCAGATAATACTAAAAATATAATTATAGAATCTGGTCACTATGATCAAGCATTTTTAAGAAAAACATGAAAAAGAATTTGAGTAAGAACTGATGCTTTAAATGTTAATGAAAAAGATATAGTAAACTGAATGCAACTTGCCTGAACTAGCTTGGTAGTTGATGAGTTGGAAAAAATTTTTGAGTGAATACAATTAACTAGACATACAGATTCATATCCTGTTAAACAAAAAGAAGTGACTATTCCTTTTGATTTAGATTTCATAAATAATCTAATTTGAAGTAGTTATAGTAGAGAGGAATCTTTAGAAATACTTGAAAATCTATGAATAAAAGAAAAAAAGAACGAATTACAAATCCCTTTCTGGAGAAAAGACTTAAACTATAAAGCTGATATAGCAGAAGAAATTTCTAGAATAAAATGATATGATGAAGTAAAAGCAACTGTACCAAGAATAAATCTATGAGCAATAAGACAAACAGATATCTATAAACTAAAAAATGAAGCTATTAATTTTTTTACAACAAAAGGATTTTTTGATATGTATAATTATTCTTTTGTTAATGAAGAATTAATGAAAAAGATGGAATGGGATGTGGAAAACTTAGTTCCTATGAAAAATGCTTTAACTGAAGAAATGACTCATATGAAAGGAAGTCTAATTCCTAATTTAATGTTGTCTTTAGAATGAAATATAAGAGACTTTGATGATTTAAAACTATTTGAACTAGAAAAAACATTCAAATTAAAAAAAGGTTCTGAAATAGAAGAAAAATACTATATTTCTGGTGTTATGACTAGTAAAGAGGATGTGGTTTATTATGATATGTCTCAGGTAGTATCAGATTTCTTAAAATCTGTAGGAGTGGATAATTTCTATTTTGATACTAAAAAGTCTTATCCTGAATTCTGTCATAAATGAAGAACAGCGAAAATTGTAGTTAGATGAAAAGAGGTTTGAATAGTTTGAGAGGTGCATCCCAAAGTTACAAAAAACTTTTCTTTAAGATGTAGAGTATGATTTTTCGAAATAGATGCTGATTTACTAAAAAATAGTATTTATGGAAAAATAAAAGCAAAGGAGATATCTACTTTCCAAGAAAATAAATTTGATTTAAGTTTTGTTGTAGATAAACTAAAAAAGTGAAAAGATATACAAAGTACTATAGAAAAGACAGATTTAAAACTGATTAGAAAGGTTGAATTATTTGATATATTTGAAAGTGAAGAAAAATTACCTTGAAAAAGAAGTCTAAGTTTTAAAGTTTACATACAATCTATGAAAGAGACTTTAGATGATAAGGTAAAAAATAATTTAATAGAAGAAATTATTAAAAGAGTAGCAAAAGTTTGAGGAGAACTTAGATAAAAACTCCTTCTATTTTCTATTTTTAATGGGAATAATAAGAGCTTTAAATTTAATAAAAAAATAAAATTAAATTTTTTTTTGACTAACAAGCTTTTTTTTATATAATCCCATAGCTTATTTATTTTTAAACATATAAAAATGCCAATTATTAAGTCAGCAAAGAAACAATTAAGACAAAATAAAAAGAATAAAGCTAGAAATGACCATTTTAAAGGTCTTTATAGAGAAGCTAGAGTTGCCTTTGAAAAAGCTATAAAAGATAATAATTTAGAAGCTGCTAAAGAGGTATTTTTTAATGAAAAAGATAAAGATTGAAAAACTTTAAAATCTGGTTTACAATCAATAATTGATAAATTAGTAAAAAAGAATATACTACATAAGAATACTGCTTCTAGAAAAAAGTCTAACTTTGTAAAAATGATGAAAACTCTAGAACAATCTTAAGTCTTTAAACTAATTAATGAAGGAAAAACATAGAAAAATAAATGATGAAATAAGAGCTCACACAGTACAGCTTATAACTGATGATTGAGAAAATTTATGAGAGATGTCTTTATCTGATGCTAGACAAAAAGCTACAGAAGCTAGTTTAGATTTGATGGAGATTTGAAGAAACTGAGATATTGTGATTGTAAAAATACTTGATTATTGAAAGTATTTATATAGACAAAAGAAGCAAGATAGAAAAAATAAAGCTAAATCTAAAGCTCCTGATTTAAAAACTATTAGAATAACTTTTAAAATTGGTGAGCATGATCTTGAGATAAAAAAGAAACAAGCAGAAAAATTTGCTCAGGGACAACATCCTTTGAAAGTCACTTTGATGCTTAAGTGAAGAGAAAACCATTATAGTGATATAGCTTTAGAAAAGATGAAAAAGTTTGTTGATTCACTTGAAGAGATTTATAAGTTAGATTGATGAATTAAACAAAATAGAAATACTTTTATTGCTATGTTAAAATTAAAAAGATAAAACTAAAATTAATTTTTAAATAAGAACTATGACTTTAAAAACAAGAAAATGAGTAGCTAAGAGAGTAAAAAAGACTTGAACTGGTAAGTTTAAACTTGCTAAAGCTTGGAAAAAACATTTACTTTCTGATAAGACAAAAAAAGCAAAAGGAAGAAATAAGTATGGTTTAATAGTATCTGCTACTGAAAAGAAAAAGGTTGCTAGGCAATTACCACATGCTTAATCTTAATGATTATTTGATTGTTATTTATTAATTATTAATTAAAAAAGATGGTTAGAGTAAAAAGAGGTCTGATGACTAAAAAAAGACATAAAAAAGTTATTAAAGCTACAAAATGATATAGAATGCTTAGTTCTAAAGTTTTCTCAAGAGCTAAAAATGCTTGGATGAAAGCTGGTTTAAATGCTTATGTTTGAAGAAAAACTAAAAAGAGAGATTTTAGAGCATTATGGAATGCTAGAATTAATTCTGCTGTAAGAGAATATGATATGAGTTATTCTAGGTTTATTAATGCTTTGTATCTTAAACAAGTTAAATTAGATAGAAAGACTCTTTCTAATCTGGCAATATCTCATCCTAATGTTTTTAAAGAAGTTGTTAATTTCGTTAAATAAAAAGAACTAATTCATTTAGTTCTTTTTTTTGATTAAATTATTTATTTTTTAATATTTTTTTATTATGACTGCTGCGATGAATACAACAAGTAAAGGTGATTTTTCTCTAACAGATAATGTAAGTGTTCTGATAGAGGAAAAAGAATGAGGAAATTTTACTGCTTCTGATTTTAATTTTTGAGGCAAATTTCGTAAAATTTCTGATGATACAATATGAAGTGTAATTGTTTTAATGAATAGAGAAAATTACATGAGAGGTATTATTGAGTCTCCATTAGATGATGCAATGCAAAGAATAGAAAGAATTTATCTTGAAAATAAAAATATATCATAAAAATAATTATTGATTTTTTCTTCTCTTATTTAATATATCAATCATTTGTTCTGGAGTAAAAGGATTATATCAAAGCAAAGTCCAAAAAATAGATAAAGATGTATCATTTACTTCCCTAGAAATTTCATCTATTCAGTCTTCACTACTAGGAAGCCCTCTTTCTTTATTCATATTTATACTTTTGTATTTAATTAATCTAATAATACCACAAAAATTATTTTACATCAAATATTCTGACAGTTTATTATACTAAAAAATATCTTGATTTCAAAAAACGAAATATCAGGATATTTTATTTTTCCTTATAAATAAACAAAATTTAACCCAAATTAGCACCAAAGAAGAAAAAGTGCTAAAAAAGTTTTGACTTGAAAAAAAAAAGTGATAAAATGGATTCATATATTTATAATTTAACTTTAAATAATATGTGAAAAATTATTTGAATAGACTTATGAACAACTAACAGTTGTGTTGCTTTTATGGAAGGTTGAGAAGCAAAAGTTATTCCAAATGCTGAATGAAACAGAACTACTCCCTCTATCGTAGCAAATAAAGATGGAAAAATCATAGTTGGTACTCCTGCAAAGAGACAAGCTATAACAAACCCTATCAATACGATATTTTCTGCTAAAAGATTTATTGGTAGAAAATATGATGAGGTACAAGAAGAAATTAAATCTGTTCCTTATGAAGTTGTAAAAGGAAAAGATGGATCTGCTCTTATCAAATTTGATTGAAAAGAAGTTAGACCAGAAGAAATTGGGGCACATGTACTTATGAAACTAAAAGAAGATGCTGAGAAGTATTTAGGTTCTACAGTAAATGAAGCTGTTATAACTGTTCCTGCTTACTTTAATGATGATCAAAGACAGGCTACTATAAATGCTGGTAAAATTGCTGGTCTTGAAGTAAAAAGGATAGTACCTGAACCAACTGCTGCTGCATTATCTTATGGTATTTGAAAATGAAAAGATGAAAATATTGCTGTATTTGATTTATGAGGTGGTACTTTTGATATATCTATACTTGAACTTTCAGAAGAAGGTGCATTTGAGGTACTTGCTACTAACTGAGATACTCACTTAGGTTGAGATGATTTTGACAAAAGAATAACTGATTGGATTATTGATGAGTTTAACAAAGATCAAGCTATTGATTTAAGAAATGATCCTATGGCTCTTCAAAGAGTTAGAGATGAGGCTGAAAAAGCTAAAAAAGAACTTTCTAGTACAACAGATTATGATATAAACTTACCTTATATAACTGTAGATGCTAGTTGACCAAAAAACTTAATGATGACTCTTACTAGAGCTAAGTTTGAAGAACTTATAGCTGACTTAGTAGAAAGAAGTATAGAGCCTTGTAGAAAAGTATTACAAGATTCAGGACTAAAATCTAGTGAATTACACCAAATATTACTTGTTTGAGGTTCTACGAGAATACCTATGGTTCAAAGAAAAGTAGAAGAGTTCTTTGGAAAAAAACCAAATACAGGGATCAACCCTGATGAGGCCGTTGCTATGTGAGCTGCTATACAAGCTGGTATTATATGATGAGATGTTACTGATGTTTTACTTCTTGATGTAACACCTTTAACATTGGGTATTGAAACTATGTGAGGAATCAGAACTCCTATGATAACTAGAAATACTACTATACCTGCAAATAAAACTGAAACATTTTCTACTGCTGTAGATAATCAACCATGAGTTGAAATACATGTATTACAGTGAGAGAGAGAAATGGCTGTTGATAATAAGTCTCTTGGTAAGTTTATGCTGGATGGTATAGCTCCTGCTCCTAGATGAGTTCCTCAAATAGAAGTAAGTTTTGATATAGATGCAAATGGTATATTAAAAGTTACTGCTAAAGATAAAGCTACAGGAAAAGAGCAAAATATAACTATTCAAGGTTCAACTGGTATGGATGAAGCTGAAGTAGATAAATTAGTAAAAGAAGCTGAAGCTAAGAGAGATGAAGATAAAAAGAAAAAAGATTTAGTTGATGCTAGAAATATGGCTGACTCTACAGTAGCTCAAGCTGAAAAAATGCTAAGAGATAATAAAGATAAAATAGATGAAACAGATAAAAAATCTATAGAAGAGGCTGTTGTAAAAGTAAAAGAAGTTACAGCAAAAGCAGATGCTACAAAAGAAGATTTTGAATGAGTTACAAAACCTTTAAGTGATACTATGATGCAAGTTGGACAAAAGTTGTATCAAGCTGGAGGACAACCATGAACACAGGCTGGTGGTGAAGCTAAAGGTGATGATTGAGTAGTTGATGGTGAGGTTGAAGATGATGGCAAAAATACTACAAGAGTTTAATAAAAAATATATTTTTAAGAGCTGGATTATTCTGGCTCTTTTTTATATTATACCCCCTGTTGACTTTATTGAATAAATATTTATTATACATTCTACTTTAGCCCCTTGTAAGTCTAGAAAAAATCATGTCTGAAAATAAATTTAATAAATATTGTATAAACCAACAACATAATCCCACATCTTTTGTAATCTGACATAATGTTACTAATTCTACTCAAACAATACTCAATTGATGATGAAGTTATTTTATGGATCCATATTGTTCTAACAATATTGAAATACCTGAAAATATAGATAAATTAGAAAATATAGATTTGTTCAATGACTTAATTGAAGAGTTTATTAAAAACACTAAATGTACATCAGATAAAAATCAAGTATTTGAAAACACTAACATTTATACAGAATTTAAAATATTTTTATTAAAGACTATAACTACAAATATAGATTCCCAGAATTGGAATAGGTTAAATAAACTTATAGAAGATTTTGAAGTAAGATATAACCTAAAAAAATATTATATAGAAATACCAGAAGGTACCACAAAAATAGAAGAGACTCCTTTTTTTGATAAAATCTTGGAACTATTTATAGAAGAAAAGAACTCTCCTTACCAAAAAAAAGATATAGGAAAAATAACAAAAATGTATGATAGTTTTAGAGATTATATAACTGAATTAAGTTTTAAAGGTCAAATTGCTATTGATGATATTACCTATAGTAGATATGAAGCTCTCATTACTGATTTTAGAATAAGAAAGTGATTCCATGTAAAATGAATTGTTGAATGTTATGATAGAGTAGTCTCTACAATATTTCCTGATTATGAAAAAAATAATGAGTTTGTAAGAGTAGCAATGTTAAACTTTCTTACTGCATATCATTTGGTAAAGCAAGTATTTAGCTGAAAAAAAAGAGAAACGACAACTCAAAACTGAGAAAAAGAAAGAGCATTTGAACATCCTAAATGAGTTATGAAAATAATTTTGGATGAATTACCAAATCCTGACCTCATAAAAATAATAATAGCTTTACTTCATGATGTAATAGAAGATATACCTTGAATGACTGAAGAAATATTAGAAGAAATATTCTTAGTGAATGTTGCAGAATGAGTAAAAGAGTTATCAAAAATAGATTGGAGATTATTTTTGGAAGAAGATGAATATAATAAAATAAAAGAATATGAAGATAGATATTCTGAAAATGAATTAAAAGGACAAGTAGAATACTTGGAAATAAAATGAAAAGCAAAAGAGAAAAGAAATGAAACATATTTTGGTAGATTAGATGAACTAAAAGAACGTATATTTGATGCTAAATGTGCTGATAGAATACATAATTTAAGAACACTTGGACCTATGTCTGCTTACAAAAAAGCAAAAAAAATAATAGAAACAAAAAAGTATTTTATGGATGAAGCATTAAAGAGAAAAAGAAGACAAAAAAAAGAATGAATTATACTATGAAAATGAAGGCATTTTGCTTATGATATTATGCAAGCAGAAATGAACGAATGGTTAAAAGATAAAGAAGTTTTAGAAGAATATAATAAACAAATTAATGAAGAATTTTATAGACAAATAGAAAAAAACACATAAAAATAAAACTATCTTTTTTAATTTAAAGATTTTTATATATAATGTGCGGAATATTTCTTAAAGAAGGTATTAAATGTGACACATATTCTTCATAATGTGAATTTCTGGTTCTGGAAAATGAACCCTTATAAAAAATCTAAAAAATGCCGATATAAAAGAAAAACATATACCACTCTCCTACAAAACCAGACCAATAAGAGAGCATGAAACTGATTGAGTAGATTCATATTTTATTAGTAGAGAAGAATTTGAAAAATCTATAAAAAATAAAGAATTTTTAGAATATGCTATCCCCTATGATTGAAATGATTACTATGGTACAAAATATGTTGATGTAATTGATAACTGAATAAAAAAATCAAGAAATGTTATAAAAGAGATAGATATAAATTGATTGAAGAGATTAAAAAAACAAAGACCTGAATTGAGTGATTTTTATAGTACAATTTTCTTAGATATACCTGATTCTATTGTAAAACAAAGAATAGAAAAGAGATGAGAATCAATGGAAAAAGATGATTTTGAAAGAAGAAAGCATGCTGCCAAGATGGAAAAAGATGAATCAAGAAAAGAATGTGATTATATAATTGATGCTACTAAAACAGAAATAGAAGTCTTAGATGAAGCATTGAAAATAATAAATACTATAATATGAAAATCCATATAATTACAATTTTCCCTGAAAGTTTTGATTCATATATGAATACTAGCATCATATGAAGAGCAAAAGAAAAATGATTATTTGAGATTTTTTTTTATAAATTAAATGACTTTTCAGATAGAAACTTTAAACAAGTGGATGATAAAGCTTATGGTATGCATGGACAAGTTATAAGCCCTGAACCACTATACAAGGCGATAAGTCATATACAAGAAAAAATTTGAAAAGACGTTCCTATTGTTTATATGTCTCCTAAGTGAAACTTACTAAATCAAAAGAAAGTTGAAGAATACTATAAAAAATTAGATGAAGAGTTTATAATTATATGTGGACATTATGAATGAATTGATCAAAGGATTGTGGATAATTATGTAGATTTTGAGATTAGTATTTGAGAGTATATCCTCTCTTCTTGAGAAATAGCTGCTGAAGTATTTATAGATGCTTTAATTCGACATATTCCATGAGTGTTATGAAATGAGAAATCTTTAGAAGAAGAAAGTTTTTCTGAAAAATTTTGTAGACAAAAAGAGCATCCTGTATATACTCGTCCTAGAGATTTCAAATGATATAAAGTTCCTGATGTTTTATTATCATGAAATCATAAAAAAATAGAAGACTGGAAAAGAGATAATCTCTCTTAATTTTAGTAAAACTATTAACTATAAATATTATGTTATATTTAGATTCCCTTTTAGCAAAAATTCCTAGACTTGATTTCAACCCATATTTAAAATCTTTATGGCCTCATATTACATTTGAGTCTGTATTAAAATTTATGGTGATATACTTTGCTGTTTTATGGATAGCTGTGGTTATATGGGTTATAAAAGATATTATCAATAGAACTGATAGTATTTTATTACAAGTTGTTTCTATTTTGATTGTTTTATTAGGAACCCCTTTATGAATTTTTGTGTACCTTATAATAAGACCGTGAAAAACTATTTTTGAAAAATATTATGAAGAGATAGAAGATAATTTAGATTGTCTTTCTGATATGATGCAAGATAAAAATATTGGTAAACCTAAGAAAATAAGGTGTTATAATTGTAATGAAAAATTAGATGAAGACTTTAGTTTTTGTCCTAAGTGTAAGGAAAAGCTAAAAGAAGAATGTAAAAAATGTAAAAAAGAGATAAGGATTTGATGGGATATTTGTCCTTATTGTTGAAAAGAGACTTGATATAAAAAGCCTGATTCAGAAGATAAAAAGGATAAGGAAAATAGTAATTGAAATGATAAAAGTGGAAAAAAAGATAAAAAAGAAAAAGGTAATGATGAACAACTTTTAGCAGAATGAAATGAAGATATTAATGAAAATATTGAGGATAAAAAAGAAGAGAACAAAGAAGAAAATAAGGATATTTTAGTTAAAAATAATGAGAATACTGATAATAAACCTAAAAATGATAATTTTAAACATAAATCTAAAAATTTTTTCAAGGGAAAGTTTAAAGTTTAATTAAAAAAGGTATGAAAAATTTTTCATACCTTTTTTAAGGTTAAATATCTAGTAAGTATTTCATGGCATCTATTTGCTTCTGGAGTTCTAGAAAAAAGTCTTTTTCATCCCAAGTTGTCCGATATTTTCAGGTAATTTTTGATTTGTATAAATTACAAAGTGGAAAATATAATTGTTTTTCTCATACTACTTTATCTGTTAAGATATATTCTCTTTTGTATTCTGTCGTTTTTAGTTCTCAGTTTGGAAATAATATAGCCCAAGAATCAAGAAAATAGAATTCTAGTTCTCATCATTTTTCTGTGGCTAGATTTTTGTAATATTCTAACATCAAGTTATAAATATCTTCTTGATGTAATTCAAATTCATTTAATCAATTTTGTTCTATTGCTTTTCTTTTTATGAGTGTTGGATCAAAATTTATATTATCAAAAAATATAGAATGGTCTATGGTTAATATTGGATGTTTTATGTCTTTGTTTTTATATGGTTCTATTTTTTGTAAGGTATTTTCCATTGCTGTGGTTCATGTTTCTTTTACATTAACTAAGTCTGGATATATTTCTATTCCTACATTTTCATCTATTTTGGTGAATAGTTTTTTTAACCTTTCTAGCTTTTGCTTGTTTCAACTTGCTAAGTATATTTTTGAATATTTCATGGTGTTTATTTTTACATTTTTATAATCCCTCCCTCTTCGTTCCTCAGAGTACTCTACCCCAGGGCATACTCTCTTGCTTCGCAATTCACCTTACCTTTGGAAAAGGGAGAAATTTCTTTCATTCTTAACAATTTTTATTCTCTATTAATCTATATAATCAAACAATTCTGGAAATGTGAAATTATTTGTTCATTGACATAGGTGTTGCATGTTTTGAAATTCTACAAATTCTTTATTTTCTAGGTATGTAAAATATTCTTTTGCACTAAACATATTTATAACTGGATCATCATCAGAGAGAAAAATAGTATACTTATTTTTTAGTTTATTTATATTTCTAAAGTCTAATTGTACATCACAATAAGAGGCTAAGTTATAGAATGCATCTCAAAGTATTTTTTCTCATAATTCATCTGCTAGGTTGTTATAAACTGGTGCAACTAGTAGAATATTTATTCAGGTTATTTTGTTATTTTCTATGAATTTTAGAGCTAGTTTAGTTCATAGAGAGTGTCATATAACTACATCTCAAGGATTTAATTTTATATTTTCTAAATCTTGTAGTTGTTCTCAGATTACTGGATAATCTGTGTTTGTAAGATTTGGGCAATGTACTTTGTATCACTTTTTTTCAAATTCTTTTTTTGCCCATGGAAACCAGTTGGAGTCTGAATTTGCTTCCCAACCGTGGAGGATTAGTGTTTGTTTTTGCATGGTAAATAATATTAGTTATTAAATGTTTCTGTTTGCTCACACTTTGATTTATCTACAATTTTTATATCTTCATAACAATTATTTTTATCCATAGCATAATGACCTGATAGTATTTTAAATGTTAAATTATCAATACCTTCTACTTCATATCATCAAAAACAATAACCTTTTACTCATTCTGAATAAAAGTCCTTTCTTTCTACATTCGTTACTTCCAATTTTCAATTTTCATAAATTAAATCATATGTTAACCTTGTTCAATCTAAGTATCATTTAAAGCTACATGTACTATTGAAAAAGTTATGACTATATATATCTGAAATACTTAAATCAACTCTTCCTATTTCTTCTCCCTCTAATAAATAAGGTCTAACTTCTTCTTCAAATATACTTCTATCAGATAAATCAAAAATTATATTATTTCAATTTATAATACTAAATAACTTAGTTTGTATATGTCCTCCTGTTCAATTATCTACTCTCTCAAAAGAAATGAATTTTTTATCACTTATTACCACTAATTCATATTTAATATCTCCTGTATTCCAATCATAGTTTTCTTCATAAATCTTTTGCCACTTATTATCCTTAAAAGATAATATATAATATCATTTAAATTTTCAGTTTGCTCATCAAGCTTTTATATATAAATCTTTACTTTCGAACAAGATTATATATTCAATTTTTCAATCACCTTCAAAATCTATTTTATCCACTTTTCTAATTTCTGCATCTTTAGAAAGAAGTTTTCTTATTTCTTCTGATTCTTTTTTATTTTCAGAAATAACAATTTCTTTAGATTTTTCTGAAATTCTATTTAATGACTCTTCTTTTCTTTCTTCAAGATTTCATGTTTCATCTTTTAATTCTTTATTTAATAATACAACTCATGTTTCTGTTTCATTTAAATTTATATTGTTTCATTCTTGTTTATTACTTCCACAAGAACTTAAAACCAAAACACATATTAACAATAAAATTTTTATATTTTTCATAAACATTATTTTTAAATACTAAACTTTAATCAGTGGCACTAAAACTTCCCAATCACTTAAACCTCAATGATATGCAACATATGGTTTATTAACTCAATCTTGTATTATATAGCCATCTTTAGGTAATAATAAAAAATCCCCAATTCTGTCTAAAAATTTTTTATTTTTAGAATTTCAAAATAGTTTCATTTTTAAAATCTCTTCTTTTGAAAAAATATCTAGATAAGAACTTAATTTTTCTTTAACTTGATTATAAAATTTTTCAGTTAATCAATTTTTTACAAAACATATTTGAGATCTTCTTTCTCAACTTAGAGGCATAGCTAACATATCATAAATTTCAGGATAATCTTTTAAATCAATAATATTTTCACAATTTATTTGTCAATGATCTGCTGTGACTAGTAAAAGAGTATTAGCTTGTTTTAGGTATTCTTCTAATTTCTTAAAATGACAATCTAAATCATCAAAATGATTTTTTAATTCTACAGAATCTATTCAATAATCGTGAGAGATAGTATCAAATTCTCACCAATAGGTATAAATATATTTTTGTTTATTGTTGTAATTTAAAGCATTTTTTATTTGACTAAAACAATTTGGTAAATCATTGTATCCTAATACTTTTGAGTTTTTGTTATAGAATTTATTATATTCTGAGTTTATATACCTATTGTCTGTAACAATGAAAACATCTTTGTTAGATTTTCAATAAAAATTTGTCTTTTGAGATAAGTTTCCAATATCTATTTTATCACCTAAAGTTACTCAAGATATTTTATGTTTCCAAGGTAATATTTGTGCAATTGCTCCAACTTCTTTTAGAAACATGTTCCATCATGTTATTGCATGTTCACTTGCTGTGTATCAGGTTGCAAATGTGGTTATTGCTGTAGATGTTGTGGATGGGAAAACTGATGTCATGTTTCAGGCTAATTTTGAGTACAAAAAACTATCTTTTCAGTATGTTTCAAGCCATTTGTATCATAATGCATCTATTAAGAATAGTACTACATTGTCATATTTTTGTAGGTTTTTTGATTTTAGTAAGTCTAATTCTGGGTATTTTGGCGTTACTCAGCAATAAGACATTATGCTTGAGATTAGGTTTACTGTGTTGTTTCAGTTGTAGTTTGGAAGTTGCATTTTATTTTTTTAGGTTGAAGATAAAAAGTTCTTTTATTTATTCTACTGTAAGAAAAAATATATTGTTTTTTTCTTGTATTACAAGAAAGGTTATTAAAAATTAAAAGATTTTTATGCTTTATATTCCTTTTTTCTTATTTTATTACTTACACCAAAATACAAAATTATTGTAAATCCTCACATTCTGATTTTTCTACTAAATTTTGCCGTTTATAACAATAGTTATTATCCTTTACATATATTCTATCAATTACTTCAAAAGTAACAGGATTAACTCATTTTAATATATTATCCTCATAATATACATTATTTTTATCTTTTGCATGTCTACCAGTTGATATTTCAAAAGTAATTGGATCAGCTCATCTTAGTATACTATCCTTATAATAGACATTATCTTTGTCCTTTATATAATCAATACTAAGTAATTTAAAGGTAGTTGAATCAACTCATTCTAATATACGATCCTTATAATAAACATAGTTTTTATCTCTTGCATACATCCGATCACCAAATGTCTCAAAAGTAACTGGATCAGCTCCTTCTATTATGTCTCCATTATAATAAACATAGTTTTTATCTTTTGACCTAAGAGTAGTCAATACTTCAAATGTTTTGGAATCCATCTTTTCTACTTTACGATTCCGCTTATAAACATAGTTCTTATCTTTCGTATAGGTTCTATCCAAAATACGAAAAGATTCTACATCTAATTCTTCTTTTACTTTTCAAAAATAAAATATGTTGTTCTTATCTTTGGCATAGCCTCCTTCTAATATTTCAAAAGTATTAATATCTATATTCTCTATTTTTATACATTCTAACATTGGTCTTATATCATCTGGGGATATTCAATGACAACAGTATACCTTATCTTTATCTTTTGAATAATAATCACCTAAGACCTCAAAGCTTTTTATATCAATGTCCTTTAGTCTTTCTGTTTTCGACCTTGTATCTCCGTCTATATTTCTCTCTCAAACTACAGTTGTATAATAAACTTTATCTGACTTAACATTGTATCATTTTTTAAAGTCACTAAAATCATCAGAACATGAAAATAAAAATAAGGTAGATATTAACAATAAAACTTTTATATTTTTCATAAAAATTATTTAGATTATAAACATTCCATATTATATAACTTTAATGTAAGGAAAGTGTAAGAAAATCTAATTTTTACGTCCTGCTTGCTTATTAAATTCATATTTTATCTCTTTAAATTTTTCTTGAGATTCTTTTGTGTTTGTTGTTATTGTATTTTTTATTTCTATGATTTCAGCATCATTTGTTTGAGTATCATAGATGGCAAATGTTCAAGTTCAGGTTTTATATGCTCAAACTTTTCATGGATGTTGGAAATTATTGTGATTTCATGTTTTTTAGCTTTAGAAATTAATAATTCCATCAGCAACCAGATTTTTCTACTATTTTTCAAAATTTATAACAATTGTTTTTGTCTTTTGAATAAGTAGAATTTATAATTTCAAAAGTACCTATATCTACATTTTCTATTTCAAGATATTTTCTATTTCAAGATATTTTCATTTAAACTTATCACGATAAGTTTTATCATAATCAACGTAAAAAATTTTGTTATCTGATTTTATATAGTGAGTAAATGAAAGTATAAAGTTTCCACTATCTTTACCTACATATGAAGATAAAATTTTAAAATCTTTTCAAGATGTTCATTCTATTTTTATTCCTCTATAATATACATTATTTTTATCTTTCGCATATCATTTTTCTAATACTTGAAAAGTCTCTGAATCAACATTAGATATTTTATCTGTAAAATAATAAAAATCATTTTTGTCTTTTGAGTACAAATCTCATAATAGTTCAAAGGAACTAGAATCTGCTCATGAAAATTTAGATGTATATCATTCTCATCACTGATTTGTCACATAAACATTATCTTTATCCTTAAAATAATAAAAGTGCTCATAATAATCTCATGTAAAAGAGCCTAATATTTTGAATGTACTAGAATCTACTTTTTCTAAAACTTTATGTAACTCTGCACTTCAAAGAAACATTTTTTTAAAGTGTTGTTTATTGTTATTAAACAAATACTCTACTCACCAATCTTTAGTTATATAGTCTCTGTTTTCATAGGCTTTCCAAAAACAAAGACCTGAAACTATAACAAAGACGACTAGACTTAATATAATTATTTTCTTTTTATTTTTCATAAAAGTTATTTTAAAATAATAAAATATATTAAGTATTATATAACTTTAATGTAAGGAAAGTGTAAGAAAATCTAATTTTTATGTCCTGCTTGTTTATTAAATTCATATTTTATCTCTTTAAATTTCTCCTGAGATTCTTTTGTGTTTGTTGTTATTTTTATTATGGTTTTAGTTCTTAAGAACTAATAATTCCATCAACAACCAGATTCTTCTACTATTTTTCATTCTTTATAACAATTGTTCTTATCTTTTGAATAAAAAAAGTTAATAACTTCAAAAGAATTAATATCTACATTTTCTATCTCAAAATACTTTAATCCTTTATTAGAATCATTAAAATAAAAAATTTTATTATTAGAACTTATATAGCTTGTAGAGGCATAAACATATCATCAACTACCTTTAGATTCTCAAGAGTACAAAATTCTAAAATTTTTTCATGATAATCAATCTATTTTGTCTGATTTATAGTAAATATTATTATTATCCTTTGCATAAAAATTTCATAATAATTTAAAGGTATTTAAATCTACTCAGTCTAATTTAAATTCCACTTGTCATTCTGGTCATCTTGTTGAAAAATAAACATTATCTTTATCTTTAATATAATAAGCATAATTTTTATTATCTAAATAATGATAAAAAATACTGTAATTTAATAATTCAAATGTTTTTGAATCTACTCATTTTAAGATTTCTATTGAGTAAGTATTTTTATCAGAATCTGTTCAAAAAAATTTATAAACATTATCTCTATCTTTAATATATGTACCATTAATAACTTCAAAACTATCTGTATCAACAGATCAACTAGAACCTTTTATTTCCAATAAATATTCTCAATATTTGCTAATATAATATACTTTTCAATCTTTTTTTATGAAGTCTCTATTTTTGAATAGATTCCAACCGATAAAAACTCAGATTACAATAAAAATTATCAAACTGATTATAATTATTTTCTTTTTATTTTTCATAGAAATTATTTAAGATAATAAAATACAAAATAATAAATATTTTAAAAGTATTATATAACTTTAATGTAAGGAAAGTGTAAGAAAATCTAATTTTTATGTCCTGCTTGTTTATTAAATTCATATTTTATCTCTTTAAATTTTTCTTGAGATTCTTTTGTGTTTGTTGTTATTGTATTTTTTATTTCTATGATTTCAGCATCATTTGTTTGAGTATCATAAATAGCAAATGTTCAAGTTCATGTTTTGTATGCTCAGACTTCTCATGGATTTAGTAGTAAACAGTCATTTATTTTTTCTTTATATTTCTCATGATTGTGTCAGTAAAATACTGCATCATAGTCTCATGATTTTGCGATAGATTTGGCTGGTAGTGGATAGTGAGAAAGAAATATTTTTCTATTATCTAGTTCTATACTATCAATTACATCAAATCATAGTTCCATATTGCTGTCTGGTTTTAGAGAGAATCTTGTGATTAGGCTTTTATCTCCGTCGTTGTTTCCCCAAATTGCAAATACTGGGATTGTTGAAGAGCACAGTAGTCATGCTATTGCTGCTGATGCGAAGTCTCATAGGAATATGATTTTTTCTGGATTGTATTTTTGGATTTGTTCAAAGAACATTACTAGGTTGTGGGTGTTGTCGTGGATATCGGAAATTATTGCGATTTTCATGGTTTTTAGTTTTTATTAGTTAACCTGAAATTTCTTCAGAACACTCTGATTTATCTACTATTTTCCATAATTCATAACAATTATTTTTATCTTTTCCTTTTCAGTTATCTAAAACTTCAAATGTTTCAACATCTGCATTTCCTAAAGTATATACCCGTCATTGTGAAGATATATAATAAATAGTATTTTTATCTTTTAGATAACTATCTGATAAAACTTTAAAAGTTTCTGAATTAGCTCATTCTATTTTCTTTCATTTCCAGTAAACATTGTTTTTATCTTTTAATAAGTTATCACTCAAAATCTCAAAATTTTCTAAATCTAATCACTCTATTTTGTATCAATCCCAATAAATAAAATTTTTATCTTTAGAACAATATTCATTTAAAAGCTTAAATGTCTTAGCGTCTGCAGGTAAGATAGAAATTTTTTCGTGAAACCACCTTACTTTATATACATTATTCTTATCTTTAAAATATCAAAAATCTAAAGCATCAAAGGTATCTGAATCAGATCATTCTAGTATACTATATTGAGTATAAACATTATTTTTATCTTTAGATAATCAGTAATGTAAAACTTCAAAAGTTTCTGGATTAGCTAATTTTAATATATTTCCACGGAAATAGACATTACTTTTATCTTTTGCATATTCATATTCTAATATTTCAAATGTTTTTATATCTATTCAGTCTATTTCTTCTCCCCTATAATAAATTGCCTCATTATTAATTCGATACCCTTCACTCCGTGTTCATTTTTCTTCTTTTTTATATATTTTCTTTGGATTAGTCACTTCTTCTTTTCTAATACCTTCATCATTTAGTTCGACTTTTTCTGTTTCAGGTTCACTTTTAATATCTTGATTTTCAACTATATTATTTTCTGTTACTTTTTCTTCTTCAATAATTCAAGTATTGGTTTCTTCTTTTTTCTTTTCTCATACAATTATTCATGTATTAACTTCTTCTAATATTGAACTATCTTCTTGTTTATTTTCTCCACAAGAACTTAAAACTAAAACACAAATTAGCAATAAAACTTTTATATTTTTCATAATGTATATTTAAAAATAAAGTATAAATGGATATTTGTACAAATCTAATGTAAGAAATTTGTAAGAAAATGAATTAAAAATATTACCTCACCACAAAATTCACAATCCTCCCAGGTACATAAATTTCTTTAACTAACTCTTTTCCCTCTATCCATTTCTTCACATCTTCACAATTTCTAGCTTTTTCTAAAACAGCATCTTTACTCTCATCTTTTGCTATCTCAATAGTTCCTCTAACTTTACCTAAAACTTGAACGGCTATTTCTATAGTATCATCAACGACTAACTTCTCATCATACTCAGGCCACCTAGCAAAGAAAATTGAGCTGACTCCCTCTCATGTAGGAGAGGGGTGGGCTGAGGTTAGCTCTTCCCATAACTCTTCTGCCAAATGAGGAACAAAAGGAGATAATATAACAGCAAATTTTTCTTTCCATTCACTAAACATTTTTTCATCTTTCGGTCTTCCATAATTAGACAAAATCATCATCTGAGCAATAGCAGTATTAAACTTATAATTCTCAATATCCTCTCAAACTTTTTTGATAGTTTTGTTTAATATCTTTATAGCTTCATTATCATCTTCTGCTATTTTAGCTTCTACAGAGTTAAATAATCTTTCAACTCTTTCTATAAATCTTCTAACTCAAACTATTCATTTTGTATCCCATGGTGCAGAGTCTTTAAACTCGGCCATATACATTTCATAAAGCCTCAAACTATCAGCTCAATATTCATTTACTATGTCATCTGGATTTATAACATTTCACAAAGATTTACTCATCTTTCAAATTTTTCTTGTCAATTTATCTCAAGTGTCTTTATCAAAAAACTCTCATTTTACTTCTTCAACTAAGTCATTGTGTAAAATTTTTCATTTTGGATTTTCGTAGACATATGATTGAATAAGTCCTTGATTTCTAAGTCTGTAGAATGGTTCATCATGACTTACTACTTTGATATCAAATAAGAACTTATGCCAAAATCTAGCATAAAGTAAGTGTAAAACTGCATGTTCAGCTCCTCATACATAACTGTCTACTTGTCCCCAATATTTTTCAACTTCTGGGTTTACTAATTCGTCAGAATTTTTTGGGTCCATATATCTCAAATAATACCAACAAGAACCTCACCATTGAGGCATTGTGTTTGTTTCTCTTTTTCAAGATAGATTATTTGCTAATTTCACATTTACAAAGTCTTCTACTTTTACTAGTGGGCTGTTTCCATCTCATGCTGGTTCGTAGTTTTCTACTTCTGGAAGTTTTAGTGGTAAGTTGTAGTCACAAACTATTTTTCCATATAATCAGTCGTAAACCTTTGAAAATGCTTTTCAGTTTATTACAAGTTTTACACATCAGTTTCAATCGCAATCACAATTTTTACATCTTTTTTTTGTTCATCTTTTATCAAATACATAAGCTATATCTGGTTCGCTAGCTTCTGATATGTCTGATATTTTAGGTAAATTATCATAGTCTTCGTTTGAGATGTGGATTAATGGAATTGGTTCTCCCCAATATCTTTGTCTAGAGAATAACCAGTCTCTTAGTTTATAGTTTACTTTTTTAGTTCAGAAGTTATTTTTTTCTGCATATTTTGTTAGTTTTTTCTTTGCTTTTTCACTTGTTAAATCATTGAATTCTGAGGAATTTACTAAAACTCAATATTCAGTAAATGCTTTTTCTCAATCATGATAGATATTCCAAAGCATTTCATGATTGTCTAAATTTAAAAAATCAGAAACTTTATCAATATCTAACCAAAATCAGTCATGATTTTTAGTTTCTTCTGGTGATGGTTCTATGTATGAATCATCTTCTAGTTCTACTAAAAAGCCACTTGTAACTCAATATCTATTTATTCATTTATGCTTAGCATAAAAATTTGTATGATGTTCTCATCAAAGTTTTTTTATTATCTTTATGTTTTGGTATCATGTCTCTTCTCTTATTTCTCTTAAAACAGCTTCCTCACTAGTTTCTCAATCTTTTACTCATCAAATTACAAAGCTTTTCCACTCCCATTTTCCCCAGTCTAAAACAAATACTTTATCATTTTTATTGTCTAATAATATTGCTATAACATTATTTCTTCTAACTGTTTCTTTATCTTCTCTTGCTTTATCCTTTTGATCTAAGAAAAATGGAGCTATACTTTGCTTTATTTCTAATCCATATTTTTTAGCAAATTCAAAATCTCTTTCGTCATGAGCTGGTACAGCCATAACTGCTCAGGTTCAGTAGTTTCATAAAACATAATCACCAATCCACAATGGAACTTTTTCTCCATTGAATGGATTTATTACATAACTTCAAGTAAATACTCATGTTTTTTCTTTATCATCTGCTGTTCTATCTTGATCAGACATAGAGTTTGCTTTTTTTATGTACTCTTCACAAGCTTCCCTTTGTTCAGGAATTATAAACTTGTCTACATCTTTGTGGTCAGGTGCTAGTACTGCATAAGTCATACCAAAAACTGTATCTATTCTAGTTGTATAAACAGATATTTTTATATCCTCTTGCTCCTCTCCTCATAAAGGAGAGGTTGGGTGAGGGATAGATTTTTTCATCTCAAATTCACAACCTTCTGACTTTCCTATCCAGTTTCTTTGCATTTCTTTTATACTCTCTGGCCAGTCTAGTTTATCTACATCTTTTAATAATCTGTCAGCATATTTTGTAATAGCTAGTACCCATTGTCTAATTTTCTTTTTTTCTACTTGTTCACCACATCTTTCACATGAAAAATCTTTTAAAACTTCTTCATTTGCTAAACCTGTTTTACAGCTTGGACAGTAGTTTATAGGTAAATCTTGCTCATAAGCTAAGCCATTTTCAAATAGTTTTAAGAAAATCCATTGTGTCCATTTGTAATAATCAGGATCTGTTGTATCAACTTCTCTATCCCAATCGTATGAAAATCATAATTCTTTTATTTGTTTTTTAAAAACGCTTATATTTTTGTCAGTTGTTATTCTTGGATGAGTTCATGTTTTTATAGCGTAATTTTCTGCAGGTAGTCAAAAAGCATCCCATCCCATAGGATGAAGAACATTAAATCATTTAGCATTTTTATATCTAGCTACTATATCATTTGCTGTATATCATTCTGGATGTCATACATGAAGTCATGCTCAACTTGGATATGGAAACATATCTAGGGTGTAATATTTTGGTTTAGAAAAATCATTACTTACTTTAAAAGTTTTATTTTTTTCCCAAAACTCTTGCCATTTTTTTTCTATTTCTTTGTGATTGTACATGTTTAGTTATTTTTAAAATATAAATATAGTTTTTTTGTTCTTTGTCTATTAATTATTTTATATAAACATAAACAGCTTTAGAGGACACTATAAAATATCCAGATTTTCTTTCACATAATTAGTAATTTCTAAATATAAATCTATTTTGAGTCTTTTTTGAATTTCTTCATAAAAATAGTCCCTAAAGTTTATAGAGTTTATTAACTTTGTAAAGATAAAATTTGGCATTTTGCAGAAAATACACTTGTTTTTTCTTTTATAATTGTATAATGGATGAAAAATACTTTGTATTGACTTATTTAATCAAGATACTAAGTTAGTTAAATAATAAATTATTAATTAAAGTTATATTATGTCTAGAAATACAATTATTGTTTTAATCTGAATTTTATTGGCTTGTGTATTGATAGTTGAAAATATGATTATGAATATGCCTGCATATGTCTTCATATGGAACTCACATTCTTGGAAATTATGATTAATATGTCTTGCTGTAGGATTTATGATTTGATTCTGAGCTAGAGGATGATTAGAAAAAAAGAATTTTGATGAAGATGAAGATAATTTTGATTTTTAGTTTAAGCATTAAAAGTACAAAAGAACACTTTTGAAGTGTTCTTTTTTTATGTATTTTTTTATATTAACTTGCTCATAGTAATTGAGTTACAACCCAATCTACAATTGAACCTACTAACCAGATTACGATAAGTCAGATAATTGTATGAATGATAATTGTCTTTCATTTTTTTACTTTATCCTCATCTCATGCTGCCGTTAAGATATTAAAACCTCACCATAACCCATAAACTATAGCAATTAGATATAAAAATCACATAGCTGTAGTGATTAGCATTTGAATTGCTTGGTCTGCTGAAGATTCTGTACCAACCATTCATGATTGAACTTTTTCTTTTCAAAAGTCAGATGCCTGAGTAGCTGCAACTTGTAAAAGAGATAATCCTCAAACTAAAGAATACATAGAATTTCTTATTATCTTTTTCATAATAAAATAGTAATTACAATAATAAACATAATTCATTATAATATATGCTTTTATAAAAGGCAAATTTTTTATGCTTTTTCTCATAAAAATAAAAAAACATCTAAAATTTTAGACGTTTTTTTATTTGATTTTATTATTCAATGATTAAGTAGTTCATAATAATTGTGTAACAACCCAATTTATTATTGATCATACTAACCAGATTACTACTAATCAGATGATAGCATGCATTATTATTGTTTTTCATTTTTTTACTTTTTCTTCATCTCATGCTGCTGTTAAAATGTTAAAACCTCACCATAATCCATATACAACAGCTATTAGATATAAAAATGTCATACCTGTTATTATCATTGTTTGTACTGATTGATCAATTGATTCTGTTGATCATTTCATTCAATCCTGTACTTTATCTGATCAAATTATCATTGCTGCATCAGCAGTACCTGCTTGTATTATTGATGCTGCTCATACTAATGAATAAAATCACTTATTTATTGCTTGTTTCATAGGCTAAAAATAATTATTATTTAAAATAAGTAACTTAATTATAATATATATTTTTATAAATGACAAATTTTGAGTCATTTTTTTTATAATATAAAAGAAAAAAACTTAAGAGTTTCCAAGTGTTTTTCTTAGTTTTAAAATTAAGTAGTTCATAGTAATTGTGTAACAACCCAATTTATTATTGATCATACTAACCAGATTACTACTAATCAGATAATAGCATGAATTATTATTGTTTTTCATTTCTTTACTTTTTCTTCATCTCATGCTGCTGTTAAAATATTAAAACCTCACCATAATCCATATACAACAGCTATTAGATATAAAAATGTCATACCTGTTATTATCATTGTTTGTACTGATTGGTCGATTGATTCTGTTGATCATTTCATCCCATCTTGTACTTTATCTTGTCAAAGTATCATTGCTGCATCGGTTGCAGTAATATGTAATAATGAAGCAGAACCAACTAAACCATAGAAAGATTTTTTTGCTATTTCATACATAAGAAAAGAATAATTATATAAATTACATTATACAGTATATGTTATTATTACAAAAGGCAAATCTTTTTAATTGATTTTTATTGGCAAATTATTCTTATTTATATAAGATATAAAAATAATTGGAAATAATTAAAAATGTTATGGAAAAAATATTAAAAGAGTTAAAGAAGTTTGGAATTAAGAATGATATTCCAAATATAAGTGAAACAAATGCAAAATTTTTAAGAGATTTGATAAGAATAAAAAAAGTGGAAAATCTTTTAGAGATAGGTACTGCGAATTGATATTCTACTATTAATTTTGCTTTTGAGCTAAAAAAAACTTGAGGAAAGTTAACAACTATAGAATTTTCAGCTAGATCATATGGTATGGCAATTGAAAATTTTAAAGAAGCTTGAGTTGATGATATCATAAATGCGGTAAATGCTAATGCTTTAGATTATATTCCTAAGATAAAAGAAAAGTTTGATTTTGTTTTTATTGATGGTATGAAGAGAAGAACAAAAGATTTTTTAGAGTTAACTTGGGATAAAGTTGAAAAAGATTGAATAATAATAATTGATGATGTTATAAAATTTTCTGAAAAGATGGTGTGATTAAATGATTTTTTAGAAAAAAATAATATAAAACATAATATAATCCCTATTGATGTTGATGATGGAATTATGATGATTATGAAAGATTAAGTTCTATTTTACGAATCCCTCCCCTTACACTTTGTTTCAGTTACTCCCTTTACAAAAGGGAGAAATCTAACAATATTTAGTTAAATTTCTTCCCTTTTAAGGGAAGTGCTGAGGCATGAGGGGGCAAATTATTGTACATAACAAAAAACTCCTAGAGTTTTATTCTAGGAGTTTTTTATTTTGATTTTTATTCAAAGAAAGAGTCAATTAATTTTCTATAAGCCATTCTTTGTCTTAGCTCTTCATAATATTTATTTCCAGGAACATATAATTCTTTTAGTTTTTCTAGTACATCTTCTGATTCAAATCTTGAAAGTATTTTTTTGATTTCCTCATCGATTTCTTCATTTAATACTTCAACTTTTTCAGCCTCCATAACTTTATGTAATATAAGTTCTCATTCTAATCTTCTTTTGGCTACAGGACTTACATGTTTTTCTACATATTCTTCTTCAGATAATTTTAGAGAATCTAAGTAATCTGGCATTTTTACTCCGTCTCTTGCCATATTTTCTTTTATTTCAGCTAAAACTTGTTTAGCCTTATTGGCTATCATTTTATCTCAAATCTCTATTTTTGTAACTTTTAATAATTCATCTATAAGTTTATTCTCTTCTTCTAATCTTTTATTTGCCTCTTTTGTTTCTTTTATTTCTTCTTTTATAAGTGCCTTAAATCATTCTAAGTCTAAGTCCTTACCTCTTAGTTGTTTTATAAATTCTTGAGTAAATTCTGGTTTAATTGCTTTTTCAAGATTTTTTATTTTTACTTTAAATTTAGTTTTCTTTCAGGCAAAATCTTTACTATGATAATCTTTTGGGAACTCTAAGTCTAGTTCTAATTCATCTCAAAGCTTAGCTCATACCATTCCATCTTCAAATCCTGGAACTAACAATCCTCCTCATAAAACTATAGGGTAGTCTCTCATAGATGTTGTTTCAAGTAGTTTTCCTTTTAAATCATATCAATCTGTATCTATTGTAACTTTATCTCCTAATTTTGCTTTATACTTTTTATCTGTTACTTCTTCAAATTTTGTAAATCTAGTTTGTATATCGTCTAAAGCTCAAGTTATTTCATTTGCTGAAACTTTTACAGCCTGTTTTTTTAACTTTATATTTTTATACTTTTTATCTACAGTTATTTCAGGAAAAACTTCTACATGTATTTTTATTTTTAATGGGTCTTGTGAAATGATTTCTCTAATTTCTGCCTCTGCAACAGGTAAAACCTTTTCTTTTTTTAGTGTTTCTCTATACATATGGTCAATGGCTTTTTCTATAACCATTTGGTTAATTTGATCTTCTCCATAGTTTTGTAACAAAACACTTTCTGGAATATTTGCTCATTTTCTAAATCATTTTATGTTGGCGTTTTCCCTAATATTTTCTAATACTTGTTTCCTGAATTTAGCTATTTGTTCTTTTTTCTCTTCAACAACAAATTCCACAACAGATTTTCATAAGACTTTTTTCTCTATTTTCATAATTTTTTTAGATAATAATTAAAATACAAAGGGGATTATATAAAAAAATTTTTCTTTTTCAAACTTAGATTATGTCATTTTAATTATATTTACAAAACAATGCATTCTTTCAGTCAAGTTTTGTGTACTAAAATATTTTGATATAAAAAGAAAGTATAGTATAATTTTTGCTGTAACTTATTTTAGTATTTAAATACAAAGTTTATGTTAAACAATTTAAAGAAGGGTTTTACCCTTATAGAGTTACTTGTTGTTATAACAATAATAGGTATACTTGCAACTGGTGGTCTGAATATTTATACTTCTCAAATCCAAAAGGCAAGAGATAGTAATAGACTTAAGGCGTTATGAGAGATTAGACTTGCTGTTGAACAAGTTTACCAAGATAGTTCAGAATATCCTCATTCTGATAGTTTTGGATCATGATCAACTACTACAATAGGAGTAAAAACATATATGGAAAAAATTCCTAATGATGAAAAGAATGGACAAACTTGTTATGGTTCAAGTACTTGTTCGTATATTTATTGAGTTTCTCCAGATGCTAACTGAATAGAATTTTGAGAATATGAAATTTCTACAGCTTTCGAGAATGAATGAAACATAAATTCCAAAGCAGAAAAAGATACTTGAGAAGATGATTTAAGATATGAAATTGGTATAGACGTTAGTGATTCAGATTGATCTGATACAAAATCTACATCAAGTAGTTGATCAAAAGATACAATAACTACACCAGCTTGTATATGAGTAACTTCATGAGTTGCTCCTTCAGATGATGAAGAATCTATATATTTGGCTGATGATTGTTAATTTAAAATACAATTCAAAAAATCACAAACCTAAAGGTTTGTGATTTTTTTTAGTACTTCTTTTGTTTTTGTGCTATAGCTTATCGCTATAAAGTCTATTTGATAGACCTGAGATAGAATTATTGAATGAAGCCTTTCCGCTAAACATATATCTATTTTTTTCTTTCTATAAATATCATAAACTTCTTTCATTGTTTTTGCTATTTTTATTTTATCATCATATTTTAAATATTTTTTTAGAAAAATGTGGTCGTTTGCAATTGAGTCTGTTTTATGAAAACTGTGTGGTAATAAAATTATTTTTCATCATTTTTTTAGAATATATTCTATTATCTCTTTCATTATTTTATTTTCTTGCTCTGGATTTTGTGATATGTATCATTTTCTTAGTCATATTCAGATTTTTTTTCATTTTAGGTTTATGTCTTTTAGGTCTTTGTAAGTGAAATTTTTAGATTCTATTTGTTTGAGGCAGTAACTCTTTTTTAATAATCCCTCCCCTTCCGCTCCGCTCCAGGTACTCTGCCCCAGGACATACTCTCTTGATTCCTTGAATCAATTCACCTTACCTTTGAAAAAGGGAGAAACTATTTTTCCTACACTAATTTCTTCTACATTAGTATTATCAAAGAATACGGGATCCCATATGTTTTTGGATTCTATTCAGAGTTTTTCTAGTAAATTTTGTGAATAGCTATCTCTTACATAGACTTCATGTGCTTTCCTGAATATTTTTTTTATTTTATCTAGATTTTCTTCCTGTTTTATATTTAATCATACTCAGTAGAATGTTACTTTTTTCCTAAATAAATAGAAAAGCTTTGTTCTGAATAGCCATAGATTCAGAGGATTTTTATTTTTTTGAAGTTCTGTGTCAAAAAATAATCATCATCATCAGATTACAATTAAGTCAGATGAGATAATTATTTTTATTAGGATTAAAAAGTTTTTTACATTTTTTATAATATTTTTTGGATTTCTTATTCAGATAGGAAAATATTCTAAATATTTTACATTTTCTTTTTTATAAAATATACCTTCTATATCATATGTGAATACATTAAACTTTATATCTTTTTTATGCAAAGGGTTAAAACCCTCTGTTGAGGAAATATAATTATGTTCTAAAAGTTTTATTTCATTTTTTAGAATAAGTTCATCTCATAGATTTTGACATCAGATGGAAGCAAATATTGAAATGTTCATTTTGAGTTTTTAGGGGGTAAAAGGATAAAAAAAATAGACCAATCACATAATGGGACCGGTCTCGTGTACACTTTTTAGTAACTAGAGACCGGTCCCTAGCTCCTAACTTAACTCAAATTCTTTATAATGTATGGAATAATTTTTTCTGTTGTATTTATTCATTCTGGTAGAGTATCTAGAAGTTTTTCTATATCTTTTCAGTTGTATCACATAGAAACAAGTGTTGTTTTTATTTTGTTATAATTTTCCTTGTCTAAAATATTTTCTGATTTTGTTTCTAATCATTTGATAGGAGTAAATGATTTTATAAAATCCTTATCTTTTAGTTCTAATATGATTTTAGATGCCATTTTTTTTCAGATTCATTTTATTTGTTCTATTGTTTTTTTGTCTTCTTCGTTTACTGCTAAAACAAGTCTTGAGATTCAAATAGAGAGAATTGAAAGGGCTACTTTTCATCAGATTCAAGATATTTTTATAAGTTCTTTAAATATTTCTTTTTCCTTTTCTTCTAAAAATCAAAATAAATTTTGATTTCACTCTGTTATATGATGATAAATGTGTAATTCAATTTCTTCTCATATCTTGATTTTTGCATATGTTATTTCATTGATTAATACATCATAGCCTATTCATGAATTAAGTAGAATAGTAACAAAATTTGTATCTGCTTTAATTATTTCTCATTTTAAGTAAGATATCATTAGATTTTTTATTTAAAAATTTATTAGTATAATAATAAAAACTTATATTTTTTTGTAAAGAAAATAATAGAAAATGAAAAAAATTCTTCTTTATATTCTTAGTTTGTATCAGAGGCTACTATCTCCTGATCATTCTTTTTGGGCAAAAGCTTTAGATAATCCTCCTTATTGTAAACATTTCCCAAGTTGTAGTGAGTACACTAGAGAGGCTATTGAAAAAAAATGAATTATTAAGTGATTTTGGATGTGATTTTTTAGGATTTTGAGGTGTATGCCATGGAATAAATGATGATATGATCCTGTTGAGAAAAAATAAGAAAAAAATTTTACTTTTGGAACTTTTTTTATATAATTAACCAGCTTTAAGGAAGGAATTTTATAAATTTCCGTTAGCACCTTTTATTTTTTTAAAATATTTTTTATGCAAAAAAGAGGTAAAAAGTATAAAAAAGCTATGGAGTTCTTAAAAGAATGAATGGCTTACACTGTTGATGAAGCAGTTGATTTGTTAGAAAAAACTAACACTGTTAAATTTGATCCTACTACTGAGGTTCACTTTAACTTAAATTTGAATCCTAAATATCAGGATCAAATGATTAGAACTACTATAACTTTACCTAATGGTTCTGGTAAAACTCCTAAAATTTGTGTTTTTAGTGATGGTAGTACTCCTAATGAAGAGCTTAAAAAACTTTGAGCTGAAGTTGTTGGTGATGAAGAGCTTATAACTGAAATAGAAAAAGGAAATATTTCTCCTGATTTTGATGTTTGTGTTGCTGCTCCTTCTATGATGAGACATTTATGAAAGATAGCTAGAATTTTATGACCTAAAGGTCTTATGCCAAATCCTAAAACTGGTACTGTTTGACCTGATTTAGCTGCAATTGTAAAAGAAATAGCTGCTTGAAAATTTGAATTTAAAACTGATAAACAAGGTAATGTTCACTCAATTTTTGGAAAATTGTCTTTTGGTAAAGATAAATTAAAACAAAATTTAGAGCATTTCTTAAATGTTGTAAATGAAGTAAAACCTAGTGGAGCAAAAGGAAAATATATAAATACTATTTATGTTTGTAATGCTATGGGGCCTTCTATAAAATTAGATTTGAGTGGAGATACTAAATAATTAGTAAATAGAAATTAAGAGAACTTGAAAATTTTTTTCAGGTTCTTTTTTATTTGTAAAAAATGTCTAATATGTATACTTATATTGTTATATAATCTTAAGAATAAAATATGAAAGATATAGTTTTAGTGACATGAGCTTCTAGTGGTATATGACAAGCTACTGCTATAAAGCTAGCTGAAAAGTGATATAAGAATATAATAATTCATTATTATAAGAATGGTAAATGAATAAAAAAAACTGAAGATAAATTAAAAGACTTATGAGCGAAACCTTTTGTTGTACAATGAAATATATGAAAATATAGTGATATAGATGATTTTATGGAAAAAATCGTAGATAAATACTGAACTATTGATATAGTGATAAATAATGCTTGAGAATTAGGTCCTTATAATAATTTAGAAGAAATAAATATGGATGAACAAGAAGATCTTATGAGGACTAATTTATTTTGACCAATTTATATTTCTCAAAAGGTTGTAAATATATTAAAAAAACAGAACAAAAAATGACATATTTTATTTACTTCATCAATTCACTGAAATCCAGATAAGTGATGAGAAGAAAAATGTATTCCCTATTGTATTTCTAAGGCTTGAATAAATAACCTTGTATGAATATGGGCGAGAAATTTATCTCCTGATATAAGAATAAATGCAATAGCTCCATGAATAGTTGAGACTCCTATATGGGATGAAGATACAGAAGAGGAAAAACAATATTTTATAGGTAGGACTTTAATTAAAAAATGGATTTCTCCAGAGAAGATTGCTAAGGGATTTTTATTTCTTATAAAAAATGAAGCTATTACTTGAGAAGTTTTATATATAAATGGAGGATTTAGACCTTAAAAACAAAAAACTGAAGATTTGTCTTCAGTTTTTTTAAATTAAATCGTCAAAAGTATTTTTCTTTCAGTCATCTAAATACTTATGAATAGCATTGATAGTTGTTAATAATCATAGAACTGCTGCTTTCTTTCTTCTTTTTGATACTGGTTGTTCAATAAGTTCCTCTATATAATCATAGTTTTTTGTTAATATTTCTTCTAGTTCCATTCAAATAATACTTTCTCAAAAAGCAGAAGCACAAGCTGTTGTCATTATAGCTGTATCCCCTTCAAAACTCCATTCTGTTATTTTATTATCATCTATCTTTATATAGACCTTTAAATCATCTCAACATGTTCTATTTTCTTCAAGGTGTGTTATATCATAATTCTCTAAAACTCATTTGTTAGGTGGAGTTTTTCCGTAATATTTTATTATTTCATTGTGCATAATTTTTTCTATAATTGTATTTAATTAATAATTTTATTTTCTACTTAATTACCCTAATTCTTCCATTGCTCCTTCTAAAGCTTCAAAAAGCTTATCTATATCTTCTTTTGTATTATAAATATACAAACTTGCTCTACAAGAATGATTTATTCATAATTCTCACATAAAAGGTTCCGCACAGTGTTGTCATGCTCTTATACATATATTGTAATCTGCTAAATAATCTGCTATATCGTGAGAATGAATTCAATCTACTGTAAATGAAAAAACTCAAACTCTATTAGCTGAATTTGTAGAACCTATTAACTTTATTTTATCATACTTAGCAAACTTTTCTAAAGCATAGTTTTCTAATTCCTTTTTTATTTCTTGTATCTTTTCATATCCTCAAATATTTTCTATATATTCTAATGCTCTAAGTAAACTTACTGCTCCTGTCATATTTGGAGTTCCTGGTTCAAATTTATCTGGTAATCCTGCAGGTTTAAAACAAGATTTTGCTACGCTTGCTATTGCTCCTCCTCAAGAAAATACTGGTTCTAATTTATCTAATAAGTCTTGTTTTCCCCATAGTACTCCTATTCCGCTATTTGCCATAAACTTGTGTCCTGTTGTAAACATTGCATCGCATCCGATTTTTTGTACATCTACTTTGAAGCTTGGTACACTTTGTGAACCATCAACTATAAATATAGGTTTCTTATAATTTTCATTAGAATTTCTAAAAATTTCAGTTTTTTCGTTTATAATTTTTCAAATTTTTTCTACATCAAATATCTCTCAAGTTACATTTGAAACATGAG
This sequence comes from Patescibacteria group bacterium UBA6489, assembly GCA_002435385.1. Lineage (GTDB taxonomy): Bacteria > Patescibacteriota > Gracilibacteria > BD1-5 > UBA6164 > UBA6489. The sequence goes on from DJMN01000018.1 coordinate 41,045, forward strand.
TTATTGATAATGTTCTAACTTTTTCATCAAACTTTTTTTCTAAATCTTCAAAATCAAGAGAAAAGTCTTCTTTCACTTTTATATAATCTACTTCTATTCAAATTTCTTCTTTTAGGATAAGCCAAGGTACAATATTTGCATGATGCTCAACTATAGTAAGTAATACCTTATCTCATCTTTTAAATATTCAGCTTCTTCTTAGAGATCAGATTAATAGATTTGATGCATATGTTGAATTATGAGAATATATAATTTCTCTCCAATTTTCGGCATTTATAAATTCTGCCATTTTTTTCTTAGATTTTACATAAAGATCTTCTGATCTTTCGGCAATAGAATAAGCTCATCTATGAATATTTGAATAATCATTTTCTAGAAATTTTTTTATTCAATCTATCACATAAGATGGTTTTTGTGCCGTAGCTGTTGAATCTAAGTAAACTATGCCTTTATTGTTTTGTAAAATTGGAAAATCTTTTTTTATATCACTCATAATATTTTCTTAAGTTCTAAAAGTATTTTTTTCTATAAAGTCTTCAACCTCTTTATCTAATTCTTCTGAAATTTCTTCATTTGAACTCACAAACTGTACATCTTCATCTTCTTCAAAGGCTTCATACATTTTTTTAAATTTCAATGCTTTATCAAATTCTGTTACTTCTACTATATTATCAGGAATATAATCGGTTTCATAGTCTTCAATATCTATATTTTTGTTTCTAAAGAATTCTGTTACTTCTAGTAAATCCTCAGGAGTAGTTATTATTTTTATTATTTCATCTTCTTGTGTTATATCTTCTACTAGTGTTTCTAAGGATAATTCTTCTATATCATCATAATTGTATTTTTCTGAATCTATTACTATAACTCATTTCCTTTTAAACATCCATGATACAGCTCATGATTCTCACATATTTCAACCATACCTTGAAAAAATGTGTTTTATTGAAGCTACTGTTCTATTTTTATTGTCGGTTAATGTACTTACTAATATTGCAACTCAACCTGGAGCATATCATTCATATATTATTTCTTGTATTTGAACTCATGATTTATCTTCTCAGGTTCATTTTCTTATTGCTCTGTCTATATTATCATTTGGAACTCATTCTGATTTAGCTTTTGCTATAGCTGCTGCTAGAGTTGGATTATCTTTAGGATCTCATCATTTACTTGCTGCTAGAGTTATAAGTTTAGAATGTAAAGAATATGTTTTTCATTTTTTTGCATCTTGAGCTGCTTTTCTGTGTTTTATATTGTGCCATTTTGAATGTCTTGCCATAAAATTATTTTTTTAAAAATTTAAATTAGTATATAGGAAGAGAATCCCATATTACATAGATACCTAGTCATAGCATAAGTATTCATACTACCAAATGTATAAGTTCATTCTTTTCTTCCTTTATTTCCATAAGAGTATCTACTCATACATATCAAAGAGAGATTGCAAATGTTATGACTACCATTGGTAAAACAAATATTACATTATATAATACAAGAAATGCTATTCCCCAAGATTGAACCAAGGCATTTTCTGTTGATAAATATCATAGAACTGTAATGTATGGTCAAGATGTACAAGGAAGTAAAAATAAACTAACTATAAGTCATATAAAAAATCCTCAAATTGGAGAAGTTGCCTTTTTGATAAGTCCTTTCATAGCTGGTCTCCAAGAGAAAGGAACCTCCATAACAAATCATTTACCATACCAAAATACATCTTTTAGGTTTGCTAATCATATAATTACTCATAAAATTCAAACTCAAAGTTTGAAATAAGAAGTTGAGTTAAAGGTTCATAATACATTGTAGAATCAAAGTCACATTAGCAAGTAGCTTAAAAAAATCGCTAATGAGAAAGATAGTCATGTTAGTATAACTTTTCTTTTTGATCTGAATTTAGATAAAACTGCTCAAAGTAGTATTAAAATAACAGCAAAAGCACAGGGATTTATACTGTCAGATAAAGCTGCTGGGATTAAAATAAAAAGAAATTTTAACGGATCAAAGTTTAATTCTGTTTTTTCTTCTGTACTAGTTATCTCTTTTGTCTTTTTAAATAAGTCTTCATTATCTTTATTCTTTTCAAAAAAACTTATTATTGGGGCATCTCAGGATAACTGTAATTTCTCTCAATTGTCTTTTTCTATGTATAAAACAGGAACTCACACATCTTCTGTCTTTACTCATAGTTCTTCCATTTTTTTTAAAAATTCTGCACCATTTTGGGGGTTAGAAAATACTTCTTTTTCTTCTATTTCTACACCATTATCATTCATATATTTTTCTACTTTTGCACAATGAGAACATCATTGTCCATAATAGAAAATGTAATTATCCGCATTTACTAATGCTGGAAATAAAAGTAATATAGAAAATATTACTAGTAATATTTTTTTAGTCATATGTTTAATTTTTAAATTTTAAATTTTAATATAAGGAATGTTATACATTTTTTGTTTTTTTTCAAGAAATATTGTTTTTTTCAAAAAAGCTTTTTTGTCTTAATATAAGAAATAATTATATTCTATTTATCAAAATATATATGTAAAATAATTAATGATAAAGTATAATATTTTTTTATATCTTCTAGAAATTCTATAAAATTAACAAAAACTTTTGCCAAAATCGTTTTTTTATATACAATTCGTTCGCTTGTTTTTTAAGTTATCTTAAAAAATATTTTATTTGTAAAACTATATCACCATGGAAAAAGTAAAACTAAATGCTGATGTTAGAATGAAAGAGGAAAAAATAAAAGAATTAAGAGAAGCTAAGGCTGTTCCTTGAGTAGTTTACTGACCAGATCAAGAGTCTATCTCTATAAAAGTAGATAATTCTGATGTTCTTAGAGCTTATCGTAAAGCTTGAGAAAGTACTATTATTGAACTTAAAGTATGAAAAAAGAATTTAGATGTTGTTTTTCATTCTGTACAAAGAGAACCTATAACTTGAGAATTCCAACATATTGATTTCTATGCTGTAAGTAAATGAAAAAAGATGTCTGCTCATATCGCTCTAAACTTTATTTGAGAATCTGCTGCTAAGAAAGACTGAGCTATTCTTGAAGAACTAACTAAAGAAATAGAGGTACATTGTCTACCTGCCAACCTTGTAGAACATTTTGATGTAGATTTATCTTTATTAAAGGTTGTTGGTGATTCTATAAAAGTTTCTGAGTTATGAATAGATACTTCAAAGTATGATATTATTAATAGTCTTAATGATGTTGTTGTTGTTGCTTCTGAGTCTAGAGCTAGTAAAGCTGATGAGGAAGAAGAATCAGCAGAAACTGAATCAGAAAAAGCTGAAGAAAAATAAAAAATCTTTAGAATTTTGAGAAAGGCATTTATTAAGTAGAATCTTAATAAATGCTTTTATTATTTACTAATAATTTTATTTATGAAAGTAAAAATTTTTTGAAAAAACAAAGAGTCTGAAAAATTATATAATAAAGTGGTTTTAGCCTTAGAGGAACTTTGAATTACTGATTTTATAGAATTAGAAAAATCTACAGATAAAAAATTAGTAGAAGAGTTAAATATTAAAAAAGATTTCGCCTTAATTGTTGAGGAGGAATCTATTGACTTTGTTGATATGATTTTTGAATGAATTATTCCAGATGATCATGAGATAAAATCTATGTTTATAAGTATTATTTGATGAGAATGAAATATTGGTTGTGATACTAGTATGTGTGGGAGTTGATGTAATATGTGTTAGAGTAAAAAAATAATTTGAGATTATCTCAAATTATTTTTTTTGTTAACCTGTTACTGTCGCTTCATCGGTATAAGTTGAACTACTTTCTTCTTCTACTTTTTTTATGAAGAAGGTATTTGAATGAATCATTTTTCATGAAGAGTCAAAATATTTAACTTCATAAACATTCATTCATTCTTTTAGATTTCAGAACTCTACATTAGCATGATATCTCCAGTCTGTTCAGTTTGCAGTAAATTGTTTTAGTGTAAAACCATTCACTGTTATCTTAGAAACTTTTCCTGATGGAACTTTTCATCTTATTGTAACTATATTTTCTTCCGTTGTATAAGGATTATCACTAGGTGATACAAATTGAAATTCTGATGAATCTATTGGAAAACTTTCTACCTGAAACCCAGATTCTGATGAATTGTCTGTTCATCAAGCATTATATAGGGTTATAACACCTTTCTGTAAAACTTCTTTGCTACCATTATAAACTTTATAAACTAAATCGTTAACTTTGCTTTCTACAGAGAATTCTTTTATTTCAAATGTATTAGCTTCTGAATTTATTGTAGCATTTATTCAATTAACTGATATAGATGTTACTTCTTCTCAATAGATACTTCATCTTACATTTATAATTGATGATGTTATATATGATTCATCATGCAAAGAATCAAAAGATATATAATTTCAATCAACAATACTTCCTGAATTATCAGTAATTCAACTTCAAGATTCTGTTTCATCTTCGGTTAAGAATAGTATTCAATTATTTTTTACAAACCAGTCTCCTTGTTTAAAAAATTCATCTATTTCTTCTTTTTCTAATCATAAATCTACAGTATCATCGTTTGCATCTTTATTTAATATAACTATCTTTTGTCACTTTCAAAGTACTGTTGATTTTCAAGCTCTATTTTCTACTTCTGCTATTCATTTAAGAACATAGATACTACTAAGGTTTTCATTTTGTGTAACAGATAATACAGTATCTTTTTTAATATCAACTATAGCATAAGTAAGATTCAAAGTAAAGTCTGTACTAGCATTAACCCATAGATCAGAAGCAAAAAGAGAAAAAGTTCCATCTTCATTAAATTTTAATTCTCATAATTCATTTAGAGTCATCTGTGCCATTCAGGGTAAATCTAATTTCACTTCTCACTTATTTACTATTACTTTATCTCATTTATATATTTTTGCTTTTCATCATTCTACTTTCTTTTCTTTTCATCATAAGTATACGATATTAGCTTCTGATTGCATTTCATCTAAACTAACATCCATTCATACTCTATTTTCCAAATCATCTATATTTTGCTCATCTCCTCATGACATAAAGCTAATTACCAGAATAATTACAATTACAACTCAAACTATAGGTACTAAATAATCTTTAAATGTTTTGGAAACATTATTTTTTCTACTATATCTATTAGACATTGGTTAATTTTTTAAAATTTAATTATAGGAAAATTATATAAAAAAAGATAGATATTACAAGGAATATCTATTATTTATCTTCTAAATAGCTTACTATCTCGTCCACGACTCAAGCAACTTTTGTAAAACTGTGTCTTATAAATGTATTTTCATGAAGTAAATCTCTTTTTAATATTTTATATGTTTTCTTTTTGAATATCTTGTCATCCTTAATTTTTACTGGTTTTTTCTTTTCTAATTTTTTATATTTTTCTGCCATTTCATCACTTATAAATCCATCGTTTACAACTACATAATCAAGAACATTTTTTCATAGATATTTCTCTATAACATCTATAAAATCAATAACTTCAAAATTTGTTGTTTCTCACTTTTTTGTCATGAGATTACAAAAATATACGACTTTTGCTTTTTTGTTTTTTGCAATAGCTTCTTTTAGTCATTTTGTCAGTAAATTTGGAACAACAGATGTGTACAAGTCTCAGAAAGTTAGAATTATTAGATCTGATCTTTCTATTTGTCTTATAGCTTTTGGATTTGTGTTTACTTCTGGTATTAGGTATGCCTTTTTTATTCTAGCTGAATTTTCACTTAAATTTAAATCTATATTTGTTTCTGAAAATACTTTTGTTCAGTCTTCTAACTCTACTTCTAAATCTGATTTTTCAAGTGTTACTGGTATAACTCTTCATTTAACTCTAAACATTTTACAAATTTGTTTAAGTCATTTATCAAAACTTCATGTGATGTCCGCCATAGCTGTTATAAGTAAATTTCAAAGAGAGTGTCATCATACAGAACATTCTTTATCATATCTATAATTAAATAATTCTTTTACTATTTCGTGTTCTCTAGATAATGCCATAACTCATCTCCTTACATCTCATGGAGGAAGAATATCAAATTCGTCTCTTAAAACTCATGTTGAACCTCAACTATCACTCATTGAAATTATAGCGGATAAATCATAATCATCATTATCTCTGAGAGCAGAAAGCATTCCATAACTTCCGTTTCATCATCAGATTGTTGTTATGTTTATTTTTTTATGATTTCACATTATTTTCCCTTATTATTTTGTAAATTAGTGCTTACCTAATTTCTAATTATACTGTTTTTTTTATATTTCAAAATTTATTTAGGGATTAGATATTTATTTAACTTTTAATATTGTAAAAGATTATCTAAGTACACGACAAAAATT
>DJMN01000024.1 GCA_002435385.1 Patescibacteria group bacterium UBA6489
CATACTGTTGTTTCACAGAATAGTCTTTTTGATTTACTTTCGTCTTTGCTTCAAAGTCATGGTTGTGTTATTGAGTTGGTTTGATTGTCCAGCTCTGCTTGATCTTCTATAAAAGTTAAAGTTGAGTCTATTTCAACATCATCATTTCAAATTTCATTTTCTACTATTTCTATTGTTTCATTTATTTCGTCTGAATTTATATATGATATTAGATTATCTAAATCTAAATTTTGTCTTAATGCTTTTTTTATTTGCTCTGTTGTTAATTCTGGTTTATAGCTCTTTAGTATTGAGACTATTCAAGATATATGAGCTACAGCCATACTTGTTCAGCTTAGTTCTTTGTAACTTCATTTTTCTACTGGATATGTTGAGTAAATTCCTACTCAAGGTGCTTGAACATCTACTTTTGAACCGTAATTTGAGAATATTGCTTTGTTTCATGTTTGGTCTGTTGCTCATACTGTTATACTATCAATACATCATCAAGGAACAGTACTACTAGCATCCATATTTGAGTTTCAAGCTGAGGTTATAATAATTCATCCACTTTGTGTTAGTGATGCTATTCAATCACATATTGAGTTGTCTAACGGATTTGAGTTTCCTGATAGACTTATGTTTAATATATTTATTTGATTTTCTTTTGCATATTCTAAAGATTTTAGAACTGCATAATTTGGACAGAATCCGTTTTCATCACAAATTTTTAATGGTACTAGTTGTACATATGGGTTTATTCAAACTATTCAGTCGTTATTTAGGTTTGCTCAGATTATTCAAGCGATGTGTGTTCAGTGTCATTGGTTATCTTGTGTTTGAGTGTTTTCATCTATGAAATTGTATCATAGTGTTTGGTTTATGTTTGTTTGTAAATCTGAATGTGTAGAGTCTATTCAAGTGTCTAGAATTCAAATTTTTAGTTTATTTGTGGCTTCTAAATTTTTGATTTCTTCAAATTTTTCGTATGTTTTATAGTTTTGTATTCACCGTGTTTTTTCTAGGGCTTCTCATTCTAGGCTTGAGATTTGTAGTAGTTGTGGCTCAATAATCTTTATTCATAGAAAATTTTGTGGTAAAATTCAGTTTTCTATGTTTTCTAGAAATTCTTGTGAGAATAGGCTTTCTTTAGATATTGTTATTTCAAAATAGTTTTTTTGATTTTGTGTGTACATGAAATTAACTATCAAGTTTGGGTCATATTTTGATAGTTGTTTTTGTAATTGAGATTTGTTGTTCTTTGTTCTTATGATAAGAGTATAGTTTCACTCTTTTTGTTTTAGTGAGTTTTTTAGTGTTTTTAAAGCTTGTTCTTTTTTGTTTGTTTTTATTGTTGATAGGTTGTCTTCTAGTTTTTTGTAATTTGTTAAGCCTGATATTATCTTTAAAACTACTACTTTCTTTGTTTTGCTTAGTTTCTCTTTTATATCTTCACTACTATTTTCATTTTGAATTTCTTCTTTTGTTTTTTCTAGGTATTTTTGTATTTCTTGTTGTTTTTGAGAGAGTCTTGTTTTATTGCTAGTTTTTTCTTCTAGTTTAGAGACTATAGTATCTACTAGAGTTCATACTTGTTCTAGTGTTTGTGTGGTTTCCTGTTTTGTAGCAGTTAGTTCTGCTGTGTAGTCTGCATATGCCTGCAAAATTCAGACTTGTAGTTGAGATATGGTTAGAAATAAGATTAATAGTGCACTTAAAAATCTTTTCATAAGACAATGTTTTTAGAAAAATAAATTTAAAAGACGAAAGATTTGTTCTTTCGTCAAATAGTATATTTATTATTTGTTTTTGTCTAATTTTTGTTAGAAGTCATAAGGATTGTCTCCAATAATTGGAATTACAAACTCTATTAAAAACAATGTTTTAAATATTTTAAAAGAAAGAAAAGAAGCTTCTAGTTTTATTGGATTAAGACATGGAGAAGTACCATGGGATATTCTTAAAAAATACAGAAATAACCCTGATTGGAGTTATGAAGATTGAGAATCATTTTCAGATATACAAATACGAACAAATAAAATTTTAAATTTGTTTTCATCTCATCCTAATGGCTCTAGAATTCTAGTTTTTTCACATGCTAGTATAATTAGATCAATAGTTATAAATATATTACTACCAAATGTAATTCCATGACAATATTTTGATTTAACAGAGAAAATGAAAATTAAACCTTGCTGAATAAGTAATATTGAATATTCTATGGGTAATTTTGAAGAAACATACTCTTGGAAATTACTTACATGGATGTCTTAAATTTTACTTATAACTACTTTTTTATGATTGAAATTGAAGTTAAAATATTGGAAATTAATAAAGATGAGATAATTTCAAAACTTGAAATAAATTGAGCTGAACTTGATTATTCAAGTGATATTGAAGCTTTTTTCTTTAGAAATGGAGAATGAAAAAAAATTAGACTAAGAAAAACTAATAAATGAAACAATATTAATTTTAAAAAGTTAATTACTAATGATTTTTGAATGTCTAATATTGAGTTAGAAACAGATATCGGAGAAATTGAAATAATTAGAAAAATTTTGTTAGAAGTTGGTTTCAAAGAATATTGATATTCATTCAAAAATAGAACAAGTTATAAGCTTAATAATATCACTTTTGATATTGATAAATATGAATGAATTCCTTATGTTTTAGAGATTGAATGAAAAAATAATGAAGATGTTAAAAAAGGATTATCCATTTTATGATTTGATATGAAAGATGCTGTCAATCTAACAGAAAGAGAATTGAAAGAGAAGTATTGAAGATGTTAAAAACTTTTATAATACAAAAGAGAGCTTTTTTTCGAAAGTTCTCTTTTAATTTTTTTGGAGGTTGCAAAAAATTTAGATTATTGAACTTTGAGGAAAATTTTGGATGAGGTTGAGTTGTAAATATTTATAATTTTTATTATTGGTTAGAAATAATAAAAATTTATCTTGAATAAAAATATATAAATACTAAACTAATGATATATAGATTAAATAACTTGATATGAAACATATTAATTTTTCACTATGATGATGATTTATTTACCAATGGTGGATATGAGTATTCATAAAATATTCTATTGATAATTATAATAAGATTGATAATAACTATACAAAGAGATATTCAAAAGAAATAAAGGAATTATTAGATTCATTTCTAAGTGAGGATTTATTTCCCAAAGATTTTATAGATTTAAATACAAAAGATATTGTTGAAAATATATTAGAATATTTGAAACATAAGTTTTTAGTAATTCATACTTTTTAACATAAAAGTATAAAAACAATAGATTTATTTACTTATTTATATAGACCAAGTAATAAATTAAAATATATTATTCAATACTTTATTTATGTCATACAAATTAGTTATAAACTCTTGGTTACAAAAGTCAGATGATTTATATATAAATTGAAGATGTCTATGGTACAAAATGTGAATTAGTAGTGCTTGTATTTTATTATGGCTATCTTTAGAACAGATAATAAAAATTTTAGTAATACAAAAGAGAATAAGTAGTTGAGAAATAGATATAGAAGATAAAAATCTAAATGATATCCATAAAATCTTTGATAAAGAGGCTAGAAAATTAACAAAATGAAAAACACACCATTGTATTGATAAATTAATAGATAACTTTGAAGCAACCTATCAATCATTTAAAATTGGAAATTATAAAAATCAGTTAATAAAAGTGAATGAATACTTTGAAAGAAGATATGTTAAACGAGGATGAACATCCATTAATATTTCATTATTATATGACATAGATAAATTATATTTTAATTTAAGAGATTTTATTGATTCTAAAGTTCCACAATGAACTATTGACGAAATTTTTATTAGAAAACAGTTAAATTATCAACAAATTGAAGAAGTATCTAACTATGCTTTTCATGATAATAAAAATTTTAGACCAAGAAGAAACCAAGTAAATATAAGCTATTTTATACCTTGAAAAAATGGAGAAATAACAAAAACTTTTAATACTAAAGAAATAATAGACAAATTTTATGAAAGCAATAATTTACTATAGAAAATCAACAGACAGAATCGATAGGCAACAACTTTCAATTAGCTCTCAGATAGTAGAAGCTAAAAGAATAGCAGAAAGAGAAGGTCTTGAAATAGTTGAAATTTTTAAAGAAACAAAATCAGCTAAAGAACCTTGAAGACCTATATTTAATGAAATGATGAAACTTTTCAGTAAAAGAAAGGCAAATTGTATAATAACTTGGAAGCTAAATAGACTTGCAAGGAATCCAGTTGATGAATGAACTATAAAATGGAGTCTTCAAAACTGAGTTATACAAGCAATATTTACAGAATGAGAAGTTTTTAGAACTGGGGACAATGTTTCTTATAATGTGAATGCACTTTTGAATGTCTACACAATATATTCTTGATTTACAAAAGGATATAAAAAGAGGAATGAGAAAGAAAGTAGAAAATTGATGAGTTTGTCAGAAAGCCCCTATCTGATATATAAACAATAGACTTGAAAAAACTGTAGAAATAGACCCTATAAAATCTAAATGGGTAAAAGAAATATTTGAACTAAGAAAACAAAAACTTTCATACTGAACTATTTCAGAAAGATTATACAAGAAATGAATTTCAAAGAATAATTGAAAACCTTTCGCTAAAACAACCTTAGAGGATATTATAAAAAACAAATTTTACCTTTGATTTGTTAAGTTTAATGGGAGTTACTATAAGGCTAATTACAAAACTTTCATATCTCAAAAGCTATATGATGAAGCAAATAGTATTTATCAATGAATGTACGAACATAAAAACAAAGATATCCCCTATCCTCTAAAATGATTTATAAAAGATAAGAGTTGAATTGCCTTAACAGCTTTTACAAAGAAATGACATAAATATTATTGAAGCCAAAATTATAGTAAAATAAGGATAAATATAAATGAAAATAAACTTTTTGAGAAAATATGAGAGATACTAGAAAAATACAAAATACCTAAAGAATTGTTAGGATTTAATAAAAAAGTTGTTTTAAAGCTTTTAGAAGATAATAAAAGTGATGAAAAAGATAAAATAATATTTTTTGATAATAAAATAAAAAAATTAGAGGAGAAAAAGAAAAATTTACTTGATTTAAGACTTGATTGAGAAATTGATAAAAATATTTACAAAGAAAGATATAATGAAATAGTTTTTAATATTTGAAAACTAAAAGATGAAAAAAATAAGATATTATATAAAAAAGATGAAAAGAAGATTAATAAAATTATTGAACTCTATTCTTCCCTTTATGAAAGCTATAAGATACTAGATAAAGGCTCAATAACCATTTACCTTAGAAAACTAATTATTGAACTTTTTATAGACAACAAAAAAGAGCTATCTTATGCGGAAAGCCCTTATTTGAAATTCATTAAATGTTTAAATTTTCAATATGGAGGTGCCTAGTGACGAATGGTTGAACTGTAAGAATAGGTTATACAGACATCTTTTATTGAATTCTAAAGATATTTTAGATATAGATGAAGAATTATATAAGGTTTTAGAAATTTAAAGATTTATTTTTTCTCATTTTTCCATTTAAGAAACTTTTTCATTACCACAAAATTAATAACATAGAATGATATAATATATATTATAGGATTAATAACAACCCATACATTAATCCATAAAAAATATGCTATTAATGAATTTGTTAATATTGGAAATATAGAGAAAAATAAGGTTGAATATAATATATCTTCTTTTATTGTTTTTTCTGAAAACAGTTCTTTTTTTAAATTTAATTTAAAAGTTTTTTTAGATAGTTTATAAAATACATAGTAAAATATTCCTATTCAAACAATCAAAAATATAGATGTCCCAATAATTCAACCTATTGTTGTAGTATCTTCTATTGGTAACAGAAAAGCTACAGGAGTTAAAATAAGTCATGCTAGAAGAGAGAATATAAAGGCTTCTATATGAAGATAAATATGAAATATTAATCCATACTTTAAGAGTAATTTAGTATATTTTTTCATAATGAATTTTAAATAATATTAGTCCTAAATAATTACCAAAACTTATACCACTTCTTATCTCATCATTCTTCCTGTTCTTTTCTTTCTTTTCTAATTTTGTCCCAATTTCTTATAAATATTTTATCCTTATCCTTTATTTTTACCAAAACCTCAGAATCTTTAACTCAAAATTTTCTTTTTAAAACTTCAAATAACTTTTTACTCTTTTCAAAATTTTCTGTTATAGGATAACTCTCAAATCTAATACAAGAATCCATTGGAGTGCCAGAAAGTATTTGAGGATAATCAAAATATATATCTGTATCTATTATATGCAACTTCCTCGCCCTATTTTCTTCTTCAGGAATAGTTTCAATCTCATATCATTTTCATTTTAAATACTCTTCTATATCTAGAATAGAATACTTCTCAAAATTATAAGCTTTTACCTTTGACATATTTCTAATATTAATTAGTAAATAATATATATTCAATTCCACTTTTTTCAAGTAACTCTTTCAATCAACTTGTTGGTCACTTATCTAAAAATACCCATACAGATTTTTCTACTTTATCATTATTATTTAATAACCAGATATCATTAGCTATTTCTTCTCTGATTCTTGAACTTGCAGAAACATTATTTGTGGCATAATTCTTTATTTCATAAATAGTCTTAGTATTAGGATTAAATGCATCAACATTTCTTGTAATTGGATTGGGAGGATTATCAATATTTCTAAAAGGAAGTTTATCTGTATCAGTAAACTTTCTCCAAAAAGTTTCTCAAGCATCTCCCTTTGCATTAGAACCTACAGCTTCTCTTGCTTTTATTAAATTTTTATAATCCTCCGAAGCTTCATCTAATAATTTAACCTCTTTTCCCCAAACTCAAAGTTTTTTTATTTCTTTTATCTTATCTGCAAAATCAAATATTCATCTACTTGTAAATCTTTTAGTTACTCATTTCCCTGTTATTTCATCTACTTCATCTAAGTTACTTAAAAATTTAGTCCTTAATTCTAAACTTAAAGCCTTTAATTCTTGGTTATATTTTCAAAATATTTTTTCTCATAATATTTCCAAATACTTTTGTGCTTTTTGTTTTCAACTTCTTGCTGCACTTGATAGATTACTAAAAACACTTTTTTTATAAACAGTACTTCCTCATCAAATTATTCAAGCTGTAAGTAAAGGAAGTGCTATAGCCTTTCTTCAACAATAATACCGTGGTGAATATCAGTCTGTATCTGTTTCTGAATTACATGCTTCATCTAACTCTCTTACTTCATGTACTCAATATCATAATCATGCCACCATTAATCAATATCCAAAAACCCTTATAGCTCAAGCTCCTATTTGTCTTAAAGCCATTGATCATCATTTTTTTAATATAAATCATTTAAATTTACTTAAAAATTTTGCTACTAAGGCTCTTCTACTTAACCAACTTGCTCCTTTTACTGTTGCTGCTCAGGCTCATGCTATTAGTAATCAGGTTGTCATATTTAGTCACTCTATTGAAAGTTGATCTTGTGCTCATTCCCGGAAATCGTTATATTGTTGATCATTTGAACCATCTCAATAATCCCAACCATGGGCTGTGATGTATTCCATTTTTCACTCTGCATTTTTTTCTAATGATACTAATATATATCAATTTTCAAATTTTTGTACTAATGTATTATCCTCTTTATTATATTCTGGGTCTCACTCAGGAAATCAATGAGGATTTCATTGTGATCTTTTACTTTCTTCTACTATTTTATTATAATAATTTACTAACTCATTATATGTTTTTGCTATTGGGTTTGGTAAAAAATAGGTTTCATTTTTTCATAAGTAAATTATTTCATAGATTTGTCAGTTTGCAAAGTTTTGATATTCTCACTTGTTTGCTTTGGTATTTACTATTTTGAAGTTTTTTATTGCTTCTTTTCTGTTACTTGTTGGATATCATAATATTTTTACTATTCTATCCTCACTACAGTTTGGGTCATTTAAATCTTTACAATAGTTATATAAGTCATTTTGTTCATCTAGTGTATGTGAGTCTTCATTTAGCTTTCCTAATATATTTCAATCTGCTTTTCTTACATATGTTTTATATATTTTATTTGTTTCATCTACAGCATTTGGTTCATAATAATATGTACTATTTCAATTAAATTGTATGTAGGTTCAAAGTATTGGACTAAATAATACTGATTTATTTGTTCCTGAAACTTTTTTTATTTCTTCTGTTATTTTATTTAATCAAACAAAATAATTAAAATCTCTGTTTGTACTTCTTAATTTTAATCATTTTGTATATACCATATAATTATGATCTACTTCTCAAAAATGTACCGTTTTTTCTGGTTGACAAGGAAATCCGTATTCTACTTTATACTCACTATCATTTAATCAGTTACAAAATTCCATTTTACTCAAGTAACAATCTGAACTTCATTCTCAAGTAAACTCTAGTCCTGATTCAAATTCTAAGATATTTACACTTTCTTTACTTATACCAAATTTCTTATCAGAGTATGTTTCTCAAGTATTTTTATTTTCTAAAGTATAATACCGACTATCTCAAGATTTTTCAGGTGTTAATGTAAAATTTCAACACTCTTGTTTTACCATTTCACACTTTCATTCTTTGAATCATGAGCTAGAATCAATGGCTTTATCATATACTGATTTCAATACATATACTGCAAAATCTCTTTCTATGTTTTCTAAGAATAGATTTTCGTATATTGGTAAGTTAAATTCTTTTGATATTCTTTTATATATTTCCACCCAGTTTTTATCTTCTATGTCGTTTCTAGGAAATAACCAACAATCATCTATACCTTGAGATCTCATTGCCATTTTATAGAACTCTACATGTGTTACTGGGTCTAATGGTCTATAGTCTTTATTTTTATCTGTTATTATTCATCTTTTTAATGCTTCACATAAATATGGTTTCCACCATTTCGCTGATGGATTTTCTTTTATATAATTATTTACATCTGTAAATGGAATAACACAACTAGGTGCATTTTTAGGATCAAATCAAGATGATTTTAATGCTATTTTTAATGCCTCTAATCTGTTTATATTGTCATCAGGACAAAAATATTTTGTTCATTCTTTTCTTATAAGAGATACTAATCTAATTTCTTTAGCTCTCTGTTCTGTATTTTCTTCTGTACAATTTAAACTTCAAAATCAATATATGTTATAACATTCAATTACGGCATATGTTATATCTGTTTCGGTCGGAATTAATTCTTCTTTAGTAAATAATTTATAATTATTACAAGTGTCTAACTCCTGTCATGCTATAACTTCTTTTCATTGAATCCATTCTTTTTTTGTTGCATATTGTATCGCACTACAAAAAGTATATTCCTTTTTTGTATCAACAAATCATGCACATCAATATAAATCTCTTGTATCTGCTCAGATTCAGATATCACATTTATCAGCTACTTCTTCTCCATTATAAATAGCTTGCTCTACAATCAACTCTTTCATACATTTGTGACTATCCTCAGTATTATACACTTTAAAATACTTAGCTGGATTCAAACTCTCTCCATTTTCCCCTTTCAACTCAAAGTGTAAATGTGCTTTAAATTCACTTGTATCTCCTGCCACTACTCAAAGTATTGTTTCTGGTGTCACAGTCTTCACTATTCAATTCAAAATATTTTCACTTGTAACTATATGATGATAAATACTCTTTTTTCAATCATTATGTAATACTGTAACTGTTCATGTTCCTGCATGTTGTATTGTTCCATTTGCTACTGCTTTTACTTCTTCTCCTGCTTCTAAATTGAAATCCATTGCATCGTGAACATCTCAATTGAATTCTTCAAAGAATATTTGTGTTACTAGTTGGTCTATAGTTCTTCAACTTGCTGATAATGCTTCATAGTCAAATGGATAGTTTAGTGTTTGTTTTTCTGAATAATCTATTCAATCCAATTTTACTAAATCTTCATGTACCCAACCTGCTATTCCACTTTCCATAGCTTGTACTTCTTCTAATGTGACGTTTGGATAAAGTCTTGCATAGTGTGTATCAAATATTTCTTGTGTTAGATTTTTTTCTGTACTTTCTATTTTTACATAGTATAGATTTCTTTCTTTGTCTTTTTCTAGTACTTGTACTTTTGTATCCTCATATGTCTCCCAAATTATATTTTCTTTTGTGTCTGTGTTTGTATTTGCTCTTAGATCTACTGTTACTCAGTAATCCCAAGATATAGTTCAAGTTACTTTTGTTTCTGGTGTAAATATTTCTACATCTGGTCAAATTGCTACAAATCAATTGAAGATCCATGCGGTTCTTTGGTCTTGGAATTCTACTTTAAACCAGTTTCATTTTGTTTCTAAAACTGTTAATACTGTGTTGTATGGTATTATGTCTTGGTTGTTTGCTTGTCAGTCTTTGTTGTAGTCAAAGTATCAGCTTATTGCACTTGGTTGAGTGTGTGCATATATTCATACTAGAGATGCTACAACTACTTCATTATTTTTTGGTTCTTTTAACTCGTCTGTAGGTGTTGAGATTGTACATATTTTTGCTATTTCTGTAGTTGGTAGGTATCAAGTTCATTCTACTGCTCATAATCATTCTACATGTATTTTTGCTATTTTTCAGCTTGTTTCTAGGACTTCTATTTTTGTACTGTTGTCTAAGCTTATTCAATCTTCATTTAGTGTATTGCTACTTGAAAGAATGGCTTGTTTTTCTGTGCTACAAATTTCTTGGATATTTCTTGTTAGTCTATCATCAACTGAATTAGGGCATGAATTTCATGAATTGGCTATTGAGTTTTGTTGATAATATGCGTTTAGCATGCTACTTACCATACTCATTCTTGTTACATTTTCTGTATCTGGTGAGCTTGGGATCTCACTTTCTTTTATTATTCAGAAGTATAGTCATGCTGAGATGTATTGATTTCATTGACGAATAACACTATAATCACATGAGTTTGGGTTAAAGTTAAATATTTCAAGGATTGCTTGAATGCTTTCACTGTATGTTAGGGGTTCTAGTGCATTTGAGTTGTTGTTATTATCTAGGTTGATTATTCATAGTTTATAAGCTGAATATATATAATCCGCATACCACTCTTGTCCTGTGAGGTCATTTATCTCTCATGGGATGAATGGCATTACGGCAGTGTTTGAAGCTCATAATAATAATTTCACTGCCTCGGCTTTGCTGATATCGTCATTTGGGAGGAAGCTTCATTTGTTTCATTCTACTAGTCTTAAAGATGTTGCTTTTGTTACATCTAAACATTGGTTATTTGAAAGACTTGATACATCATCGTAGTGCTGTTCACATTCACGAAGATTTGAATATTCAGCCATTTCAGAATCACAGTACTCACTATTTATTTGGCTTGCATCACGATAGATATATAGTGTCTCATTATCTTGAATGTATTCAGAGTATTTTAAAGAATGGAAAACTGTGTTATCTGATGTGTTTACATAATTGTAATATATGTTCGGAGCATGAATTGACCTTCAAAATCCTGCTTGATACTTAGTTTGAAAGACTGACATGTCTTCGTTGGTACTATAAACATTGGTTCATAATTCATTACATACTGTGATTATTTCAGGATTTGGTTCATCAGTAATGGCTGTGTAATCTCACAGACCGAAGCTAATTTTTTCAACATTGTAAAGGCTTTTTCTTTCTTCTTGTTGTGAATTTGTAACTTGAATAGTTTTTAA